>JAFUCA010000030.1 GCA_017459895.1 Bacillota bacterium | reverse complement strand
CTTTAAAGAGGTCCGCGATCTGGGTTCAGACCGTCGTGAGACCGTTCGGTCCCTATCCGCTGGGGGCGTTGGAGATTTGAGTGGAGCTGTTCTTAGTACGAGAGGACCAGGATGGACGTACCTCTGGTGCATCAGTTGTTCTGCCAAGGGCATAGCTGAGTAGCCACGTACGGAAGGGATAAGTGCTGAAAGCATCTAAGTACGAAGCCCCCCACAAGACAAGATCTCCTCCCTTTTGGGTAAGACCCGTGAGAGACTATCACGTTGATAGGTCGGAGGTGTAAGTGCAGTAATGTATGAAGCTGACCGATACTAATAGGTCGACAACTTGACCAAAGCTGGTTAAACGGAGGAAGCGAAAGCAGTTTTATTCAGTTTTGAGGGTGCAAACCTTCAAGACAACAAAATATGCGGTGACTATAGCGGGGAGGCCACACCTGTTCCCATACCGAACACAGAAGTTAAGCTCCTTAGCGCTGATGATACTTGGCGGGAGACCGCCTGGGAAAGCAGGACGTTGCCGCTTATTTTTTTATCAAAATCGAGAAGGGAGCGGATATAACCGCTCCCTTTGTGATATAATATATTATGTATGAGTATTGCTTGCAGAGAGGAAAATGAATGAAGGTTTTCGAGATCATTTTCATATTGCTCCTGATGATTCCGGTGGCACTTTTGATGCGTTTTTTGATTTCGAGACTTTCCGCTCAGAAACCGAAACAGGTGCGAAAACCTTCCGATGCACAGGAAGTCTCTGTACGTGCGCTTCGCAGCAGAAGGCAAAAAAAGAAAGCCGATGAGATAAAAAAAGAAAAGCGAAAGAAAAAAGAAGAACCGCCTCCGCAGGAGCCGAAGCCGGCGGCACCGAATATTGGATTTGTCCCCCGCACTCCGGTGCAGCAAAGACGCTCGGAGCGGGTTCCCTTCTCGGAGGTTAACCGAGAGCCGGAGAAAACATCTAAGGACAGGTCCGGGACGGGAAGAAGGATTACGCCGAGACAGCGTATGACCATTGTCCAGACACCGCAAGCGCCGACGAAGTCAGCACCGGCTCCGGCAGCGGAGTCAAAACCGGCTCCGGCTGCGGAGACAAAACCGAAACCAAAGGGCCTCTTTTCAAGAAAGACTGTCGTCCTGAATACCGAGGAAATTAAGTCGAAGATTCAGGAGCAGGGGAAGAAGCAGCCCAGATCGGAGCAGAAGCCGACCAGAAGACAGAAACGCCGGCAGAGAGAACGCTCCAGAAAACGAAGATTATCGAGAACAGACAATAACGATGTGCAATGAATAAGGGTTTTTTTGTTACATTTGAAGGCGGAGACGGAGCGGGGAAATCCACGCAGATTCATCTGCTGAAGGAATATCTGCAGGAGCAGGGGTGCGATGTCCTCCTGACAAGGGAACCGGGAGGAACGCAGATCAGTGAGAAAATACGCGGGATCCTGCTGGATCCGCAGAACGGCGAGATGGAACCGCAGACGGAACTGATGCTGTACGCCGCGGCAAGGGCGCAGCTGGTGGCAGAGGTGATTCAGCCGGCGCTGCAGGCCGGAACCATCGTGATCTGCGACCGGTTTCTGGATTCTTCCCTGGCCTATCAGGCCTACGGGAGAAATCTGGGAGAGGCGGTCCTGCAGGTCAATCAGTACGCGGTGCGCGGATGCATGCCGGATGTGACGATCTATCTCAGGGTAGCTCCGGAGACCGGCCGGCAGAGGATCGGGACCCGGGAGCAGGACCGGATCGAGTCGGAGTCCGAACAGTTTCATCGGCGGGTCTATGAAGGATACGAAGCTCTGGCGCGGATTTATCCGGAACGGATCGTCACGGTGGACGCAGCCGGAACGATCGAGGAAATAGAACAGACGATACGTGCGGAGGTCATGAACAGGATCCATGCAGTTTCAGGCGGGAACAGAAAATGAGCAGCTGCTCAGTCGAATCGAAAACAGCATAGAAGAAGGACGGGTCTCCCATGCCTATATTATCGAAGGACCGGAGCACATGGACAAACCAGCCTTTGCGAGAGCCTTCGCCAAGGGGATCCTGTGCCCGCAGCGCAGAGGAGATCACTGCGGCAGCTGCGCGGTCTGTGATAAGATCGATCACGATAACCATGAGGATCTGATCTGTCTGCAGAGGCTGAAGACCAGGCAGAGCCTGGGAATCGAGCAAATCAAACAGATGCAGGCGCAGATCAGCATCAAACCCAACGGACCCAGGTATATCGTCATCATCGAGGAGAGCGACCGGATGACCGAGGAGGCGCAGAACTGTCTGCTCAAAACGCTGGAGGAACCGCCGGGGGATGCGGTGCTGATGCTGCTTTCCGAAAACTCGGAGCAGCTGCTGGCGACCATACGGTCCCGCTGCATCAAATACCGGCTGGAGGGGTCCCGGGAGGTCCGGGAGGAAGAGATCAGCCGCCGGGCGAATGAAGTGCTCCGCGGACTGCTGGACGGAAGTCCGTTCTACCGGATCAGAAAAACGCTGGGGGAGGTCGGCAGAGACCGTCAGGAGGCGATCCGCCTGATTGACGGGATGCAGGAACGCTGCCGGGAGCTGATCCTTTCCCGGGACGGAAACGGCGTGCCGTATTCCGCGGAGGAGATCGGAAACTGCGTCTATGCCCTGGAGGATGCCCGCAGACAGCTCACCCAGGGGATGACGCCCGCCTATGTACTGAAGAGATTTATACTTAGTGTTGGAGGATAGAAATGGTAGATGTAGTTGGTGTGAAATTCAAGAATGCCGGGAAGGTTTACTTTTTCGGTCCGGGTACCATGCAGCTGGAACGGGGCGATCATGTGATCGTCGAGACGGCCAGAGGGCTGGAGTACGGAACGGTAGCCATGGGTAACCGGCAGGTATCGGAGGAGGAGATCGTCTCTCCCCTCAAGGACATCGTGCGCATCGCCACCGAAGCGGATGGGCAGAAGCATCTGCAAAATCTGGAGAAGCGCAGCCGGGCCATGCAGCTGTGCCAGGAGAAGATCGACGCGCACAAGCTGGAAATGAAGCTGGTGGACGTGGAATATACCTTTGATAACAGCAAGGTCGTTTTCTATTTTACGGCGGACGGCCGGGTGGACTTCAGAGAACTGGTAAAGGATCTGGCCGCCGTGTTCCGCATGAGGATCGAGCTGCGGCAGATCGGAGTCCGGGACGAGGCGAAGATGCTGGGAGGCGTCGGAAGCTGCGGCAGGGGCCTGTGCTGCCATACCTGGCTTCGGGAGTTCGAGCCGGTATCGATCAAGATGGCGAAGGTGCAGAATCTGTCCCTGAATCCCACCAAGATCTCCGGCATCTGCGGAAGACTCATGTGCTGCCTGAAGTATGAGAATGATCTTTACTCGAAGCTCAAGAAGGGCATGCCGAATACCGGAGAGCGCGTGAAGACGCCGGACGGCCGGGCGGTGGTCGTGGATACGAATATTCTGGAGTCCACGGTGCGGACGAGGCTGATCCTGGAGGAAGCATCTGCCGACAACGATAACGAAGAAAAGCTCAGCACAGAGTTTTATATCTATGACAAGGATGAGATCCGCCGTCAGGGAAAGAAGAACCCTCCCAAGAAGGGAAAGGGCCGCGGCAAGGGCGGCAGCGGATCCGACCTGGATCAGATGGACAGCGAAACAAAAAAAGAAATCGAGCAGCTGATGAAGGATTGATCTGACCGGGAGCACAGCATGGAGACGATCGATGATACGGGGTTTGGCGGAATTCGCCTGATACAGGAAACCGAAGGGTTTCGGTACGGAACGGACGCGGTGCTGCTGATGTCCTTTGCCCGCCGGTGCTGTCCGGGGGCGGAGAAGGCCGTGGAGCTTGGAAGCGGGAACGGAGCCGTTTCGCTGATGCTCGCGGGACAGGACCCGAAGCTGCAGATCACCGGGATTGAGTTTCAGAAAGATGCGGTACACCTGGCGCAGCGAAGCGTGCAGCTGAATCAGCTGACGGAGCGGGTGTCCTTTGTCTGCAGCGATATTCTCTGCCTTAAGGAACGTTTCCCTCACCTTCATGCCAGTGCGGATCTGGTGGTATCCAATCCTCCCTATGTGCCGCGGGGCGGGGGGCCTCCCGCCAGTAGGAACGCGCGGCAGTCCGCAAGGCAGGAAACGACCGCGGAGCTGGAGGATTTTATCGCAGCAGCGGCGTGGCTTCTCCGGGGCAGGGGGAGCTTCTGCATGGTGCACCGGCCCTCCAGATTGGTGGATATCTTCTATTACTGCCGGAAATACCGTCTGGAACCGAAGCGGATCCAGTTCGTACACCCCCGTCAGGGGCAGCCGCCCAACATCGTTCTGCTGCAGTGCAGCGCCGGCGGGGGTAAAGAATTAGTATACGATAATCCGATTTACGTCCACTGATCGAGTGAATTCTACACAGTTTTGTAAAGAAATGTTAAAAAAACGTTGTAAATATTTCCATTTTGTGTAATAATAAGAGATAATTCTGGGAGGTGTGATATGGACGTGACAATTGACATCAAAACTTTCTTCATAGTATTGGTATTGATTGCGCTCGTGATTCTGATCGTGTACGGGATCATGCTGCTGCGGAAACTCCTCGTCACAATCGAGCGCACCAATAAAGTTCTGGAGGATGTTGAGAAGATTTCCGAGCTTGCCGCTTCCCGCAGTCAGGATCTGGACGGGATCGTGGACAATGTTTCGGTGGCCGCATCTGAGCTTTCCGGGGCCATGTCCGGCGGTTCCTTCATCGGGACCGTGTCCAGCGTAGCGAAATCCGCTGCCTCACTGAAGGGCCTGTTCAGCGAAGGATCCGACACCGAAACCAGAGCTGCTAAAAAACGAGAAAAAAAAGCTGCCCGCTCTAAGAAATAGAACCTGAAAGGAGACCAGAGATGAAAGCAACCGGCATCGTTAGAAAAGTAGATGAACTCGGCAGAATCGTACTGCCGATCGAACTGAGACGCACCCTGAACATTGAGATCAGAGATCCTCTCGAAATTTATGTGGACGGAGAATCGATCATGCTGAAGAAATATCTGCCGGCGTGCATTTTCTGCGGCAATTCCGATGGGATCCAGAAGGTACACGGTAAGAACGTCTGCGCCAACTGCATCAAGGAACTCCAGCAGCTGTAACCGAAACCGGATTGGCATCTGTTTCGTACACATTTCTGGAGGGATAGTAGCTTGGCAAAATTTTTAGTACAAAAAAGCGGACCGCTGGAGGGAGAAGTCACGATCAGCGGTTCAAAGAATGCGGTTCTGCCGATTCTGGCAGCGACACTCCTTTCGAAGGAAGACTGTGTTATAAAAGATGCACCGGCGCTGAGAGACGTTGACGTCATGTGCAGGCTTCTCGAAAGCCTGGGCGCAGCGGTGAACACCGATTTCGAGAACAATCGGGTCGAAGTGAACGCCTCCGGGGAGCTCCATTATGAGGCGCCGTATGATCTGGTCAAGATGATGCGGGCTTCGATTCTTGTGCTGGGAGCGCTGCTGGTCAGAACCGGCCGGGCTCTGATCCATCTGCCCGGGGGATGCGCCATCGGAGAACGCCCGATCGAACTGCACCTCAAGGGGCTGCGGGCCCTGGGCGCGGTCATCGATGAAGAGCAGCTTTCCCGGGGCATCGTTGATGCGAGAGCGGAAGGCCTGCACGGAAACGATATTTACCTGGACTTCCCCAGCGTAGGAGCAACCGAAGTGATCATTATGGCGGCGTCTTTGGCGGAGGGAACGACCATCCTCGAAAACGCCGCGCAGGAGCCCGAAATCGTCGATCTGGCAAACTTCCTGAATAAAATGGGAGCCAGGATCAAGGGAGCGGGAACGGACACCATCAAGATCGAAGGCGTGCAGCAGTTCCGCGGCGTGTCCCATCACGTGATCCCGGACCGGATCGAGGCCGGGACCTTTATGATCGCTGCGGCCATCACCGGAGGCCGTGTTCTGATCCGGAACATGGTTCCGAATCACCTGAAGGCCGTCATCGCAAAGCTTAGGGAGTGCAATGTCGAGATCGCCATGACGGAGGAAGGCGTACTGGTCAGCGCGGATCAGAAGCCCATCGTGTCAACGGACATCAAGACACTGCCGTATCCGGGATTTCCCACGGATATGCAGTCGCCGTTCATGGCGCTGCTGACCGTGGCCAGAGGTCCCAGTGTCGTCATCGAAACGGTCTTCGAGAACCGCTTCATGCACGTGGGAGAGTTCAACCGCATGGGAGCCAACATCAAGACGGAAGGCAAGGCAGCCATCATTCCCGGGGGCAAACAGCTGCAGGGAGCGCAGGTCGTCGCGACGGACCTGCGGGCCGGCGCATCCGTGGTGCTGGCGGGGCTGGTGGCCGAAGGAACGACCGAGGTCTCTCAGATCTACCATATTGACCGGGGATACGAGAACTTCGCCGAAAAGCTGCGGGGTCTGGGCGCCAATATCATGCGGATCGAAGAATAAGATCGAAGAATAAGAAAGAATAAAAAGAACCGATAATAAAACAGCTGCTGCGGGTTTCGCAGCAGCTTTGCTATGCCGTGAAGTGAAGCGGCCGGCGCAGACTCAGTCACCGGCGGAAAGGCTGGTCATATACGATAGAAGGTTTTCCATGGCATCGCCGCGATGGTTTTTATCGAAGCGGTAGGAAATGATATCGAGACTTTTGGCCTTGCGGTAGAACACATCGCACTCGGAAGCGTGCATGTACGTCGTATCGGCATCATCCGCATCGACGGAGGCGATGAACCAGGCCGCCAGGCTGCTGTCCTTCTTGCAGGTCCAGAGGCGGGAAGGACTGGTGTTTTCATAATCCACATCGCACAGCCCCGAGGTGATCAGATAGTTTCCGGACATCTCCTCCATGGAGGCGGAATCCCGGCTGCGCATATCCACCGTGAGGCGGAATCTGCCGCCTTTGGTTGATATGGAGCGTATATAGGATGCTGCCGAAACTTCTCCCGAAGCCTCATCCTGCAGATGGATCCCGGTCTGCAGCGTATACATTAAAGAGATGATATTGTCGCTGGCCTTCTGCTGGAGGACCCTGGAAGGAAGCTCCACCGGTTCCATGGTGTAGGTGAAAGCAGGTTTACCGGTATCGGCCTGCACGGATTTCAGATCCAGATCCGCAAACCGGTCCTGAAAGCTCTCATAGGACTTATCGAACCGCTTCTGGAAACTCTCCACATTGTTATCATCGATGACAACCACCGCCTCCGCGTCGGATGGGAGGAAGGCGCCGTTTTCCTTCGCGGTGAAGGAAGCAATCTCAAACAGACGGCCGGAGCTTTTGGCGGATGCCAGAAGGTCTCCCACGACATTCACGGGGCTCGGAAGCGACTGCCCCTGTTCAAAGGCATAGGGGTCAATCTGTTCCGGGATATGGATCGCGATGCGGAAGGCATTTCCGTACTGGGGCGCTCTTCGCTTCACGCTGCAGGTAAGCGTTCCGGTGCAGTTCATGGGACCTGCCGTATAGATCTTGTCGGAGCCGGCGGTGTCCAGCTGGATGAAATGGTCGCATTTCAGATATTTGGAATCCAGCTCCTCCGCGCCGGGATAGGCAAGATCCGTGCTGTCGGTTACGATGAGCCGGAGGCGTCCGTGCTGAAGAGGACCCAGCAGGCTGGTCATACCGAGGGAGAGCAGGGGGACATCGCTGCGCAGCTTCTCCGGATCGACGGAGACAGACATGGTCACCGAGGGGGACTTCTTCATTCCCTTGGTTGCCGGATTAGTCAGTACGATATAGTGGTCTGCCGTCTTAGTGATATCGAGGCCGGCATTCCCGCCCCAGCCGGCGATGTAATCGGCGATCTGGCTGAAATCGGCGGTGCCCTTGGGGAAGGTCTGAGACCATTTGCTGTCGCAGGTATCCATGGCCCGTTTCAGTTCCTTGCCGCGGTCGATCTGCTTCTCGCTGCAGCCGCATAAAAAAACGCCGATCAGAAGCACAATACAGATAAAAACTGAGAAAAAGCGTCGCATAATCTATATTTCTCCCATTGTAAAACAGTTCCTGAGCGAATATAATGATAATAGTCAGGGATTCCCTGACACACCACTATTTTAACACAGAAGTATGCAGGGAGTGTGAAAAAGATGGACCGCATCACAGAAAATCAGAACATCCTTATTCGGGAGGTTAAGTTCCGGGACTACGAATACTTCGCGGAATGGGAAAAGGATCCGGAAGTAACGGCCTACCTCTCCTTTGATGAGGATCGTTCCTATGAGGATGTAGTCAATGAAGCGATCCGTGATAAGAACGATGATACGAAGATGGATCTGACCATCGTCGATAAGAGAACGGATCAGCCCATCGGACGGATCCTGGTCACCAGGATCGACCGTCACAGCGACTCGCTGGACGTTACCAAACTCTACATCGGCGAAAAGGAACTGCGGGGCAAGGGCCTCGGAGAGGAGATCATGCGGCTGCTGCTGGCCTACTTTTTCACCTTTATGCACATGGAGAGGGTATCCCTGGATTACTACACCGGCAACAAGAACGCGCAGAACCTGTATGAGAAACTGGGGTTCAAGGCTGAGGGAATTGCCCGGAATGCCACCAAGAAGAATGGCCGTTATTACGATCTGAATCTGATGTCCATGCTTCGTTCCGAGTTTTTCAACAAGTAAACATAATACGTGGTTTGGGAAACCCGGAGAAAATGCCGGGTTTTTCTTTTTTTTGTATTGACGGGGCGCCCATTTGGTGTATAATTGACCTTGCACGCGAGATAGACCACAAGATATAGTCTGCCTGCCGGCGGACCATACAATCATAAATACAGGGGAGAAGAAGGTTATGGAAGGAATCAAACAGATCATCAAAAGAGACGGGCGCACGGTAGATTTCGATATCTCCAAGATTTCGGATGCGATCTACAAGGCTGCGGAGGTCCTGGGAGGAAGTGACCGGGATACAGCGAATTATCTTTCGAGACAGGTGGAGCTCTATCTGGTGGAGGTTTGTCATAATGACACGCCGACGGTAGAACAGATCCAGGACGTGGTGGAGAAGGTACTGATCGAGAACGGTCACGCGAGAACGGCGAAGGAATTCATCCTCTACCGGGCGGAGCGTACCCGGGTCCGGGAGATGAATACCCGTTTGATGAAGATCTACGAGGACCTCACCTTTAAGGAGGCCAAGGACAACGACACGAAGCGGGAGAACGCCAACATCGACGGAGATACCGCCATGGGGACCATGCTGAAGTACGGCTCCGAGGGCGCGAAGATCTTCGATGAGATGTTCGTCCTGAAGCCGGAGCATTCCAAGGCGCATAAGGAAGGGGACATCCATATCCATGATCTGGACTTCCTGACCCTGACGACCACCTGCTGTCAGATCGATATCGAGAAGCTGTTCAAGGACGGATTCTCTACCGGCCACGGACATCTGAGAGAACCCAACGACATCCAGAGCTATTCCGCCCTGGCCTGCATCGCGATCCAGTCCAACCAGAACGATCAGCACGGCGGACAGAGCATTCCGGACTTCGACTACGGCATGTCCAATGGCATCCGCAAGACCTACCGCAAGCTCTACTGGACCAACATGGGCAAGATGCTGAACCTGCTCTTTGACATCGAGGACGGGGTCGAGAGGATGAAGGAAATCGGCGCCCAGATCATGGAGGAGGAAGACATTTATCCGATCATCGCCGATGACAACGGATACAAAGAAAAAGAACGCGAGCTTCTGAAGAAGATCATCGACGAGAAATTCATCGACCGTCTCCAGAAGAAATCCACGACCTATGCGCTGCAGGAGGTTGACCGCAGCACCTATCAGGCCATGGAGGCGTTTATCCATAATCTGAACACGATGCATTCCAGAGCCGGCGCCCAGGTGCCGTTCTCTTCGATCAACTTCGGCACCGATACGAGCCCGGAGGGCCGGATGGTCATCAAGAACATCCTGCTGTCCATCGAGGCAGGTCTGGGACATGGAGAGACCGCCATCTTCCCGGTGAGCATCTTCAAGGTCAAGGAAGGCATCAACTACAATCCGGAGGATCCGAATTATGATATGTTCAAGCTGGCGATGAAGGTTTCGGCGAAGCGTCTGTTCCCGAACTTCGCCTTCATCGACGCGCCCTTCAACCTGCAGTACTACAAGGAAGGGGACCCGAACACGGAGATCGCCTATATGGGATGCCGTACCAGAGTCATCGGCAATGTGCATGATCCTTCCCGGCAGGTGGTCGGCGGACGGGGCAACCTGAGCTTCACCTCCATCAATCTGCCCAGGATCGCCATCAAGGCCCACGGCGATGTGGAATGGTTCTTCGAGGAACTGGAGCGCAAGGTTCGTCTGTGCATGGATCAGCTGATGGAGCGTTACCGGATCCAGGCCGCGAAGAAGGTGAAGAACTATCCGTTCCTGATGGGCCAGGGTGTCTGGATCGATTCGGATCAGCTGAGCGAAGAGGATGAGGTCGGGGAAGTCCTGAAGCACGGAACGCTTTCCGTGGGATTCATCGGTCTGGCAGAAGCGCTGAAGGCGCTGATCGGCGCGCACCAGGGTGAGACGGATGAGGCGCAGACCCTGGGTCTTGAGATCATCGGATTCATGAGAAAGCTCATGGACGAAGAGAGCCGCAGGACCGGATTCAACTACACGCTGCTGGCAACGCCGGCGGAGGGCCTTTCCGGCCGGTTCGTGCGGATCGACCGGGCGAAGTACGGCGTCATCGAAGGAGTTACGGATCGGGATTACTACACCAACTCCTTCCATATTCCGGTCTACTTCAACATCAACGCCTTCGAGAAGATCAAGCGGGAAGCGCCGTATCACGCCCTGACCAATGCGGGCCACATCAGCTACATCGAGCTGGACGGAGATCCGACCAAGAACCTGGAAGCCTTCGAGCAGGTCGTTCGCTGCATGAAAGAAAGCGGCATCGGCTACGGCAGCATCAACCATCCGGTGGACCGGGACCCCTGCTGCGGATACACCGGCATCATTGACAACCAGTGTCCGTGCTGCGGCAGAGTGGAGGGTGACGGAGACATCGGATTCGAGCGGATTCGCCGGATCACCGGTTACCTGGTGGGCACCATGGATAAGTGGAACGACGCCAAGACCGCCGAAGAGAAGGATCGGGTGAAGCACAGTCTCGGCGGACAGATGGAGACGCTGTAGCGAAAGGAAATCACGATGAGTACGGCAGATACACTGAGAATCGCCGGGATCATGAGAGAGAGTATTGTGGACGGCCCTGGCATCAGATTTGCGATCTTTTGTCAGGGCTGTCCTCACCGCTGCCCGGATTGCCACAACCCGGAGACCCATGATTTTAACGGCGGAACCCAGGTCAGCATCCAGCGGATCCTCGCGGCCATCGATGAGAACCCGCTGCTGAAAGGCGTGACCTTCTCCGGCGGGGAGCCGACCTGTCAGGCGGAGGGCTTTGCGGCTCTGGCAAAGGCTGTGAAGGCGCGGGGGATGGACATCACCCTGTTCAGCGGCTATACCTTCGAACAGCTGGAGGAGCGGGCGAAGGAGGAGCCTGCCCTGGCGGAGCTTCTGGAGCTGACCGATCTTCTGATCGACGGTCCCTTCGTCAAGGCCAGGAAGGACCTGACCCTGCAGTTTCGGGGCAGCAGCAACCAGAGACTGATCGATATGAACGCCACCCGGCAGGCGGGGAAGATCGTCCTGTGGCACCAGGACTGAAAAGTTCCCCGAAATTCCGGCTTCAGCGATAAAAAAATCCTTGTGCCAGCCTTTGGGCTATGCTATAATGTCATTTGTTCGAGCGCGTTCGGGCGCTCAGCAGATCTATTGTAAGGGAGGTGCGGCAGATGTCAAGAAAGTGCGAGATTTGCGGAAAAGGACAGGTTTCCGGAAACAACGTATCCCACTCGAACAGACACACGAGAAGAAAGTGGAACGCGAATATCCAGACCGTCAGAATCGAAGACGGCGGTGTGGTCAGAAGAGCCAAGGTTTGCACACGTTGTCTCAGATCCGGCAAAGTAAACCGCGCCGTTTAGGATCACGAACCGAGTCTAAGAAGACTGCCCGAAACAGAGGCGGTCTTTTTTATTTCACGGAAGTGCCCGAAGGGAAGGCCGTGATTGCGGGGGAGTACCATCTGTGGTAAGATACATATATGTTTGATATCAGTAACGAATTGGGACAGATACATTTTTCGAAGAATGTCATATACCGGATCTGCAGCGATGCGGCGGACCTGTGCGAGGGCAATGTCCGGCTGCAGAATTACAAGGGACGCTATACGACCAAGCGGCCCGGTCTTCTGACGGCCTTTACCCCTTCCCTGGAGGAGGACACCGACGCCATTGAGATCCAGGAGGCAGATAACGGAATCATCCTCCGGCTGTACATCGTCGTGCGCTTCGGCATCAGCATGAACAATGCGGCCAATACCATGTTCGATCACATCTATCAGGAGATGGAGTTGCTCTTCGGACAAAAGCCGCTGTCGGTCACCATCATCGTTACCGGAACCGCATCCAAAACCATAGCGAAGAGACACATTGAATTCATCCGATGATGCAGCTTGATGATCCGATCACAGTGCTGAAGGGGGTCGGCCCGAAAAAAGCAGAGGCACTGCATAAACTGAATATACGATCGATTGACGATCTGATCCGGTACTTACCAAGAGAATATCAGGACAGGACGGAGGTAACTCCCATCGGGCAGCTTCGGAGCGGCCAGCAGACCACGGTCATCGCGACGGTCCAGCGGGTGGTACAGAACTACTACCGCGGCGCGCGCAGACAGATGCTGCGGGTGCACGTTTCCGATGAGACCGGTGCCCTGAGCATTCTTTTTTTTAATGCCCGGTTTCTGAAAAACGCGTTTCAGGAGGGCAGGGCGTACGCCTTCTACGGGACGGTCAGCCAGGTGCGCACGGGACTTGCCATGGCTCATCCGCAGTTTACCCCCGCCGAAGAACGGGAAAGCGGGATCCTTCCCATCTATCCTCTGACCCAGGGGATCACCCAGAAACAGCTGCGGGACTGGCAGAGACAGGCCGCGCCGCTCTACGGGCAGGTCCGGGAGTACCTTCCGGAGGAGGTGGTGAAGCGGAACCGTCTGATGGATCCGGCGATGGCCATCGCGAACATGCATTTTCCCGAAAACCGGGACCGGTACGGACAGGCGAAGTTCCGAATGATCTTTGACGAACTGCTCGCCCTGCAGACCGGACTGATGATCGTCCGCTCCCGGAGCACCGGCGGCAGCGGCATCGCCTTTCGCAGGCAGCCCCTGGAGCAGGAGTACATCGACGGACTGGCCTTCCCTCTGACACGGGCCCAGAAGCGGGTCGTCCGGCAGATCATGGAGGATCTGGAATCGGACCGTATCATGAACCGGCTGGTGCAGGGCGATGTAGGTTCCGGCAAGACCGCAGTCGCGGAGATCGCCATGTTCAAGGCCGTTCGAAGCGGCTATCAGGCAGTGCTCATGGCTCCCACGGAAATTCTGGCCAGGCAGCACTACGAAGGGATCGCCCCAGCCTTTGCGCGCTACGGGATCACCTGCGGATTTCTGTCGGGTCATATGCGGGCGGCGGACCGAAGACAGACCCTGCAAAAGCTGGAGAGCGGCGGCATCGATGTCCTGATCGGAACCCATGCCGTCATTCAGCCGGACGTCGTATTTTCGCGGCTGGGGCTGGTCATCACCGATGAACAGCACCGGTTCGGCGTCGATCAGAGGATCCGGCTGCGGGAAAAGGGCAGCAATCCCAACGTGCTGGTCATGACGGCAACGCCGATCCCCAGAACCCTGGCGGTGGTCCTCTACGGAGATCTGGATCTGTCCGTGATCGACGAGATGCCGCCGGGCAGAACGCCGGTGAAGACGCGCAGCATCGGGGAGGAATCCCGGGAGGACTGTTACCGGTTCGTGGAGCAGCAGCTGGCCCGGGGAAGACAGGGGTATGTTGTCACGCCGCTGATCGAGCTTTCACAGACGCTGGAGGTTCGCTCTGCCGAGGAGGTAGCCGATGAGCTGACGGAACGGTTTGACGGCCGCCACGGCCACGGCTGCTACCGGGTGGCACTGCTGCACGGGGCCATGAAGCAGGAGGAAAAGGACCGGATCATGGAAGCGTTTTACGAAGGCGACATCGACCTTCTGGTCTCGACGGTGGTCATTGAAGTCGGGATCAATGTACCGAACGCGACGGTGATGGTTCTGGAGAATGCGGAGCGGTTCGGACTGGCGCAGATGCATCAGCTGCGGGGAAGAGTCGGCCGGGGATCTCATGCGTCCTACTGTTTTCTGATCCTTCACGGAGAATCCGAGGTCGCACGGCAGCGGGGAGAGATCATGGAGGCCTCCTCGGACGGGTTTCTGATCGCGGAGGAGGATCTGAAGCTGCGGGGACCGGGGGATATCTTCGGCACGCGTCAGCACGGACTGCCGCCGCTGGTCCTTTCGGATCTGGTCAGGCATGCCGATGTGCTGGAAAAGGCCGCCGATGAAGCAAAGCGCCTGATGGCGGAGGATCCGCAGCTTGGCAGGCCGGAGCACGAGGGGCTCCGGCGGCGGGTGAAGCGGATGTTCGGAAACGATCTGATGCTGGATTTGTAACAGGAGAGAGGAATCAATGAGAGTCATTTCGGGAATATACAAGGGGCGAAAACTGGAGTCGCCTGAAAACTACGATATCCGTCCGACGACGGACAAGGCCAAGGAGGCGCTGTTCAGCATTCTGTACAATGAGCTTCCGGGGGCACGGGTTCTGGATGTGTTTGCGGGCACGGGGGCCCTGGGGATCGAGGCGCTCTCCCGCGGGGCAGCGGAGTGCATTTTTGTCGACGGGTCGCGGCAGGCCGTCGCTCTGACCAAACGAAATCTCGCGCATTGCGGCGCGCAGGAGAACGCGCGGGTTTTGGCAGGGGACTACCGGAAGGTGCTGTCCGGTCTTTCCGGGGCCTTCGATATCATCCTGATGGATCCTCCTTATAACAAGGGCCTTCTGGCAGATGCGATGGAGATCATCTCGCAGCGGGGGCTTCTCGCGGAGGAGGGAGTGATCGTCTGCGAACACCGGAAGGAAGAGGAGCTTCCGGAGAGAATCGGCGGGTTCACCCGGGAAAAAGAACGCCGGTACGGGATCGTGAAACTGTCGATATATCGTTGAAACCGAAACGAAGGTATGATAATATTAGAACGGAAACGGGAGGCAAATGAATGCAGACCAGAGCGATCTATACGGGATCTTTCGATCCTCTGACCAATGGACATATGAATATCATCACCAGGGCTGCCAGGCTCTACGATGAACTGACCGTCGGTATCATTTCCAACCCATCCAAAGTACCGCAGTTTCCCATCGAGGAGCGGGAAATCATGATTGCAGAAGCACTGCGCTGTCTGCCGAATGTCCGGGTCGATCACTTTTCCGGGCTTTTGGCGGATTTCGTGAACCGAAACGGATTCAACGTGGTCGTCAGAGGCCTGCGGGGAGGTTCGGATTTCGAGTATGAGCTGCAGATGGCACAGATGAACGCGCGGCTTTTTGACGAGCGGGTCGAGACGGTATTTCTGATGACGGATCCGCAGTATTCGTTTATCAGCTCCAGCGTCGTCAAAGAAGTACACGCCCTTGGCGGAAGCATCGACGGACTGGTGCCGGAGGCGATCCTGCAGAGAATGAATGAGGCCAGGGAGAATAAATAAACGGGAGGATGTCATGAGGGTTTTAGAATTATTGGAAGAAATCGAAGAAATCGTTGATACCGCTGCGGGATTTCCGCTGACCGGGAAGATCATGGTCGACTCGCAGGAGCTTCTGGAGATCGTTCGCGAGATCCGCGCGGAGCTGCCGGATGAGATCCAGCAGGCGCAGTGGATCAAGAACGAGAGAGAGCGGATCATTACCGAGGCGAAGAATCAGTACGAAGCCGTGATCGATGATGCCCAGAAGCAGGCGGACGCTCTGGTGGAGAGCAACGACATCACAGTCAAATCGAAGCTCAGAGCCGATGAACTCATGAAGGTGACCGAGAATACGGCCAAGCAGCTCAAGATCGGCACCTACGATTATCTGGATGGCATCCTCTACAGTTTCCAGGGGAAGATGGAGCACCTGAGCACCCTGTATTTCGGAGACATGTTCGCCAGCATCGAGAAGGCCTTCAATGATATCAACGCTGCCCTGGAGGCCAACCGGGAGGAACTCAAGGAGATGGCTTACCGGGCGCAGGTCGATGCGGATGAGCCGCCAAGACCGCTGCCGGAGATGGACGGGGAGGATGAACCCACCGGCTTCGGCGGAAATTAATTACGAAGAACGTCAGACGAAACGCCGTGGAACCCGCCGGGAGCCATGGCGTTCTTTTATGGGTGCTGCAGGTGTTGCTGCAGGCGGCAGAAGCACTGTTTCTTTGAGGTGAGAACGGAAAGAACTGTGAAACTCTGCCAATTCCTATCAATCTGTACAGCGTTGGCAGAGTTTTTTGGCTCAGATATCTCATATGAGAGGAAAACTCTGCCGACTTGAGGTGATATATGTTGTTTGGCAGAGTTTGCTGCGTTTTGACAGCTTAAACTCTGCCAGCTACTAAAAGAACAGCGTCTTTTGGCAGAGTTTGTATGGTCAGGAAATGGGAGGATGCCCATCATTTAGACAGGAGGAGATCTGAATGGGAAATATCCTGGGGATCACAGCGGAATACGATCCGTTTCATAACGGACATGCCTTTCAGATCAGGCAGGCCCGGGAGTTGTGCCGCCCTGATGCGGTGATCTGCGCCATGAGCGGGGATTTCACCCAAAGGGGAGAGCCGGCGATACTCGACAAATGGCAGAGGGCGGCCCTGGCGCTGCAGCACGGAGCGGATCTGGTATTTGAGCTGCCTTTTATCTATGCCTGCGGCAGGGCAGAGCATTTCGCCAAGGGCTCGGTGGACCTTCTGGTCTGCGCCGGAGCGACCCACATCAGCTTCGGGTGTGAAGCGGAGCATCCGGAGGATCTGCAAAGGCTGGCGCTCCTGCAGCGGGAGCACGAAGAGGAACTGGAGGTCCACGCCCGGGAGCACATGAGAGATGGATGCTCCCATGCCAAAGGGATGGAACTTGCCTGTCGGGAGATGCTCGGTGAGGAGCTAGCCGGGCTTATGCTCGCGCCGAACAATATTCTGGCACTGGAGTATCTGAAACGCATGCTCTGGTGGGAGCAGGAAAAGGGCGTTAAAGTCACCGTGGTGCCGATACAGCGGTATGGAAGCGGCTACCGCGGCGCCGATCCGGACGCGGGATTTGCCGGCGGGACCGCCCTGCGGCAGATGATCGCTGAGGGAGAGGATATTGCTCCCTTCGTTCCTTATGATCCGAAGGGCATGGACTGGACGGATATCAATGCGGCTCATCAGAAACTATATGAGCAGGTCCGGGGGGTTCTTCTGCGCAGCACTCTGCAGCAGCTGGCCTGCGCCTATGGTATCGGGGAAGGAATGGAGCATCGCCTGAAAAGGGAAGCGGTCCGTTGTGAAACATATGATGCGTTTCTGCAGGCGATGACATCCCGGCGCTACACGGCCTCGGCGATCCGCAGGATCATGGTCTGGCTTCTGATGGGCGCGGAGGAGATGGTTGCGGCCCCGCCCTACGCAAGGGTGCTGGGGGCAGCTGCCGCCGGACGCAGGGTGCTGCGGGAGCTGACAGACGCGAAGGAACATGCTCTGGCCGTGATCTCCGGCGGCAACCGGACCGGGGATCTGGACCCGCAGATCTGCGAGGCTTACCGGCTGGACCGGCTGGCAGCGGATATGTTTCATCTCCTGCAGGGCCAGCCTTTGGATGAGATGAGCGACGGACGAATGCATCCGTGGATGGGATAATCCGCAGGGCGGGGCAAAAGCTGTTGCAAAGGCTGACTTGAAGAGAGTATAATAAGAGTGTATGGGCGGCGTCAGCCGCAAGTGAACAAATAAGTTTAGACGGAGGACTCGCGAAAATGAAAGTATTAGTTATCAACTGCGGCAGTTCTTCGCTGAAGTATCAGGTTCTGGATATGACCAACGAAGTCCTCGAGTGCAAGGGTTTAGTAGAGAGAATCGGCATGGACGGATCCGTGATCACCCATGAGAAGATCGGAATGGATAAGTTCAAGCTGGAGACACCGATGGAGAACCACAAGGACGCCATCGGACACGTGCTGGATGCCATTCAGGATCCGGAGCACGGCGTTGTGAAAGAGATGAGCGAGATCGGCGCGGTCGGCCACAGAGTCGTACATGCCGGCGAGAAGTATGCCCACTCCGTACTGATCAATGACGATGTCATCGCGGCTCTGGAAGAGTGCGTTGATCTGGCGCCGCTGCACAATCCGCCAAACCTTCTGGGTATCGCGGCCTGTCAGGAACTGATGCCGGGAACTCCGATGGTCGGCGTATTCGATACCGCGTTCCATCAGACCATGCCGCCGGAATCCTATATCTACGCGATTCCTTATGAATATTATGAGAAGCACGGAATCCGCCGCTACGGCTTCCACGGAACCTCCCACAAGTACGTTGCTGAGAGAGCTTCCGATATGCTGAACGTCAACCTGGACGATCTGAAGATCATCACCTGCCACCTGGGCAACGGCGCGTCCGTTTCCGCCATCAAGAGAGGCAAGTGCATCGACACATCCATGGGCTTCACACCGCTGGAAGGCCTGGTCATGGGAACCAGATCCGGCGACATCGACCCGGCGATCGTAACCTACATCAGAGAGAAGGAACACCTGGATCAGGGCGTTGCCAATGAGATCCTGAACAAGAAGTCCGGCGTACTGGGCATCTCCGGTGTTTCCAGTGACTTCCGTGACATCGAGGCAGCTGCGGCTGAGGGCAATGAAAGAGCGCTGCTGGCGCTGAAGGTCTTCGCCCACAAGGTACGCTTCTACATCGGCGCTTACATCGCTGAGATGAACGGCGTTGATGCCATCGTATTTACCGCAGGCGTCGGCGAGAACGACATCTCCATGCGTGACATCATCTGCAACGATCTGGGCAACCTGGGCATCAAGCTGGATCTGGTCAAGAACAAGGTCAGAGGCAAGGAAATGATCATTTCCAGAGACGATTCCAGAGTCAAGATCCTGCTGATCCCGACCAACGAAGAGCTGATGATTGCCAGAGACACCTACAACATCGTCACCGGCAAGGCGGTTAACTAAAAAGAGAAATTAACCCATTGACAACGGATTGTCAGGAAGGTATAATTTCAATGTTGCGGATTTGACGCGACGGAAGGAGGTGTAATCATGGCAGTACCAAAGAGAAAAACTTCAAAGGCGAAGACAAAGCAGAGAAAAGCTGCAAACATGAAGATGAAGACTCCGGGTCTTTCGATCTGTCCGCAGTGCCACGAGCCGAAACTTCCGCATAGAGTTTGCCCGAACTGCAACTATTACGACGGAAGAGAAGTCGTTGCATCTGACATGTAATTGAATCTTCGAATCAAAAGGGCTGGTGAGTCAAATCACCAGCTTTTTTATATGAAAAAAGACTGCCGCACGGCGGCAGTCCCTGATGATTCGATCGATCGCCCCTGTTTTAATCCGGCAGGATCTCGAGGAGCTTCTCTGCGATCTGGATGGCGTTGGTCGCGGCACCCTTGCGGATGTTATCCGCGACGACCCAGATGTTGATACCGTTGTCTAAGGAGAAGTCCCGGCGGATCCGGCCGATGTAGACTTCATCGGTTCCGGCGGCGTCTCTGGCCAGCGGATAAACGTTGTTTTCCACATCGTCCTGTACGATGATGCCGGGGGAGCGCTTGAACAGATCAACGATATCCTCGATCTCAAACGGCTTCTCCAGCTCCACATTGATGGATTCACTGTGGGAATCGAAGACCGGTACGCGGACGGTGGTTGCCGTAACCTTGATGGAATCATCGCCCAGGATCTTGTGGGTCTCGTTGATCATCTTCATTTCTTCCTTCGTGTACCCGTTGGGCAGGAACACGTCGATGTGGGGCAGACAGTTGCCCGCGATGGGGTGGGCGTAAGCCTGCAGATCCTCATCGTTTCCGGCCAGACCGTTCTTCAGATCATTGATGCCCTTCATGCCTGAGCCGGAGACCGCCTGGTAGGTGGAGTAAACCACCCGCTTGATGCCGTAGGCGTCCTGCAGCGGCTTCAGAGCTACCATAGCCTGAATGGTGGAACAGTTCGGGTTGGCGATGATGCCGTGGTTCCATTCGATGTCCTGGGGATTGACCTCGGGGACGACGAGAGGAACATCCTCATCCATTCTCCACTGGCTGCTGTTATCCACGACAACGACCCCATGCTCTGCAGCGATGGGAGCAAACTTCGCACTGGTGCCGCCGCCGGCACTGAACAGCGCGATATCGATCGGCTTGTCAAAGGAATGCTCGGTCAGCTCTTCCACCGTGTATTCGGTTCCCTTGAATGTGACTTTCTTACCGGCCGAACGGCTGGATGCCATCAGATAGATGTTTTCAAAGGGGAAGTCTCTTTCTTCGAGAACCTTCAGGAACGTCGTTCCGACAACTCCCGTAGCTCCAACGACTGCGATGTTAGGTTTTCTGTTCATTGTGTGGTGTCCTCCGTGAATGTATTAACGGTTAATTTACTTCTGACAGTTCTGATATTCCGCGTCGAGAATCAGTTCGATCAGATTCCTGCCGCGGCTGTCCAGTGCGCGGTACTTCCGGATCAGCTTGTTGAATTCATCCGGGGTGGAACATGCATCAAAGGTGCTCTCCTTCATGTTGTCCTGATGCAGGTAGTTCGCGTCACAGTCCAGTACGTCCATCAATTTATACATGAGACCGATCTTCGGTGTACTCACTTCGTTTTCGTAGTTTGCAATAGCTCCTTTCGTAACGCCGATCTGATCTGCCAGTCTTTCCTGTGTGATGTGCAGCTCCGTCCGGCGCTCCTTGATTCTGCTTCCAATACTCATAAGTCCTCCTAATGATGTCAAATAATCGAAACTTACTAAAATATAGCATAGAATCGGGACGGAATCAACAATCACAAAGAAACTCGATTCACAAATAATTGATAAATGCATTTTAAATACGCAAAATCAGGTGTCTGCAGAGCGGTTCTGCTACCAAAGCTTGTGTTTATGTGGTATGATATATTCTGTATAAATAGTGACTGGAGGACGATTTATGACATACGTTCAGGCAATTATTTTAGGTCTGACGCAGGGACTCGCGGAGTTTCTGCCCATCAGCAGTTCCGGGCATCTGGCGCTGCTTCAATATTTCTTCGGCATCGACAGCGATAACGTGCTGCCGTTTACGGTGCTCATGCACCTGGGCACGCTGCTCTCCGTATTCATCATCTACTGGAAGGACATCGTGGAACTGGTGAAGGAGCTCTGCTGGACCATCCGGGATATTTGCACCGGCAAGGGGCTGCGGATCAATTCCAGTCCCACACGGCGTCTCGGATTCATGATCATTGTCGCAACCATACCCACCGCGCTGATCGGACTGCTCTTTGAGGACTTTTTTAACAGTCTGTATGCGTCTCTGATCGGCATTTCCCTGGGACTGATCTTTACCGGCGCTATCCTGCTGATCGCGGAGAAGATGGGCAGGCAGGACCGGGACATCATGACTCTGAAGTTCCGTCATGCCGTGTTTGTCGGCATCATGCAGGGAATCGCCATCTGCCCGGGTGTATCCCGGTCCGGATCCACGCTGTTCGGAAGCCTTCTGTCCGGTCTTGACCGGGCGACGGCAGTTAAATTCGCGTTTCTGATCTCGATTCCTTCTATCCTCGGATCCGTCGTTTTGGAGGCACCGGACGCATTTGCCCAGGGGCTGGACGGAAATATCATCGGACCGATGATCGCCGGCGTGATCGTCGCGGCAATCTCGGGAATCTTCGCCATCAAGGCGATGATCCGCATCGTTACAGGTAAGCGCCTGTTCGGATTCAGCATCTATGTATGGCTGGTTGCGGCCGTTGTACTGGGATACGTTCTGATTTCATAATCATCAAAGGCAGGGAACTATGGCAAACACGAAGCGGGGACAGGGCCGTCCCCCTGGAAGTAAAAATAAAAAAAGCAGCGGCACCAGTCCGTCGGCTGCCCGCCGGGTCGATGCGATTGAAGCACGGAACCAGGCGAAGGCGCAGATCAAGGACGAGATCATCGGAATCATTCTCGTGGCGGTCGGCGTATTCCTGATCATCGCGCTGCAGACCAGATACGCCGGCAGCGCCGGCGGCATCATTTCGAATGTGCTGAGAGGAACCTTCGGGTTCACAGCCTTTGTATTGCCGTATTATTTCATCATCTACGGCATCATGCTGTTCATGAGAAAAACCATTCACATGGGCATCAAATCCGTCATTCTCCTGGTGATCATCTTTCTGATGTTCGCGCTGATCAACGCCGGCAGGTTCATGGATCCGCTGGTGGAGGGCGGCGGCTTTCACGGGCTCGCCGAAAGCTATCAGAACGGGATCGATCTGACCGGAGGCGGCGTATTCGGCATGTACGTCGGTTCGCTTCTGGCGGGCTGGATCGGGGTGCCGGGGCTGTACATCCTGACCTTTGTCGTGATCTTTATCTGCCTGCTGCTTCTGATCAACACGCCAGTGTCCAGATTTTTCGAGGGAATGAAGCAGCGCCGGCTGCGGCGGCAGCTGGAGCGCACGGAGACCGCCAGAGAAGAAGCGGAGGAGGTCGAGGCCGCCAGAGAGGTCCGGCAGAAGCAGAGGGAAGAGGACGAACGCCGGCGGGCCCATGCCGGCCGTCACGAGCACATCATCAGTGTGATGAGCGGCGAGGAGCCGCCGGGACGGTCCGAAAAGCCTGCGGAGGAGAAATCCTTCCTGAAGAAACTGCGGGGATCCGAGCCTGCGGAGAAGTCGTCAGAGCCGCCGGCAAAGCGCACGCCGAAACCAAGACTGTCCCAGCCGGAAACGAGCCGGCAGACGCAGCGCCGGGAGGAGAGCGCGCCTCCGGCAGCGGCTGAGCCGATCATTGCCAGCACCTACGATCCGGATTCGGCAGCTGAGAAGCTGACCAACAGCCAGGCGGCGGAAAGCCGTCTAGCCCGGGAGGATTTCAACGCGGAGTCGATCAATGAGAACTACGAGTTTCCTTCGGCGGAGCTTCTGAGCAAGGGCAAGCGCAGCGCACAGAACCGGGCGGAGACGGAGAATGCTCTGCGGCAGAAGGCGATGAAGCTGGAGGAGACACTGCGAAGCTTCGGTATATCGGCGCAGGTCACCAACGTTGCCCAGGGACCGGCCGTCACCCGCTATGAGGTGCATCCGGACAGCGGCGTCAAGGTCAAGGGAATCAAAAATCTGGCGGACGATATCGCTCTGAACATGGAGGCCAAGAGCATCCGTATCGAGGCGCCCATCCCAGGCAAGCCCGCGGTGGGCATCGAGATCGAAAACGACCGGATCAATATGGTCACGGTACGGGAGATCATCGAATCGAACGCCTTCCGCAGCGCCAAATCCAAGATTTCCTTCGCTGTGGGCAAGGACATTGCGGGCAAGGCGATCGTGGCGGATCTGAAGTCAATGCCGCATCTTCTGATCGCCGGATCCACCGGATCGGGCAAGAGCGTATGCATCAACACGATCATCACCAGCTTCCTGTACAAGGCAAGGCCGGATGAGGTGAAGCTGGTGCTCATCGATCCGAAGGTGGTGGAGCTGTCGAATTACAACGGCATTCCCCACATGCTGATCCCGGTCGTGACCGAGCCCGCGAAGGCTGCGGCGGCGCTGAACTGGGCGGTGGCGGAGATGGACGAGCGCTACCGCAAGTTCGCGGAGCTGTCCTGCCGCGATCTGGACAGCTACAACGAGAAGATCCAGAAAAAGAAATACCGGGTCATCGACGGGGAGCCCCAGCGTCCGATGCCCCAGGTGGTCATTATCATTGATGAGCTGGCCGATCTGATGATGGCGGCTCCGTCTCAGGTGGAGGACTCCATCTGCCGTCTGGCTCAGAAGGCCAGAGCCGCCGGCATGCACCTGATCGTAGCGACCCAGCGTCCGTCGGTCGATGTCATCACCGGTGTCATCAAAGCGAATATCCCGTCCCGGATCGCCTTCGCCGTCTCTTCGCAGGTGGATTCCCGGACCATTCTGGATATGGCCGGCGCCGAGAAGCTGGTGGGTAAGGGCGATATGCTCTTTAATCCTTTGGGCAGCGGCAAGCCGACCCGCGTGCAGGGTGCCTTTATCTCCGACAATGAGGTCAACGGAGTCATCGATTTCGTCAAATCCCAGGTGGAGGAAACCGAATACTCTGAGGCGGTGATCGATAAGATCGAACAGGCAAATGTCCCGGATGCGGAGAAGGGCCACACCGCGGACATGGGGGATGAACTGCTGCCAGACGCCATCGAACTGGTCGTGGGCGCCGGACAGGCATCGGTATCCATGCTCCAGAGGCGCTTTCGCATTGGGTATAACCGGGCGGCCAGGATCATTGATATGATGGAGGAACGCCAGATCATCGGCCCCTCCGAGGGAAGCAAACCGAGAAAGGTCCTCATTTCAGAGGAGGATCTGCAGGTGATGCAGGAAGGAGCCGCAGATGTCAGCAGCGAGAACTGAAGAAAACAGCAATATGAAGCTCTATATCGATACCCTGGGATGCCCGAAGAATTTCAACGATTCGGAGGCGGCTGCCGGAATCTGGGAGCATGAGGGATGGCAGGTCTGTGATGATCCGCTGCAGGCGGATGCGATCATGATCAATACCTGCGGATTCATCGGCGATGCCAAGAAGGAATCCATCGACCATATTTTTGACATGGTCCGGCTGGCTGAGGAACGGGAGCAGACCGGAATGACGCGGCCGCTTCTGATCGTCAGCGGGTGTCTGTCGCAGCGCTACGGACAGGAGCTGTCGGAGGAGATCCCGGAGGTTGATCTGTTTCTGGGGGTCAACGAATACGAACAGCTTCCCGGGATCATTCGGCAGCGCCGGGAAGATATGCAAAGGCTGGAGCAGCCAAGAGTCTATACGGGCTGCGCGCCTGCGATGTTTGAGGAGTTCAGTGCCCGGAAGCTGGAGGACAATCCATACTCCGCGACCATCCGGATCGCGGAGGGCTGCAACAACTTCTGCGCTTACTGCGTGATTCCGCAGATCCGGGGCGGCTACCGAAGCCGCCGGATGGAGGATATCGTCAGAGAAGGGGAAACCCTGGCCCGCGCCGGCTGCAGGGAGCTGATCCTGATCGCCCAGGATGTGACCGAGTATGGCCGGGATCTGTACGGGGAGCTCCGGCTTCCCCAGCTTTTGCAGAACCTGGCCGAAATCGACGGGATCCAGTGGATCCGGCTCATGTACTGCTATGAGGATAAGATCACGGATGAGCTGATCCGGACGATGGCATCGGAGCCGAAGATCTGCCATTACATCGATATTCCGCTGCAGCACTGCAATGATAAGGTCCTTCGGCAGATGCGGCGCAGATCCACCGGCCGGAGCATCCGCGATACCATCGGAAGGCTCCGTGGGGCGATCCCGGACATTCACATCCGGACGACGTTCATCACCGGATTTCCCGGGGAGACCGAGGAGGAATTCGAGGAATTATCAGCCTTTGCACAGGAGATGCGCTTCGAACGCCTCGGGGTGTTTGCCTACTCCCGGGAGGAAGGAACGGAGGCGGGAGAGCGGCCGGATCAGATCGATGAGGAAATCAAGACCGCCCGGGCGGATGAGATCATGCGCCACCAGATCGACATTTCCAGGCAGATCAATCAGGCGAAGATCGGGAGCATCCAGCAGGTGCTGGTGGAGGAGATCGACGCAGAGGGAGCATACATCGGACGGACCCGGTTCGATGCTCCCGAGATCGACGGCAGTGTGATCTTCCGCGGGCTGGATCCCCGGGAGGCGAAACTGAAGCCGGGCGATATGGCAGAGGTGCGGATCACCGATGCCTTTGATTATGATCTGGTTGGGGAACTGGTATGATGAGGGAGGAAACAAATGAATCTGCCAAATAAACTGACACTGGGACGGATCTTCGCGATCCCGGTATTCATCGTTGTGCTCCTGATGGGGTATAACGTGGCCGCGTGCGTCATTTTTATCGCAGCAGCTTTCACAGACATGCTGGACGGCAAGATCGCTCGAAAGTACAATCTGGTGACCAATTTCGGCAAACTGATGGATCCGCTGGCAGATAAGCTTCTGACCATGTCGGCCTTTCTGTGCCTGGTGGAGCTGGGAGGTATGCCCGCGTGGATGGCCATCGTCATTCTGGGACGGGAATTTATCATCACGGGAATGCGCCAGGTGGCCGCCGCCGAGGGCATTGTCATTGCCGCCGGCTGGAGCGGTAAGATCAAGACGGTGCTCCAGATGATCGCGATTCCGCTTCTGCTCCTGAAAAACTGGCCGTGCTCCGTCTATTTCGGAGGCTTCCCGCTGGATCAGATCGTCCTGTGGGCGGCACTGGTCATGACGGTGGTTTCCGGCGCGGAGTACATCATCAAAAACCGGGAGGTGTTCTCGCAGTGAAGGCTTCGATTATCAGTGTCGGCACGGAGCTGCTGATGGGAGAAATCACAAACACAAATACGGTCTATCTTTCGCAAAAGCTGAACGATCACGGCATCGATGTGCTTTACCATCATACGGTAGGAGATAATCCCCGGCGGCTTACCCGGGTGCTTCGCGAATCCCTGCAGGACTGCGATCTGATCATCACTACCGGAGGACTGGGGCCGACGCAGGATGATATGACGAAGGAAGTGGTCTGTGAGGTACTGGAGGATCACCTGGTGATGAACGAGGGATGGCTGGATTACCTCCACGAACGATATGAGAAGCGCGGCCGGAAGATGACGGACAACAACCGCAAGCAGGCGCTGCTACCGTCCCGGTCCATTCTGCTGTTCAATGAAGTCGGGAGCGCCCCAGGATTCGTGCTCCGCGATACCGAGGAAAAAAAGACCATCTGCTGTCTTCCCGGGCCGCCCCGGGAAATGAAGTGGCTCTATGAGAACAAGCTGTCTTCCCTGCTCGCAGGACAGCAGGCCGGTGTGCTCTGTCACCGGATGCTCCGGACCTTCGGGATCGGTGAGTCGTCTCTGGAGACGGAGCTGCTGGATCTGATCGATGCACAGACGGATCCGACCATTGCGACTTATGCGAAGGAAGGCGAATGCGCGCTGCGGATCGCCTCGAAGAGAGAAACGGCCGAGGAAGCCGAAGCGGCGGTGGAGGATATGATACGTCAGGTCCGGGAGCGGATCGGGGAGTTCATCTACAGCTGCGATGATGTAGAACTGGTGCAGGTGGTCGCGGACCTTTTGATCAGGAGAGGCCGGACCGTTTCTGCGGCGGAATCCTGTACCGGAGGAATGTTCGGGGCGGCCATGACCGATGTGCCGGGCATCTCCGCAGTGTTCGACTGCAGTCTGGTGACCTATTCCAACGAAGCGAAGATGCGGGAGCTTGGCGTCCGCGCTGAGACCCTGGAGCAGTTCGGGGCGGTCAGCGAGGAAACTGCGCGGGAGATGGCGGAAGGCGTACGACGGGTCAGCGGCAGCGACATCGGTGTCTCGGTGACCGGTATCGCGGGACCGGACGGCGGAACCGATGAAAAACCGGTGGGGACCGTATGGTATGCGCTGGCAGCGGAAGGGACCACCGTGACAAGAAAAACCGTCTGGAACACCGGAAACCGCCGGTCCAACCGCAACTATGCCGTGCTGAATATGCTGGATCTGATCCGGCGGCATCTGGAGGGATGAGAGTGAGAAGAAGCATCAGAGGATTATTGTGTGAGTTGATCTGCGCTGTTTTGGTGTTCGTATGCGCTGCTCCAGCCTTTGCACAGGAAACGGAGCCGGCGGTCGATACGGAGATTACCGTGCAGGAGCCGCCGCAGCAGGAGGCGGGGACAGAGGAGCCGGGGGAGGAGCCCCAGGAGCCGCAGGAACCGGAAGAGCCGCCGCAGCCGGTCTGGAAGCCGGGGGATCCGGTAGACGCGCCGAAGAACCTGAGCGTCACGGTTCTGAACGGATCACAGCTGCTGGTGCAGTGGGAAGGAGATCCCGCGCTCAGCGGATATGAGGTGGAATATGCCAGGAATATCCTGTTTCTGCTGTCGTCGAAACTGACCTCCCCGGCCCAGGCGTCGAATGCGCTGACTCTGAACGGACTGACGACGTCGAAGCGGTATTATGTGCGCGTCCGCGCCTATGCGGAGGCAGGCGGACAGCGTTTCGAATCCGACTGGATCCGGGTATCGACGGGCAAAGCCTCTTCCGCGGCAGCCATTCGTTTCGCGAAAACAAACGGCAAGAAGGTGGATGTGCGAAAGCAGGCCGGAAAGAAGCTAAAGCTCTATGACATCGCGCAGGGCTGCTGCAGCGACGGGAAATACCTCTATATGGCTTTCGAACGACGAAACGGTGATTCGAGCGGCAACGGAAGGGCAAGGATCAAGATCGCGAAGGTCCGGATCTCCGACTGGAAGCTGGTCAAGGTGAGCGGGAAGGGGCAAAAGCTGGGCCATGCCAATGATCTGACCTATAACCCGTACAAGAACTGTCTGGTGGTGACCGGTGCGAAGAAAAAGGACCCGTATGTCAGGATCGTCAGCGCGAAGACCCTGAAGAAAACGGCGACAAAGAAAGTGAAGCTGGGGGCGAAATATAAGAAGGTCAAGGCGTTCAATGAGATCGATTACGATCCGGCAGCGCGGACGTACCTGATCCGCAGCCGCAACTACGGCGGCCTGACCTTCACCCTGAATGAGAGCTTCTCGCGGATCGATACGAAACGGATCATGACGACCTGGGGGAGCCGTCACGTGCAGAGCTGCACCACGACGGACGGGCATCTGATCCTGACGCAGTCCTGGAATCAGTCCTCCAGCAAGAATACACTGACGATCTTTGATTCCGCCGGCAAGAAGCTGCAGGACATCAAGATCAAGATGAAGGGGGAACTGGAGTCCGTGTTCATGATCGGCGGCCGGCTCTACGCCACCATGCACAAAAAAATGAAAGGGTACAAGACGGGGTATATATTTGAGGTGCTGTTGTAGGCGCGCCTGAGGTTTTCCCAGGAAGAAAGAGATGTCTGACGGATGGCGGACATCTTTTTTTGTTTGGCGGGGATGTTCGTTACGAGTTGGCAGGGTTGTCACGACTGACATATATTTCCAAAATGGAATTGTGCGCCTCCGGGATCTCTGGTATAATGCAGCTGGAACGGGGTCAGGGTCTTCCGGAGAAAAGATTCCTGCGCGTTTTTCAGTTCAGCGCCGGGGAGGAGAATATGCTGATAGTCCTTGACGATCTCCTCCGTGAGTGGTAATATATGGTAAATAACAATAATTTCCAATTATCGCTTAAGGGGAGGGATCAGGGGAATCATGTTAAGCTATCTCGGCGAGACTATAACCGCAGCAGAGAAAGAGGCTCAGTACGATGCGGCAGCGAAACGCCTGCTGAGCGACAGACAGATTCTGGCATGGATTCTGAAGTATACGGTGGCTGAGTACAGCGGAATGCAAGTTCGGGAGATCATAGGATTCATCGGGCAGTCGCAAGTGTCCGGCTTTCCGGTCTATCCGGGGCTTGCGGGACAGTCCGTCTGGGGCATGTCGCAGGAGAGCGCTGTGCCGAACGAAGGAAAACTGACGTACGATATCCGATTCCAGTCGGTCATCCCGCTGCAGCGGCAAAAGAAAAACGAATATCGGATCATCATTGACGTAGAAGCGCAGAAGGATTCACATCCCGGCTACGACCTGGTCACCAGAGGAATCCTTTATGCGAGCCGGATGCTGTCGGATCAGATCGGAAGGAATGTGAATCTGGCGACAGCGGAGTACGATAACCTGCAGAAGGTCTATTCCATATGGATCTGCATGAGCGCCAGCAAGCGGGAAGCGAACACCGTTTCATCCTACCGCGTTGTGCATAAGCCTCTGCACGGGTCATACGAGGATCATTCCAGACACGATCTGCTGCAGGTGGTCATGATCCGTCTGCCAAGGTCGAAACATATTGATAAAACCGAGAACCAGCCGAATGAACTGCAGCAGATGCTGATCCTGCTCTTTTCGGACACCGACGCGAAAACGAAGCGAAGCATTCTGCAGGAGAAGTATGGACTGAAAGTTACTGAAGAGATGAATGAGGAGATCAATCAAATGTGTAATCTGAGCCAGATAATTAAAGAGGATGCCCTTAATGAGGGTAACGTCCAAGGTCGTGAAGAGAAGGAGCGTGAAAACGTTTTATCTGCTATCGAAGAGGGCCTCCCGAAAGAGACCATACTTCGTATCTTCAAAATCAGCGCCGAGAAGTACGGTAAATACCTGAGTATGGTGTAGGCAGAAAGTCAGAATTTCTCGGATTCTTCAAAGGCTGGAGAAACATTCAGCCTTCTCCTTGCCGTTCTGATCCTGCTCTTTTCGGACACCGACGCGAAAACGAAACGAAACATTCTGCAGGAGAAGTACGGACTGAGAGTCACGGAAGAGATGAATGAGGAGATCAATCAAATGTGTAATCTGAGTCAGATAATCAAAGAGGATGCCCTTGATGAAGGCCGTGAAGAGAAGGAGCGTGAAAACGTTCTCTCCGCTATCGAAGAAGGCCTCCCGAAGGAAACCATACTTCGTATCTTCAAAATCAGCGCTGAGAAGTACAGTAATTACCTGAGCATGCTGTAGGCGGAGGCCTGCATTTCCCGGATTCTGCAAAGGCTGGGGAAATGTTTTGATTATTCTTGACACCCTTCCGAATAAATGGTAATATATGGGATATACCAAAATATGACATTTATTTAGAATGAGGGGATCAGGGG
>JAFUCA010000013.1 GCA_017459895.1 Bacillota bacterium | reverse complement strand
TCTCATAGATATTGGGGAAGACCACGACCTCGACGGTGCCGTAGAGATCCTCCAGATCGACCAAGGCCATCAGCTGATTGTTTTTCGTGATCAGGGTCTTCTTCCCGGTGACGATACCGGCCATGGTGGCGATCATACCGTCCGTGACCTCTGCATCCGCGGCCGCCTCCATTCCTTCGTTCTCCTGATCCAGTACCTCCAAAAGCTGGCCGGAGGTGACGGTTACCAACCGGGAGATCATTTCGTCGTACTCCTGCAGGGGATGAGCCGTGATGTAGACACCCAGCATTTCCTTCTCCTGCGCGATCAGCACATCCTGACCGAATTCCGCTACGTCCGGCAGCTGAGGCCGCACGGAACTCTCCTCCATCGCGTCCGCATTGATCTGAAAGAGGGACAGCTGGCCTTCGATATTGTGCTTGGCATCGGACTGCGCCGCATCCAGCAGCCTCTCATAGACGACCAGATGGGCCGCGCGGCTGCCGCTCAGGCAATCCAGCGCGCCTGCCTTGATCAGGCTCTCGATTCCCTTGCGGTTGACCCTATGGATGTCGAGATTCTCAATGAAGCGGAAGATGTCGGCCGGACAGCCCTTCTGCTCCCTGGCCTCGATGATGGCCTCGATGGCGCCTTTTCCCAGATTCTTGATGCCCAGCAGTCCGAAACGGATCTTGCCGTGCTGACGCCGGGTATCATCTTTATCGTAGAGGCAGGTGAACTTCTCGCTGCTCTCATTGATGTCCGGAGGAAGCACCTCGATCCCCATCTCCCGGCAGTTGTGGATGTAGTTCGCCATCGAAGCGGCATCTCCCATGACGCTGGTCATCAGCGCTGCCATAAACTCCACCGGATAGTGGGTCTTCAGATACGCCGTCTCATATGCCAATACGGCGTAAGCCGCCGCATGGGATTTGTTGAATGCGTATTCGGCGAAGCTGATCATCTGATTGTAGATCTCCTCTGCCGCTTCCTGGGGAATCCCGTTTCTCACGCATCCGGCGATCTCCACATTTCCCTGTTCATCGGTTTTGCCGTGGATGAAGATCTCCTTCTCCTCCAGCATGACCGCCCGTTTCTTCTTGCTCATGGCCCGGCGGACCAGATCGGACCGGCCGTAGGAATAACCGCCCAGATCCCGGACGATCTGCATGACCTGCTCCTGATAGACCATGCAGCCGTAGGTAACGTCCAGGATCGGCCGCAGGCTCTCGTGAATGTAGGTGACATGCTGGGGATTCTTCTTGTTATCGATATAGGTGGGAATCGATGCCATCGGACCCGGCCGGTACAGCGCAATCCCCGCAACGATATCTTCAAAGCAGTCCGGCTTCAGATTCTTCATGAAGGAGGTCATCCCGCCGCTCTCCAGCTGGAAGATCCCCATGGTGTTGCCGCCGGAGATGGTCTCGTACACCTTCGGATCATCGTATTCCATCTGAGCGAAATCGATCTTCACCCCATGATTCGTTTCGATCATTTCGAGGGCATCCCGTATGATCGTCAGATTTCGCAGACCCAGAAAGTCCATCTTGAGAAGCCCCAGCTCCTCGATGGTCGTCATATTGAACTGGGTCGCCAGACCCTTATCGGTCAGATAGAGCGGAACGTATTCGTCCAGGGCTTTCTTCGAGATCACGACGCCCGCCGCATGGGTCGAAGCGTGCCGGGGCATTCCTTCGATCGCCTTCGCCATGTCGATGACCTGGCGCGCCTGAACGTCCTCTTCATATTTCGCCTTGAGATCCGGACTCATGTCCAGGGCCCGGTCGATGGTCATGTTCAGCGCGAAAGGAATGGCCTTGGCGATGGCATCCGTGTCCTGATAGCTGACATTCAGCACCCGTCCGACATCCCGCACCGCCTGCTTCGCCTTCATGGTGCCGAAGGTGATGATCTGGGATACATTGTCCGCGCCGTATTTCTCTGTAACGTAATCGATGACTTCCCCCCGCCGTTCGTAGCAGAAGTCGATGTCGATATCCGGCATGCTGACCCGCTCCGGATTCAGGAACCGTTCAAAGATCAGTCCGTATTTGATCGGGTCGACGTCTGTGATCCGCAGGGTATAGGCAACGATGCTTCCCGCAGCGGACCCCCGGCCCGGCCCGACCATGATGTTCCGGCTCTTCGCGTAATTGATGAAATCCCAGACAATGAGAAAATACTCGACGTATCCCATGTTCTCGATGGTCGTCAGCTCGTAGTCCAGCCTTTGGATGAGGGACGCATCGGGACTTCCGTACCGCTCCCTGAGACCGGTTTCGCACAGATGACGCAGATATTCCCGGTTGGTCATGCCCTCCGGGGCCGTGAAATCCGGCAGGTGAAGCTCTCCGAAGGTGAATTCCACATTGCAGCGCTGGGCGATCCTGTGCGTATTTTCCAGCGCTTCGGGGAATCCGGCGAACAGAAGACGCATCTCCTCTTCGGATTTCAGATAGAACTGATCGCCCTGAAAACGCATCCGGTTCGGCTCATCGATCGTCGCACCCGTCTGGATGCACATCAGCACATCCTGCGCCTTCGCATCCTCCTGGCGAACGTAATGCACATCGTTGGTCGCGACCAAAGGCAGGCCCGTCTCTTCATGGAGGCGGATCATATCCGGCAGAATCCTGGCCTCTTCCTCCAGACCCTGATCCTGCAGCTCCAGGAAGAAGTTCCCCTCCCCGAAGATCCGGGACATCTCCAGCGCTTCTGCGCGGGCGCCCTCGTAATTCCCGTTCAGAAGGCAGCGCTGCACATTTCCCGCAAGACATGCGGAGAGCGCGATCAGACCCTCGGAATACTGCTTCAGCAGTTCCCTGTCGACCCGCGGTTTGTAGTAGAAGCCATGACGGAAGCTCTCCGAAACGATCTTCATCAGGTTTCGGTACCCCTGATCCGTTTCGGCCAGAAGCACCAGATGGCCCATCAGTTTATCCTTCTCCGCATCCTTATCGAAACGGGTTCTCGCCGCGGTGTAGACCTCACAGCCGATGACCGGATGGATGCCCTGTTTCTGACACTCCCGATAAAAATCAATGACCCCGAACATGACCCCGTGATCCGTAATCGCCAGCGAATCCATGCCCAGTTCCTTCGCTCTGGCCACGATATCGCTGATCCTGGATGCTCCGTCCAGCAGGCTGTATTCGGTATGTACATGAAGGTGTGTGAACGCCATCGAGCCCGTCCTTTCCGAAATATATGATGTTATTCTACCACTGTCCGATGTGTTTTTTAAGTATTAATCCAGATTTTTCTTTAAAACATCCCGCAAATCAAATATACTATATCTGGTATGTGCGTTCTGCTTTTTTGCACACGTTCTGCCAATCTGTACGAAGAGGATGACTATGAGAAAAGCACTGATATTTATTGCTGTACTGATCTGCATCTGCGCCGGAGCGCTGGGCGCGATGACATCGAAATACCTGTCCACCGCCGATTATACCGACCGGCATTTTCCTGCAGGCTATATTATCAATGGCGTGCGGGTCTATGATATGGATTATGATGATGCCATCGATACCATCACGGAGGCGTGGAATGCCGGCGACATCCTGGTGACCGGCACCATGGATGAGCCTCTGGGCACGATCCGCAACGTGAAGTGCACCTATAATATCGGCGACCAGGTCCGAAACGTCAAAAAGAACCACAAGGTCTTGTCTGCGATGAACCACTATCTGAATGTGCCGGTATCGGTCCGCATTCCGATGAAGGTGGACAAGGTGGGCCGGAAATTCAAAAAAAGCGTCCTCGAATCGAATTACCTGCAGCGCGGGACCGTCACCGAAACGACGGATGCCTATGTCGATCTGAACGATCCGGACTTCAGGATCGTCGAGGAGGTCTACGGGAGCAAGCCGGATACGGAGAAGTTTTTTCAGGACATCCTGACCTGCATCGAACTGGGGGAAACGGTGTTTCAGTACGACGAGTCGAATTACACCGCCATTCCCGAAGTCAAGAGCGATGATCCGCAGCTGCTGGCCTACCAGACGTTCTGCCGGACGTATCTGAACCAGAAGATCGTCTATGACCTGGGAGAGGATTCCATGACGATCACCCGCCAGGATCTGGAGGCGCTGATGCAGGACAACCTTTCCGGGGAAGCGGATCCGGAAGCGGTCGCGAAATTCGTTGCCGGGATCGCCGATAAATACGACAATGTCGGCAGGAAGCGAAGCTTCACCTCCCTCACCGGCAAGACCTTCGATATCGATAACGGCACCTACGGATGGTCGGTGGATCAGGAGGGGGAAGCCGCTCAGCTGATTGAGGACATCAATTCCCACAAGGACGTTTCCCGCCAGCCGGTCTGGGCGACCACCGGGTACGGAGAGTACTCCCTGAACATCGGCAATACCTACATCGATATCGACGTCACGAAGCAGAAGCTGATCTTTTTCAAGGACGGCAGGAAGGCATTTTCCAGTGATGTTGTTACCGGCTGCCGCAACTACGGCACCACCACCCCAACGGGCCTGTACTCTGTCCTGAACAAGGCCCGGGATATCAACCTGAAAGGAAGGAACATCGACGGAAGCAAGTATTCCAGCTTCGTCCACTACTGGATGGCATTTCTCGGCGGATCCTACGGAATGCATGACGCCAGCTGGCGCACCGAATTCGGCGGGGACATCTGGATCACAAACGGCAGCCACGGCTGCGTCAACATGCCCCCCTCGACCATCCCGAAGCTCTACGAGATGGTGGATTACGGGACACCGGTGATTGTCCATTACTAAACGCGCGAAACTTCAAAAAAGAGGCCCGCCTCTGCGGCGGCAGCCTCTTTTTTTATTCTCTGGGTCCGTTTATCTGCGCTTCCCCTTCTTCGGCGCAGGGCCCGTATATTCCTCGTTCTCCCGCCGGCGTTTCGCCATGACCCGGCCTATGACCCAGACTACATAGATCAGGGCGCAGGCGATCAGGAATATCACGGTAGTTTTCGTATCTCCGTTGAAGCCCAGAACCCTTGCGAAGAACAGGGCGCCGATCATGAAGATCCAGAACAGTATGATCTTGCCAATAGGTCCGTCAAACATTCGGTCGCCTCCTTCTTACTTCAGCTTCACGACCATCTCGCCGGCTTTGACCTGCTGTCCCTCACGGACGTAGATCTTGTCGACGGTTCCCTTCATGGACGCGAGGATGTTCGTTTCCATTTTCATCGCCTCGATGACGGCGATGGGCTGCTTCTCCTCGACCTCGTCGCCCTCGGCAACCAGAACCTTCAGGATCGTCCCCGGGATGTTGGCGCCGATCTCCGCCGGATCCTCGGTGTCTGCATAGATGATCTGCGATCCGGACTGCACGATGGATGCCGCTTCGTCCTTGATCTTGACCGCGCTTCTCAGTCCGTTGACCTCGAAGACCACATCCCGGTAGCCCTCCTCGTCCATATCACGGGCATTGGACAGGCGCACCACCAGCTCCTTGCCTTCCCGGACCTTGACCTCACAGGTCTCCCCTTCTCTCAGGCCGTGGAAGAAGATATCGCTGCCCATCAGGCGGAAGTTGCCCTTTTTCTTGAGAGAATCCAGGTAGTCCTCGAAGACCTTCGGGTACAGCGCGTAGCTCAGCGCTTCCTGCTCGGTGCCTTCCAGGCCGTGCTTCTCCCGGAGCATCTGTTTGATTCCGTCGAAATCTTCGTCCGGCAGCAGCTCGCCCGGCCGGCAGGTGATCGGCTCTTTGCCGTGGAGCACCAGCTTTTGGAGCTTATCCGGGAAACCGCCCACCGGCTGGCCCATCATTCCCTCGAAGAAGGAAACGATGGAATCCGGGAAGTCGATGTCCTTCGCCTTCTCGTAGATGTTGTCCGGCGTCAGATCGTTCTGCACCATGAAGATCGCCATGTCGCCCACTGCCTTGGAGGACGGGGTGACCTTGACGATGTCTCCCAGCATCTCGTTGACGGTCTTGTACATATCCTTGACTTCCTGGAACTTATGTCCGAGGCCGAAGCTCTCCACCTGGGACTTCAGGTTGGAGTACTGTCCTCCCGGCATCTCGTATTTGTAGATCTCAGCCGATCCGGTCTGCATGTCCGATTCGAACTGCTTATAGACCGGACGCACATCAGCCCAGTAATCGGAGATCCTCTGGATCCCATCCATGTCCAGGCCCGGGTCGCGGTCCGTTCCGTCCAGCGCAGCTGCGATGGAGTTCAGAGCCGGCTGACTGGTCAGTCCGGACATGCTGTTGAAGGCTGCGTCGACGATATCCACTCCGGCGCCGGCGGCCATCATCAGGGTCGCCACGCCATTGCCGCTGGTATCGTGGGTATGCAGATGGATCGGAATGCCGATCTCGTTCTTCAGCGCCGTGATCAGTTTCTGGGCCGCCATCGGCTTGATCAGACCGGACATATCCTTGATTCCGAGGATGTGAGAGCCCCGTTTCTCCAGTTCCTTCGCCATGTTGACATAATACTGCAAACTGTATTTATCCCGTTTCTCGTCGAGAATGTCGCCCGTATAGCAGATGCAGGCCTCCGCCAGCTTGCCCTGGTTCAGGGTTTCGTCCAGCGCCACGCTCATGCCTTCGATCCAGTTGAGGGAATCGAAGATGCGGAACACGTCGATTCCGGAGGCAGCCGCTTCCTTCACGAACCGGCGGATCACGTTATCCGGGTAGTTCTTGTAGCCGACGGCATTGGCACCCCGCAGCAGCATCTGGAACATGATGTTGGGGATCTTCTCCCGCAGCGTTTCCAGACGCTCCCAGGGGGATTCGTTCAGGAACCGGAATGCCGTATCAAAGGTCGCTCCGCCCCACATCTCCAGGGAGAACAGGTCTCTGCCGTACAGCGCGACCGCCGGGGCGATCTTCTCCATATCCACGGTCCGCACACGGGTCGCCATCAGGGACTGCTGGGCATCCCGCATGCTGGTATCGGTCATCAGCAGCTTCTCCTGCCCCCGTATCCATTCGACGACGCCCTCCGGCCCCTTCTCATCGATCAGCTGTTTCGTTCCGCGCAAAGGCTGGATCTCACCCGGTTTGATCCGCGGGAATACGGGCACGTTGAAATCGGGTTTGACGCCCCGGTTGCCGTTGACGTACTTCTCTCCCAGGAAGGTCAGGACCTTCAGTTCCTTATCTTCCTTCGGCTGAACGTTCAGAAGCTGCGGATGATCGGCGATGAACCCGGTATCGCATCCGCCCTCCCGGAAGACCGGGTGGTTCAGCACGTTCAGCAGGAAGGTACGGTTGGTCTTGACGCCCTTGACATTCATTTCCTTCAGCGCGCGGCCGGCCTTTTCCGCCGCGTCCGCGAAATTCCTCGCCCAGGAGGTCACCTTGACCAGAAGGCTGTCGTAGTACGGAGAGATCTCCGCCCCGACGAAGGCGTTGCCGGCATCCAGCCGGATGCCAAAGCCCCCCGGGCTGTTGTACTTCGTGATGACACCGGTATCCGGCGCGAATCCGTTCATCGGATCCTCGGTCGTCACACGGCACTGGATCGCATAGCCTCTGGGCTGAATCTGCTCCTGCACGATGCCGACCTGCGGCGAGTCGAGAGCATACCCCTCGGCGATCAGGATCTGGGACTGAACCAGATCGATCCCGGTGGTCATCTCGGTCACGGTATGCTCCACCTGGATCCGCGGATTCATCTCGATGAAGTAGTGGTTTTCGTCCTTATCGATCAGGAACTCTACCGTTCCGGCGCTCCGGTAATCGACGGCCTTCGCGATCTTAATGGCATCCTGGCAGAGCCGCTGGCGCAGCTCGTCGGAAATGTTCAGGGCCGGGGTGAACTCGATGACTTTCTGATGCCGCCGCTGGATGGAACAGTCCCGTTCATAGAGATGGACCACATTGCCGTGGTTGTCTCCCAGCACCTGCACCTCGATGTGCTTCGGCCGCTCCAGATATTTCTCGATGAAGATATCGTCGATGCCGAAGGCCTTGGCGGCTTCGCTTCTGGCACTGATAAACTGATCCTTCATCTCCTCTGCGCCGCGCACGATCCGCATGCCCCGTCCGCCGCCGCCGGCCGCTGCCTTGAGCATGACCGGATATCCGCAGTCCTCCGCGAAGGCCAGCGCCGTCTCCACATCCGGAACGGTCTCCGTATTGCCCGGAATCGTCGGAACTCCCACGGAGTTTGCAATGATCTTGGATTTCACCTTGTCACCCAGATTATCCATCATGTGATAATCCGGTCCGATGAACACGATGCCCGCCGCTTCACAGGCCTTCGCAAAGGCTGTATTTTCGGAAAGAAAACCATATCCCGGATGGATCGCCTCGATCCCCTTGGATTTGGCCAGATCGATGATCTCATCAATGGCCAGATACGCATCGACCGGTGCCTTGCCCCGGCCGATCTGGTAGGACTCATCCGCCTTGGTCCGGAACAGTGTGTTCTTGTCCTCTGCGGAATAGATCGCAACGCTCCTGATACCAAGCTCCTTACAGGCTCTGAAAATCCGGATCGCGATCTCACCGCGGTTGGCAACGAGCACGCGCTTGAATTTCCTGATTTCTTCCATATCTAAGTCTCCTTTTTGTATATTAAAATCGTCCGTATCGCGCAAAAAAACAAAAATAAAACGATACAGATAAATTATTTTACCATTTCCTGAGGAAAAATACTATCACAAATTTCAGATGCTTTCTGAGGGATCCTCTGTTTGATCGGCAGGATCCACGAGAGGCTTCAGCAGCCGGAACTGGCCCCGTTTGAAGTCGATCAGGCCTTCCCGCTTCATCTTGTTCAGCTCATTGGACAGGGCGCTGCGGTTGACGCACAGATACTGGGCCATCTGCTCGCGGCTCATTTTCACGCTGACCGTATCCGTTCCCGACTTTCTCGCCAGAACGTTCAGGTAGACCAGCACACGGCTGCGCAGGCCCCGCTCCGCCAGGATCTCGACCTTATGGGTCATGCGGATATTGTCGTCGGCCAGCATCTCGATCAGGGCGCTGTGCATCTTATCGCTGAATGCAGATGCCTCAATCGACTGCATGGAGATATAGATCACCCGGCACTGCTCGTTGGCGATGATGTCGATGGGTGTGGTCTTCATTCTGGACACCGAAACCTCAAGGCAGAAGATCGATCCCTCATCAAAGATCGAAACGATGTGGATCTCTCCGTTCGGATAGGTCTTCTCCCCCCGGACGCTGCCCCGTTCCACAATACAAAGAGCGTCGATGATATCCCCTTCGTAGTAGATGATCTCGCCCTTTTTGTAGCTCTTGTTCGTAATGTTCAGCTGTTCAAGCGCGTCGATATAATCGGATTTCCTGAGATACCGGAACAGCCCGCTGCCTATGATGTTCTCCAGATGTTTGATTTGCATAACTATAGTATACACGAAAAGCAAATCAAAAATGTTGTTCTGCAAACATTTCTGATAACTTTTTGACAAATTGTCTGCACTCCCGGTTCCGATCACCTCACATCCCACCGGATATGCGCTATGGTGGATTCGTCGCTGTGATCAAGCCTCCAGTACTGCCTGCCTGCCTCATCGCACCGCACCAGGTGCTCCTCAATGTATTGCTCCAGCCTTTGCATCTGCTCATCGGTGAGCCCGTACTGAAATGCGGCGGTCTGGGTACGCAGCGCATCCTCCCTGCTTTCATACCGTCTCAGACGGAAGGATTGCCGGATGAAGTGAAGTTCTGGGAACAGATCCCGGTCCATCAGTTCGTTCATGATAAAGAAATAGCAGGAATAGCCCGGCCGTTCATACCCGATATAACGAGCCGCGTATCGGTCGTATCCCTTCGCCGGTTCATCCCAGGCCCCGATGCAGACCCTGCGGCGGGCAACGGACTCCAGCTTACGGATCGCACCGGCCAGATCACGGGTTATGAAGGATCGGGAGGAGAGCGCGACATCGCACAAAGGCAGGTCGGGCCGGGCGGTCCAGTCCTCATTCCAGTCCAGCCGGATGGGATGGATCCGCTCCGAAACGCCCGCCTCCTGCGCCCCCGCCATCAGCTGCTTCAGCATTTCCGGGCTGAAATCCGCCGCGTACACCTCATGGCCTTTCTCTGCGAAGGGGATCGCCAGCGTTCCGGAGGCGCAGCCCATATCAAAGATCGTTTCCCCCGGCTCAAACCCGGAATACTCATAAAACTGCTCGACGTACGGATCTTCCCCCGCCGCTCTTTTTTTTCGGTAGCTCGGAGCGAACTCATCCCAGAAGGCACGGTCCTCTTTCATTTCTTCTTCCGCGCAGTATTCCTGCCAGAGCCGGTTCCAGTCGATTCGTTCCATAATCGTGTTTCCTCCCGCAAAGACACAGAGAGACGGAACCGAAGTCCGTCTCTCTGCCGCAAGTCACAAAAGTCAATAATCAATCGCTTTATCTGCACTTATGATACACCCGTGCAGAGGTTCTGTATGTTGGCGTGCCAACATTTCTTAAAACTTTTTGATGACGTTTTCGGCCATTCGCCCGTCCATCCGATCCATCCGCTGTGTCAGGCGAGTTTCCAGTTCTGTATTATTCTGTTTCAGAACCTCGCATATCCATCTCTTATCTTCATTATCCAACATTGATCTCAATCCCTTCTGCTTTTAACGATGAAATAAATTCAATCCGCGCAGATCGTATTATTATTATACCGATCGGAATCGTCTTGTCAATGCCAAGTTAACATTTTTTACCATTTTCTCCTAGTGCCTGTTTCTTGTTTTTTCAACGATCTGAGGATATACTGAATGTATGGAGAAAAAAATTCTGTTTTTAGAGGGCCCGATCCAAACGGGCAAATCAACACTGATACGACAGGTTTTGGGCGAACACCTGAAAGAATGCGGCGGATTCACCAGCCAGCGGCTGATCGCCCCTGACGGTGTCACGCTGGGATTTCGCATCGGTGCCGCTGCCGTCACACCTCCCGCGGCAGCCGACCGGGGAATCACGGAGGATACCTTCAAATACTTCTGTCCGGACGGGACTACTTATAAGAACCAGTCGGTGTTCGACACTGCCGGGGTCCGTCTGCTGCAGGCTCCCTCCTCCTGTCCGCTGATCCTTCTGGATGAGATCGGCGGCTCCGAGCTTCTCTGTGAAACCTTTCGGAGCGCGCTTTATGATACTCTGTCCGGCAGGATTCCCTGTCTGGGCGTCCTGAAGCAGACAGCGGATGCCCGGCGGCTGGAACGGTCCTATGATAATCAGCCGGTCGCCGAAGCCAATCTTCGTCTGCGCCGGAGGATCACAGAGGAACTGGGCGGGAATATCCTCCGCTACGATCGCTTCGGTTCAGATGAGTGTACATCCGATGTAATCCGGACCGTCTCCCGGTTTATCAAAAGCATCCGTTTTTGTACCTGATTCGGGACTTCCGATGATTTTTTACAAAACCGGAAGGGGCTTTTTGAACCAAATCGGGAGTTCAGATGGATATTTACAAAGATATTTTTCTTCAGTCAATAAATCGAATCTGTATAAGCATTTTTTATCGATTATTGACTGACCGGTCAGCATGACATGGAGCTGAGACGGGCCGATATTGTAAAAAATGATCTGAACTACGGTTTAGGTTCAAAAACCGCAGCAGATCATTGTAAAAATCACTCTGAAAGCATGTTCAGGTACAATAATGCCAGAATTTGGTAACGTGCTGGCCAGCCTTTGCAGGGTCAGCGGCGGGAAACCACCGAGCATTTTTGCGAAGCTCTATCCGTTCCGGGACTTTCGCGCATCCCGCCGGCGGTCCAGCTCGGAGAGGATCTTCTTTCTCAGGCGGATGTCGTCCGGAACGATCTCCACCAGCTCATCGTCGTCGATGAACTCCAGCGCCTCTTCCAGCGTGAACACTCTGGCGGGCGCCAGCTTGATGTTCTCGTCGCTTCCGGCCGCGCGCATATTGGTCGCCTTCTTCGCCTTGCAGGGATTGACCACCATGTCGTCGCTGCGGGCGTTCATCCCTACGATCATGCCTTCGTACACATGGGTGCCGGGCTCCACGAACATCTGCACCCGCTCCGCGATGTTAAAGATCGCGTAGGGCGTGGTGACTCCCTCCTCCTGAGCGATGGCAACGCCGTTGATCCGCTGCGGGATCTCACCGGCGAAGGCATCGAACTTCTCGAAGCGGCGGACCATAGTGCCTTCGCCTCTCGTGTCATTGATGAACTCGCTGCGGTAGCCCAGCAGGCCTCTGGTGGGCGCCAGGTATTCCAGCCGGGTGTAACCGTTCTCGCTTCTCATCTGCTGCATCATTCCCTTGCGGATGTTCAGCTTGGAGATGACCGAACCGGAGTATTCGTCGGGCACATCGATCACGACCTCCTCGATCGGCTCCAGCATCCGGCCTTTTTCATCCTTTCGCATGATGACCTCCGGCTTGGAGACCGCCAGCTCATAGCCTTCCCGCCGCATGTTCTCGATCAGGATCGACAGATGCAGCTCGCCCCTGCCGGAGACCTTGAAGCTGTCGGTGGAATCGGTCTCCTCGACCCGCAGACCCACGTTCACCTCCAGTTCCTTCATCAGACGCTCCCGGATGTGGCGGGAGGTGACGAACTTACCCACCTTGCCGGCGAAGGGGGATTTGTTGACCATGAAATACATGGACAGGGTCGGCTCCTCGATGGAGATCATCGGCAGCGGATCCGGCTGACCCTGAGCGCAGATGGTCTCGCCGATGGAAATGTCGGAGATGCCGGAAACCACAACGATGTCTCCCGCCTCCGCCTGTTCGGTCGGCACCCGCTTCAGTCCGCGGTACACGAAGACCTGGTTGATCTTCCGCTCCTTCACCGCGCCCCCTTCTCCGGCCACGGAAACGGTACTCGCTTCCTTCACGATGCCCTTGGTGACCCGGCCGATGCCCAGCCGGCCGATGTAGTCATCGTAAGCCAGCGCCGAGATCTGCAGCTGCAGAGGCTCCTCGTTCCGGTCCGGATACGGCTCACAGTGCTCAATGATGGTTTCAAACAGCGGTGTGATGTCCAGGCCGTTCATGCCCTTGGCCGACTTCTTGATCTTCATGGGTTTCCCCTCATGATCCACCTGTCCGGCGCCGCTCTCCACCGTCATTCCGCTGACCTCGGAGGGATCGCGGACCACGATGCCCTGCCGGGCGATGCCGTAGAGAATCGGGAAATCCAGCTGTTCGTCATTTGCCTCCAGATCCATGAACAGCTCATAGACCTCATCCACCACCTCATCGATCCGGGCATCCTTCTTGTCGATCTTGTTGATCAGCAGGATCGGATTAAGTCCCTGCTCCAGGGATTTCTTCAGCACGAACCGGGTCTGCGGCATCGGGCCTTCGCTGGAATCCACCAGCAGAATGACCGTATCCACCGTCTTGATGATCCGCTCGACCTCCGACGAAAAATCCGCGTGTCCCGGCGTATCGACGATGTTGATCTTCACATCCCCGTGCATGACGGAGCAGTTCTTGGAATAGATGGTAATGCCCCGCTCCCGCTCGATATCGTCGCTGTCCATGACACAGTCGACCACCTGCTGATTCTCGCGGAATACGCCGCTCTGATTCAGGAAGGCATCCACCAGGGTGGATTTGCCGGCATCGACGTGGGCAATGACTGCAATGTTGATGATTTTCTGTTTCTCGCTCATATATCTTTATACTCCCATAATCAACGGAACTCCGACGGATGTGACGACGCACATGATCAGCCCGATGCTGAATGAATAGATCATTGTATCCTCCCGGCAGGCACGCCCGACGATGGGCATACAGACGTCCATCGCCGCAATGCCCGGAATGCTGGTTGCCTCCAGGTATCCGAACTTCTTCGCCGCTACCGGAATCAGGATGATCCCGGATACCTCCCGGATCACGTTGTGCATGAAGGAAACAGCGCTGGCTACAATGTACTGCTGTCCGGCACCCGCAATAACGATGGGTGCGTAGCTGTACCAGCCGAAACCGATGGGGATCGCCGCGCTCTCCCGCAGGGTGAATCCCAGGATCAGGCAGGCACCGATGCCGAAAACCATGGTTCCGACCATCGTGGCGACGGGGAAGATCAGCATCTTCACACCGGCGGTCCGCAGGTTCTCGATCGCGTTGCCGGAATAACCCATGTCCAGTCCCACCAGAAACATGAGTACGCACAGGACCACCACCATCGTCATATTGCTGGCGCCGTCAAACCAGAACAGGAAGACCTCCCCCCGCCTGGCCAGGATGAATGCTCCGATGAGCATTCCGGCAGCCACCACCGACAGCAGGATCAGCGTGCTTCGCACATCCAGGCCGCTGCCATCCTCCGGCTGAGTGCCTTCAGCATCCTCCGGCTGGCTGCCGCCAGGCTCCTTTCGCCCGGTGCCGCCGGATGCCGCCGCTCCGCGGTCCAACTCTCGGTCCGCCCCGCGGCCCTCCGGCCTGCGGACTGTGCAGTCTTCCGGAAGGATCCGGTCTCCATAGCGGTCCATCCGCAGGATCCGGCGGGCACCGAAAATGGCCAGCATGCTTCCGGTGATACAGAAGAACGTGATCACCAGCGCCTGCAGCCCGATGACACCCAGATTCGATGTCACCTGCTCGTTGACGCCCATGCGCAGACCCATGACAAAACAAAGACAGTAGACCGTCACCATCATGCACGCGGGCAGCGATCCGACGTGTTTCTCCGCTCTTCGCAGCCCGCTGCCTGCGGCATATCCGATGATCAGAAATGCCCAGTAGATCAGAAGCAGCTTCATTCCGGAATCCTCCAGTCGATGGGCTGGCTTCCCGACCGCACCAGAAAATCATTGGTCCGGGAAAAATACCGGCCGCCCCAGAATCCCCGGTGAGCCGACAGCGGACTCGGATGCGCCCCTGTAATGATCTCGTGCTGAGGCGATGTGATCAGGTCCGCCTTCATTCCGGCAGGTCTTCCCCACAGAATGAACACCATCGGCTCCGGGCGCTCGTTCAGCAGCCGGATCACACGATCGGTAAAGATCTCCCAGCCTTTGCCCTTGTGGGAATGGGCCGCATGCTCCCGTACCGTCAGAACGGTATTGAGCAGAAGCACACCGTTTCTCGCCCAGCTCTCCAGACACCCGTGGGACGGCGGATCGATCCCCAGATCCTCCTTCAGCTCCCGGAAGATATTCACCAGAGACGGGGGCGCGGGCACGCCTTTCTGCACAGAAAAACACAGCCCGTGGGCCTGTCCCGGCTCGTGATAGGGATCCTGTCCCAGAATCACCGCCCGGACCTCCTCGTAGGGTGTGTACTTCAGTGCGTTGAAAATATCGTACATGCCCGGAAAAACGGTCCGGCTGGCGTACTCCTCTTTCAGAAATTCCCGCAGCTGCAGGTAATAATCCTTATCAAATTCTCCTCTGAGCTTCTCGTCCCAGCTGTTTCCGATGTGAACCATGGGGCTATTTTACCACAAAGCCGCCGTGGATAAAAGACCAAACCAAACTACTGAACCGCCGGCTCCGGAGTCTGCGGAGGAGCGACGTTTCTCTGGAAGTATTCCAGCGTCTGATCCTGCCACATGCGTATCCGCGGAAGGGCCAACGGATTCATTCCCGGACGGGCGTTGCCGAACTGGGTCGTAACACCCACGAGAAAGCCTGCCGCTTCGGTGATCTGACGGGTGTTCTCATTGTAATCCCCGTAGGGGTAAGCGATGGCCAGCCCGCTGCCGCAGATCTCGATGGATTTCTTCAGATCCGCCAGACCGCTCTCATAATCGATCACCGGGAGCATTCCCCGGTAGCCTGCCGCGCCCCCGGCGTGATGCAGCCCGTGGGTATGGGACTCGAAGCGCAGGTATTCACTTCTGTATTGTTTCACCTTCTTCTCACCGGCATGCTCCGTGATCAGGAAGCTGGTAACCGGCACATGGGTCTGCTCCACGATGGGGATGAGCTGATCCAGCGTCGCATATTCCCCGTCATCGAAGGTGAGCACGATGCTTTTCGCCGGAAGCAGGAGTTTACCGTCCACATAGTCCCGGACCTCCTCCCAGCTGGGATAGTAATACCCTTCCTCGTTCAGCCAGTTCATCTCCTCGATCAGATCCTGCCGGCTGATGTAGTTTTTATAGCGCCCGTTGACATCATCGGGCGGATCATTCTCATCGTATACGTAGTGATACATACAGATCGGAAGCCCCGGGGTCTCGTATTCCGTATTGGGCTCAATCGTCACCTTTCGGGTGAGGCGGGTCTTCCGGCCTTCCCTGTCGCTGACGGTATAGCGGATCTTCCATGTCCCCGCCCGGTCAAATGACTGCTCCGAGACCTGAACCTGATCCGTCAGATCCCTGCCGCTGTCATCCGAAGCCGTATACCCCGGCTCCTCAAAGGTCTCTCCCAGCTTCATGGAGATGTTCCGGTCGCCTTTCAGCTTCAGCTCCGGCACCATGTGGTCCAGCACGGTAACCGTCCGCTCCACATGCAGGTCTCCGGACGTATAGGTGACGCAGTATTCTCCCGGGGTCTTCAAGTCCGGTCCGCCGGTGATCTCCGTCTGATCGGAAACATCACGGCCCCAGCTCTTTGCCGTTACCCCGGGATCTTCAAAGACGCCCTGCAGGCCCACCGTCATTTCGGCCTCTCCATTCAGGAAAAGATACGTCTGCTCCGAATAGTAGTGGATCCCCATCAGAGCGATGCCAAAAACGAAGACACCCGCAACGATGACCGGAATCAGAAGTCTGCGGTCTGCGGGTTTTTTTCTGCGGGATTCAAATCTGCGGGTAATGGCATTGTGTCTGATACTCATGGGTATATTTTACCACAGCCTCCGGAGCATTTGTGATACAATATTTACGTCATGAAAAAGCACGCGATCATACCGATTTTCATACCGCACCGCGGCTGCGGCCACGCCTGTGTCTTCTGCAATCAGCGGGCGATCACAGCGCGTCAGCCGGACGTCACACCTCAGGACGTACGGCGCATTCTGGACCAGTGGCTCTCCACCATGCAAAGGCTGGACGGGTCCGGATCGGGGCTGGAAACGATCGAAGCCGCGTTTTACGGAGGGAGCTTTACCGGCCTTCCCATGGAGGAACAGGCCGCGTTTCTTGCTGTCACGAAGGAATACAAGGATCAGGGACGAATCGATAAGATCCATCTCTCCACCCGTCCCGATTACATCGATGCTCCCATCCTCGATCAGCTGCGCGCCTATGGCGTGGACATCATCGAGCTGGGCGTGCAGTCCTTTGACCCGGAGGTCCTTCGCGCAAGCCGCCGGGGTCATACCGCCGAGGACGTGTACCGCGCCTGTGATCTGATCAAAGAATACGGATTCGAGCTTGGCATCCAGCTGATGATCGGCCTTCCCCAGGACAGCCCGGAAAAATGCATTGACTCCGCACGTCAGACCGTGAAGATCGGACCTTCCCTGGCCCGCCTTTACCCGACGGTCGTGCTGGAGGACACGGAGCTTGCCCGCCGCTACGCCGCAGGGCTCTATCATCCCCTGACCACAGAAGAGGCCGTTGCCGTCACGAAGGAGATGTACCGCATTCTGGACGATGCCGGCATCACGATCCTGCGGGTCGGGCTCAAGAGCACGGATCTGATCTCGGAGACCTCCGAAAACCGCAGGACCTGCGGGCACTCGTTTCACCCCGCCTTTCGTCAGCTGGTGGAGGGAGAGCTCGCCCGAGAGGATCTGGAGCATCAGCTGCAGGCGTTACTGTCCGGGAGCACCGCCGGTGTTGCGAGCGGGAGCACCGCCGGTGTTGCGAGCGGGAGCACCGGAGGATCCCGCAGGCGGCTCCTCTTTTCCTGCTGCGGCGAATCCTTCTCCAACATGGTCGGTCACGGCGGCGCAAACAAAAAATACTTCGCTGAGAAGTATCCTTTGCTTTCGATCCGATATTGCGTTGATCCGGATCTGCCCCGGGGGACCTACCGGATCTCCAGTGTGACCGGGCAGTGATCGCTGCCCATGACTTCGGTCAGGATCTCCGCCTTCCCAAGCCGTTCTTCCAGAGCCCGGGAAACGAGAAAGTAGTCGATCCGCCATCCGGCGTTATTCTTGCGCGCATTGAACCGGTAGCTCCACCAGGAATAGACCCCTTCGGTATCCGGATAGAAATACCGCCAGGTATCGATGAATCCCGCCTCCTGCAGCTCGGTCATCTTCTCCCGTTCCTCATCGGTAAATCCCGCATTCCTGCGGTTGGTCTTCGGATTCTTCAGATCGATCTCCCTGTGGGCAACATTGAAATCGCCGCAGGTGATGACCGGCTTGTCCGCCTCCAGCGATTTCAGGTAGCTGCGGAAGTCATCCTCCCACTGCATCCGGTAATCCAGCCGCTTCAGCTCATTCTGGGAGTTCGGCACATAGACATTGACCAGATAAAAGTCCTCGTATTCCGCTGTGATCACCCGGCCTTCATGGTCGTGGACATCGATCCCGATGCCATAGCTTACCGACAGCGGCTGCCGCTTCGTGAAAACAGCCGTACCCGAATAACCCTTCTTCTCCGCGGAGCACCAGTACTGATGGTATCCCTCCAGGGGTACCTCAGCCTGCCCTTCCTGCATCTTCGTTTCCTGAACGCAGATGACATCCGGATCCTGCTCCCGGACAAACTCCAGAAAACCCTTTCCCATCGCGGCCCGCAGGCCGTTCACATTCCACGAAATGAGTCTCATGTTCTCTCCTTATCAAAAACAGGGCCACAGCTTATGCCGCAGCCCCTTCTCTTTCGCAAACGGGATTATTCGTCTTCGCTGAACTGATCCTTGGATGCTCCGCACAGAGGGCACTCAAAATCCTCTGCAACTTCCGCCCACGGGGTTCCCGGAGCGATGCCGCCATCCGGATATCCGGCTTCTTCGTCGTATTCCCATCCACACAGGTCACATACATACTTCATGATTGTCGTCCTTTCTTCGCGCGTTCCGCCGCGCCGGTTCAAAGCAATAACGGTAGAGCTATTTTAACCTTTTTCGATCTCTTTTGCAACCAGACCTTCCGCCGCGTATTTCTTTCGCAGCAGAGGTTTCTCGATCTTGCCGGTGGGATTTCTGGGAACATCGGCAAAGATGATCTTTCTCGGTCTCTTATACCTCGGCAGATCCAGGCAGAATTCCTCGATCTCCTCCTCATAGGTTTCCCTTCCCTCCTTCAGTTCGATGATGGCGGCGGCGATCTCACCCAGTCTGGCGTCCGCCAGTCCGATGACCGCTACGTCCTTGATGTCATCGTGCTTGCGCAGGAAGTCCTCGATCTGAACCGGGTAGATGTTCTCTCCGCCGGAAATGATGACATCTTTCTTACGGTCGACCAGATAGATGAAACCGTCCTCGTCCATCTCTGCCATATCTCCGGTGTAGAGCCAGCCGTTCTTCAGCACCTCATCCGTCGCTTCCTCATCGTTGTAGTAGCAGGTCATGACGCCGGGGCCGTAGACCGCCAGCTCGCCGACCTGTCCCGGTTTCATGATATCCAGCCCGTCAGGACCGATGATCCTGGTCTCCCATCCGTATCCGGCCTTGCCGATGGCACCGACCTTATGAATGTTCTCGATCCCAAGATGCACGCATCCCGGTCCGATGGACTCGCTGAGTCCGTAATTGGTATCGTAGTCGTGATCCGGGAAGACCTTCTTCCAGCGCTTGATCAGGCTGGGGGGTACCGGCTGCGCTCCGATGTGCATCAGCCGCCACTGATCCAGCTGATAATCATTCAGATTCACGGCGCCGCTGTCGATGGCATCCAGGATGTCCTGAGCCCAGGGCACCAGCAGCCATACGATGGTGCAGTGCTCCTCGGAAGCCGCTTTCAGAATGAACTCCGGCTTGGTGCCCTTGAGGATGACCGCCCGGCTGCCCGCCTGCAGGCTGCCGAACCAGTGCATCTTGGCGCCGGTATGGTACAGGGGCGGGATGCAGAGGAAGCAGTCATCTCTGGTCTGCCCGTGGTGCTTCTGCTCGCACCTCGCCGAGTGGGTGAGGCTCCGGTGCTTGTGGAGGATCGCCTTGGGGAATCCCGTGGTTCCCGAAGAGAAATAGATCGCTCCGAAATCATCGTCGGTCAGACGAATGTCCGGTGCCTTCGAGGAGCAGTATTCGATGTACTGGTCGTAGCTTTCTGCAAAGACTGGACAGTCCTCTCCTACATACAGCAGCAGATTCACATCCGGGATCCGGTCACAGATGTTCTCAATACGGCCGACGAATTCCGAGCCGAACACCAGGCCCGTGCAGTCCGCCTTCTTCAGGCAGTATTTGATCTCATCGGAGGTGTACCGGAAATTCAGGGGCACCGCCAGCGCTCCCGTCTTCAGTATTCCGAAGTAGACCGGAAGCCAGTCCAGACAGTTCATCATCAGGATGGCGATCTTATCCCCCTTCTTGATCCCCCGGGTCAGCAGGAAGTTGGCGAACCGGTTCGCCCGGACGTCAAAATCCTTCCAGGTCATTTCCTTTCGTCCCACATCGTGAGGATTGGACTCGATCAGAGAAAACTCCTTCCATGTACGGCGCTGGGAATCCTCCGCATCCGGATTGATCTCGATCAGCGCGACTTCATCTCCATACTCTTTCGCATTCCTTACCAGCAAGTCAGTAATTGGCATAAACCTGTATCTCCATTTCTTATTATTGTTCGCTTGTATCTTCCTTCTCCGGCCGGATCAGCAGGGGAACACGGATCCCTTCCTTCACCGCCGCCTTGAAATCCTGACCGTCCGTTTCCCTGCCGACGACACTGCCATAGTGGGTGGGAACGGCGATCTCCGGCTCGATCTCATTGATCAGCTCTGCAGCCTTTGCAGCGTTCATGGTGTACTTGCCGCCCACCGGGACGAAGGCGATATCGCAGCGGACCTGACGGTTCTCATCGGTCACGTCCGTATCCCCGGCGACGTAGATCCTGCGGCCCTCTGCCGTGACGATGTATCCCAGCCAGCCCTTCTTCCTCGGATGAAACGGCTTCAGATGATTGTAGGCGGGAACGGTTTCGATCTGAAATCCTCCCATATCGATCTTCTCCTCCGGATCCAGCTGGATCACCTGCGTCACGATCAGGCCGGAGCTGGTCCAGCTTTCAAAGCACGTTCTGGGAAGAACCATCATCGTATCGTCCTTCAGGATCTTCTCGATGGACGCCGGTTCGAAGTGATCGTGGTGATCGTGGGTGATAAAGATCACATCCGCGTCATGGGTTTCCTCGGTGATCTGAAACGGGTCGAAATAAATGACCTGATCCCCCTGAATCCGAATGCTGCTGTGGGTATTGATAGTAATTTCTCTGATCATGATCCGCACCCCCGGAAGGTTTCTGTATTTGATACGTACAATACTAATATCGTACAAAAAAAGGGAATTGTCAATGGCAATTCCCTCTTCGATTCTACGTTTGTGTCGGTTTTCGGGCCTTCCCGGACTATCCCCAGTACCTGCCGAATATAACGAGCAGATAACCGGTGGCCAGTACGATGGACAGAAGCATCATCGGCGCTCCGATCTTCAGGAAGTCCACGAAGGTGATCGGATAACCTCTTCTGCCGGCGATACCGGTCAGTACGACGTTGGCGGACGCACCGATGATGGTACCGTTGCCGCCGAAGCAGGCTCCGATGGAAACCGCCCACCAGAGCGGCCATACGTCGATGCCCTCCGCCTCCATGGTCAGGATCAGCGGGATCAGGGTCGCGACGAACGGGATGTTGTCCAGGACCGCGGAGCAGATCGCGGACACCCACAGAATGACGATCATCAGGATCACGTAATGGGATCCGGTGGCGTTGATCAGTGTCTCCGCCAGCATATGGATCAGACCCACCTTCTCCAGACCTCCAACCACGATGAACAGGAAGGCGAAGAATACGATGGTCGGCCACTCAACGTCGTGGACCGTCTCCTCGACGTCCTGCTTTCCGATCATGATCATCAGGGCCGCGCAGGACAGCGCGATGATGCTGGTCTTCAGCTCCAGCGTATCATGCAGCAGGAACGCGACAGCAACCAGGAAGATCATAATGACGCTCTTGATGAACAGGACGCGGTCCTTGATCATCTCTCCCTCATTCATCTGCATGATCAGTTCCATCTTCTCCGGGGAGACGGACAGTCCCTTCTTGTAGATGAACTTGAAGGCGAATACCGTCGCCACCATGGTGATGACAACGATCGGTCCGTCGTACATGACGAACTGCAGGAAGCTGATATTCGCCGCGCTTCCCAGCATGATGTTCGGCGGGTCACCGATCAGGGTGCCGGTACCGCCGACGTTGGACGAAATGATCTGGGTCATCAGATACGGAACCGGATTCAGCTCCAGCTTCTGACAGATGCTGAAGGTCATCGGTCCGATCAGCAGGACGGTGGTAACGTTATCCAGGAATGCCGAAAGCACCGCTGTGATGATCATGAATGCGATCATGATCCGCCAGGGGTTTCCCTTGGCGATCTTCGCGGATTTTACCGCAAGGAATTCGAACAGACCCGAATTCTTGACAACGGCGACAAACATCATCATGCCGATGAGTACGCCTATAGTATTAAAATCGATGAAATCCAGGGCCTCCTTCGGCTCCAGAATACCGATCAATACCAGAAGCATGGCGCCGATCAGCGCGCAGGCAGCTCTGTGCAGCTTCTCGGATACGATGACCGCGATGACTGCGACGAAGATTGCAAGCGCAATGATTTGTGTTGCTGTCATAGTACTCTCCTTCTAAACTCAACCTCATACTATAGTTCTACTTTTACACCAGTCTTTATAGTATGACACAAAACCTCGATTTGAATCAAGTCCCTTTTTGGGATTCTGCATTCAATCGAGGTCTTCTCTATGCGTTTACGCATTGTCCCGTGCCTGCCTCTGCTGGATGAGCAGCCGGCGCTTACGGTATTTCACATCGGCATAGTTTTTTACCTTGTTCAGGTAGATGGGGTTGGACAATCCCCCCGCGATGCCGACGATGGGAATGGTCTGTACAAATTTCAGATAGAGAGTCTCATCCGAAAGGGCCTTGGCTGCCGCTTCGATCTGTTCGTTGATGTTGCCGTAATAGTCGTAGTTTTCCCGGTCGATGCGGCGCATCAGAGCATCCACCTCACTGCTCAGCTCCTCAGCCCGCTTCCCTCTGGCCAGCGCCCCTTCGATCAGCTTCAGAATGAACACCTGCTCCGTTTTTGTCGTGTACTCGAACTGATAGCTCGCTGCCGTCTGATAGATGGACCGCAGAAGCATTCCGGTGAATACCGCGATATCCGGAAGCCCGACCCCGATCAGTCCGAGGCCGGTGCCCTCCACACTGGTCAGGAGCATGTCGGTCATCCACTGCTTCTGAGCCTGCGCTTCGGATCCTCCGCCGGAGCGGATCTTCTGTTCGTTAAAGGTCTTGCCGATGATCCCGCTGCCCTTATCGAAGATGAGCCGAAACGCCTCGCGGAACGCCGTGTTCAATGTGTTTTCGAGAGAATCCGGAATGTATTTGTTCAGGATGCTCTCCAGATTGACACCTTTGGCAAACCGGCTCCTCGTCAGGATCTCCGTCTCCTTGTGCCGGACCTTTCGCAGCTGCCGTCTGATTTCTTTTTCGTCCATTATCAGATCTTTTCTTTGATCTCTTTCGCTTTCGCGATGAGCTTGTCATCGATATCGGTCTTATCCAGAGCTTCCTTGGCCTTGGCCTTGAGCTTATCGTCAATGTCGGTCTTGTCCAGAGCGCCCTGTACCGAGCCTTCTGCCTTGTCCTTGACTTCCTTGGCCTTGGCGATCAGCTTATCGTCGACGTCTGTCTTGTCCAGTGCCGCCTGAGCCTTGCCCTTGAGTTCTCCGGCCTTCGCGATGAGCTTATCATCAACGTCTGTCTTATCCAGAACCTCTTCTGCCTTATCCTTCAGTCCTTCAATCTTCTTTACCAGATCCATTGCTTTCTCCTTTCCTCACATATGAACGGTAATTGTTTATACTCTGAATCCCTCCACCTTCGCATAGGCGGAATGATTGTGTATGCTCTCCAGACTTTCGACCTCGATCACATAGCTCTCGACGCCTTCCATTTCCTCCATGCCGTCGATCAGCAGCTTCGCGTCTCTGGCAACATCCTCCACGAACTTGGGATGATCGTAGGCGTACTCCGTCACGTATTTCTCATCCGGCCGCTTCAGCAGAGAGTACACCGGGCAGGACGCAGCCGCCTCGGCGACCCTGGATACATCCTCGATCCAGATGTACTGATTCGTCCGTATCGTGATGGAAACGATCGCCCGCTGATTGTGCGCCGAGTAGTCGGATATTTCCTTGGAGCAGGGGCAGAGAGTGGTGACCGGTGTGCGGACCGTCATATGAAAGTCCAGCTCGTCATCCCGCAACGCTCCCTTGTATTCAACCTCCAGCGCCAGATAGGATTCCCTGCCGGTCACCGGAGACTTCTTCCAGATATAGTAGTCGAACTGAAACCGGCAGAAGCTGTTTCTCGCCTCCAGACGCTCCCGGATGGCTTCCAGAAGCTGGCGGATGGTGGGAAGGTCCATCTGATTGTACTGGGTCAGCACCTCCACGAACCGGGACATGTGCGTCCCCTTCTGCTGCGGCTCCAGATCGGCGGAAAGGCTGATCTGTGCCGTGACCGGGAAGGTCTCTCCTTCGCCGTTTCGGATCACGACGGGATACTTCAGGTCCCGTATTCCTACCTGATGCAGATAGATGTTTCTGGTATCTTTCTCGTTCTGAACGTCCTTCATCGTGCCTCCTCACCCCTGTAAATGATGCCGGATGTCCTGGTCTCCCACACCTCGATCTCATACAGGCGCGCGTTGTCTGTGCGCACCAGCGGCTCCAGCTTGTCCCAGATATAGACCGCGATATTCTCCGCTGTGGGCTGCGGGATGAAATCATTGATATAATGATGATCAAACTCCTCCAGCACCTGTTCCTTCACCAGACGCTTCAGCTGCGTGAAATCGTAGACCATATCCTCCGGACCCCGCACACCTTCCAGTTTCACAACCAGCTTGTAAGTATGCCCGTGCAGCCGTTCGCACTTGCCATGGTAGTGGATCAGATTGTGGGCGGCATCAAATTCGAATTCCTTGATCAGGATCATGAGGGTTTTTCCTTTCTGCGTTCCCCTTGCGGAGCGTTATGATTCATTGTACCAAAAAACAGGCCGGCTGTGAAGTCTCAGTCGGCGGAGGCCATTCCCCTTCGAAGGGTGTCCTGATCCAGTCCCCGGTTCAGGCTTCCGCTCTGAAACCCTGCCAGATCCAATGAAACATAGGAAAACCCGATGCCCGCAAGCTTCTCCCGGATCTGCGCCCTGAGCTCCGCATCCGCGAGCCGGCCGATGTCCTCTTCGGGAAGTTCGATCCGGGCGATGGAATCGCCGTTTCTGCCTTCGTGGATCCTTACCCGCATCTGGGTGAACCCCCGGCTCAGCAGATAATCCTCCGCCTGCTCCACCATCCGCAGCTTCTCCTCATGAATCTCTTCTCCGTAAGGGAACCGGGAAGCAAGACATGCAAAGGATGGCTTGTTCCAGGTAGCAAGGCCCATCTCCTTTGACAGGCTTCGGATGTCCGCCTTGGACAGTCCCGCCTCCCGCAGCGGGCTTCGGATCCCCAGCTCCCGGATCGCGCGGTGGCCCGGACGGAAATCCCCATCATCGTCGGTATTGGAGCCCTCCATGAGAACATAGCTTCCCTCGCTGCCGGCGATCCGCTTCATATTCTGAAACAGCGCTTTCTTACAATAATAACACCGGTCCGGGGGGTTTTCCCGGATCTCCCGGATGGACAGCCCGTCAAAATCCGCCACGATATGGCGGATCCCCTGCTCCTCACAGAACCGCCTGGTCTCTTCGGATTCCCGGGCAGGGAAATAGGGCGCTGTCGTTGTAATCGCCAGCACGTTTTCACCCAGCGCATCGCGGGCCGCTTTCAGAAGGAAGGTCGAGTCCACCCCGCTGGAAAACGCCACCGCCGCGCCGCCGCATTCCCGAAGGATCCGCTGCAGCTTTTCGTATTTTTCATTCAAAGTATGATCCATTCATTTTACCTGTCGTTCTGTCCGGATTACGCGGATGTGCCCATGATTCGGCCGGCGATCCAGCAGATCAAAAATGCCAGTACATCGATCGCCACGATGGTTGAGCCCACCGGTGTCCCTGCCAGGATCGAGATAACGATCCCGAAGAATGCGCAGAGCACGGAGATGACGGCGGAGCAGATGGTCACGGAGCGAAAGCTGCGCAGAAGCCGCATCGCGGAAAGCGCCGGGAAAACCACCAGCGCCGAGATCAGAAGGGCCCCCACCAGACTCATGGCAACGACGATGATCACGGCGATCACGATGGCGATGATCAGATTGTACAGATCCGCCCGCGTACCGGTGGCTCTGGCGAAGTCCTCATCAAAGGTCACCGAGAAGATCTTGTTGTACAGCAGCACATAAAGGATGATCACCGCAATGGATAATCCGGCGCACATGGCGACCTCCTGTCCGGTCAGGGTCAGGATCGAAGTGGATCCGAACAGAGTGCTGCAGACGTCTCCCGACAGATTGGACGAGGTGGAAAAAACATTCATGATCAGATATCCGAAGGCCAGCGCTCCCACAGAGATCATCGCCAGCGCGGCATCGCCCTTGATCTGACGTCTCTGTCCGGAGCGAAGCAGCAGCACGGCGCTGATCATCGTGATCGGCAGGATCAGCAGCATCTGATTGCTCATCTTCAGAACGCTGGCAATGGCCAGTGCCCCGAAAGCCACATGGCTCAGACCGTCTCCGATAAAGGAGAACCGCTTCAGCACCAGCGTCACCCCGAGAAGGGATGAACAAAGAGCGATCAGACAGCCGACGATCATCGCATAGACGACGAAAGGATACTGCATGTATTCGATGAGCTGAGCGATCATTCGACAGTTCCTCCTTCCCATCCGGTGAATCTGCGGCCTTCCTCGCTGCTTAAAAACGCCTCCCTGGTTCCGAAGAAGACATGGTCGCTGACATGCAGAATGTGCGTCGCGAATCCCAGCGCCTCGTCGATATCGTGGGAGATCATGAGGATCGTGACCCCATCCTCATTCAGCTGACGGATCAGGGCGTACATCTCCGCGGTCACCTTCGGATCCAGACCGGAGACCGGCTCATCCAGCAGCAGGATCTTCTCTGCCGCGCACAGGGCTCTTGCCAGCAGGACCCGCTGCTGCTGCCCTCCGGACAGGTCCCGGTAGCAGCGATCCGCGAGCTCTGCGATCCCCATCCGCTCCATGTTCCTCGCAGCGGTTTCCTTTTCCTGACGGTTATAGAAGGGACGAAAGCCAGCCTTTGCCTGACAGCCCGACAGAACGACCTCCCGCACGGAAGCGGGAAAATCCTTCTGGATCTGCGTCTGCTGGGGCAGATAGCCGATCTCATCCTTCCCCAGGTTCTCCCCTCGGATGATCCGTCCTTCGATGGGATCCTGCAGTCCCAGCAGGGTCTTCATGAGCGTGGTCTTGCCGGAGCCGTTTTCTCCGACGATGCACAGGTAATCCCCCGCCTCCACGGCAAAGGAAATCCCCCGCACCACCGGGGTTGAATCGTATCCTACCGCTAAATTGTCCGCCTGGAGCAGCGTCATCGTCTCTGCCTCTCTTCCTCACAGGAATTGTACCGTCAAAACAGTATACCACAAAAACATAAAAAATGGGCTGCGATTCGTTTCTTCTCTTCCTCGCAGCCCGTTATCTGTCGATCTGTAAAACCCTCACTTCTCTCACTTCCTTTCTCTGATTCTACCTCGGTGTCCTCCGGTTCAAGGCATCCCGTCCGATCACCCGGCCGAATCTTCTCAGTTTCAAGATCCTCTATTCAGTTGTACTTCGCGTCTGCCTCTTTCTTCTTATTTCGCGTCCTGCTTGTCAGGCTCTCTCGTAAGGCCGCTCCTCTGGCTATAACTTCCTGAATCTATTGACTCGAGAGGTCTTTGTCCTTTCTGTGACTCTATATTACCATATTTTCAGAAAATTGCAATAGCTTTCTTTGTTTTTTTGTGTTTTTCTGAAGCAAAGGCTTTGGTTGCCATTTGTTGCCATTTGTTGTATCATAGGAGTTAAGTTATCATCTGACAATCAGGAGATTACATTATGAAGAATTCAAAAATAGTTGCAGCGCTGGTTCTCGCCGCTGCGCTCGCCTGTGCCGGCGGTGCATTTCTGCTGACCGCCTGCTCCGGCAGCAATGAAGAAGCGGCTGCTCCACCGCCGGAGCCGGAACCGATCACCAACCCCCTGACCGGGGCTACCGCCGAACAGGGCTACGACGAGAACGCCATCAACCAGAGGATCGTCGCGGTCGTCGTGGAGAACTCTCCGGATGCCAGACCTCAGTGGGGCATGGATGACGAGGAGTACTCCCCGGACATCATTCTGGAAGGCGAAGTGGAAGGCGGCATCACCCGGACCCTCTGGTTCTTCTCCGACTACAATAAGATGCCGGAGCAGGTGGGACCGCTGAGAAGCGCCCGTCCCCCGTTCATCCGGTTTTCGGAGTGCTTTGATTCCATTTTCATCCACTGGGGCATGAGCCATTCCAAGGGACTGTACGTGGGCGCCTCAACGGTCTTCAAGGACGACAACATCGACCACATCAACCAGATGAGTTTCGCCAACGAATGCGGTCTGTTCGACCGGGATTCCTCCCGGGGCGTCTCCATGGAGCATACCGGCATCCTGTACGGCGACAAAGTCCCCGCCGCTATTGAGGAGTATGGCTGCCGCACCGAGCCGAAGATCCCGACCAAGCTGAACTTCAACGAAACTGCGGAGCTCATGAGCAACATTCAGGCCGATGAGATCCGTCTGCAGTTCTCCAAGCAGACCAACTGGGAGACCAAGGTCTGGACTTATAACGAAGAAGATCAGCAGTATCACACCGACGCGTTCAAGAACGATCTGAAGCGGGACAATCTTCTGGTCCTCTTTGACGACACCGAATACATCACCAAGGACAATTACGAAGGCCCCGGCAGCACCGGCAGCGTCACCTACTGCGACTACGCTCTGGGAGGCGGTGAAGGCAAGCTCTTCAGCCAGGGAACCGTCAAGAACATCGAATGGAAGATCAAGAAGCATAAGCTGTATCTGATCGACGCGGACGCGACCGAAGCCGCGAAGGCCGAAGCGGAAGCCGCCGCTACCGATGAGGGCAAGACGCAGGAGGAGATCGATGCAGCCGTTAAGGCGGCAGTCGTCTACGCGAATCTGAACCCGGGCAAGACCTGGATCGGCTGGGCATCCGACAACAATGGCGGAGAGCTGGAGATCATCCCGAACGAGCCGATGGAGGAGCCGGCCGATGATGCCGAGGGAGCGGACGGCACAGAGGACGGCGGTGAAACCACCGAAACGGAAGCCGCGGAATAAACCGCTTCCTGGATACTAAGAAAAAAACCGATCTGCGCGGCAGGTCGGTTTTTGATTGTCAGGGCCGGTATTCCTTCGCTTCTTCCTCCCCCCGGAGCACCCGGAGGGCTCCCTGCGCCAGGGAGAGCATCTCGTCTTCCCCCGGATAGATGGTGACGGGCGCGATCCATTCGGTCTGGGCCCGCAGCCGCTCCGTGATGGGAGCGCTGTAGGCGATGCCGCCGGTCAGAAGGATCTGGTCGATGTTTCCCGGCGCAGCGACGGACATGGCGGCGATCTCCTTCGCCACCTGATAGCAGAATGCCTCCAGAACCTCGCGGACTGCCCCGTTTCCCTCCTGCGCGCTGCTTACCAGCTCCTGCACGTTGGTGGTTCCCGCGTAGGCGAGCATTCCGCCCTCCCGGGTCATCATGTCCAGGATCTCCTCCCGGCTGTGCTCTCCGCAGAAGCACAGTTCTATGATCTCATTGACCGGCATGCTCCCGGCCCGGCCCGGGGTGAAGGGGCCCTCACCGCCGAAGGCGTTCTCCGTATCCACCACCCGGCCGCCGGCATGCGCTCCCACGGAAACACCTCCGCCCATGTGGCAGACGATCAGATTCAGATCCTCATAGCGGCGTCCGGTCTCGGCGGCATACCTTCGGGCGACGGCTTTCTGATTCAGGGCATGAAACAGGCTGGTGCGCCGAATCAGGGGATGTCCCGAATAGCAGGCGCTGGCGGACATCTCATCCACCGAGGGCGGATCCACCACGAAGGCCGGCACGCCGGTCTCCTCCTGCAGCTGATGCCCGATCAGTGCTCCCAGGTTGCTGGCATGATGTCCCATGAAACCTTCTCTGCAGTCCCGGAGCATGGCTTCGTTCACCCGGTAGGTGCCGCTGGGAATGGGCCGAATCAACCCGCCCCGGCAGCAGACCGCGTCCATGTCGCGTGCTCCCATGCCGTGCTCCCGCAGCGCGTCCAGCACCAGTCCTCTGCGAAACTCCCACTGATCCGCAATGGACTCAAAGACGTCCAGTTCCTCGGCGCTGTGGCGGAGCGTCTCACCGAACAATTCTTTTTCGTCCTCAAAGACAGCGATCTTTGTGGATGTGGATCCCGGATTGATCGTCAGGATCCGGTATTGCCTCTCTCCGCTCATTTCCCCATCTCCTTCGCTGCCTGCTCCCGGATCCAGCGGATCCAGTCATCAAAGCCCTCTCCGGTCTTGGCGGAAACGAAGAAGATCTCCGCCTGGGGGTTGAGCCGGTGAATCCGTTCGGTCACCGCCGCGTCGTCGAAGGCGAAGTAGGAGCGCGTATCGATCTTATTGATCAGGACGCACTGACAGACCCGAAACATCAGCGGGTACTTCAGCGGCTTGTCGTCTCCCTCGGGAAGGGACAGGATCTCCACGTTCACATGGGCGCCCGTATCCTGCTCCGCCGTGCAGACCAGATTCCCTACGTTCTCCATAAACAGCAGGTCCAGATCGGAAGTCTCGAACTGCTGCAGGGTCTGCTGCACCATGGACGCATCCATCGCGCACTCTCCGCCGGTATGCACCTGGATCGAGCGCACGCCCGCCGCCTCCATCTTCTCCGCATCCACACTGGCTTCGATATCCGCCTCCATCACGCCGATGCGGAAATCCCCCTTCAGCGCATCGATGGTCCGCAGCAGAGTCGAGGTCTTTCCCGCTCCCGGCGATGCCATGATGTTGATCATAAACGTTCCGTTCTCCCGGTTCTTCCCGCGGACCTCCTCCGCGATCCGGTCATTTTCGTCAAATATGCCGACGTTCACGTCGATTACTTTTACTGCCATTGTCATCTCCCAAGAAAATTCCGCACCTGTTCATCCAGCCACCCGCACCACTGCTGCGCGCCTTCTCCGGTGGCCGCCGAGAGGAAGAACACCGGCGCATCCGCATTGCAGGTCTGAAGGTTCTTCCGAAACCGTTCCTCATCGAAATCGAACACCGGTGCCGCATCGATCTTATTCACCAGCACCGCGTCCACCTCCTGAAACATCAGGGGATACTTCAGCGGTTTATCGTCCCCCTCCGGAACCGAAAGGATCACGACGCTCTTCACCGCCCCCGTATCGAACTCCGCCGGACAGACCAGATTTCCCACGTTCTCCAGGAACACCAGATCCAGATCCTTCGCGCCGAGCTCCGCAAGCCCCTGCCGGGACATGTCCGCATCCAGATGACACATGCCTCCGGTATGCAGCTGCACCGCCGGCACGCCGGTCTCCTCGATGATGGTCCTGGCGTCCACGTCGCTGTCGATGTCCGCCTCCATCACGCCGATCCTCAGGCTCTCCTTCTGCTGCCCGGCCGCCATGTCCTGCAGCGTGCGGATCGTCCGGATCAGCGTCGTGGTCTTGCCGCTTCCGGGGGAGGACATCACGTTCAGATAATACGTCCCCTCATCCCGCAGCTGCTGCCGGAGCAGGTCCGCGTCCCGGTCGTTGTCCTCGAGGATCGTCTTCTTAAGCTCTATCGTTCTCACATCCATGGCCTTGTACCCTTTCTGTCGTTCTGCCACTCAATGAGTGGCACTGCCAGTATACCACAAAGGCTGGCCCGGCGGGGCAAAAGCCGCCCGTTTTTCAATTGATTCTTGCCGCCGAAAGGATTATACTCTTCTCATGCAGAACATCCCCCAAACCAGTGAAAAACGCCGCCGGACCATTACCCGGGTCATCATCGCCACATCCTTCTGCTCTTCCTTCCTGGGAAGCGCAGTCAACATTGTCGTGCCCTCGATGAGCGCGGATCTCAACGTGAGCGCCGGCACCATCGGCTGGATCATCACCGTTTACTCCCTGACCACCTGCGGTCTGTCGGTGCCCTTCGGCAAGCTGGCCGATTCCACCGGCAAGAACCGGGTATTCCTTCTGGGCCTGTCCCTGCTCTGTCTGTCTTCCCTTGCCTGTTTTCTGGTGAACAGCTTCTCTCTGATGCTGGTCATGCGCATCCTGCAGGGAACCGGCGCCTCGATGATCTTCGCCACCAACACCGCCATCATCGTGGCCTGCTACCCGCCGCAGCAGCGCGGCGCCGCCATCGGACGGATGCTGTCCGGGACCTACGTCGGTCTGGCCTGCGGACCGGTTCTTTCCGGATTCATCAACCACTGGTTCGGATGGCACAGCATTTTTCTGATCGTTGCACTGGCGGTAGGGCTGTCGCTGATCCCTGCGATCATCCACCTGCCCTGGCGGGAGGATCTCCCCTCCCGGGGATCCGGCCGGAGGCAGGATATCTCCGGTATCTTCCTGTTCATCGTGATGATCTGCTGCACGATGTTCGGATTTGCCAGCATCGGCGCCGGATGGTGGCCCTGGGCTCTGATCTTCTGCGGCATCGTCCTGGGGGCGCTCTTCGTGCGCACCGAGCTCCGATCTTCGGATCCGGTGATCGACGTGCGCATCTTCCGCACCACGCCGGTCTATACTCTGTCGAATCTGGCGGCGCTGTTCAATTATGCCGCCATATTCAGTGTCAGCTATTTCATGTCCCTCTACCTGCAGCTGGATCTCGGATTCGACTCCCAGACCGCCGGACTGATCCTGATCTCCACGCCTCTGATGATGTCCCTGCTGACCACGCGGGCCGGTGCCCTTTCGGACCGGATCCCGCCGTATAAGCTGGCGAGCGCGGGCATGGCGGTCAGTGCGGCCTGCCTGGCATTCTTCGCCCTTGTGGGTCACGGCACTCCGCTGTGGGCCGTCATCTGCGGACTTCTCACCGCCGGGGTCGGCTCCGCCCTGTTCTCCTCGCCCAACACCAGTTCCATTATGAGCTGCGTGGATCAGGCGCACTACGGGGTGGCAAGCTCGGTCCTGGCCACCATGCGCACCCTGGGCCAGACCAGCGGCATCGCCATCACCACGATCGTGGTCAATGCCCGTCTCGGTTCCCTGACCCTGCAGCAGGCCTCGCTGGAGCAGTTCGAGGGGACCATGCATTTCTGTTACTGGATCTTCACCGGAATCTGCATCGTCGGCACCTTCATGTCCCTCCAGAGAAAACGCACGTAATAAAAGAATGCGCCGCCTGAAACGACGCATCCCTTCCGTTGTCTTTATTAACTCTCCAGCAGTCCCATGATCTGCCGCTTGTACTCCATGAACTCATCCGTCAGATCGTACTCCAGCCTTTGGGCGCGGGGCGTTCGGATCCGTATCTCGTCCCGGATCTGCCCGGGGGCCCCCGTCATGATGTAGATCCGGTCGGACAGCAGGATCGCCTCGTTGATGTCATGGGTGATGAACACCGTCGTCAGCCGGATCTTCTCCATCACATCCAGGTACCACCGATGGATCTTACCCTTCGTGATCGTATCCAGCGCCGAAAACGGCTCATCCAGCAGCGCCACATTGTCTGAGAACAGATACGTTCGCAGCAGGGCCGCCCGCTGCCGCATGCCGCCGGACAGCTGCTTCGGGTACTGCTTCTGTGTTCCGGCAAGGCCGAATTCCCCGAAATGGGCCGCCGCCTGCGCTCTTGCTTCCTTCTTCGCCATTCCCCGGATGACCAGGGGCAGTGCCACATTGTCCTCGATGGTCTTGTAGGGCAGCAGCAGATCCTTCTGGAGCATGTAGCTGATGCGGCCGGTCGTGCCTGTGATGTCCTCACCGTCCAGAAGAACGCTGCCTTCCGTGGGACGGTAGATCCCGGAGATGCAGTTGAACAGCGTGGTCTTGCCGCTGCCGGAAACCCCCAGCAGACTGACCAGCTCCCCCTGATCCACCGCGATGGATACATCCTCAATGACCTTTTTGTCACCGAACCGCATGGTGATACTGCGGGTTTCCAGCTTGTGGCTCATCTTATTTCGCTGCCGGCAGATAGTCGTTGGAGAATCCGTAATCCATCTGGATCTCTTCCTCTGCCAGTCCCTTCTCGTTGATGAACTGATAGAACCCGTTCCAGCGGTCCGCGTTGATCACGCCCCACTGATCCGCATCGGCAATGTACTGATCCGCCAGATACTTCTGGCTCGCCAGGGCCAGATCCGCGTCGACCTCCGGGTTGGCCTTGACCAGAATGTCCGCAGCTTCCTGCGGATTCTCTGCCGCGTATTCATAGCCCTTGCTCACCGCTGCCAGGAAGGCCTTCGCGGTATCCGGATCGCTGGCCAGAAAGTCATCGTTGGCGATGATCACCGGCGAATAATAGTCAAAGGCTTCATCGATATCCTTGAAGGCGAAGTAATCGATCGGGAAGTCCTTGACCTCGGCATTGACGCCGGCCCATCCGTAATACACCCAGATGCTGTCGATCTGACCGGCCTTCAGCGCGGACACTTCATCGTCGATGGTCTCCGGGATCAGTTCCACCTTGCTGAAGTCACCGCCGTCTTCCTCCACGCACTCCTTCAGGATCGCCTGCTCGATGGGCAGCTCCCAGGTAGCGTAGGACTTTCCCTCCAGTCCCTTCGGGCTGGTGATTCCGTTCCCCTTCGCGGACATGATACCGGAAAGATTGTGCTGCAGGATCGCGGCCACCGCCGTGATCGGGATGGTCTTCTCCGATCCGCTCAGAGCCGGCACCATGTAATCCTGGAAGGACACACCGAACTGGGCCTGTCCGGAGCCGACCATGGTCTCCGCGCCGTCATCGGGCGGCTGCACGACTTCCACATCCAGTCCCGCTTCCTCAAAATACCCCAGCTCCTGCGCGACATACACGCCGGTGTGGTTGGTGTTCGGTGTCCAGTCGAGCACGAAGGTGATCTTCGTGTTGTCGGTGCCCGCGGTATCCTCTTCTGCCGCCTGCTCCGATCCGCAGCCCGCCAGGCAAAGGCTGGCCATCACCAGGCAGACGAGTGCTGCTAATAGTTTCTTCTTCATATCTTACCTGCTTTCTTTTATTCTTATTTGATCGTTTCCTGTTCGCTGCCTGCTGCCTCTTCCCGCTCCCAGGGCATGCACCGCTTCTGCAGCGCATTCACCAGCCAGATCAGAAGCAGGCTGATGATGGAGATCAGGAAGATCACCGCAAACATCTTGTCATAGGCAAATGATTTTTTGACCCGGGTCATATACACGCCCAGTCCTGCGAATCCGCCCAGCCACTCCGCCAGCACCGCGCCTACGACCGCGTAGGCCACCGTGATGCGCAGGCCCGAGAAGAAATTGGGCAGCGCGCTGGGGAATTTGATGTGCCGGAAGATCTGCCATCGGCTGGCGCCCATGGACCGCATCAGGTTGACTGCATCCCGGTCTACATTCCGGAATCCGTCCAGCATTCCGATGGCGATCGGGAAAAAGGTGATCAGAATGATCAGGATGATCTTTGGCGTCATCCGGTACCCGAACCAGAGCACCAGCAGCGGCGCAATGGCAACCGCCGGAATGGTCTGGGTCAGGACGATCAGCGGGTACATGGCCTTGTAGGCGGGCTCCCACCGGTCCATCAGGCAGGCTGCCAGAAATCCGATGGAGATCCCTGTGACCGTTCCCACCAACGTTTCCGCCAAGGTTACCCTGGAGTGGTACATCAGCAGTCCGAAGTCATGGACGAATGCCTTCACCGTTTCCGCCGGGGAAGGCAGCATGAAATTCGGTACTATCTCCAGGACCGACAGGCATTCCCAGAGCGCCAGGATCGCCAGAACGGATATCACCGGATACAGATTATTCGTGGTATTTGCCGATTTTCTTTTCAATGCTCAGGACCTCGCCTTCCGGCTTGTAACTGATCTTGACGTAGGCGGCGACGGATGGTGCGCCGGCCCGGATCGCGATGTGCTGACACTCCTTCACGATATCCATCAGCGCATCATAGGGACCTTCGATGGTGGTTTCAAAGGGGCCGACATAATAGTTATACCCCTGCTGCGCGATGTAGTCGATCACCTCGTCGACGATCCGGCACAGCTCCTCATCATCGGGTGCCTGCGGCAGTGACTGAATTGCTACGCTTGCTTCCATTGACTGTTCTCCTTTCTGCGCCCCTGTCCAGCCTTTGCGCGGACAAACAAAAAGCGCTCATACGAAAAGGAGCGCTTGAGATGTTTCTTATTCCGCTTCCCTGCGCCGGCATTATCCGGATCAGGTAATAAGGGTCTCCGAAGATCGGACTCTCAGCTTTCGCTCCCCTGGCTTGTGTTGTTACTATGGATTGTACCACTGCCCGGGCAGCATGGCAAGAGTCAGACGCTATTCTGTTTATTGATTTTCCGCCGCGAATCCGGTAACCGTATAATCCTTTCGGGCGAGGATCTTCGAGAACTCCTCACGGGACCGTTCGCTCTTGGCCAGGACCTTCGCTTCTCCCCGTCCCAGATTGACCTGACCCCAGACGCCTTCCATGGAGTTCAGCTCATTCTCCACCGTCCGGGCGCAGTTCGAGCAATGCATGCCTTCGATCGATAAAGTGTAGTGATACGGATAGTGCGAACGGTCCGTGTCCTCGACCTTTCGCACGGATTTCACTTCCGGCGTGCCGCAGCAGCTGTCCTTCGCCTTGCCCCGGAATTTCTGGATCGTCCGGTAAACCGCGAAAGCGATCAGAAGAACCGCGCAAATGATGATAATCGTTGCCATAAAAGCACCTTCTTTCCTGTTGATCTTTGGTTAGTTCATTATAACTAACTTCCGGATAAAAATCAACTGTCGATAGACCCCGCAGCCGATTCCGTGTACAATAGAGAGGGCGAAAGGAGAAACGCTATGGAGTATCAGAACAGATATCAGCAGTGGCTGGACCACCTGGAGGATTCCGATCCGATGAAGCAGGAGCTTCTCGGCATCGCGGGAAATAAGGAAGAGATGGAGGACCGGTTCTATCAGGATCTGACCTTCGGCACCGCAGGCCTTCGCGGCAAGGTCGGCGCCGGCACGAACCGGATGAACCGGTACACCGTCGGCAAGGCGACCCAGGGGATCGCGGACTTTATCGTCTCCCGCGGACGCAGCGCCATGGAGCGGGGTGTCGCCCTCGCCCGGGATCCCCGCCATGGCTCCGGAGAGTTCTGCGAGCTGACCGCGTCGGTCTTCGCGGCCAACGGCATCCGGGTGTACACCTACGACGACATCCGCACGACGCCTCAGCTGGCATTCACCATCCGCCGTCTGGGCACGATCTCCGGCATCATGATCACCGCCTCTCATAACCCGAAGGAATACAACGGCTACAAAGCTTACTGGGAGGACGGCTGTCAGGTTTCCTCCGAGATCGCGGACGGCATGAGTGAAGCGATCCGCAGAATCGACCTGTGGCAGGACGTGAAGATCATGGATTACGACGAAGCCCTGCGGCTCGGGCGGATCACCATTCTCGGACCGGATTTTGACCGGGAATATCTGGACAAGGTGGAGAGCCTCGCTATCCACAGCGGAGAGGAACTGGATCTTTCGATTCCCCTTATCTACACCCCCATCAACGGATGCGGCAGCGTTCCCTTCGCGCAAATGCTGGCGGATCGCGGCTTCACAAACTGGATGATCGTCCCCGAACAGAAGGATCCCGACCCGGACTTCTCCACCGTCGGCTATCCCAACCCGGAGGATCCGGCAGCCTTTGCACTGAGCGAAGCCTACGGACGGGAAACCGGCGCCGAGCTTCTGCTGGCCACCGACCCCGACGGAGACCGGTTTGCCATCGAGATCCGGGATGATCAGGGCAGCTACATCCCTCTCAACGGCAACCAGACCGGCTACCTTCTGGTTAACTACATACTCGAAGGCCGCGCGAAGGCCGGCACACTCCCTGTCAAAGGCGCGATGGTCAAATCCATCGTCACCTCCACCCTGTCCACCATCATCGCGAAAGCTTACGGCGTGGAGATGTTCGAGACACTGACCGGCTTCAAAAACATCTGCGGCAAGATCCCCTGGCTGCAGGAGCACGGCTACACCTATCTGTTCGGCTATGAGGAATCCATCGGCTATGCCGCCTGTGAGGACATCCGCGAAAAGGACGGCATCTCCGCGGGGATGCTGGTGGCTGAAGCCGCCGCTTATTACCGCAGACACGGCCAAAGTCTGTGGGACGTGCTGCAGGATATCTACCGGACCTACGGGTATTTCGCCGAGGATGAGCCGAATCTCGTTCTGGAAGGAATCGAAGGGACCCAGCGGATCGGCCGGATGATGTCCTGGCTGCGGCAGAACCTGCCCCAGCAGATCGCGGGCCTTACGGTCACTCAGATCATCGACTACATCGACGGATATGAGGATATCCCGCCCCAGAATGCCATCCGGCTGTTTCTGGAAGGCGGCAGCTGGTTTGCCATCCGCCCCAGCGGCACCGAGCCAAAGATCAAGTTCTATTTCTACTCCTGCCGGGAAGACGGCGCGCAGGCGGCTGCCGTCAACGGCCGGATCCGGGATGAGGTACTGGAGATGATCCGGGCGGTCCGGTGAGGCTGCGGTTTCTTATCTCCTCATGTTCTTAATACGACCCGACGAGCGAGACGGCACTTACCACGTAACCGCGATGTCCAGCTGCCGGGGATTTCGGGAGGCGAAACCCCCGGTATCCACGACGATGGCAAGGCCCGTACTGGATTCAACAATGGTTCCCTTGGGTCTGATTCCGAGACCGGCGGCGCACATGACGTAATAGCCATACATTTTGACGCCGTCCGATCTTACCCAGTAAGGCTCGCTATAGCCGCGGCCGTTCATGATACTAATGCAGCCGGACATGTTCAGATTATAATAGGTCTCTTTGCCGGACGGTCCGCTGATACTCCCTCTGGACCTGGAAAGGACAGGACCGTTATAGTCAAAAGCCCCCTGAATGGCCTGGTATTCTTCCGAGTTTTCGATATCTTCTTCCACGCTGCAGTGCACAAACCGATAGGAACCATCCTCATTCAGCCCATCGTCCAGCTTCGTACCGACCATGACGATCTTGTCTTTGTCTTCTTTGATGACTTTTTTCTCAATGGTCTTCTTGCTGGTCACCTTGCCGTTTTCGATGATCACATCCGACGATATGCTCCGTTCGCCGTCCTCGCCTTCCTGCCGGATCTCCGTCTCCCCCTTCATGAGTTCATCGGTTTCTTTCATTACCGTATCTTTCTCAATAACTTCCGTCTCCAAAGCGGTTCCGGTAATGATGATCTCACTGGCCGGCTCTTTCAGGACCTGCTCTGCGAGATCCCGACCCTTCTGCGTCTGCAGGTGTTTGCCGAATTTCAGCTCCTCATACTGAATGTCAAGATTGGTTTTGCCTTCTGTCAGAACCATATCACCGACGTATTCGTTGATCATATCCTTCACTGCTTCCTCAGCTTCCACTCTGGATGGTGTGTAGCCCAGAAGATCCGCTCCTGCCTTGACCGCATAGGCCCGTTTGATGTGCTGTCCGTCCGGCGACAGGGCGTATGTGTCCCATTTGACGAATCCTACGATCCCAGTCACCACGACATTCAGCGCGAGCAGGAAGAGAAGGAGATTGGTCATTTGTCTGTTGTTCAGTAGATTTCTCATTTGATCTGTGATTTCGCTCTTTATGGTCCCGACGTTATCCTCCGCTTTATTATACCTATTGTACCAGAACGCTGGGGCGATTGCCATGCGGCTCGGATTTTCTTTATCCATTAAAAACGGCGCTCCTTACATTAAAGATGTAAAGAGCGCCTGTAACAGCCATCGATGCAGTACTTCTGTTCGTCCTCCGTGGGCTAATCCTGCTTTGCCTCAATCGTATCGGAGTTCTGGTTGTACGCCTTGGCGACACACTTCCACTCTCCATCCATCTTCAGCAGAAGCAGAACATCCGTGAAATCGATCCGGCTGCCCCATCCTTCTTCCAGGACACGTACCACGGCCAGCGTTTCCTCCACCAGCACGACATCCACTCTTGCCTGGAAATCATCACCCGCGGCTACAGTATCCACATTGTGATAGAACTGCTCGATGGATCCGTGCTCCAGCTCTCCATCGAGAAAACCGAACAGTACGGCTTCGTCGGTGAACATTTCCTTCGCGTACTTGCTGTTTCCTTCCGCTACGCTCTTCACAAACTTCATTGCCGCTTCTTCTACTGCTTTGTACTCACTGATTGGTGCTCTCATTCTCATGTCCTCCTAAAAAATTGATTTCCCAAGCTCATACGCTTTCTCAAGTTCCGCTTTCCCCTCGGTATCTCCCGGCTGTGTCACGTGCCCGCACAGGATCTTGCCCAGGCTCTTCCACCCGATATGATCTTCCAGATGATCATACCAGTGGACGGACTCTTCAAAGCCCGCTCCTTCCGCCGCCATGATCAGCACGGACTCCTTGACCGGATTGCGGTAATTCGGATCACATTCAGCGATGGCGAACAGCCGGTCGAAGGCATTCTTCAGGAACCCGGAGATGAACCAGTAGTACAGAGGTGATGCCAATACCACGATGTCCGCCTCTCTGTACACCGGATAGATCATCTCCATGTCGTCCCTCTGGGAGCACGGATGCTCCGGGTCTCTGCCGCCTTTCCAGCAGCCGATGCATCCATTGATCTTCATGGATGACAGATGGAATTCTGTTACATTGTTTCCGGCCTCTTCTGCTCCGCGCTTGAACTCTGCAGTCAGTGCAGAAGTGTTTCCGCGCCTGCGCGGGCTTCCGTTCAGAATGACTATGTTCTTTCCCATTATTTCAATTCCTCCGTGAATATATGTCAACTTTCCTGGGTTTGATTTGACAATCCGATCCGTCTTGAATATAATTATAGCCGAAATTAACATTATGACAAGAACGCACTTTTATGTGACATACTATCAAAATGTATAGTTGGGAGACGCGATATGAATATCGAGAAGATCAAAAGCTACAACTGTCCGGTGGAGGCCGCCATGGACGTGATCGGCGGCAAATACAAGGCGCAGATCGTCTATGAACTGATCGGCCGGACCCGCAGATACAACGAGATCCAGAAGGCCATCCCCCAAGCAACGCCCCGGATGATGAGCAAACAATTAAAAGAACTGGAAGAAGACGGCGTGATCAACCGCGTCCTCTATCCAGTCGTTCCTCCGAAAACAGAATACTCACTGACAGAATTTGGCGAAACTCTGGTCCCAATCGTAGAGTCCCTCTGCAGCTGGGGCGAACACTACTTCGAACTGGCGGGAGTCCCCATACCGGGAGAATAGTCGCCTATGTTACAAGATTGACTAATTCTGCTCCGGGAATGCAATAATAAATTCAGTTCCCGCCCCGACACGGCTGTTTACAGTGATCTCGCACCCGTGAATCTCGCAGATCCTGCGGACCAGTGCCAGTCCAAGACCGTTTCCCTCCGCGGCGTGTGACGTGTCGCCCTGATAGAACTTGCGGAAGATGTTCTTCTGCGTCTCCTCATCCATGCCGCAGCCGGTATCCTTAATGCGTACTGCCGGCCGGCCGGGCTTCCGCAAGGTCTCAATGGTGATCGTTCCCTTCTCCGGCGTGAATTTCACAGCGTTTGACATGAGATTGTTCCAGACGATGGATAGCATGTCCGGATCAGCGCTTACCTGGAGGGTGTCGTCAAACGATGTATGGATCTCGATCTCTTTCTCTTCCCATGCATGTTCGAAGCTGATCATGCTGCTGCAGACGGATTCCGTCAGGTCGACCGATGCAAAGGCTGGGAAGATCTGCTGATTCTCCAGCTTGTTCAGCTTCAGGATATTTGAGATCAAAAGGGACAGCCGGCTCGTCTGCGCAGTGATGGCCTTCGCATACCGCTGACGCTCTTCTTCCGTGATCTGCGGATCCTGCAGCAGGGTGCTGTTGTTCTGGATCGCTGCAAGCGGGGTCTTCAGTTCATGGGAAACATTGGAGATAAAGTCCGTGCGGAGTGTTTCTACGCTCCCGAGATCAGCGGTCATCTTGTTAAGCCCTTCAATAACAGGATTATAGATCGACGCTCCCGGGCCCTTCAGCGGCTGGATCCTCGTGGTGAAGTCACCGGAAACCACCTTATCGATTCCTTCCTGGATGCGGCGCAGAGGCCTGGTAAATGTGAGATATCGCCTCAGAATATCCGCCAGAGAAAACAGAATTGCCATAAACAGGACATTCCCAAGCGTCATCATCGCAGCGGATTTGGACTCCTGCAGGCTCATCGGCGCGAAGTGAAAGAACAGCAGGAAATTGCAGGTCACGATAAAACCCGCCAGTACGAAATACAGAATCGCGTTCCGATACCATCTGGAACGCTTGTTTTCGCGGACTTTCCAGCCTTTGCTCATCGCAGCACCGCCTTATATCCCATTCCATGGACGGTAACGATCTCGAAGTCCTGACAGGCCGACATCTTATCCCGGATCTTCGTGATATATACATCCACGACCCGCGGTCCGGAGTCCGAATCCGCATCCCAGAATTCCTCCATCAGCTGGGATCTGGTAAACGTCTTCCTGGGATAAGAGAGGAGCTTGAAGAGAATATTGAACTCCCGTGCGGTAAGCGGTATCTCCTCGCTGTCAACGTAAGCCGCTCTTTCATCCTGATCGAGGGTCAGAGATCCGATCTGAATTTTTTTCTCGGCTGAGATCTTCGCTCTGCGGGCGATGGCTTCGATCCGCATGACCAGTTCCTGCAGATCGATGGGTTTGGTCATGTAGTCGTCGATCCCGATGCGAAAGCCCATCCGCTTCGCGTCCAGATCATCCCTGGCCGTTACGAACAGAATCGGAATCATCTGATCGATGCGGCGTATGCTCTCAACCATTTCAAATCCGTCTATATCAGGCATCATAATGTCTGAGATGATCATATCAAAGCGGCTGCCATAAATTGCATCATAAGCCTCCGCTGCCGAGAGGCACCCTTCGGTCTCATAGCCGTTTCTGTTTAGATATGTGCATAATGTCCGGTTCATATCCGGATCGTCCTCCACGATAAGTATGCGGATCATGATGATAACTCCTGAAATAATAGATTCAATAACATACAACAAAGCCGCTGCTCTATGTCAACGACTTTATTGTACTACAGAAATGTTTCTGAAATGTTAACAGATGTTAATGTTTACCGGTTTTTTGCGATTGCCCCGCGATCGAGCTCGGCGCCGCATCTGCCGCAGTAGCGCATTCCGGAAATGGTCTTCTCACCGCAGACCGGGCAGACAACTTTTCTCACATCCTTCGCCTGCTCATTGGCTGCGATTTTCTCTCTGGCTTCGATGATCCGGCGATAACGCTCCAGAACCGGCTCCTCCGCGGTCTGCCCTTCGTCCAGCTTTCTTATCGTCAGTCTGCCGATCTCCATCGTCAGGTCATTAATCCGCTTCTGCTGATCTGCGATATTGCCGTCCTTCCTGCAGTTGGATGCGGATCGCTTCATTCCGTTCATCGCCGACGCTGTCATCGCGCAGCACTTTCCCATTACGTTTGTCATCTTTGTTGCTCCTTTCCGGCGTTGCTTTCTTTACTGTTCTTGGCTCAGAGTATAGCGGCGGCATGTTTCCTGAACGTTTGCGATTTGTTAATGAATTATTAATTTAAACTTCCCACACCTCAGCATCGTCGAGTTTCACGAAAGGTCAAGTCTGCTCGTTTATGAGACTTTTTTCCCATAACCGAGCAGATCCCGTCTTTCGTGGGAAGTTCATGAGGTGTGGGAAGATTGAGTTATGTCTGTTCGATGGCATTCTCCAGTAGGGTCTGCAAGCGAAATTAAACAGAGGAGACAGTTATTGCCCCCTCTTCGCTTCTTCTTTATCATAGATCTGCAACGATTTACATACTTAGTTTCCTATCGGTATGAAATGCAACCTACATGATAATCATACCGCATAATTATTCCTCATGGCTTTGTAATTCCACGTATCCATTGCTTCCATCGACCACGATCTTCTGTCCCGTGCGGATCCGTGAATGATCTGACCGGGGAATCCCTCCTCCGGCTGCTGCGGATCTCGGAGCGGGACCTGGGCAGAGGAATCCAGGCCACCTTCGAACGCCTTCGGTCAAGATGACCGATATGCTGCTTCCCTGCTCCACTTCTAAATTCATAACGGTTTCTCACATCGATATCGAAGAGGACCGGCAAGGAGTTTTCGAGATATTGACCTTATAAAGAGGATGAAATCTCGAAAATCCCTTCTGCGATCCATTATTTCTGACTGTTTCAAAAGCATCTGTCGAACTCATTCGAGATTTCATTTCTTTGAACTCGACCAGATCTCGAACGAAAGCTCTGGCCAGCCTTTGCATGAGGATGTTTTCGAGATTCGATGTGCTCCAGACCGCGAAAAGCTCGAATTGCCGTTCCTGTTATGAAGTTCAGCAGCATATCTGCAGATCCCGATTTGCCGCTGCATCTGTGAATGTAATGCAACTCATAATAGCGTGTTTGTGCATGGCGCCTATAATCACCTTCACAAACCGGAATTATCACACTCGCAGCATACCCCATATGCATTCAACCAGGGTCAATGCCAGAATGATATTAATAATCCGGTAATGCTTTATGTAGAATTTCTGTATCAGAAGTCCGGCACCGATCCATGTTGATGTGGCAATCGTCCCAATCGTAGCAATCAGGAGTTCAAACCCGACCAGAATCCACAATGCCTTACTATATGACGTAATGAACCCTGTCAGCGCTGTGATCCCAAACATATAAATCTTAATATTTACAAACTGCAGCAGGAAACCTTTCATGAATGAGGCTGAACCCTGCTCTTCGCTGACTTCCGGCTTGCTTACGGCAATATGGATTGCAAGCCAAAGGATGTAAGCAGCTCCGACATATTTCATTACCTTCAAAGCATTTGGAAGGAATGAACCTACTCCGTATACAAAAATGGCACAGATGATCTGAACCAAGTAGTAGCCTGTGAATATTCCAAAAAAGAGCGGTTTTCCTTTCTTCCATCCATAGTTGGTCACTGTATTTAGCGCCAGTATATTCCCCGGTCCCGGTGTAAATGCATTCACAATCGCATAAACAAAAAAATTCGTCAGCACATATCCAGGCATACCAGAATCTCCTTTCACAGCGTTGATATCATCATACTGCAAAACGGAGATATATAGGTAACACTTATTTTATATGTTTTACCATAGCTTCTGTCTATTCTTGTTGTGGGGCATATTTTTTTAATGCATCCACATAGATCGATCCAAGTTCTGACAGACTCTGGCCCTTACAAAGCACATAACCAATATGCATGGTCTCCTTCTCCGCAAGAGGCACTGAAACAATCTCTCGTCCCTGCAGGTATTTCGGAAAGATTCCGCTTGATATGGTATATCCGTCAAGTCCAATCATCAGATTTACGATGGCCGCTCGGTCACTGACACGGATTTCTTTTTCTGAGAGTTCTGTGCTGAACGGTTCCTCCGAAAAATCCGCTGACTCGTAACTTCCCTGAAGGAAATTCAATCTGGGATATGCCTGCAGGTCTTTCAGCGTAACAGATTCTTTCCCAGCCAGAGGATGCTTTGCTCGCAGGAAAACATGCGGAGAAGCAGAAAACAGTTCATGGAAGCTCAGTCCCATCTCATTCATTGTTTTTCGCAGGAACGACTTATTTCTGTCGCACAAATAAATGATTCCCAGATCGCAAAAACGGTTCTTCACATCCGCTAATATCTGATGTGTCTGAGTTTCATTAAGGATAAACTCAAATCGTTCCTGGCAGAACTTCTGAACCATTTCAACAAACGCATTCGCTGTGAAGGTATAATGTTGCGTCGAAACACAGAAGCGCTGCTTCTCAGGTTTGCTCAAAATGAATCGGTCTTCCAGAAGGTTCATTTCCTGGATCACCTGCCTCGCATATCCAAGGAATTCCACACCTTCTTTCGTCAATGCGATACCACTGCGGTTTCTTGTGAATATCTTAAAGCCGATTTCCTTCTCTGCTTCCTTCAATGCTGCCGATAAACTTGGCTGAGAAATATGAAGTTGTTTTGCTGCCTCCGTAATAGAACCAATCTCAGCTACAGAAACTATATATTTTAAGAATTGGATTGTCAAAATCTCACCCCTTCAAATGCCGATTTATCGTTTTCTTTGCTCATAGTATATCATACATCCCCTGGAGTATCCGCCACCCCCCAACATTCTTTACAGGGCCTGATTAAATGCAGACAATTCTATGTCAAAAAGGAGATTTGAAGTGTCAATGACTTCAGATCTCCTTTGATTCAATATTAGTTATGTCCAGCCTTTGATCCTGTCCGCAGTCTGTTCCTTCGTAAGCAGTCCTCGTGACTGCCGCTTTGAGGTTCATCCATGGATCCGATGGAGCCGCCCAGGATGTTGCAGGTGCGTCTGTTGACAGCGATATATTCACCCCTTCATTGAGCAAAGTCTTGACAGGATATGTTTCTTTTGTGCGCTCCGGACCAAGATTGCTTAAATAACTCTCGGTCTCTGAATACAGAAAATCAGGCTGCAAAGAGAACCAGATATTATGATCTGCCGCGATACGAATCGCCCTTTCAGAAGGCTCTGTAATGTGTTCCATGCGAAACGCCGGGGCCGAGAGGCGTCCAGCGCTGCGGCGAGCGGACCTGCTCAGCCGGCGGATGACTTTATCAATTGTCTGACCGCCCATGGCATGGATACACACCTGACAGTTCTTCTCTTCAGCTACAGCGAGAGCATCTTCAAACAGACCCTCATCCAGTTCATAGATTCCATGTTCCTCTGTTCCGAGGTATGGCTCCTTTAAGCGTTTGTAATAAGTCCCAGTCTGATTCGAACTGAACTATCGGATGACTTTCCATGAACCTGATTTCCTGGAGCCAATACGCTTTATGAATGATTTTTCTTTTAACGTACTGATTGCTCTGGTTACCGTTGGTCTGCTGAATCCTGATTCTGCAATGATTCCATTAATCGTAACATCCGGATTTGCTTTAATGATGCCGAACACTTCCTGCTCCTTTGGCGGCAGATTTAAAGTATCATTTAAAGTATCATTTGCTGCTTTTATAGTATCATTTTTGACAGACTCCTGATACTCTACTATCTGTTCCTCAATATTTTCAATATGGTGCTTCAGCATAAAGTCAATGAATATGGACTCATTCCCTTCCGTCTGCGAATCGGACAAGCTCTGGATATACTCCGCCCGCTTCTCTTTTTTTACGATAGACGGAATCATACCCGCTTCACGCTGGATCATATTCATCACAAGGCGTGCCATCCTGCCGTTTCCATCAGCCCATGGATGAATCGTAACCATCCGGTAGTGCGCTTCAAAACTCATCCTGTACACTGACTCCGGATCTTTTTCGTCGATTCCTTTCCTGGCTTCATTCAGCCACTCGCAAAAGTCTCCCAGTCTGTCGGGTACCTTCTGCCAAGCCATGTAGCTTTTGCCTCCGCGTCCCGCGCTGACATTCAAAAGGCGCAGTTCACCTTCTGCACTGTTGAATGTACCGGCAATCGTATTATACAGAGAACCAGTATTCTTCATTACGATACTGGAAAGAAAACACAACAATTCAACGGTAATCGTTTCATGACGATCTGCAATTGCAAAAGCTTCCTCATAGGCCTTTTTCAAGTCGAGGTTCATAAGCTGCTCATGGATCGGCTTGTCAGAACTGATTCCTTCATCGAACAAAAGCTGGTTTTCAACCTCTGAAACTGTGGATCCCTCAATTGCAGTAGAATGCGTGATGATTGAATACAGATAGAATTTATCATAGTCCAGCTGCTGCCATATCCCAAGTTCTTCGTATTGTCTTAACACGTCACCGATTCTGCTCATTATATCTCCTTCACTCTTCAAATAAGATGTGTTTGTCTGCTTTCATTGTCAGCATTATTGTACTAAATCGCTGGCGCGATAACTAGAGCGGCCAGCCATCTTTCCGAACGTTATTCGTTTTTCATAAGAAAAAGGAGTAGCGTTCTTTTCTTTTATCGTGTATTGTCGAAAGTGCTACCAACCGTCAATACTCACAAAGAAGGAACTCAACTCCAAGCCTTTGCTCTGGCTTGTCATAACATGACTACTTGTGGCCGTTTGAGGTACCTTGCGAAAACTTTTGTGTAAAAAAAGTGTAAAAATCTTGATGATACTAATCTATTGAGCTAATGTCTTCCAAAATAATATCTATCATTTGTCTAGGTGTAACTATAAATGGTCTGTCAGGAAAATGCTTTATATTTCCAGTTACAAGATACGCATCTTCCTCTTTTCTCTCTTCCATGACAACTTCGTAAAAAACTCGATCTTTTGGGTCTGGCAGATCAATATTGATTGTTTCTGCATCAACATGGAGCCCTGCATCTTCTATTGATTCTATAATATCTGTAATAATATCATCTGTAAGTCCAAACTTTGGCCTGGATAATACTGTTCGATATTCAGATACAATGTCTTCATTCAGAACAGGAACAATAATCCCATTAAGCACAAATTCCATTACACTGCCCGGAACGGAACGCCACTTTAACATTGCCGAAACCAGAACATTCGTATCTATTACCGCGTAATACTTCATAGAACCCTACTTTCTTGCCTCGGCAATTTCTGCATTGATCTCGTCAAGTGACATGTCAGAAATACCGCGTTCCTCAGCAATTCGACTTGCTTTACGCATTGCCGCTATTCCCGGATTATCCTCCTCTGTTTCTAGTTTCATGCTAAAAGGAACCCCCTGCTCCCTTATCAGCCTTGACATACACATCCGCAGATATGCCGGGAGATTCATTCCTAGTTTTTCACATATCTGTATTGCTTCAATCTTTTCAGTTTCATCTGTACGGAATTGAACTAATGCACTTGCCATGATGTTTCCCTCCTTTTGCAGATTTATTGTAACAGATATTGATTGCATTTGCAATCAAATGATTACATTATCTGAGATAGAAGCCGTCCCCTGTTGCTATACGCACTCCCTGTCCATTCCCACACAAAACGATTCTCATAAAAAAGTATCATCGACGCCATTCAGAGTGCCATTGTCACTCTGAATGTCATATTGAAATAAACTGCCGGTGTTATTCTGATGATCATAAAACCTCCAATATCTAAAACCGGCACGCTTTCCGTCTTTGGTAACTCGTGCCGGTTCTTGTTTTTCTCATGCCCTGATAGGCGGTCATCGAAAACTAGTGTGTAAAACAGTGTTAATCTTTCACCTGAAACTGCGCCATGGTTTCGGACGAAATATCCTTTGCATCCAGGTTCTTTTCCTTCACGTATATAGCATATCCCCTTAAATCAAACGCAAGCGGTTCTTTCTTCACATAGGGTCTGGCGCTGGCGATATACTGGGCCATCTGTTCCTTTTTAGAGAGTTTCATCTGTTCATTCATAATCATACACCTCCCTTCACTTTATACTATCCAGGAAGCTGTTATTTATGTCACTGATAATACGATGAATTATGCTGGCAGCTTCGTCATTTCTACTTCACCTTCAAGGTAACATTGACGGTTTTACTTCCAGGCTTAAATTCCTTCGTGCCAGCAGCCTTAACGGTAACTTTTACTATATAGGTCCCCTTCTTCGTCTTCTTTTTCACAGTGATCTTGCCAGTCTTTGCATTGATTTTCAGAGCCTTTTTTGCTTTGGCTTTTCCACCGGATGTGTGTAGTACAATAGGATTACCCAAAAAGAGCGTGCAGAATTCCCCATTATCAGCATAGGGAATTCCTCAAAAAAAGCAGGACATATTGAACGGCAAGTCCAAAACCAATATCCTTTGATTAGAGACCAATCTGATCGAAGGAGGAAAGGAAATGCTCAATATGTCCCAAGTAAATAATATCAGAGACTTAGGAAAAAAGGGCTACCGAATATCGGAAATATCCAGAATAATCGGT
>JAFUCA010000029.1 GCA_017459895.1 Bacillota bacterium | reverse complement strand
GGATCGTTGGCAAAGGGCACCAGGCTGCAGCAGTCCCCCAGCTCATTGGTTCCGTCGATGAAGAATTTGATGGTGTTGCAGCGGATGTGCTCCCCGCCGTATTTCGCCTGCCAGTCCCGGGCGGTGGCGATGGCTTCGTCGATCTTATCGGGCATCGTCAGAATGGAGGTGGCATCGTAGTACATGCCCAGCTCGCCCTTCCGGTCTTTCTCATAGAAATACTGAATGGAATCCTCGCCGGTGGTCAGCGCATCCATCATGCAGGTGATGCCGTGGGCCTTGAAGTAATCCAGCAGCGGATCCACCATCTCGTCGGTGATCTCCTGGGGCGGAGCCCAGCCCAGCTTCTCATAGATGACCTCGTCGATCTCATCGAAGGGCTCCTGCACCCATCCGGTGTACTCGCCGTTTTCGTCCTTCTTAAACTCCGGCTGGATGGCGCCGGTCTCGATGTTGATCTCTCCGTTTTCGTCCTTCAGAAGCTCCAGCGCCGCGGAGTTGAACCAGCAGGCGTGGTCGGTGAAGTCCTGGATGCGGGCCGGCCGATCGGAGACGATTTCATCCAGCAGCTGCCTGGTCGGGCCCGCATCGCCGAAGGTCTCGGCGAAGTAATTCTCGCAGTACAGGTACGGGCAGGTCTCCTTCGGATGCTCCTCCGCTGCCTTGCGGATGTTAGCCAGCAGCTCCTCCCGGTCGTGGGTCAGCGGCATCCGCACCCGCCAGTGGGTCATCGCCACCGTGATGGGATGGGTGTGGCCGTCGATCAGTCCCGGCAGCACCACCCGTCCTCCCAGATCGATGGTCCGGGTGTTTTCATCTGCAAAGGCTGCGCAGTCCGCTTCAGAGCCCACGGCGATGATGTTTTTTCCTTCGATGGCCACCGCCTGCGCCCAGGGCCGGGCTTCGTTTTCGGTATAGAATCTTCCGTTCTTGTAGATATAGTCTGCTCTCATTTCTCGGTCCTTTCTCCATTATTCTACGGCGTAGACGGCCATGCTCAGCTTCGTGTAATCCGTGACGGCGCATTCGCAGACGCAGAGCTTTCGCTCCAGCCACTTGTATTCGGGCGCGCCGGTCTCGAAGACGACCCGGCCTTTGTAGTAGTAGCTGTCCGGATCCACCGCCTCCCCCCGCATCAGCCGCTCCTCGGTCCGGGGATCCACGTCGTAGACCGCCTCCATGCGCATCAGGATATCGCACCCGTCCTCCGTTCGCAGGAGGGTGGCGGAGGTGATGTCATTGGCCGTTCCGCGAGTATAGCAAAGGCCCAGCCCCACCGGCAGCAGCTCTCCCCGCATCCGTTCTCCGCGAAAGGTCCCCCCGCTGGTGGGGGAGATCAGAAGGTCGCCGGAGGCGGTGCCGGTGAGCTCCACATCCTCATTCTGCAGGATCTCGTAATCAAAAAGCTTTACCAGTTTCATGGAAATCGCCCTCCTGAGCTGTCTTTAGAATACTCTGAAAATGTTTTTGATTCAACGATATTTATGGCTATTTTCAAGAAAATAAACACGAAAACAGCTATATCACGATGCCGGACAGGAAGATTTCCCTGTAATGGGCCATCAGAAGATCGTCCAGCAGGTCCCGGATCTCCCCCACCGGAAGGAAACGGATCTGCCTCGGCATATCCCGGCAGTACCGCTGCCGGAACTGCTTCGGCGTGCACAGATACCATGTCCGGAAGGCTTCGTAATAGTACTTCGGATCGGAGAACCCGCATCGCTCGGAGATCTCCATGATGGTCAGATCCGTTTCCAGAAGGTATTTCTCCGAGGCGTTGGCACGAAGATAGCCCAGCGTTTTGCGAAAGCCGATGCTGTATCTTCGGACCAGCTCGGAGACGTATCCCGGACTCAGATCCAGCTCCCTGCTCACCTGCGCCAGCATGATCTTCTCGGAAATGTGCTCGTAGAGATACCGGTTGATCTCGTTCAGGCGCTGCAGCGTGACCGGGTCAATGTCCTGACTCCCGTAGTGATAAAAATAGATATTGAAATGATTGGCGAACAGATCCACGATCTGGTCTGTGATCCTGCGAAGGACCGCCGGGTCGCAGTCTCCTGTGATCTCCTTGAGGGCGGAGATCAGCAGCCCCTTCAGCGCGTTATAGTAAGTGCGGGGGTAATTGGTGGTGCCGTCGGAGGTCCCTTCGCAGATGAACAGCATGCTCCGGATCGCCGGATGGCGGGTCTCGTACTGACTCAGATCGATAAAAAACGATACGCACCGGTTGTCCGGCGTTCCTTCGTACAGATAGTAGGCGTCCTTGTCTACGGAGACGAATTCTCCGGGCTGCAGGGTGAATTCTTCGTAGGCATAGGAAAACCGCACGCTTCCCTGCAGGCAGAAGATGATCTCCAGAGTGCCGGCAGCATTCATGCTGGTGGGTTTGCTCTCAACGGAATAGGTGCTGACGGAGAGCGGGGTGCCCTCGATGCGAAGAATTTCCTCAGACATGATTTCCTCCTGTGTCCAGCCTTTGGAGTGTGCGGATGACGCGCACCAGCAGGCTGATCGATGCCGCCATCATGATGACCTCGGTGATCGGCTGGGCCCAGATCAGGCCGGAGAAGCCGAATGCGTGATCCATCAGAAGCAGCAGCGGGATGTACAGGATCAGCTGGCGCACCAGGGTGATGGACAGCGCATGCATAGGTTTTCCCATCGCCTGAAAGCTCATGCGGCACATGGACGTGGCGCCGACGAAGGGCAGGATGCACATCAGGGCCCGCAGCGCCTGACTTCCGGCGGCGATGACTTCCCCGGATCCGGTGAACAGACCGATCAGATGCGGCGCGAAGATCCCGCAGACCGCCATGATGGCAAGCTCCGTCCCGCTGACGATCAGCACGCCTGCTTTCAGCACCTGCAGCATGCGGCGGTAGTCCCGCGCCCCGAAGCTGTATCCCATGATCGGCTGCACGCCGGCGGCAAAGCCCTGGTAAACGTAATTGCCGAAGGACAAAATCTTCTGGCTGATCCCCATCGCCGCCACCGTCAGCTCCCCGTAGGCCACCGCCAGATTGTTGCAGACGATGTAGGCGGCCGAGGTGAGCAGGGTCTCCAGCGCCGCCGGAATGCCGACCCGGTAGATCTCACGCACGATCGCGCCGGTGGACGTATGGTCGGAGGCGTCCGATTTGCGGACCAGCCGTCCTGCCGGCCGCAGCACTGCCCGGCCGCCGGCGTAGACCCACAGGCTCAGCGCCATCCCCGCCGCATTGCTGATGATCGTTGCGATCGCCGCGCCCCGCACCTCAAGCCCCGCCGCGAAGATGAACACGGGGTCCAGCGCGATGTTCAGGATCGTACCGCAGACCATCCCCAGCATCGAGTACTTCACTGACCCTTCCCCGCGCAAAAGCTGGCCGAGGGTATAGTTCCCCATGGTGAAGATCGTTCCGATCAGCAGGATCCCCACGTATTGTCTCGTGTAAAGGCTGGTGTTGTCCTTCGCGCCAAGGCCGTGGATGATGGGATCCAGCAGTAGCAGTCCTATGATGGTAACGGCAACGCCGGTGGCCGCGGTCAGCGCGATCCCTGTCGTCAGCGCGTGGCGCGCCTTGTCCGTCTCCCCTGCGCCAAGGCACCGGGCGATCAGTGTCGATGCCCCGGTTCCGACCATGTTGGACAGCGCGATGGTGATCATCATCACCGGGTAAGCCAGGTTGACTGCCGCCAGCTGATAGTCGTCCCTCAGGAGGCCGATGAAGAAGGTGTCCGTCAAGTTGTAGAGCACCATGATCATCATTCCCGCGATCAGGGGTGTCCCCATCTTCGCCACCGCCTTCGCCGGCTGCTCGCTGCTGAGGGTATAGAGGCGTCGGTCCTGGTTGTTGTCAGTGTCTGCGTTATGTGCCATGAGACTATTGTACCAAATCCGATTTGCTTTTGGGATGCGGGTTTCCTGGTAATTTTGTACCTAAGCTGGATTTCAGGAGTTTTTTTACAAAACCTGGCGGGCACTTTTGTACCTAAACCGTGGGTTGAGATGAATTTTTACAATACTCATTTACTGCCGTCAATAATTTATGGATAAACCAGCATTTTATCGTCAACTATTGACTCCCTCTTTGCTGATGACCGAAGGAAAAACACCATTTCATTGTAAAATCCAGCTCGAAACTGCAGTGAAGGTACAAATTCTTCGATGAGATTTTGTAAAATTCGCGTTGAAACCGGCGGCAGGTACAAATATGCCATATATTGGTATTTCCGATGATAGACTCTTCCCTTCCAGGACGCTGGATCCACTGAGCAAAAAAAGAAGCGGCTATGCCGCTTCCTCTGGTGCGCGTGGGAGACCTAACCCGACGAGCTTGCGAGTCGTTGGTAGGTCCCCTGCCAGAACCGCAGGAGCTTTGCTCCGTGGCGGTTTACGGCTGACAGGACCTCCTGTCGGCGCACATAAAAAGAAGCGGCTATGCCGCTTCCTCTGGTGCGCGTGGGAGACCTAACCCGACGAGCTTGCGAGTCGTTGGTAGATCCCCTGCCAGAACCGCAGGAGCTTTGCTCCGTGGCGGTTTACGGCTGACAGGACCTCCTGTCGGCGCACATAAAAAGAAGCGGCTATGCCGCTTCCTCTGGTGCGCCTGACAGGACTCGAACCTGCATGCTTTCGCACTGGAACCTAAATCCAGCGTGTCTGCCAGTTCCACCACAGGCGCACGTAACCCCGCGACTGGCGAGCCTTGCGAAGGCAGAGCGGTTGGTACGTGCCCTGCAAGAAGTGCAGGAGCTCTGCTCCGTGGCACTTCACGTAGGCGCACGTACGACAAGCCGCCACGCGCTTAAGCGCTGCGGCTTTAGCACAGGACCTACATCGCTTCGCTCTGCTCAGCGTGTTAGGTCCACGTAACCCCGCAACCCGCGAGCCTTGCGTTGATAAAAGAAACAGGACCCGGTGGGCCCTGCTTTCTCTTGGTGATCCTACCGGGAATCGAACCCGGGTTACCGCCGTGAAAGGGCGGTGTCTTGACCGCTTGACCATAGGACCAAAATAAGCGGCAACGTCCTGCTTTCCCAGGCGGTCTCCCGCCAAGTATCATCAGCGCTAAGGAGCTTAACTTCTGTGTTCGGTATGGGAACAGGTGTGTCCTCCCCGCTATAGTCACCGCATATTTCTCTATTCATGTGCGTCATGCACAT
>JAFUCA010000028.1 GCA_017459895.1 Bacillota bacterium | reverse complement strand
ACATTGGGCACTCCTTGAAGTGCAAGGTTTATGGGTGGTTTTGACAGTTTTCCTTGCACTTACAGTATACCACAGAATGCCCGTAAATGCGATAATTTCAACGGTTCAAGCCGATATTGTTCTGTTAAAAGCAGACACTATGTAAACCGAATATAAGATGCATGACACGAAACGTATCACAGATGTGGTGATGCGTTTCTTTTCTTTGTCAGGGAATTTGGCATCCGGTACCACGATCTGCCGGGATAGATTTTTTAAGAGCATTCTCCGCGATCCGTTTATGTTCCCGCAAAATACGGTGGTTACTTTGAAAATGGGAAGAAAGTTTCATGATTGAGCAGAATCGACTGTTTGTGAGACGATTCAGGTGAAGTGTACCCCATTTTTGAAGGATATCGCAATTTCGTGAGAAAATACTGGTCCGAACTCAATCCGCAGGCCATTCGCGGTTTCATGAAATGCACAATTTACTCAGTTGTGGGAAGAAAGTCTCATATCTGAGCAAATTCGGCTATTTGTGAGAAACGCGTCAATACGCCCATGCCCCCAGGCACCTCCGGCCTTTTACATGGATGTCTCACAGGCCTTTTCATATTTTCAGGAAACCAAATATATTGACACGATGTCAGAATGGAACTATAATATGTTCTGACGCAGAGTCAGAATACAAACGAGCGCTCAATGAAATGGAGACAATGTCATGCCGAAGGGATCACCGGAACGAACAGCTGCCAGGAAAGAAGAGATCGTAAATGCCTGTGAACAGCTTTATCAGACAATGAGCTTTAAGGATATCACGATAAAAGAGATCGGAGCAGTGACGTCCTTTACCAGAACATCCATCTACAACTATTTCCAGACGAAGGAAGAGATATTTCTTGCGCTTTTTGAACGGGAGTATGACCGTTGGAACGAGGCGCTTATCGCAATAATGGAGGGTTATGAAGACTTAAGCAAGGATGAACTTGCGTCAAAAATAGCCGGGTCCCTTGCTAAGAGGGCGCAGCTTTTGAAACTGCTCGCCATGAACAATTATGACATGGAGGCAAACAGCAGGCCGGAACTTCTCGTATCGTTTAAGAGAGCCTATGGGGAATCCATGAGAAATATATGCAGGCTGCTTGAAAAGTTCTGCCCTGAAATGACAATGGAGGAAATTCAGATCTTTATATATATCTTCTTCCCGTTCATGTTTGGGATCTATCCCTATACTGCGGTTACAGACAAACAGAGGGAAGCAATGAAGCAGGCGAATGTGGATTACGTCTATCAGTCGATACAGGAAATCACCTATGCATGCCTGATCAGGCTGCTGGGGAAATAATAATACTTTGATACCAACCGCAATTATAACGGCATCCAGGAAAAAATATACAAGGACAACGCAGCAGCACTGCTGCAAGCATAAGGGAGGGCACAAGCGATGAAGTACACAAAACTTGGAAATTCAGACCTTAATGTATCCCGTATTTGTATGGGATGTATGGGGTTTGGAGATTCCACAAGAGGACAGCATAGCTGGACGATTGATGAAGAACATTCCAGAGAGATCATAAAGAGAGGTCTGGAACTGGGCGTCAATTTTTATGACACTGCCATTGCTTATCAGAGCGGTACGAGTGAACAATATGTCGGACGTGCGCTCCGTGATTTCGCAAAACGGGACGAGGTGGTTGTTGCTACAAAGTTTCTTCCAAGAACGCCGGAAGAGATTGAAAAAGGCATCAGCGGGCAGCAGCATATTGAAAACATGATCAATACGAGTCTTCAGAATCTCGGCATGGATTATGTAGATCTGTATATCTATCACATGTGGGACTGGCAGACGCCCCTTGAGGATATCATGGACGGATTGAACCGGATTGTGAAGGCAGGCAAGGCGAGATACATCGGTATCTCCAACTGTTTTGCCTGGCAGATCGCCAAGGCGAATGCGATTGCCGAGCGCGAGGACTTTGCAAAAATCGTATCCATCCAGGGACATTACAACCTGATATTCCGCGAGGAAGAGCGGGAAATGGTGCCGTACTGTGAGGAAGAAAATATCGCACTGACTCCGTACAGCGCTCTCGTAAGCGGACGACTTTCCAGACTTCCGGGAGAAGGGGGCACGAAGCGTGCCGAGGAGGACAGCTACGCAAGGTTCAAATATGACGCGACAGATGCCCAGGACAATGTCATCATCGCCCGTGTGGCAGAGCTTGCCGAAAAGCACGGCGTGAGTATGACAGAGATATCACTGGCGTGGCTGCTGACAAAGGTTACTTCGCCAGTGGTCGGAGCAACGAAGTTTCATCATATCGAAGGGGCAACAAAAGCTGTAGAGCTGGAGATGACTAAGGACGAGATCAGCTATCTGGAAGAGCCGTATGTTGCCCATGCTCTTGCGGGAGTGATGGCACAGAACAAGCCAGCAAACGCAAAAGAAAAACATGTGTGGTCAACCGGCGACCAGAAGATAAATGACAAGGAGGCAAAATAAGATGAGTGAAAAAATCGTACAGACGGCAGGAAGAGAGCAGCTGGGAGAGTTCGCGCCAGCCTTTGCACATCTGAACGATGATGTGCTGTTCGGTGAGGTGTGGAACGAAGAAGCCATAGATGTGAAGACAAAGTGTATCATCACGGTGGTAAGCCTGATGGCGTCCGGGATTACGGATTCTTCTTTGCAGTATCACCTGCAGAACGCGAAGGCTCACGGCGTTACGAAAGAAGAGATCGCCGCCATCATTACCCATGCCGCGATGTATGTGGGCTGGCCCAAAGGCTGGGCCGTCTTTAATCTGGCGAAGCAGGTGTGGAGCGAGAAGCAGCCGGAACTTACGGATAAGGACAGATACCAGAATACGATCTTCTTCCCCATCGGGGAGCCGAACGAAGCCTACGCGCAGTATTTCGTCGGCCAAAGCTTCCTGGCGCCGCTGTCCATGGAGCAGGTCCCGATGTTCAATGTGACCTTTGAGCCGGGATGCAGAAACAACTGGCATACGCACCATGCGGGAAGCGGCGGCGGGCAGATGCTGATCTGCGTGGGAGGCCGCGGCTACTATCAGGAATGGGGCAAGGATCCGATTGAAATGACACCGGGAACGGTGATCAATATTCCGCCGAATGTCAAGCATTGGCACGGCGCAGCGCTGGATTCGTGGTTCTCCCATATTGCGGTCGAGGTCCCGGGCGAGGACGCAGGCACTGAATGGCATGAGCCCGTATCGGATGAAGACTACGGTAAACTGAAATAACGAGTGCCGGATGTCCTCACCTGTTCTCTTAAGAGTGTATCCGAATCAAAAGTTTATAAAAAACACTTGACCTGGAGTTAACTCCAGGTCGTATACTTTTGGTAGCACATTACGGGGGAGGCATTGACAATGAAGAAAGACGTAATGATCGTTACCGGCGCAGGGCAGATCAGCATGGCGATTGCCAGAAGAGTTGGGTTCGGAAAGAAGATCATACTTGGCGACAAGAGCAGGAAGAACTGCGAGGCCATTGCTAAGATCATGATCGAGGCAGGGTACGACGTGGAACCCTTTGAGATGGATCTGTCATCCAGGGAATCCATTCTCGCGATGATCGCCAAGGCACAGGAGTACGGCGAGATCAAATATCTGGTCAACGGTGCCGGCGTCTCTCCGTCCCAGGCACCCATCGAGACCATTCTGAAGGTGGATCTGTACGGAACGGCGGTCTTACTCGAGGAAGTGGGCAAGGTGATCGCGGAAGGCGGCGCCGGCGTGACCATCTCCAGCCAGTCCGGATGGAGAATGCCGCAGCTTACGCCGGAGCAGGACAGAGCGCTGGCAACTACGCCTGCAGAGGAACTTCTGGATCTTGAGATCTTAAAGCCGAAGAACATCAGGGACACGCTTCATGCTTACCAGATGGCGAAGAGATGCAACGAGAAGCGCGTGATGTATGAGTGCGTCCGCTGGGGCGAGAGAGGAGCAAGGCTGAATGACATCGCGCCCGGCATCATCGTGACACCGCTGGCCATCGATGAGTTTAATGGCCCGCGCGGGGATTTCTATAAGAACATGTTTGCGAAGTGTCCGGCGGGCAGACCGGGAACAGCGGATGAAATGGCGAATATCGCAGAGCTTCTGATGAGTGATGCGGGAGCATTCATCACGGGTTCCACATTCCTGGCGGACGGCGGTGCGACCGCGTCTTATTACTACGGACCGCTGCAGCCGGAGAAACAGTAGGAGGAGAATCCCATGAATCGCATAAAAGAAGCTTCGAAATTGTTGCGGGTATTTGCCATGTTCTTCGCACTTGTGGGATGCGGCAGCTCTGCGGGCGGTCAAAACGACAATTCTGCAGAACCACCGCAAGACACCAATACGCAGACGGAGGCGGAAACAAATCAAAACAGTGATACTCTTGTCGTTTACTTCTCAAGGACAGGAGAGCAATTCACTGTCGGCACGATTGATAAAGGAAATACTGCCATCGTAGCGGAAATGATTGCGGAGCACACAGGAGCAGATACGTTTGAAATCCTCCCGCAGGAAGACTACTATCCCTATACCTACGATGAACTGACGGAAGTGGCGAAGAAGGAACAGAACGAGAATGCTCAGAAGGTAGAACGTTACGAAGGAGGATATAGCGATGACGATCAAAGAAGTCTGTGAGCGGTTCGGGATCTCCGCGGATACGCTGCGCTACTATGAGCGGGTGGGCGTCATACCGCAGGTGACCCGTACCAAAGGCGGGATCCGGAACTTCACAGAAGAGGATATCAAGTGGGTGGAGAACGCGATCTGCATGAGAAACGCGGGACTTCCGGTGGAGATGCTGATCGAATACGTGCGGCTGTTTCAGGAAGGCGACGGGACGTTTCAGGCCCGCCGTGATCTGCTGGCGGAAGCCAGAAGCGAGCTTCAGGCTCAGATGGATCAGCTGCAGCAGACCGCGCAGCTTCTGGACTACAAGGTCTCGCGGTACGATGAGGCGCTGAAGACCGGCGTTCTCAGCTGGGACGAATAAGGAAGGAACTTTCGAGATTTAAGCCCATCTGGGCAGGCTGAATCTCGAAATCTTCTCGAATTGGTCTTCCTGCAAATGCTGGCCAGCCTTTGCATCAGAGATTTCGTCCGATTTGAACCTGGGAAATCTCGAATCGATAAGTTTATTATCCGTTTTCATAGCATATTTCAAGTCCTTGCAGGAGTAATTTCGAGATTAAGAACCTCTTCTGACGATATAATCTCGAAAAGTCCTTCTGCATCACCAATACAATAAGGAGGCAATTATTATGGCAAAGAATCTGATCATCTATTATTCCAGAACAGGCGAGAATTATTGGAACGGGAGCATCCGGGACATCCCGAAGGGCAACACGGAGATCGTGGCGGAGTTCATTCAGAAGGCGGTGGGCGGCGATCTGTTCCAGGTGGACACCGTGAAGACCTACGCGGCGGACTACTATGAGTGCATCGATGATGCAAAGGCTGAGCTGCGCGCGGATGCCAGACCGGAGCTGAAGGAATATCTGGAGGACATCTCCGAATACGACAACATCGTCGTGGCAGGCCCCTGCTGGTGGGGGACCTATCCGATGGCCGTCTTCACACAGCTGGAAAGGCTGGACTTCACGGGCAAGAAGGTCTTCCCGGTAATGACCCACGAAGGCAGCGGTCTGGCGGGAGCACCCGCGGCGCTGAAGAAGCACTGCCCCGGAGCGACTGTTGGCAAAGGACTGGCGATCCATGGAGCGGACGCCGCTCGCTCCGAAAGCACCGTAGCGAAGTGGGCTATGAGCGAGATCGGAGCATAGGGAGCATAAGGAACATAGGAGGATACATGAATGATTTACAGAGACTTTAAGGAACTGAAACTGTCGCAGCTGGGCTTCGGCGCCATGCGGCTGCCGGTGATCGACGGCGACGATGCGAAGGTGGACCGGGAGCAGACCCAGCGGATGGTGGATGCGGCCATGGATGCCGGCGTCAACTACTATGACACCGCCTGGGGTTACCACGGAGAAACATCGGAAATCGTTATAGCAGAAGCCCTGGCGAAGCATCCCAGAGACAGTTACTATTTTGCCACCAAGTTCCCGGGATACGATCTCTCCAATATGCCGAAGGTGAAGGAGATCTTCGCCCGGCAGCTGGAGAAGACCGGTCTGGAGTACTTCGATTTCTATCTGCTCCACAACGTGTGCGAGATGAATATCGAGCAGTACCTGGATCCCCAGTACGGCATCATGGAGCATCTTCTGGAGCAGAAGAAGAACGGCCGGATCCGGTATCTGGGGTTCTCCTGCCACGGAGAGATGGACGTGCTCCGGCGTTTCCTGGACGCCTATGGGGATGAGATGGAATTCTGCCAGCTGCAGCTGAACTATCTGGACTGGACCTTCCAGCACGGCAAGGAGAAGGTGGATCTCCTGAAGGAAAGAGATATCCCCGTCTGGGTCATGGAACCGCTGCGGGGCGGCAAACTGGCCAAGCTGGATGAGGAGGACGAGAAGCAGCTCAGGGCGCTGCGGCCGGAGGAGGAGATCCCGGCCTGGGCTTTCCGGTTCCTGCAGACGATCCCGGAGGTGAAAGTGATCCTCTCCGGTATGTCCAATGAGGCCCAGCTGGAAGCAAACCTTCGGACCTTCGCGGAGGACCGTCCGCTGAACGCCGTAGAGAGCGATGCGCTGATGAAGATCGCGGACCGGATGGGCAGCAGCGGTTCCGTCCCCTGTACCGCGTGCCATTACTGCACCAGTCATTGTCCCCAGGGACTGGACATTCCCCGGCTGATCTCCCTCTACAACGAACACGTCCTGACCACCAAAGCAGGTCTCTTCGGATTCATCGCCCCCATGGCCCTGGCGGCGATCCCGGAGGAGGAGCGCCCGGCCGCATGTCTGCACTGCGGCAGCTGCGAGCAGGTCTGCCCGCAGCAGATCAGGATCTCCGATGTGATGACAGACTTTGTAGCGAAGATCGGATAATAAAAAAGAGCCTGCTCTCACATTTCGTGGGAACAGGCTCTGTTTTACTCATGCACCTTGCAGGTGATCCAGTCGGCGCTGAGCTTCATCACGAAGGTGGCCTGCACCATCTTCTCCGGGAAGTCCCAGTCACCCTTGCCGGTGTTCTGCTTCATGATGGCGTTCAGTGCGACCTTCTTCTCTTCCGGATCGGTCACTTCATCGATGCTTCCGTGTCCGATGATGCTGTTGTACTGCACCGTGTGATCGCAGGGCTCCGGATCCGTTTTAACTTCGATGGCCCTGTCCAGTTCGAAGCCAGCCTTTGCGCACTGCCTTACCAGATCCGCCTTGCGGCCAGCCTTTGCACCGTGCATATAGAACGTGTACTTGCCGTCCTCCTCCGCGTAGCCGAAGGAGAGCGGGACGATATAGACCTCATCTCCGTCGAAAAACCCGATCCGAATCGCATCCATCTGCTCGATGATCCCGTTGATCGCCGCGGGCTCCGTCACTTCTCTGTCTTTTTTTCTCATCGGTCTCTGCGTTGACATCACGTACCTCCTCTGATTCGTCTTGCATTTTCGATTTCCTGATTTATTATATATTTGGAGCGGAGCTTTGAAAAGCGGCAATTTGCCCAGAGGAAAACGAAGAGCGAGGTGCGGAATGGATCTGAAAAAAAGGAGAGGGAGATGGGGCTCTGATATTTCGATTCTATTCCTTTTTGATGACAGGATGGCGGAAAGGGTGTAAAAGTGAAGCCTGACCGCGTCAAGCTGCGGCCTCGCCTATGTAAGCACAGCAGCTAAAATCCCGGCTGCCGGTAATAGATCTGCGGCTCCCGCTTGCCCTTCTGTGAAGCTTCCCATAAAAGTCGTCGCGGACTCAAAAATGGGAAGAATGTCTCATAACCGAGCGGAATTGACTTTTCGTGAGACGATTCGCTGTGAAGATTCTCACATTTGGAGCACACTGAGCATTTCGTGGGAAAACGAAGGGCCTGTGCTTATTGATGCGGTCGTTAAATTCTCATGAAAGGCAGGATTTGCTCAGTTATGGGAAGAATGTCCCATAAACGAGCAGAAAGAGAGATTCGTGAAACCTGAACGATATGAAGAATCCGGTTGCGGCTGCAGCCATGTCCTTCGCATACACCTGTCCTGCCGGACTATTTGCCGCTGCCCCGTATCATGCTGCCGCGGATGGCGTTGAACAGGGAGCGGAACCGCTGCTGATCGGAAGTGAGGCAGCAGACCCAGTAGGTGGCCTTCGCCTCCGGATCCACGATGGGAATGGAGACGCGCCCCGGGATGTCGCCCGAGGAATGGATCATCCGGTCGGAGTTGAAGAAGGGCAGGCTGGAGGCTGCGATCAGATCTCCCAGGGCGTCCAGGCTGCTCTGGATCAGGAGGTTGGAGGGGGGCAGCTTGCTCAGAGTGACGTCCATCCAGAATCCGATGTGGGCGGTCATCAGAATGCGGTACTCCAGCAGGTCTTCAAATGTAACAGCATCCTTCGCCGCCAGAGGATGATCCTCCGGAACGGTGATATAGATCTGTTCGTCGATGTACCGCTGGCAGAACAGATCCTTTTCCTCCGGGTATTCATGAAGGACGATGATCTGATAGAGATGACTGCGCAGCCCTGCGATCAGGCGCGCGTCTTCGTTGTTCAGCTCCGTGGTCAGGGTCTTTCCCGGAAGCTGCTCCTGCAGGAGCGGAACCAGCTCGTTGACAGGATAAGGTGAGCAGGATCCCAGGGTGATGGTCCGCAGGCTCCGGTCGAAGCGGAGCACGTGGTCGATCAGGTCCTGATTCGCTGCCAGGGCCTTTTCGGCACATTCTGCCGCGACCTTTCCGGTCTCATTCAGAGACAGCTTGCTGTTCTCCCTGTGAAACAGGGATGCCCCCAACTCGTCCTCCAGCTTTTTCATAGAACGGGAGAGGGTTGGCTGGGTGATATGCAATTCTTCCGACGCCTTCCGCAGGGTACCGAACCGGGCGAAGGCAACAAACTGTTCCAGAAGATAGTTCTCAATCATACTCGTGTCCTTTCAAAAGGTATTCGCGTTACGTATACCATTATAGACAAGAAGCACTATGCTTGCAACCAGCCTTTGCATATAATGTATCCATCGAAACAAGAAACCTATAGATGTGACGCACCTTTAAGGCGAAAGGAGAACAACAATGGAATACTTCGCACTGAATAACGGAATCAAGATGCCCATGGCAGGAATCGGTGTATTTATGATGTCCCCGGCGGAGGCGGAGGCTTCGGTGGAGAGCGCGCTGAGAAGCGGTGTGCGTCTCATCGATACCGCCAACGGCTATATGAATGAATCCGGCACCGGCCGGGGCATCAGGAAGAGCGGCGTCGCCAGAGAGGAGATATTCCTGGTAACGAAGCTGTGGCCCACCGTATACGAGAAGGAGACCGCCATCGAGGAAACGCTGGAGCGACTGGGCACGGATTACATCGATCTGCTGTTCCTCCATCAGCCCACGGATAACTGGAGAGAGGGCTATAAAAACATCGAGAAGGCGTACAGAGAAGGCAAGGTCAAGGCCATCGGCCTCTCCAACTTCCCCGAGGATCTGCTGCAGGAAGCCATCGATACCATGGAGATCAAACCTCAGGTGGTGCAGGTGGAAGCCCACCCGTATTTCCCCCAGACCGAGCTGAAGAAGATCCTGGCCGAGACCGGCATGGGACTGATGGCCTGGTATCCTCTGGGCCACGGAGATAAGAACCTGGTGAACGAAGCGGCTTTGACAGAGCTGGCAGAGAAGTACGGCAAGTCCAATGCCCAGATCATCCTCCGCTGGCACATCCAGAGCGGCAACGTGGTCATCCCGGGCTCCAAGAACCCGGATCACATCCGGGACAACTTCGATATCTTCGACTTCGAGCTGACGGACGAAGACATGGCGAAGATCGCCACCGTGGATAAGGGCGTCCGCTACTATACCGCTACCCCGGAAATCATCGCCCAGTACGCGCAGATGGAACTGCAGCCGGATCTGTAAACCGGCGGGAAGCGAGGATAGGTCTGATATGGCAAAGGAACTGGTAACCTATTTCTCGGTCTACGGCACCGCGAGGAACGTGGCGGAGAAGATCGCCCGGCAGACGGGAGCAGATCTTGTGGAGATCCAGCCGGTGACCCCGTATGACAGCAACCGGGAGCATTACGATGCCCTGGCGCGTCTGGCGAAGCGGGAGCACGATGAGAATCAGCGCCCGGCCATCCGCAATGACATCGACATCGATGCATACGACCGGATCTACGTGGGCTATCCCATGTGGTGGTACACCTTCCCGATGATCCTCTATACTTTCTTCGACAAGTACGATTTCAGCGGGAAGACCATCATCCCGTTCAACACCCATATGGGCTCCGGCGACGGCGGGACCTACGATACCATTCGGCAGATGGAACCGGGAGCCACCGTGCTGGCCGGCCTTCCCGTGGAGATGCGGGATGCGGAAGTCTCTCCCGATAAGGCAGTGGAGGAATGGCTGGCAGGTTTGGACCTGGACTAAGGAGGACATCACTATGAAAGTATTGCTCGTAAACGGATCGCCCCACAAGTCGGGCTGCACCAACAAGGCGCTGGATCCTGCGGGTGCTGGCAAGAAACATGGCGTGGTTTCTGAAGCTCAAGGAAGCCGGTGCAAAGGCTGGCGTGCCTCTGCCGAAGCAGGAGGCGGATCGGAAGGCGAGAAATTCATTCGGTGAGGTGATTGCCACAGACAAGAAAACTGGATATAATTCAGGCAGATAAGAATTATTATCTGTTTTGGAATAAGGAGGTATCAACATGAGTGGAATTGAGAAGGTATGCCAGTTTTTGGAGGAAGCAAACACCTATTATTTGGCGACAGTAGAAGGGGACCAGCCCAGAGTCAGACCTTTCGGAACAGCGCTTCTGTACGATGGGAAGCTGTATATTCAGACCGGTAAGGTGAAGCCCGTCTCCCATCAGATCGCAGTGAACCCGAAGGTGGAGGTCTGCGCATTTAAGGGTGGCAAGTGGGTACGCATCGAAGGCGAGCTGGTCAACGATGATGACCACGACGTGAAGGTCGCAATGCTGGAGAAGATGCCCTCACTGAAGGCCATGTACAGCGCGGATGATGACAATATGCAGATGCTCTATTTCAGGAACGCGACGGCAACATTCAGTTCCTTTACCGAGGAGCCGGAAACCGTTACATTCTAAGAGATCAAAGGGCCGGAAGGAAATTACGGGATATCGAGGAGCAGAGGTATGTCAAATCTCGAATACTCCTTCCTGCAAAGGCTGGTCAGTCCATCCGGTCAGAGATTTTGGTTCATTGAATCATTCGGAATCTCGAACAAGACCTCATCTGGGACACGAATGCCTTCTGTTTTCATGTGTTCAAGAAGGAAGTTTCGAGATTTAAGCTTTCACAAACTTGTTCGATCTCGAATGTTCGTTTTGATAATGATGAATCGTACATAGATGGAGGTCCGTATGGGAAAGAAGATCATAGCGGTCAACGCGGGACCGAGAAAAGGCTGGAATACAGACACACTGATCGATGAAGCGGTCAGAGGCGCGGAATCTGCCGGGGCGGAAATTCAGAAATTTGACCTCTTCAAGCTGGAGAAGTACACCGGATGCATATCCTGCTTCGGGTGCAAGAAGGAGAAGTTCAAGGGGCACTGCATCTGCAGGGATGGATTGACTCCGGTGCTGGACGCGATCCGGGAGGCGGATGGCCTGATCATCGGATCCCCAAACTATCTGGGAGAGCTGAAGGACTACAGCAAGACCGACTGGCCCTGGTATTTTGATGCGGAAGCGAAATACCGAAGACATGAGACAGTGTTCCCCCAGGAATGCAAAAAGGTATATAGTATGGGAGCGGAATTAGCAACCAAAACAGTGAAGGAGGATTAGAAGATGGAAATCAAAGCAGTGAAATTCAGAGCAGACGGCTTTTATGCGCAGCCATTTGTTTTTGGCGGAGAAGAAGGAGCAGAAAACTTCGACCCGACGGTCAGATACCGCGGAAGCCTGCAGAATTATCTGATCGATACCGGAGATGATGTGATCCTGGTGGACACGGGCCTGCCGGCGGGAACCCCGGAAGAGGTACCGGATGAGACCAGCCTTTTGTATACCGGCAAGGACATCAGCACTTACATGGACGCCTTCGCTGCCCTGGGTTACAAGCCAGAGCAGGTGACGAAGATCCTTCTCACCCATAAGCACGGCGACCATTCCGGAGAACTGCGGTCCTTCCCCAACGCGAAGATCTATATGAGCGAAGAAGAGACGTCCGCCGATGAGCTTCAGGGAATCGAGAATATCGTTCCCGTCAGCTTCACGGACGGAGCGTATTACAATTTCCCCGAGAGCCAGAAGATCGCGGAGGGCATCTACCTCATCAAAGCCAAGGGCCACACCAACGGGAACAGCCTGGTGATCGCGGAAGAAGGCGGCCTGTTCTACATGTTCGAGGCGGACATCACCTATGTGGACGAAGCTCTCTATGAGAACAAGCTCTCGGTGGTCTTTGACGATCTTCCGGCAGCCCGGGAAACCTTCGACCGGGTACGGGAATTCGTCCGCAACCATCCCACGGTCTACATGGGAACCCATACGCCCCAGGGCTATGAGAACCTGGAAGCAAAGCGGGTGATGGATCTGGATAACCCGGTGCCCACGGTGTTCGCCGAAGTGGATTTCTCCAAGGCAGAGGCCTCCGGCAAATACGTCTGCTCCATCTGCGGCTACGTCTACGATCCTGCCGAGCATGACGGCGCCCGCTTCGAAGATCTGCCGGAAGACTGGACCTGCCCCAGATGCAAGCAGAGCAAGGAAAAGTTCAATAAGGCGTAATTAAGCTTAACGTGCAGTGATCAGATTCCTGATCCGGCGCATGACCAGCCTTTGTACGGCGTCCCTCCCGGCGGCGCCGTATTTCTTTGGGTCAAATTACCAGATAAAACGTTTTTCAGCGTCCTGCCGAAAATGCCCGTTGAGATGGAACGCATCGTCTTTAAAAAACGAGATTGCGATTGAAAGAAAACGAAAATACGAGATTTTCGCTTTCTATGACGATCAAAACCTCGAAAAGTTCTTCTCGAGTACATGAAAACAAAGGACGAACCGGGACACGATTCGAGATTTCGGGGAGCTTGATACCCTGAGATCTCTGACAGGAGGGGCTGATCAGCCTTTGCAGGAAGGAGATTTCGAGATTATGCAGGCCTCCGGGCGATTGAATATCGAAAGTCCCTTTTGCAGAGAACGGATTCTCTGCGGATCAACACGGATGTATGTGCAAAAAAATCTTATTGGAAAAGCCCTTGATTCACGATAAAATCTAACTGGGAAGTTCAATGAATTAGTTCAAAGGGCACAGGGTATGGAGACACAGAAACAGTACAACATCCTGAAGAGCAAAGCCTATCTCTATCTCACGGAGTTCTTCTCCGGGATGGCGATCATGGCGGTGGAGCTGGGGGCCAGTCGCCTGCTGGCGCCGTATTTCTCTTCGTCCCAGATCGTCTGGACCATCATCATTGCCACCATCATGATCGCCATGGCGGCGGGCAATGTCTACGGCGGACGCAGCGCGGACAAGCGGCCGGATCCGGATATACTGTACCGGCGGCTTCTCATCGCGGCGGTGTGGATCGCGGCGATCCCGCTGCTGGGCAAGTACATGATCCTGCTGATCTCGGGAGCGCTGATCATCACCATCAGCCATAACCTCCTGGTCATCGCGGCCTTTGCGGCGTGCATGATCATTTTCGTGTTCCCATGTTTCCTGCTGGGAACGGTGACGCCATCCCTGGTGAAGTACACCGTGGGGAGCCTGGAGGAGAGCGGTACCACGGTGGGCATGCTGGGAGCATTCAATACCATCGGGAGCATCATTGGAACTTTCCTTCCGACTTTCGTAACGATCCCGGCGGTGGGAACCGCCATCACCTTCCTGATCTTCTCCGGGATCCTGCTGATCCTGGCTCTGATCTATTTCATCTCCTGCCGGCGCAGGAAACTGGCCTGCATCGTCTGCAGCATCGCCTTCTGCATCTGCGCGGTATTCGGCAACGCCAGCCACTTCGCCTTCTGGGAGAGCGATCTGACCTACGAAGGGGAGTCCATCTACAACTATCTGCAGGTCCGGGAGACGGATCAGCAGGTGATCCTCTCCACCAACGTGCTCTTCGGCGTGCAGTCGCTGCTGGAGAAGCAGGATCAGCTCACCGGCATGTACTACGATTATGCCATGGCAGCTCCCGTGATGGCCGCAGCGAACCAGCCTTTGCAGGATAAAGAGCCGCTGAAGGTGCTGGTGCTGGGGATGGGCAGCGGGACCTACGATCATCAGTGCCGGGCATATTTCGATAATCTGGACATCGAGGGCGTGGAGATCGACGAGAAGATCACGGATCTGGCCCATGAGTATTTCCAGCTGCCCCGGGACGCGAAGGTGACGACGTATGACGGCCGGGCGTACCTGATGGCCACGGATCAGAAGTACGATGTGATCATGGTGGACGCCTATCAGGACATCACCATACCCTTTCAGATGTCATCGAAGGAATTTTTCTCGGAGACCCGGGAGCACCTGACGGAGAACGGGGTGATGGTGGTGAACATGAACCTGCGGTCCGATGCGGAGGACGGGATCAACGCCTGGCTGTCCGACACCATCGCCTCCGTGTACCCATACGTGCAGACCGTGGACGTGAAGAACAATACCAACCGGATCCTCTTCGCCTCCATGCAAAGGCTGGAGCAGGCCTCTTACCGGCAGGCTCTGGAGGAAATCGCGACCGCGGATCCCGTGAAACGGGCGCGGCTTCGGGCCTTCCTGGGGCAGATCCCCGGGCAGCTCACAGCCTACGAAGGGCAGGGACATATTCTCACCGATGACCGGGCGCCGGTGGAGGTGCTGAGCATGCGGGCGATCGATCAGGTCATCGCGGAGGAGCTGGCGGCATATAAGGAAATGTACCGGGAAGAAGGCCTGCAGGGCGTGCTGGAGGACGTGCTTTGATGAATCAGATCCCATGGAACCGGCACAAGACCGCTGTGGTCTGTATGCTCCTGTTCACATCCAGCAATGCAATCTTTTTTAAGCTGTCCCAGCTGCAGCCCATGGTCTTTGTCAGCGGGCGGTTCATGATCGCCTCGGCGCTGTTCCTGCTGCTGGCCCTGATAAGCAGGGTCCTCAAAGGCAGGACGGACCGGCCGGTATCCTGGCGGGAGGCGGCGGTGCTGATGGGGATCGGCTGTGTCTACGGGACGGGAGCATTCGTGTATTTTCTGGCTCTGAAGCGGACGGCGCTGGCTTCGGTCCTGCTGCTGACCTGCTGCAGCGCGATTTTCATCGTGATCCTTTCCCGCCTGTTTCTGAAAGAAAAACAGGGACTGCGGGCATACTTTGCCACGGGAGTGGCGTTCTCCGGTATTGTGGTGATCTTTCTGATGGGGGACAGCGGCGGCAGCAGCCTGTCAGGAAATCTTCTGGCGCTGGCCTGTGCGATGTGCGGGGCGACCTACATGGTGTTCATGAAGCGGTTTGCCCATCTGGATGTGTTCCTGAAGCTGTTCTATGTTTACCTGGGGAGCTTCCTCTTCGCGACGGTAATCTCACTGGCGCAGGGGAATGCCTTCTTCTGCGAAGGGCAGGGCTTCGGGATCCAGCAGCTGTGGATCCTGTGCTCGGGGCTTCTCTCCATCAGCATCCCCCAGGCGGTCATCAACCGGTCCCTTCGTCACGTGAAGGCGAGCTTTGCCGGCAACGTCGCACTGATGGAACCGGTGGTCGCGTCCTTTTATGGGTATCTGATCTGGAGAGAGGGTCTGACCCTGGCGCACCTGATCGGTGGCGTACTGATCCTGGGAGGATTGTTCTATTATAATACGAGCGAGAAAGGGGAAAGGGCATGAAAGAATTCAACGCGGACAAATTTCTGAGCGCGCAGAACGCGTCATACGATTCCTACGAGCAAGCGCTGGCGGAGATCCGAAGAGGGCGGAAGGTCAGCCACTGGATCTGGTACATCTTCCCGCAGCTGAAGGGACTGGGCCGCAGCGGGACAGCGCAGTACTATGGCCTGGCGGATCTTGACGAGGCAAAACAATACCTGCAGCACCAGCTTTTGCGTGAGCGGCTCATCGAAATCTCGCAGGCGCTGCTGGAACAGAACGGGAGAATCGAGAGCATCGTGGGGTATGTAGACGCCATGAAGGTGCGCTCGTGCATGACGCTGTTCAGGGAAGCGGACCCGAAGATCGAAGTGTTCGCAAAGGTGCTGGACAAATTCTATGACGGCCAGCCGGATCAGCTGACGCTGCGGATGATCGGGTAAGCATGCTTTAATCAGGATCTGCCTGAGCGGGCTACCATTTTTGACGAAATCCCTGTCGGGATGGTAGGTGCCTACCATTTTTGGCGGCTTTTGCATCATCCGTGGTAGGAAATGCCCTGCCACGAACCAATCAACAGCAAACAAGTCCTGGGCCAACAATAGACAACAGCAAAATTGTTCTGCTTGAAGAGCGCCAGAGAAACTTCCTTACCATTTTTGCTGAAAACCGGCCTGATATGGTAGGGGACTACCATATTGAACAGGAAATCCGCGAATATGGTAGGGCCTCGTTTTGCTTAGCTTATGGACTGGTAAGCAGTTATATATCATACGAAAAGAACAGGAGGCAGCTATGGCAACACCAGAAGAATTAATCGAACAGTACAAGACGGATCCGGAATTGAAGAGAGAAGTGGACGAGATCCTGGCGGACAACAAGATCACGCTGAAGGAGTTCATGGCATTCACGAAGAAACACGATGTGCATGTTTCGGTGACGGAGTTCCCGGCTCTCGTGAAGAAGGCGAAGGAGCTCGGCCTGATCAAGTGATCCGGTAACCCCGGTAAAAAGGAAAACCGGCATTGCTGCCGGCTGTCCTCGTCATCATTATCTTTTGCTTGGTAAGAGGTTTATCCACGAAACTCATCTGCTGCAGGGCGAGAGGTGTGTGTTTGGGGAATGAGAAGAAGAAGTGTTTGTATTGGTGTAATGCCCCGCAGTATGTAGTTTCTCAGAAAGGCTTGCGCCCTTTCTGTGATTGTATAGTAGCAGGACAATATGCCGATTCTGAGAAGGAATTGTGGAGATTTGCTGAAGATGATAAACAAACGAAAGAAAACACTGTTAAGCATCGTTTTCTGTATGCTCGCCGCAGGCTTTCTGCTGACGGGGTGCGGAGGAAGCGCATCAGATGCGGACGCAGATGCGCCGCAGGAAGCGCAGACGGAGGAAACGGCAGAAACAGAAGCGGCAGAGCCTGAGGCGAATGCCGCCTCCCCGGACCCGGTGCTCCTGTACATGGGTCATGCGAGCATCCGGATCGTGACAGGCGAGGATAAGGTGATCTATATCGATCCCTACGCCGGAGAAGGCTATGATCTGCCTGCCGATCTGATCCTCGTCACCCATGATCACTACGACCACAATTCACTCGGCCGGATCCCTGACAGAAAGGAAGACTGCACTTTGATCACACAAGCCGAAGCCCTGGAGTCGGGAACTTTCGCTCTCGGCTACGTGTCGGTCGAGGCGGTTGAAGCGGGGAACAACGAGTATCATGACATCAATGAATGTGTCGGATACGTCCTGACGTTCAGCAATGATAAGAAAGTATACGTCTCCGGGGACACGTCGAAGACGGATCAGATGGCAGACCTTGCGGATCAGGGCATCGACTACGCCTTCTTCTGCTGCGACGGTGTATATAACATGGACCTGGAGGAAGCGGCGGAGTGCGCGGAGCTGGTACAGGCGAAACACAACATCCCATATCATATCGTTGAGGCGGAGGATCCGGAGCACTTCGACATGGAGCGGGCGGAGCGCTTCCCGGCTCCGGATAAGCTGATCCTTCAGCCGGGAGAAGAACTCACGATCGAGTAGCACCGAGACGTGATGCGAGGTGAATTTCCGCGGAAAGGCTGGCCTATCGCAGTTAAAGTCATCCTCACAAAAAATGCTCGGTGATTTCCGCACCATACCGCTGCAAATGCGGCTTCTGCGGCATCCAATATTTGGCAAAATTGTACCTGGAAGCGTTTTCAGAGCGCTTTTTACAATAATCGTCCTGGAATTTTGAACGTAAATCGCACTTCAGACCAGATTTTACAATAATGCAGGCCGCTGATCCCAAACCGCACGGATCGGCCAGTCAATAATCGACAAAAAATGCTGTATGGGCCCGGTTTTATTGACTCTCAGAAAATCTCATTGTAAGAATTGCTCTGAAACCAGGTTTAGGTACAAAAAGCTCCGTCAGATTTTGTAAAAAACCCATTGAAACAGCCTTTCTGTACAATCACGTCGATGACCTACGCGTACCCGTATCTTCGCCGCAGCCGGATCACGAAGAAGAACACCACCAGGATGGAGCCCGCCTCCGCCACAGGCGCCGAGCACCAGATGCCGTTCAACCCGAAGAAGATAGGGAGGATCATGACGGAGCTGATTTCACAGACGACGACCCGCACGGTGGCGCAGATCGCCGAGACGAGGCCGTTGTTCAGAGCGGTGAACATGCCCGTCGCGAAGATCTGGATCCCGCAGGTGATGAAAAGAAGCGAGTAGATCCGTATGCCGTGGACCGTCAGATCGACGAGATCCGCATCGTAGCCGACGAATACGGAGACGAGCGGCCGGGCGAAAAAGAAGAGCAGCGCCAGCATGACCAGCCCGAAGCCCTCCATCAGGATAATGCTTTTTCGGAAGAGATTCTTCATTTCATCCCGGTTGTCGGCGCCGTAGTTGTAGCTGAACAAAGGCTGGACTCCCATGTTGTATCCGGCGAAGATCGCGAAGAAGATGAAGGTGCAGTACTCCATGACGCCGAAAGCGGCCACGCCGTCCGATCCCGCAATGCGCAGAAGCTGGAAATTGTAGAGCATGGAGACCACCGATTCCGAAACCGTGGAAACGAGCTCCGAAAGACCGTTGGTGCAGGCCTTGAGCAGGGCGCGGAAGTCCACATCCGGCCGGCCGATCTGAAGAAGGCTGTTGTTCGGGCGGACGAAATAGATCAGCGGAACGATGCCGCCCACGACTTCGCTGATGTCCGTCGCCACCGCCGCTCCCGCGACTCCCCAGTGAAACAGATAGACAAAGAAAAAGTCCAGCACAATGTTTGTGATGCCGGCGGATATGGTGATCCAGAATCCCAGCCGGGGTTTCTCCGCGGTGACGAACAGGATCTGAAACAGGAACTGCAGCATGAAACAGGGAACGGTGAACATGCCGATGATCCCGTATTCCATGCAGGGATCGATCATATCCGGCTCAACACCCAGCAGGCGGATGGCCGGCCGCAGAACGAACATCCCGAGGACTGCCATGATCACCCCGATGATGATGCAGGCGTAGACAAAAAACGAAAAGTACCCGTTCGCCTTTTCCGGCTTCTGCTCCCCCAGCGTTTTGCCGATGATGGCCGAGCCTCCCGTTCCCACCATCAGACCGAATACCCCGAGAACCGAGAAGATCGGGAATACAACGTTCACCGAGGCGAAGGCCACCTTGCCGACGCAGTTCGAAATGAACAGCCCGTCGATGATCCCGTAGACGGAGAGAAAAATCATGTTCGCGATCGTCGGCAGGACGAAGGCGAATAATCTCCGGTAAGTGAAATGATCCGATAATTGAATTCTGTTTTTTGAGCTCCGATCTGTGTCCATACGATTAAAGGATAGCATCATCCCGCCGACCGGGCAATGCAGATTTTGCTTTAACATAATCACAATGTTGCTGAACAAACCGGCCGGATGGTATAATACAGAGATTCCGCTGAAGTATGGAGGTGCTTATGATACGAATCAGACCGTTCCGGGGCGGGGATGAACAGGAGATCCTGAAGTGGTGCCCCGATGAAGATACGTTTTACAAGTGGTCCTTCGGCGTGCTGGGAGAATTCCCGCTGACCGGGGAGAAGTTCGCGAAGACAGAGAAATACAGCCGGTTCACCGCGATAGACGGATCGGACGTGGTGGGCTTTTTTACCGTCCGCAACCCCGGGCAAAGGCTGGAGGAGCTGCGCTTCGGATTCGTGATCGTGGATCCTGCGCGTCGGGGACAGGGCATCGGCAAGACCATGCTGCGGCAGGGACTTTCGTATGCGTTTACCATCTATCAGGCAAAGCGGGTTTCCCTGGGCGTGTTCGAACAGAACCGTCCAGCCTTTGCATGCTACAGCGCCATCGGATTCACCCGGACCGGGGAGACGGAGACCTATTCTATCCGCGGAGAGGAGCTGGAGGTCATCGAGATGGCAGTGGACCGGATCTGACCGGTGAAAGCGGCAGGGGGGATTGTTTATGAGCAAAAAGTACATGAGCATGCAGGAGGAACTGGCGGCCAGAAGGGCGGCCGGTGAAAGCCGGGAAGGCGCGGGGGAGCACAGCGATCTCACCGCTTCCGGTCACTTCGAGCGTTCCTCCGCAGCCGGGAGAAGCACGGTAATCAGGAGAGCCGCCGGATCAGGCAGAACCGGCGGATCCGCGGGACCGAAATCCCCGAAGGCAGTGGCCGCCGTCGTCCTCATGATCGCAGCGGCTGCCGTTTCGGCGATCATCGGTGCGTATGTGCATGTGAGCGAGCCGCAGCCGGTGCCGGAGCAGCGAACGCAGGCGACCGAATGGACGGTGACGACGCAGACGGCAGAGACGACGCGGACCGCCGGATCACCGAAGTCAGAGGCAGCGAAGATCAATGAGCGATCTTCCCTCACGGAAATTTACAATTACGCTGAGGCGCACACCGAGCCGCCGGAGGATCCGAATGCCCTGTATGGACAGATTTACTGGGACATTGGGGAGATCGTCGATCGGTATGAGGCGGACTGCACCTGGTATATACACGAGGGTCTGATCTACGTGTCGCCGACCTGCGCGGAGGGCGAAGAGCTGCAAAAGCTGGAGAAGACCTGGGGGAAGGCAACGAAGGAGATCCGCGCATTGATCGAGACATATGAGAAGGACGATGCGCCGATCATCATCATGGTTCATATCGAGGATCAATGGCGCCTGCAGCTTTTCATGATCGACGGACAGACGGAATTCATGTCCGAAAGCCGGCAGCAATGAGAACCGGCGGGATGGGGAAAGGAGATTATGGACTTTAACGATTACGCGAAGGCAAAGAAAGCAGCCGAGAAGGCTTATCGAAAGAATGTGGCAGAAGGGAAATACCCGTTCCTGCCGGCGCTGGATGAAATCCTCCGGGGAGCGGATCGTCTGCGGGAGGAGCGGCTGGGCGTCCTGGAGATCCCGATCCGCCTGATCGCGGGAACGGTGACCAGAGGCAGGCAGGAGTCCTTCGCGGACAATTTCATGCCGCTGCTTCCGATCGATTCCGAATTCGCGCTGAAGTGGACCAGCCTTTTGGAATACCAGGAGCAGCAGGGGATCGCGGAGCCGGTGAAGGTTTACGAGTTCCTGGGAAGATTCTACGTTCTGGAAGGGAACAAGCGGGTCTCTGTCATGAAATACCTGGACAATCCCGGCATTCCGGCGAACGTCACGCGGATCCATCCGCCGGAGGTGCAGTCCGAGGAGGTGCTGGTCTACCGGGAGTTCCTGCGGTTTTACGGATGCACGAAACAGTATGAGCCCATGCTTTCCCAGAGGGGCGGCTACGAGCGTCTGGCGGCGGCCTTCGGTCAGAAGCTGGACGAGCCGTGGGACTGGCGGGCGGTGCAAAGCCTGCGGTCTTCCTATATCCGGTTTTCCTCTGCCTACAGCGCCCGGGGAGGAGAGGAACTGCGGCTTTCGCCGGGAGACGCGTTTCTGCTGTTTCTGGATGTTTACGGGAGAGGTCCGCTGGGCGGCGGGCAGGAGGAGGATCTTCGAAAGAAGATCAAAGGCCTCTGGGAGGAATACCGGGTCCAGTCGAACCGGGAGCCCATCGCCTTTCTGCGCATTCCCAATATCCGCCGGCCGCGAAGCCCCCTGAAGAAGATCATTAGCCGGGCGGGCAGCCCGTCGCCGTCGCATCCGCTGCACGTCGCGTTTATCTACGACGGAGACCCGGAGCAGTCCCGCTGGATCCACGGACACGAACAGGGACGGCGCAGTCTGGAAGAGCGCATGCAGGGCAGGGTCCGGACGTCCGCCTATCCCGGGTGCGCTTCTTCCGAGGAGTTCACCGCCGCCGTGGATGAAGCCATGCAGCAGGGGGCGAAGATCATTTTCACCACATCGCCGATTCAGATGAACGATACGCTGCGCGCGGCGGTCCGCTTCCCGCAGGTGCGTTTCCTGAACTGTTCCGTTCACCTGTCCCACCGGGCGGTCCGCAGCTATTACGGCAGGATGTACGAGGTGAAATTCCTGCTGGGGGCGCTGGCGGCAGTCCTGGCGGAGGACCACCGGATCGGCTACGTCTGCGGAGTTCCTCTGTTCGGGACGGTAGCGAACATCAATGCCTTTGCCGTCGGCGCGGCGATGATCGATCCCAAAGTGCAGATCCATCTCACCTGGTCCTGTCTGAAGGACCACAGCTGGAGGGACGAGCTGCGGGAGGAAGGGATCTCCATTGTGTCCGGACCGGATCTGATCCGTCCGGGAAGGGAAGACAGGGAATACGGGCTCTATCGGTATGAGCCGGACGGCAGCATCTGCCGGCTGGGAACGCCCATCTGGGACTGGAGCCGGTTCTATGAGACCATGGTCCGCGCCGCTATGGCGGGGGCATGGCAGCGGGAAGCGGGTTCCGCCAGAGACCAGGCGCTGAATTACTGGTGGGGGCTTTCTTCCGGTGTCATCGACATCGGGATTTCGGAGGAGGTTCCCCGGAGTACCCGTCATCTCATCGAAGGGCTGCGGAAGGCGCTGATGGCCGGACTGATCGGTCCCTTCGAGGGCGAGCTGTTTTCCCAGGCCGGTCCGCTGGGGGAAGGCGCAAAGGCTGGAGCGGCCGGCGGTACGAAAGCCGGAACCCCCGGCGGGCAGCCCTCTTCCGGTGCCCGGCAGGGAAACGTCCTGCGAAGGGTCCTGTCCGCAGGAGAAAAGAAGCTCCGGCAGGGATTTTTCGAAGAAAAGACCGAGGCGGACGTGGGCCTTACGCCTCAGGAGATTGTTACCATGGACTGGCTGCACGAGTCGGTCAGCGGCAGGATCCCCCGGTGGGATGATCTGACGGAGCCGGCGCAGCGGGCCGTCCGCGCCGGAGGAATTCTGGAAGCGGTGAAGAAATGAGAATTCTGGTTGTATCCGATGAAGAGAGCAGGGCGCTGCAGAACAAGATCCGCGCGGGGAAGCTCCCGAAGATCGATCTGATCGTTTCCTGCGGAGACCTGCATCCTTCCTATCTGGAAGAACTGGCGGACCAGGTCAATGCACTGCTGGTCTATGTGAACGGGAATCATACCTACGGTCCCATGACCTGCGGGGAGTGCATTGACGGCAAAGTCATCCGCTACCAGGGAATCCGCATCGCGGGACTTGGCGGCGCGCTGAGCTACCGCCCGGGAGAAAACCTCTACACCCAGAAGGAGATGCGGCGCCGCGCGCGGCGGCTGATCCCGCAGATCCTGTACCGGCGGGGACTGGATGTTCTGGTGACCCATGCCCCGGCCAGGGGCTGGGGCGATCTGGAGGATCTGCCGCACCAGGGCTTCGATGCGTTCTGCGATCTGCTGCAGCGGTTCACGCCGGACCTCATGCTTCACGGACACATCCACATGGCCTACGGCAGGATCTCCCGCCAGCTGGAGCATCCCTGCGGCACCCGGATCATCAACGCCTGCGGCTATCAGATCATAGAAATTGAGAAGTAGTGGTCCGCGCGGGCTGGACCAGCCTTTGGGTCAGCCCAGAAGCAGCTTTTGCAGCTGGCGAGGGGTGGATGCGACGGCGCGGGCGCCTTCCTGCAGCAGGAAGCTGCGGGGCCGAAAGCCCCAGTCGACGCAGATGCAGTCGAGACCGGCGCCCTTCGAGGTAAGAAGATCGATTTTGGTATCGCCGATATACACGGCCTCCTCGCGGGAAACTCCGAGGGCAGTCAGCGCCTGCTCGATCATATCGGGGGCGGGCTTTCTGCGCACCCCGGGCTTTTCCCCGCTGATGTAATCGAAGCAATCCGGGAAATACGCGATGCACAGCTTTTGCACGGCGGGATCCGGCTTGTTGGAAACCACCGCGGTGCGAATCCCGGCGCGGCGAAGGTCAGCCAGAAGCTCCGGGATCCCCGGGAAAGGACCGGTCCGGATCGTGCAATGGGCTGCGTAGTAGGGTTTGTAATAGTCCAGGATCTCCGTCAGAACGGCATCGCTGACCTGCGGCAGCGGCGCATCCGGAGTCCCTGCCAGATCCAGCTGCTCCAGGGGAACCCCCGCCTCCCGCAGCAGCGCCCGAAGCAGAGCCGTCCGCGCCCCGCTGTCAAAGAAAAGCTTCGCCTCCTCCGCAGTGAAGTCGCTCTTGTGCCCGAACCGCTCCATGGAATGGTTCAGGGCATTTCTCAGATCATCGATCGTATCCAGTATCGTGCCGTCCATATCGAAGACGGCGGCTTTGTATTTCGTGTTCATAGCTGTTATTATATGCCGCCGGGCGACGGATGGCAAGACAGGGCAGGAAGGAGTATTCGAGATCTGGCATAGTTTTGATTCTTAAAATCGCGAAAACTCGTTGTTGATCAATCTTGCCCCACTTACCGGGATACGATATAATTCGGTTATGCTGTTCGATATCATTCCGGACAATTTCTTCGGCCCGTTGGCGGCTCCCGGCAAGACCGTGTACTGGGAGTGCATCCGGAGGCTGTTTGCGATCACCAGCAGACAGCTTTCTTTTGGTGTGGAGCGGGACGTGCTGGTGGACGAGCTGGAGTATTATTTCGAGCAAAATCTGGCGGCAGACCTTCCCCGGGACGCATGGGAGGAGCAGGACAGAAACAGAAGCGGCGCCGGAATGGCGCTGTCCCCCCGGGATAAGGCGAACCATATGCTGCGCCGTCTGGAGCGCTATGGATGGATCAGCATCGAGGTGGATTACAGCTACGTGCAGCGGGTCAGCTTCCGGGATCACGCGATCCGGGTGATACGGACCCTGACACAGATCGAACACGAAGAGAAGACGGAGTATCAGGGGTACATCTATACCATTTACAATCTTGCCCGGGCAAAGGATCATCCGGGGCTGGCGCTGACCCAGATCGTGGAGAACACCGAACTTCTGATCACCGGACTCAAGAGCCTGAACGCCAATATCAAACAGTACATCGATGATCTGACGAAGCACAGAACCGTGGCGCAGATCCTGGATGCGCTGCTGAACGACTATTACACCAATGTGGTCGATAAGGCGTACCATCGGCTGATGACTTCGGATAACGTTTCCAAGTTCCGCCCGGAGATTATCCAAAGGCTGGAGGAGAGCAGCCGCAGCAGCCGCTATATGAACGGCGCGGCGAGAGAACTGGCGCAGATCCGGGAGATCCCGGAGGAGCAGGCGCGTTCGCTGGCGCTGGATATGCTGCACGACGTGATCGAAGCCTTTCGGCAGATGGATGAGATCCTCGACGAGATCAACCGCAAGAATGCCCGTTACCAGAGAGCAGCCGTCGGCCGGGCCCGTTTCCTGCTGACCTCCTCGGACGATGTGCGCGGCCAGCTGAAGGATATCATCTGCGCACTGAATGACGCGTTTCAGTCCGAAGGCTATACGGATCACAATATGATCTATGAACTGGAGGAAACGGACCGGTTGATCCGTCTGTTTTCGATCCAGTATCTGGACACCGATTCCCTTCACGCTCCCCGTACAGAGAAGAAGGCGTTCCAGCCCCAGGAGATCGCTGCGCGAAGCGTGGATGAGAAAAGCCGGCAGCAGCGACTGAGGCAGATTGCGGAGAAACTGGAACGCGTTCTGAGCGCGGAGAAGATCGATGCCTACGTGCAGACCATACTGGACGGCCGGCAGCAGATCATGGCGTCGCAGCTGCCGCTGGAGGAAGACGACACCTTCATCCGCCTGATTTACGTCCGCCTGTACGGACAGCGAAAGAATATGAGCTACGAGATCATCCCCGGAAAGCACGTGCGAAAGGACGGATTCCGATTCCGGGATTTTGAGATACGCAGAAAGGAGAAGCAGGACTGATGGATCTGTTTGAGGGCATGCTCCAGAAAGACCGGGATGAGTTCCGGCGGGTGATGAACCGGCTGATGAGCAGCTGTTTCGCTGTCCAGAAGAAGGCCCAGACGAAGAGCGACTACTATTTTATCCTGCGGCACAGAGACGTGTTCGAGCGTTACCTGGATGTGCTGGGATTTCAGCTGGAGATCAATGAAGAGTACGGAGTGATCCAGATGGTGAACCGGGAGAATTACAATCACCTGCAGCTCACCATTCACGAATCGATCATTCTTCTGATCCTGCGGATCCTGCACGATGAGAAGAAGCGGGAGCTGTCGGTGACGGACGTGGTGATCAATACCGGGGACATCCAGGAGAAGTACCTGTCTCTGCAGATCCGGGAGGAGCAGCTGAACAAGAAGACATTGAACGATGCTCTTCGCAGATTCCGCCGGTTCAATCTGGTGGAGCTGCTGGACAGCAATATCCTGCAGGAGGACGCGCGGATTCTGATCTACGATTCGATTCTCATGGCGGTACGAACGGATGATATCCGGCAGGTAGGCCAGCTTTTGCAGCGGTACAGGAAAGGAGGAGAGGAAGACCATGAAGATCCTGACGAAAGTGCGTCTGATCAACTGGCACCGGTTTGAGAATGAGACGCTGGAGTTTTCCCGGTCGGTTCTGCTCTCCGGAGAAAACGGCGCCGGCAAGTCCACGGTGCTGGACGCGATCCAGTTCGTCGTGACCTGCTCGAAGGCGAATTTCAACAAAGCGGCCCACGAGAAGGGCAAGCGGACCCTGAACAGCTACATCCGCTGCAAGACCGGGCGGGAGCAGCGTCCCTACGAGAGACAGGGCAGCCTTTCAGCGCATATCGCTCTGGAGTTTTTTGATGAAGAAAGAGACAAGCCCTTTGTCATCGGAGCGGTTATGGATTCCCTGACCGAAGAGAAGGAACCGAACGTCGCCTGGTATCTCATGGACAACCGGCAGCTGGAGGATGAACTGTTCTTTCAGGGACGCCAGGTCAAAAGCATCTCTGTGTTCCGCTCGACGAACCGGGGCATCCGCCAGTTCGCCCAGACCGCGACCGAGGCCAGAAAGATGATCCTCACCCGGTTCGGACGGCTGGAGAACAAGTTCTTTTCGCTGATCCCGAAGGCTCTGGCGTTCCGGCCGATCCACGACATCAAGGACTTCGTCTATTCCTACGTACTGGACGAAAAAGAAGTCAATATCGAAGCGCTGCGGGAGAATGTGCAGAGCTTCCAGGAGCTGGAGCGGATGCTGAAGGATGTCCGGATCCGCATAGAAGAACTGGAAACGATCCTTGCCCGCAAGGCAGAAGTGGATAATTACCTGCGCATCGACTGCCGGCAGGAGTATTTCCTGGCGCGAATCGCCTGTGATCTGCTGCAGCAGGAGATCGAGGATGCAAAGGCTGGACGGCGCAGGGCGCAGGGGGACCGGACCCGTCTGCGCCACGAAAAGGAAAAGCTCAGCCGGATACGGGACAGCAAGGAGCAGTCGATCCTGCGGCTGCAGATGGAGCTTGCCGGCGACCGCGAATTTCAGGCGCTGCAGGAGCTGCAGAAGCAGAAGAAGGATCTGCAGACACAGCTCTCCTCTGACCGGATGTCGGTGGAGGAACTGAATGGATACGCGCTTCGGGCAGCAGACCGGGCGGATGCTCTGCGGCAGGCTCTGGGCGGGGAGCATGCATTCGCGGGGACACTGCAGGATTACAGCACAGCCCTGCGGGGACTGACAGCCCTGCCGGATCTGACCGGTCTTCGCATCGGGATGCAGGAGGTAAAGGAGTTCAAGCAGCAGACGTTCCGGGAGGTCAGCGGGGCTCTGGCCCGGCTTCGCATCCGCATCAGCGAGCAGGAAAGCGCGCTGACGGAGATTGCGGGCAGGATCCGGATGCTGGAGAACAAGCAGCTCGTCTACCGGCCGGAAGTCCAGCTTTTGCAGGAGAAGATCCGCGCGCAGCTGAAGAGCCTGGGCAGATCCGGAGAGGCCAGCATCCTCTGTGAGCAGCTGGAGATCCGGGACGAAGCGTGGCGCAATGCCGTCGAAGGGTACCTGAACACGCAGCGGTTCTACCTTCTGGTGGATCCGGAGGATTTCGATATGGCTGCCGGAGTCTATGATCAGCTGAGACGGCGGAAGAAGGCCTACGGTGTAGGCCTCATCAATACCGGCCGGCTGGGAGAATACGAAGAGGCGCCGGAGGGAAGCCTGGCGCAGTATGTCAGTTCGAAGGATCCCCGCGCCAGACGCTACGCCAATATGGTGCTGGGGAAGGTGCATTGCTGTGAAAGCGTCGAACAGCTGAAGCGGTATCCGGTATCCATCACAAAACAGTGCATGAAATATCAGAATCATGTGGTCAGCGCGATCTCGCCGAAGATCTTCAGCCAGCCCTACATCGGCTCTGGCGCTTACCGGGTCCAGCTGGAGCAGGCTCGCGGGGAGAAGCAGAAGATGGACGAGGCACTGGCCGATCTGCGTCAGCAGGCGGCTCAGCAGGAAGCCATGCTGGAGCCGCTGTCCGGAAATGAGGATATCGAGGTCAGTTTCCGGCTGAAGGAACTGGAGCTGCTGCGGGAGCATCAGACGCAGCTGGATACCTGTGAAAAGGAACTTGCGCAGCTGCAGGGGAGCCGGACGATGATGCAGAAGCAGCTCCATCTGCAGGCCCTCGAGAACGAGAAGGCGAAGCTGCAGCAGGATCTGGAGGAGACGCTGCTGGCGCTGGGCCAGGCCCAGGAACGAATCAGCAGCTGCGAGCAGAGCATCGAAGATGTCACAGCGCAGCTGAACGCGCAGCAGGAGGAAACTGCCGCGGTCCGCGGGCGCCTGGCGGAGGAAGGTCCGGACTGTGACCGGGAATATGAGAAACAGACCGCCGGCAAAGAGTACGAAAAGTACCGTCAGAACTACGAGGGAGCACGCAAGGGCAACCGCACTCGGCGGGAGAAAACGGAGCATGTGATGATGGAAGCGATGCGCGCCTACCGGATCGCGCACGATTTCGGTGCTCCCGATACGATGGAAGGATTCCCGGAGTTTCAGGCGGAGTACGATAAACTGAAGCATTCACAGCTTTTGGAATATCAGGACAAGGTCCAACGGGCGAAAGACGCGGCGGAGGCAGAGTTCCGGGAGCAGTTCCTGGCAAGGCTGCAGGAGAACATCCGGCAGGCGCAGCAGGAGTTCCGCGATCTGAACCGGGGCCTGGCGGATATACGCTTCGCCAATGAACGGTATGAATTCCGCTATGAGCCGCGCAGGAACCTGAAGCAGTTCTATGATATGATCATGGATGATTTTAATGTGCTGGAAGGGGAATCGCTGTTCACCAGCCGGTTCAACGAAGCCCACCGGCAGGCTATCGATGAACTGTTTGCCCGGCTTGCCATGGATGATGAGAACAGCGCGAAGGCGCTGGAGGAGTACACGGACTACCGGACGTACATGGATTACGATATCCGGATCACTTTTGATGACGGAAGCTGCATGTTCTATTCCAAGGTCAGCCGGGAGAAGTCCGGAGGTGAGACCCAGACGCCGTTCTATATCACCATCGCGGCTTCCTTTATGCAGCTGTACAGGGCCAGCATCGGAACAGATGCCATAGGCCTTGTGATGATGGATGAAGCCTTCAACAACATGGACGACTCCAGAATGAAGGGCGTCCTGTCTTTCATGAACCATTCCAACCTCCAGACCATCATCGCCGCGCCGCCGGAAAAGATTCAATACATTGCTCCTGAGGTGGACAGTGTCCTGCTGGTCCTGACCGACGGACAGCTGAGTTATGTGGAGGATTTCACTCATGAGAAGATATGATGAGGAGATCCTGAACGCCCTTCTGGACAGTTTGGAGCGCCGGAAGGATTATACCGCTTCCCAGGCAGAGACCACCGGGCGCCGGGTCTGTTACCGAATCGACCGCAGGCATCTGCCGGCGTATTTTGATACGTCCTCCCTTGCCTGGCAGACCGTGCATGAGCAGATGGAGGCGCTGCAGCAAAAAGGCCTGATCGAGCTTCACTGGAAGGACGGACAGAGCGGACATATTCTGGAAAAGGTGTCGCTGGTGCGGGAGCAGGCTGCCGCAGCCTATGCCTTTCTCGGAAGAACTCCGAAGGCGGAGCAGGAACAGCGGATCCTTAAGAACTGCAGGAAGCTTCGTCCGGGGAGTACGCCGGTGCTGGGAGCGTTTCTTGACTGGATCGTGCAAAGGCTGGAGCGCCATGAGAGCATCCGGCAGTTTGCGCAGCCGGAGGATCCGGACGGCTTTGACCGGCTGTGCCGGATGATTGGCGGCATGGAGCGCAGCACCGAGGATCGGTATCTGCGGGAATTCTCGATTGAAGTGTTCCGTGATTCCAAGACGGCGGAGCAGGAGCTTCCGAAAGCGGCTGCCGTATTTCGCCGGTTCGCCGCAGATGCATACGGCCGGCTGACGGCGGATGAGATCCTGGAGGAGCATGGTATTTACCGCACACCCGTGTGGGTCTATGTGAAGGGCAGGGGTCAGCTGCGGATCGGAGACGGTGTCCGGGTGGATCTGCAGGAGCTGCGGGAAGGCATCGGCATCGCAGGCGCAGACCTGGATGTGGTCCGCTGGGATGCGAGTGAACCTCCGGAGCAGGTCCTGACCATCGAGAATCTGACCAGCTTTCACCGGTGGACTGAAGGGGACAGCACGTTGGCGGTGTATCTGGGAGGGTTTGCCGGACGCAGAAGACAGCAGCTGCTGAAAGGGATCCACAAAGCATTTCCGCTCGTGCGGTATCGTCATTTCGGAGACATCGACTGCGGAGGATTCCGGATCTGGCGCTCCCTCTGTGAGCATACCGGCATTTCCTTCGAACCATACCGGATGGATCTGGCGACGTGGGAAGCTTATCGCGAAAGCGGCCGGCCGCTGACCGCAGGAGACCGCACGGCTCTGCAGCAGATGCTGGCGGATCCGTATTATGAGGCGCAGCATGAACTGTTCTCCCGCATGCTGGAGGAAGGCATTAAGCTGGAACAGGAGAGCATTGTATAGTTTCAGAACGGACATACGAGATTTCCGGTCTTGGTTCAGGGCAGGATCTCGAATAGCTCTTCCCGAATACATGAATATTTACGACAATCGTATCCTGGGCGGGATACGATTCGAGATTCTGACCGGTCAGATGAATCGAAATCTCTGACAGGAGGGATCAGACAGCCTTTGCGGGAAGGAACTTTCGAGAATTGTGGCATCTACGGCAACTGAAATCTCGAAAGGCCCTTCCGGATCCCATTCAGAACCATAGGTAAGGAAGGATTCGATTACGAATGATTTCCCTTAAGACATCCAGGTCATTGGCCTGCTGCTCATTCGTCTCAATGATGCATGTTTTCGGGATACGGCCTGACTGCTGCATGATCTCGACCCGTTCCAGGGCGTTGGTCCTGTAAAAAAACTGATGCAGCATTCCTTCGTGCTCCCAGTAAAGCAGGCGCCCATCGGCCAGCATGATCGTGTAATCGGGATATAAGGTGAGGCACCCGGTTCGGTCATCGTAACTTCGCCAGATGGATCCGGGCGCATTCATCCAGCTGAGTTCACGGGGAACATTCCAGATACAGGAATAACCCTGGTACGAATAGAGATCCCGTGGAAGCTGATCTTGCTGCTTTAGCTCTGCTTTCAAAGACTGGACCAGACTTTGCACGTTGATAAGAAGCTGCTCTTCATAGTGGCAGGGGACGGCATAATTGTGCAGCTCGATTCCGATGCGCTGCTCGGATTTGGATCGCACCGGATCGCCCTGAGGGATCAGGAGGACGGAAGCGGCCGGATCCTGGGGGAACATCTTCTTATGGTAACGCCCGTAGTACCATGTATATTGCTGCGGGGTCAGCAGGATCCGCTCCAGCTTGAGATTTCCCTTCGAAAAATCCCGTATCAGTCTTTCCAGTTTCTCAAACGCTCTGGCCCAACCAGTCAGAAACGGAGAATTCGATGAAGTCCCGGCCTGGTGCCGGGCACATAACCTGATCACCTGCAGCAGAGTTTCGCAATACCGCCTGCGTGCCAGAGAGTAGATCAGATCGGAGCTCTTTCTCAGATACCTGCCCTCCAGATAAAAGAACACCCCATTGTGGGTATGGGTGATCTGAAGCCGCCCCTTGGGCAGGCGATTCAGTGTCTTCGTAAGCCGTGCAATGATCGCATCGTAATCGCGCGGAACGAGAAAAGCGTCCCGCAGGGAGTTGATGATGGCATTCGTGTCCAGTTTGTAATTCATTGGCATGATGAGGCCTCTCTTCTTGAAATTGTTATAATATGTTAATATTACCATAATATAACAATTATGGCAAGCATATGTTCATAAAACGAACCTGTGAAATCCGAAATCCATTGCCCTGGCAGGGCATTCTCTTTTATTTGGAACTGTGGTAAAGTATTAATAGAATTGCGGGCAGGGAGGATTGCCAGAACGAACTTACAACATTTTTGCTCTCCGGGCAGGCTGGAATCTCGAAAACCCGTTCTCGAGTTCATGAAAACATAATGGATTCATGCCTCAGGGGAGGCTCTGTACGAGATTTCGGGTGTTTGAATGCATTGAGATCTCTGACAGAAGAGGACAACCAGCCTTTGCAGGAAGGAGTTTTCGAGATCTGAGATACCTTCAATCTCCGGAATCTCGAAAGTCCCTTGTGTGCATATATGGCAGCTCTGCTGCAATCTGAGTTATCCTGAGTTTTTTTGAGTTTGCGCCGTACCATCGAAGCGAGACTGGCGCTGTGTTTCAAGGGAGAATGCGATGGAACAGCTGTTTTATAACGGGAAAATCTTCACATCACAGGAGGAACGCCCCTATGCGGAGGCCATGCTGGTGCGGGACGGACGCATCGTCCGGACCGGGAGCATGGAGGATTTCACCCAAAGGCTGGAGCAGACGGATGGGATCGACCTGGAGGGCCGGACCGTGATTCCGGGCTTCGTGGATGCCCACATGCATCCGGTGATGCTGGCGGAGTACTCCCGGCAGATCGCCTGCCTGCCGCCGAAGATCAACTCCATCCGGGAGCTGACCGAGGAGATCGGACGTCAGCGGGAGCAGACGCCGGAAGGCGGATGGATCCGGGGCTGGGGCTACGATGAGGGAAAGTACGAAGAACGGCGCGGCCCGAACCGCTATGATCTGGACCGGGGAGCCCCGGACCGGCCGGTATTTCTGGTCCGAAGCTGCGAGCACATTCGCTGTGTCAACAGCCGGGCCCTGGAGATCGCCGGGATCACCCGGGACACACCGGACCCTCCCGGCGGCAGCATCGACCGGGACGAGCGCGGCGAGCCCACCGGAATCCTGCGGGAAAGCGCGCGGGACCTGGTGCTTCCCTTCATGCCGGAGCAGACCGAGGAGGAACTGGTATCCGCCCTGGTGGATCTGGGCCAGCTGCTGCTTTCCCAGGGCATCGTGGCGGTGGCGGACATGGGGAATCTGCATCCCGGCGGCAACTACGAGCTGTTCCGCAAGGCGGCGCAGCGCGGCATGCAGCAGCGGGTGAGCCTCTATTATATGTGGGACTATTTCAAGGACGATCCAGACTTTGCGCTGACGGAGGAGCTCATGGATCCACAGCGGCAGATCCGCATCGCGGGACTGAAGCTGATCGGAGACGGGAGCATCAGCGGCCGGACTGCCTGGCTGCAGGAGCCGTACCTGAATACCGAAGACTTCGGGATGCCGGTGTATGCCGATGAGGATCTGGAGAGCGCCATTCGGTTCGCGGACCGCTGCGGCTGCCAGATCTCCGTGCATGCCATGGGAGGAAGAGCCATCGACCGGATCGTGGACCGAGCCGTGCGGGAGCAGGCCGCTGCCTCCTGGCGCGGCAGCGACTTCGGGGCGGCCGCGAAGGGACACGCCGCGCCCCGCTGGCGGGTGGAACACGTGACGGAGCCGTCGGAGCACGCCATGAAGCTGGCAGCGGAGCGCGGGATCGCCTTCGTGAGCCAGCCGATTTTCGAATACTGCGAGATCGAGACCTATCGGGCCAACATGGATGGGGAGCGGCTGAAGCGGCTGTATCCCTATCATACCATGCTGGCGCGCGGCATCGATCTCAGCTTTTCCACGGACGCGCCGGCCACTTCCTGGGCGGTGCCCTCGGATCCCTTCTCCAACCTGAAGTCCGCGGTGAGCCGGCGGGCCTACGACGGGACAGACATCGGGCAGGATGAGAAGGTGGATATCGAAACAGCCATCCGGCTCTATACCGCTCATGCGGCGCGGGTCTGCGGCTTCGGCGGTCTGGGACAGCTGGCGCCGGGATACTCCGCGGATTTTGCGGTGCTCAGCGAGGACATCTTCACCATGGATCCGGACCGGCTGGATCAGGCGCAGGTGGAGGAGACGTACATCCGCGGCCGGCGGGTTTACCGGCGATAAGTTCGCTGCGCCAGGGAGGCAGAGACGATGGACGGCAGGAAGATCCAAAAAACCTTCATGATCGCGATTTTCGTGTCGATCGCGGCACAGATCCATATCGATTTCCTGACGGAGGGTTTCATCGTAGCCATGTCCTCAGTGGTCATGGCGATCTTTATTTACTGTTACGAGGATCTGACGGCAGCCTACATCGTGTGCCTGTCCGGCGTGTTTTCGCCGTTGATCCGGCTCCTCATCGATCTGTTCTCGGGGGATCCGGTCAGGCATGCTCTGGTGACGGTGCTGCCGGACGTGATCTTTTTCTTCGCCTACGGGGCGGTGTATACCCTGATGTATCGCTTCGTGATCCGCGATCCGAAGTCCATGAAGAACTTTCCCTATGCGGTGTTTTTCTCCGACCTGCTGGCCAACGTGATGGAAATGCTGCTGCGGAGCCTGCTGGCGGGGAGCTTCCTTCTGACGCCCACCGTCATTGCGTATCTGGCGCTGATCGCCCTCGTGCGGACTGTCATCATCATGATGGTAGTCCTCGCCATCGAGGCCTACGGCAATCTGCTCATTCACCAGGAGAGAGACCGGGAATACCGGCGGCTTTTGACGCAGGCGTCGATCATCGAAGGGGAGGTCCGGCTGATGAATAAGAACGTATCCGACGTGGAAGCGGTCATGAAGGACGCCTACGAGCTGTACTACACCATCAAGGATCAGGGCTATCCGAAAGAAGTCGTGGACAGTGTGCTGGAGCTGGCCAGAAACACTCATGAGATCAAGGGGGACTACCAGAACGTGCTGGGGATCCTGAACGAGATCTTTCCGGAGGGTCTGGAGAAGGAAAGGCTGACCATCGGGGAGATCATTTCTCTGGAGCGTTCCAACGTGCTGGCCATGGCCCGCCGAAACGGATATCAGGTGGAGATCACCTCCCGGGTGCAGGCGGACTTCATGACACGAAAGCCTTTCCGCATGATGGCTGTCATCCGAAACCTGATGACCAATGCGGCGGAGGCCATCAGCACAGGACCGGGGAGCATCATCGTGACGGTCACAGGGGAGGTGGACGACCTGAAGGATCCTTTCGGCAAGGCCAGCCGGTATCGGATCACGGTGCGGGATAACGGCCCGGGAATCCCGCCGGAGGAGATCGGGAATCTGTTTCTGGCAGGGTACTCGACGAAGTTCGATCCGAAGACCGGCAACATCCAGCGGGGGCTGGGGCTCTGCCTGGTCAAGGACTACGTCGAGAATGACTTCGGCGGCCGGCTCGAGGTGGAGAGCAGCCCCGGAGAGTTCACGGAATTCCGGCTGACGATCCCCGCGGGAAATATATAGGAGAGAAGCGATGCGGTACTATATTGTTGACGACAATCTGGCAACGGTCAAAACTCTGGAGAACATCGTCCGGACCAAGGGACTGGGGACCGTCTGCGGTTATGCGACGGATCCGGTAACGGCGTATGGGGAGATCCTCGAGGATCCGGCGGATATCGTTCTGGTCGATCTGCTGATGCAGGGAATGGACGGGATCACTCTGGTGCAGCGGATCCGGGAGAAAAACGACCGGATCAGTTTCATCATGATCTCCAAGGTCACGGACAAGGAGATGGTGCAGCAGGCCTATACAGCGGGGATCGAGTTCTTTATCAACAAACCGGTCAACATCGTGGAGGTGGAGCGGGTCCTGACCAACGTCTCCGAGAAGGTGCAGATGCGGGGCATCATGGGGAGCATCCGTTCGATGATCGATGAACCAAAGTCTGGACAGACCGAGCTGCAGAAAGCCCCGGAAGGAAACGACATCGACATCCTGCTGGGAACTCTGGGAATGCTGGGGGAAAAGGGAACGGCGGATATACGCCAGGTATTTGCCGCGATGCTGTCCCGGGAGCAGGGATACGACCGGGAGATCCTGGAGCAGCTGTCGGAGGAGAGCGGAGATTCGGTGAAGAACATTGAACAGAGGATCCGCCGCGCCATCAAGAAGGGGATGACCAACGCTGCCGCCATCGGGCTGGAGGATTACGACAGCGAGGCGTTCACCGTGTACGCCGGTTATGTGTTCGACTTCCGGACACTGCGGGAGGAAATGAACTGGCTCAAAGGAAGCAGCGACTCAGGCGGCAGGGTGAATATCGCCGGGTTCTTCGAAGGGCTGCTGCTGTATCACCATTCGTAACGCGAAAAGAGAAAGCCCTTTCTGAACAAAAATGAGTTTTTTTGAGACACGTGCTGTACAGTACGCTCAAAAGAACTCATTCTTTATTTGTTTGAATCGAAAGGAGAAAGCTATGTTGGATCAATTCGCGAGCTGGATCAACGGATATCTCTGGGCGCCGGCCCTGGTCTATCTGGCCATCGCCGTGGGCCTGTTCCTCTCCATCGGACTGCGGTTCCCGCAGTTTCGCCTGATCGGAGACATGGTCCGTCAGCTGCTGAAGGGCAGCGGCAGCGCCAACGGCGTATCGTCCTTCCAGGGATTCTGCATGGCCCTGGGCGGCAGAGTCGGCACCGGCAACATCGCCGGCGTTGCCAGCGCCATTGGCACCGGCGGCCCGGGAGCGGTCTTCTGGATGTGGATCATCGCGCTGGTGGGCGCTGGCTCCGCCTTCTCGGAGTCCACCCTGGCGCAGACCTACAAGACCACTGTCGTGGGGGAATACCGCGGCGGCCCGGCCTACTACATCGAGAAAGGCCTGAAGTGCAAGCCGCTGGCGGTCATCTTCGCGCTGGCGACGATCCTGGCCATGACCATTACCGGACCGACGGTCCAGGCGGGAGCCATCACCTCCGCCTTCCGGGGTCTGAATCTGGGGATCAGTCCGATCATCGTAGGTGTTGTCGTGGCGGGCTTCTTCATCATCGTCACCCTGGGCGGCGTGAAGCGGATCGGAACGTTTGCCGGCTACGTGGTACCCATCATGGCAGGCATCTACCTGCTGCTGGCGCTGATCATCATGATCATCAACGCGCCCCACATCGGATCCATGTTCGCCCTGATCTTCAAGTGCGCCTTCAATCAGGAAGCCATGTTCGGCGCCGTCTTCGGATCCTGCGTCATGATGGGCGTCAAGCGGGGCATCTACTCCAATGAGGCAGGCTGGGGCTCCGGTGCCCATGCGGCGGCGACAGCCGAGGTTTCCCACCCGGCGAAGCAGGGACTGGCCCAGGCTTTCTCCGTCTATGTGGATACACTGCTGGTCTGCACGGCAACCGCCATCATGATGCTGTCCACCGGATGCTACAACGTGCTGGATGCGGACGGCAATCCCATCGTGGAGGGACTGGCTGGCGTGGAAGCCGGACCGGGATTCGTGCAGGGCGCCATCGACAGCTTCATTCCGGGACTGGGCGCGCCCTTCATCACCATCGCGCTGTTCTTCTTCGCCTTTACCACGCTGCTTTCCTTCGCGGTGTACGCGGACGCGAATATCCAGTATGTGCTGGGCGCGCTGAGTGACAGCGACAAGGCGAAGAGGTACGCCTATAACATCGGCTGCCTGATTATCGCGACCCTGGCCTTCTTCGCCTCCATGAAGGATATGACCACGGCGTGGAACTACGCGGATGTGGGCGTCGGCATCATGTGCTGGCTGAACCTGCCGGTGCTGGCCCTGATGGCACCCAAGTCGTTCCGCCTGCTGAAGGATTACGAGCGGCAGAAGAAGATGGGACTGGATCCGGTCTTCGAGCCCGCCGACTGCGGCATCGAGAACGCGGATCTGTGGAAGAAGATCACCGAGGAGAAATACCAGGATCTGCTGGACGCCAAGCGCGCGGCAGAGGGTCGGATGTTCTGACCGGGAATGCTTACCTGAACGACTTTTCGAGATTTTCACCTCTGGAGAAGACTTTAATCGCGAAAAGAGCTTTGAAAAGACCCTATAAGGCCCGGCAAAGACGGATAGAGGGCGCAGTGATTCGAGTTTTTCTCCTTAAAGACCGGTCGAAATCTCTGATGCAAAGGCTGGCAAGCCTTTGCAGGATGCCAATTACGAGATTCCGTCGATTTCGATGGGCTTAAATATCGAAAGTTTCTTCCGGCCCAGTCTTTCGGAATCGGGTGGATAAGATAAGAGATCCGTGATACAATGTCATGGATCTTTTTTTTCGGGCAGGAGGAAACGAGTTGAAAAAGAACATCCGGACGATCTGTATCATACTGCTTGCAGCAGTCATGCTGACATTTGCCGGCTGCGCTGCTGCGGTCAGCGACCAGCAGGAAGAGACGCAGACGGAAGAGACCGCGCAGGAGGACACCGGCGACCTCAACCTGAGGGACATCTACGGGGGCGGCTATTACTACCTGTTCACATACAAGGGCGAAGACTACACCGCGATCTACACCTACGACAACTGGTGCGTCTATGATTCCTACAAGATCACCAGCGGCAGGGCCATGAAAAAGATCTGCCAGGCTTTGATCGATGAGCATCCGGTGCACGGAAATGACTACGAATCCTTCCGGACCGCGAAGGACATGGTGTACGAATGGAAGCAGCACAACATCGCCCACGCGATCCTGCCGGACGACAATCCCTGGAAGGTGACCTCCGGGAACGTGGACTTCGACCCCGAAGACCAGGGCCGCAGCCTTTCCGAACTCTACGAGGACCGAACCGGAGAGAAGTTCAGCATTATGGAACACACCGACGATATCAAGCGGTATCTGAAGGAGCTGGTGGAATAACCGAGGGCCCTCTGGAATGGATCCGGAAGGTGACGATGGTGACATTTTTCTGCCATTCGTGACAATTGTCTAAAATTGACTTGAAACTGCCCCGGCGACTGAGTAAAATGAAAGTCGTTTGGGGAGTTTTTTATTTTTGATTTCTGCGGCGAAATCGATTTCGGACCAATTTCCGCCGATCTCTTCCCAATCGACCTGATACAATTGCATAACACAATCGAAGGAGACGTATTATGAAACGGACAGCCAGGAAGGTCATCGCGCTGGTAATGGTACTTGCGATGATCCAGGGGACGAGTAGCGCTTTTTCCTTTGCACAGACAGCGCCTGCGGGTGAAACTGCAGAGCCTGCCGTGCTCAGCGAAGAGCCGATTACAGCAACAGGAGATTTGATAACGGAAGAGCCCGAACAGGACTCCGGTGCTGTGCAGGAGGAAACTCCGCAGAAACCGGATCCGGCGGATAATGACACAGTCATCAAGAAGGAAGAGGTCACTGCAGCTTCCGCGAAGGAATCGGCAGCCCCTCAGAAACAGGAGTATCGCTACAGCGACAGCCGGATCGAAGCCACGGCAGTTCTCAGCGACGCAGCGGCCATTCCTGACGACGCGCAGCTGGTGGTAACGCCCGTCACGGCCCGGACGCAGGGGTACAATTACGAAGCGTACCTCTCCGCCCTGAATGCAAAGGCTGGACAGGACGCTGCATATACGGACGCGAATACACTTCTGTATGACATCGCCTTCATGGCGGGATCGGAGGAGATCCAGCCCGCCGAAGGAGTCGTCGATGTCACAGTTACTTTCAAGAAAGATCAGCTCAGCAAGGATCTGGACGCATCGTCTAAAGACGATGTCCAGCTTTTGCATCTTCCCCTCAAAGAGAACGCGCGGAACGATTATCGTTCCACCGCAGAGGCAACGAACATTGAAGCATCGGATGTTTCGGTAGAAACCGTCGATGCTGATATTGCTGTGGGGAAAACGGAGAGCACGGCATTTGAGCTGAACAGTTTCTCGATTATTTCAGTCTCCACCAATCCGGATAAATTCGGATCGGCAGATCAGACGAATTCACAGGTGAACTACGAGCTGGCTCTGGGACGTGCGGTCGAGTACGGAATCGTAGCGGATACTTATGACCAGAAGAACCACCAGCAGACGAACTTCGCGGTAAAGACATTCAAAAACTCTGGACAGATCAACGGAGAGCCTGACCTGGCAGGAACCTCGGATGTGCCTTATCAGATCGGTGAGGTTGCGCTCAACAAGCTGCGGTTCGGAACAAATACCTATCAGGGGAAGGAAGTACAGTACGATGTTTACCTTCCGAAAACATACGAGAATTCGATTAATAACTATGTGCAGATTGACGGCGGCGGCAAGAACAAGGTCAATCTGGTTTATGAAGAAGAGGATACCATTAAAAAGAATATCCAGTCCATGCTGGATGGTGCGAGATCAAAGTCACAGCTGATGGCAGATCATGCTACCACCATAGATCTGACGAATGATGTCGTGACGGATCAGAACCAGCTGGTCGTGGATACAACAAGCTATGCGGATGATGCCGTAATTTACCTGAATATCCCGGACACCTCGAATTACTCGATGATTCGGACTGTGATCGGGATGCAGTCCTCATTCCATTTGCACAAAAAAGAAAACCAGGTCATTGTCGTCAATGTGCTTGGAACTTCTGATGTGAATTTGAAGAAAATGATCGTGACGCTGGAAGGCGAGGATAAAAATACGAAATCAGATGAATATTCCTCCTTCAGTCCCAGCGGACAGAATGCGGCGGTGAATGATCGAATCGATAAACAGATTGCGCAGAAAGTGATCTGGAATATCCCGGAGGCATCAAAAGTTACGATGGATACTTCCGCAGGTGTTTTCCTGGTGCCGAATGGAAGCGTTGAGGTGACGGGAACCAGCGCGGGGTGGATCGTCAGCGGAGGAACGGTGACAACGGACGGCTGCGAGTTCCACTATGTTTACAGAGAGCGTCAGTACAAACCCCAGACGATGGCAGGTGTATCGAGATATAAGATTCACTCTGTTCAAGGGGATGAAGGATGCCAATGAAACTGAAATCGGACTTGGCGGAAGGACCTTTGGATTTTCTCTTTATGAAGCAGACAGCACCTTTCAGGTGAGCGGTGCTCCGATCGAAACTACGAACAGTACGACTAAAGCAACGGTTAATTTCAAATCGATCCAGTTTACAAAGAGCATGATCGATGCCCAGCCGAACGGCGATTTCTATTACGTTATCAAAGAAGAGAATGCAGGGAAGACCGCCGATGGAGTAACAAACTGGGATGGACAGGTCAACATCAAACTCCATGCGGAGGTCGTCAATGACAGTGTGGTCTTCAAAGCGGAGTACTATAGATATCAGTCCGCGGAAGATATGGAGGCTGGGAAGACGGATAACACTGTTCGTCTGATTGACGTTGCCGGAGAAGAATTCACACTTGGCAGAGTCTTTAATCATTATAATGCACAGGCTGAGGTGCAGCTTGGAGCAAAGAAGCTGCTGGACGGGAAGGCTCCGAAAAACGACCAGTTCCGTTTTACGTTGACGGAAGTGGCAGATAAAGACGGAACCCCGATCACACCGGCAGAGGGGAAGCAGGTCTACACCGACACCAAGACGAACGATGCGGAAGGTAATGTCGTATTCGATAAGATCAGGTATGCTGCATTTGATGCGGGAACCAATGCGAATGGGGCGAAACGGTATTACAAGATTACTGAGGAGCAGAACGGAGCCCAGGGAATCGACTACGACAGCGCATCCTACGTTGTTACGGTAACGATTCAGGATGACGGGAAAGGTAATCTGACGGCTGTTCCTGACAAATCCGCTGAAGACATTGTTTTCAATAACACGACACAGACGGGCAAACTGCAGCTGAAGAAGACGATCCTGGGAGACATCACAGAGGAAGAAGCGGAAGGCGCTCTGACGTTCACGGTAAAGAACGAGGATGGCAAGTACCTGGATAAGGACGGCAACCTTTCTGACACCGAGGTGAAGCTGACGCTGAAGGACTTCGACCATAAAAAGGGTACGAAGGAATATACGCTGGAGTTCCAGGGAATCAAGGTCGGTGACTACACCGTAACGGAGACGACGAAGGACATCACCGGAAAAGATGTCACGGTGGCGTATAAGCTGAATGGCGGAGAGACTCAGACCGGAGTGGAGGCAACCGCTGGAGTTACGAAGAACGAGACAACCACAGTCGCTTTCGAGGATGATTACACCGACCAGACCGGAAATCTGCAGCTGACGAAAACGATCCAGGGAGATGTCACAGAAGCAGAAGCGGAAGGCGCTCTGACGTTCACGGTAAAGAACAAGGATGGCAAGTACCTGGATAAGGACGGCAACCTTTCTGACACCGAGGTGAAGCTGACGCTGAAGGACTTCGACCATAAAGAGGGTACGAAGGAATATACGCTGGAATTCAAGGGAATCAAAGTCGGTAACTACACCGTAACGGAGACGACGAAGGACATCACCGGAAAAGATGTCACGGTGTCGTATAAGCTGAATGGTGGAGAGGCTCAGACCGGAGCGGAGGCAACCGCTGGAGTTACGAAGAACGAGACAACTACAGTCGCTT
>JAFUCA010000011.1 GCA_017459895.1 Bacillota bacterium | reverse complement strand
TTCATATTCCTCCTTTCCGGGTGATTGGTTCATACCCAGTGTAGAGGAAATATTTGAAAAAGGTAATGGCTTTTTTAATCCGACTCGGATTGGTTAAATTAACCCGACTCGGAATGGCGGTTTTAACCCGACCCTAACACCCAGCAGGTAACACTGGTAACACTTTTTGCTTTGACACAGGACTTTCAAACGCTGTAACCGTTGAAAAATGCACGTTTTTGAAACCGATAAAACTCAATTTGAGTGTTCGATCCCCCTATGCTCCACCATAACGACGAAAGACCGCCAACAGGCGGTCTTTTGGCGTTTTCTGGGATTTGTACATAGGGGGATCGAACCCGAAAGGGCCTGAGCGTTAAGCGAAACAGTCCGGTGGACTGTTTCGTAGCGACGGGTCCAAGCGAGCCTCGGAGGGCTCGCGCAGGACGGCGGATCGCGAAGCGAGACGCAAATCCCCCTATGCTCCACCATAACAAAAGCGAGACATCCGAAGGGTGTCTCGTTTTCGTTACCGTATGGTCGCGGGAGAGGCGGCGGAAGTGAAACCGGATTATTAATCTACACCTTCTCCATCCGGAACACGCGGATGTGATGCTTCACGTTCTCACAGGTCCCCTGCACCATGGCTTCACTCATGCCGAAGTAGTTCGGCGCGCCCGATGCAAAGGCTGGCCCATCCCCGTTCAGGTAGGCTTTCGCGTGTTCCATGGTGCTCATGAAACTGGCGGTGGCGATATTGACCTTGCGGATGCCGCAGCGGATCGGTGTAGCGGATCTTGTGTTCATAGTCTCCGCCTTCGCTGCCGCCCACCACACCGATCTCGCACTCGACTGCAGCGCCGTATTCCCCTGCAGCCTGAACCACCTTGCGGGTGTTACGAAGACCATTGAAGAGATCGATGAAGACGAATGGGACCGGATGATGAACGTCAATCTCCGGGCGGCATTCTTTCTCACAAAGGCTGTCTACCGGAAGATGAAGGAGCAGCGCAGCGGCAGGATCATTGCCCTCACCTCCATTGCCGGACAGCGGGGCGGCTTCTTCTCCGGCGCCCACTACTGTGCCTCCAAGGGAGGCCTGGAATCCATGATGAAATGCTTCGCCCTGAACGGCGCGCCTTATGGGATCCTCTGCAACTGCATCTCCCCGGGCGTCGTGGAAACACCCATGACAAAAGAAGAAGGCGTCACCGCCGACGGCATTCCCCTGGGCCGCGCCGCCCAGCCGGAGGAACTTGCCGAAGTGATCGCCTTCCTCGTCCACAACACCTACATCAACGGAGCCACCATCGATGTGAACGGCGGCCAGCTGATGCGGTAGGCACGATAGTTGAAATATGCGCAGACCACCTGTTTCTCTTTCATCGGGATTAACTTTCTGTTGAATCTGACAACAAGCCGGATTATAATTCTCTTAGGACGGCAGGCCGCATCCTGCCCGTGGGCTAACACGTAAATCCGAAAGTATTACCGGACGAATGTGCCGGAAGTTGGTAGGCAACGATAAAACCTGAAAGCATTACCGGACGAATGTGCCGGAAGGTAGCGGACACCGATAAAATTAGTCATAAAAGGGAGATCACAGAACCGCGGTTCTGTGGACTCCCTTTTGAACTTTGGGGGTATGATTGTTCCCGGTTTATCAGCAAGGATATTTGGAACCTTTACCGGTGGCAGAATTAATCTGACCATGGATCGGCTTACTGGCGGTGTCCGCAGTTGTCGTCTCGAATTATGAAAATCTGCAACAGCGATGGTCTTTGACAGCCCTGGGGGGGAGCTTTTCAGTGGTCCGTTGCAGATCTGGTTCCTGAGTCTCAGGAATCTGCAGCAAAAGCGTCGGTTTTGCTGCGGATTTCCTTTCCCGCGAAATGAAACTGCAATATGCAGTGTGCTCCACCCCGAAACTACCCCCCTGCCGGACCAGTTTTTGCAGAATTCGCTTGTTGAAATAAAAATCTGCAACACCGCCCGAACACATCGGCCGGTGTCACCACATTCCTGCGGAAGCCCCCCTCTTTCGAGGACTGATCAGGACAGCCTGTTTAATCGTTATCTGGTTCGATATCCTTCTCCAGGATCTCCCCGGTGTACGCCTCGATGGAATAATCGTATTCCATGGTTCCCCGGTGGAACTCCACTTCGTACTCTGTTCTTCCGTCATCGAAGTCGAGATCAACGTCGATATATTCCACGTCGCTGTCCGACAGCCCGGCATCCTTCAGCGCGATTGATATCGCCTTCTCTTCGCTGATCCGCTCCTCTTCAGCCGCAGGCTCCTCTGCCGGCTCAGCATCAGGCGCCGCGGAAACAGCGGTTTCCTCTGCAGCGGTCTCTTCTGCCTGCGCTGCGTTCTGATCCTCCGGTGCCGCGCCCGCAGCGCCGCATCCCGCAAGCCCAAGCAGGGCCATGAAACAGGCCATCATTACCGCGATGGCAGCGATCCTTGATTTCTTACGATTCATAAGCACCTCCCGGAATACCCATCCGGCTTCACCATAGCAGACCCAGGTTAAATGCACATTAGAAGCCCACCAAACGGTCACGCCCCATCGCCGGGCGGCTCCAGCCTTTGCACGCTCCAATGTATTAAGTTAATCTAATGAATATATTAATTTATTTCAGATTTACCGAAGGATCATCTTCGGTTACAATATAGTAGAAGCCACGGTTTATCAGGAGATCATCGTCATGAAACAGACCATCATCGATTTCATCCGCGCATACGTTCAGGAATACCAGTCCAGAGACACCATCGCCACTTCCTACGGGGAGCCGCTGGTGGGATTCGCCGACGCGCATCATCCGTACATCCAGAGCCTGCCGCAGCTCATCAGTCCCACCCATGAGCTTCCGCAGAACGTGCTCCCGGAGGCCCGGATCATCATCGCCTACTTCGTCCCCTTCACCCGGGACATCGCGAAATCCAACCGCACCACCGGCATTCTGGCCTCCCCCGAGTGGGCCAGAGCATACGAGGAGACCAACGCCCTCTTCGGTGAGCTGAACGAAGCGCTGATCCGCCTGATCCACGAAAAGGCCGGCCTTGCGGGGATCACTCCCAAAGCCACCACCTTCGATCAGCAGCGCCTGATCAGCGACTGGTCCCACCGCCACATCGCCTACGCCGCGGGCCTCGGCACCTTCGGGATCAACAACATGCTCCTGACGAAGCACGGCTGCTGCGGACGTTTCAGCACCGTGGTCACGAACCTGGACCTGGCGCCGGATGCTCCCGCAGACGCGGAATACTGCCTGTATAAGAAAAACGGCTCCTGCGGGGTCTGCGTGAAAAACTGCCCCACGGGAGCGCTGACTGCGGAGGGCTATGACCGTCACAAATGCTATGCCCTCTGCCGGGAAAACGCGAAGATCTATACGCAGTTCGGAAGCTCTTACACCAACGAAGACGGCACCGGAGCCAACAGCGAGGGAAGCGAGGTCTGCGGCAAGTGCGTCACCTCCTCCCCCTGCGCCTTCTGGCGGCTGAAATAACAGAAACATCTATGGGGCATCCGCGCCGCTTCACTTCTCCTGTCCCAGCATCCGCACGGCGTAATCCACGAACCTGCGGACCGCCGGAGACGCGCTCTCCAGAGAATGCACCGCGATCCCGAAGCGGATATGCTGCGGGGGATCCAGCGGGAGCATCACGACATCGTAATCCTGTCTTTTGGTGATCAGGCGGTTCATGATGCTCATCCCGAGGTTCTGTTCGATCATCGCGATGCAGGAGAAATTCTCCAGCGTCTGGAACGCGATGTTCAGAGCCAGACCATTCTCCCGGATCATCCGGTTGACATCCTCATCCATGCCCTGGGCCGGCATGATAAACGGCTCCTCCTCACACGCCCGCAGCGGATAGGCCTTCTCCTTCGCCAGCGGATGGGACGGATGGAGCACCGCCATCATCGGGTCCTCCGCCAGAAAGATCCACTCGTACGGCATCGGCTCCATATAGGTCATGAACGCCAGGTCCGCCTGCCGGTCCGCAAGCCATCCCTCCACCTCCTGCCGGATCCCCTCCGCCAGAGTAATTTCGATTCCCGGATAATCGGTCTGAAACGCCCTCAGGACTTCCGGCAGCCAGTGGGTCGCGACACTGGAATACGCCGCGATCCGAACGGTTCCCGTTTCCAGTCCGTGGATCTGCGCCGTCAGCTGATCGATCCGTTCCTCCTGACGCAGCAGCTCCTTTACCGACGGAATGATCTTTTTCCCTTCCTCGGTCAGCGCCACACCCCGCTTGCTTCTATGCAAAAGCTGGAGATCCATTTCCGTCTCCATCGCCTGAATCAGCTGGCTGACCGCCGAAGGCGTATAGTTCATGCGCTCTGCAGCCTTTGTGATCGATCCCAGCTCCGCCGCGTATACCAGTGCCCTGCATCTTGCTGTTTCCATAACCGGCCCCTTTGTTAAATGTGTCTTAAGTATAGTTGCTGTTGATTTACTTTTTCCCGCGTCTGTTTTACAATGGATTATCAAACGTGCCCGGATCGGAGATGTCCGGCCCGGGCCGGAAGGGATCAAGGGATCTATATGACAACCCCATTTCAGAAAAAAATCCTCCGCCCCTACGGAAAGTGGTCGGATATCCTTCCCCTCGCCTGGGGCATCGCCTTCCTGCTGGTGCCTGCCGGGCGGCTGCTGGGACAGCTTCTGCTGCGCATTCCTCAGGTGAGCTCTGCCCTTCCCGCTTCGCTTTCGGAATACATCGGCGTCTGGATCCTCTGCCTGGCGGTCATCCTGCTCTATCCGCCCGACCGCCCGATGCGCAGAGCCATTTCCTACAACCGCCGCGGCAATACGCTGCGGATGGGGCTTGCCGGACTTCTGACCGGCCTGGGACTGAGCAGCCTTTGCATCCTTTTCGCCGTTCTCACCGGAAGCAGTGACCTGACCTTTCATCCCATGGATCTGCTTCCCCTGGCCGCCGCCCTGCTTGGGATCTTCCTCCGGGCCGGCGCTGAGGAGCTGGTCGTCCGATGCTTCCTGTACCAGAAGCTGCGCCGCAGGTACCGCCATCCCGCCGCCGCGATCCTGGGCAGCGCGGTGTTCAGCTGCCTCCTGCACCGGCTTCTGTTTGACGCTTCCTTCGCCGGCATGCTGCAGGTCCTGACCGCAGGGCTGCTGTTTGCTCTGATCGTCTATTACTACGGTAGCTTCTGGGCCGTCTGCGGCATCCACACCGGATGGGATTTCAGTCAGGACATTCTCTTCGGAGCGGAAAGCGGCCTGGCCGGCGCCATCGTCCTGGCGATCCTCTGCGTTCTGGTAATCGTCCGCGGCCGCCGCAGAAACGGCCGGGAGGATCTGTGGACAGAGGCCTCCCGGGCTTATGAAACGGTCTGAAATTCCCTGCTCATATTCGCTCCTCCCTTCTTCGCGGGACTGCGTCCCTTCACGGATATTTTATCATACCCGGATATGTGGTACAATCAGCGTATGGACCACAGCGCGAACAACAAACTGATACTGACGATCTTTCTGGTGGCAATGGTCTCCATCGGCTGGGGCATCGCCTTCATATCTCTGGCTACCCTGCTGAAGTTCATGGCTCCCATGCAGCTTCTGGCCTGCCGGTGGGCTATTACGGCGGGGATTTTTCTCATTCTGGTCGTGTGCGGCAGGATTCGTATCCAGCTGCGAGGCAAAAAGAATATTCCCTTTCTTTTTCTGGCGGGATTTTTCGAACCCTGCGTCTATTCCATTCTGGAAGCCTACGGCGTGAAGATGACCTCCGCCTCCACCAGCGCGATCTTCGTCGCCACCATCCCCTGCATGACCCTGATCCTGGGGATCCTGCTGTTCCGCAGCCGGGCGGACTGGAAGCTGGTCACAAGCCTGATCATCACCTTCGCCGGTGTGATCGTTGCCACCTTCTTTTCCCCGGCGTTCGCCATGGGCGGGACCCGGGCCGGAATGCTGTGCATGACCGCCGGCGTCGTTGCCGCCAGCATGTACAGCCTTTCCAGCAAAAAAGCTTCGGAGGATTTCGACGCTTCGACGGTGACAGCCGTCATGGCCTTCGAGGGCGCCATCCTGTTCAACGGGATCGCCCTGGCGCAGGGGCATGGGTTGGATACCTTTCTGATTCCCTTCAGCGCGCCGGGACTCTGCGCACATATGCTGTTTCTCGCTGTGTTCTGTGCCTTCGCGTCCTATGTCTGTTACAACAAACTGCTCCAGTATGTGGATGCGGCCCTTGGCAACAACATCGTCAGCAGCCTTTCCACGGTGATCGGCGTGGTGGCCGGCATCCTGGTCATGGGGGATCTGTGGGGCTGGTACACCATCCTGGGACTCGCCATCACCCTGACAGGGGTATGGCTGTCAACACTGCGCATGAAGGAGGATTTATAGATGCAAAGAGATCATACGAAGACCATTCTCTGCTACGGGGATTCCAATACCTACGGTTACGATCCGCGGGACGGGCTGCGCTACGGGGAGGAGGTCCGCTGGCCCGGCGTGCTCCGACGCCTTCTGGGAGACGGGTACCGGATCATCGAGGAGGGCTGCAACGGGCGGACCTGCGCCCACACTCCCGCGGAGGAAGAATGGAAAGACGGCCGCCCCTACCTTCCGGCCTGTCTGAACAGTCACAAGCCCATCGACGCGGTCGTCCTCATGCTGGGATCCAACGATCTGAAGCGGCAGTTCGCAGCCGAACCGGAGACCCTGGCGGAGGGCATCGGCCGGATGCTGCGGACCATCGCGGAGTTCCTTGAAATAAAACAGGGCAGCGTTCCCTACGTTCTCGTAGTTTCGCCGCCCCTCATCGGTGAGGGAATCACTGCATCGCCCTTTGCGGATTCCTTTGACGCAGACGCCGCGCCCCGCTCTCAAAGACTGGCCGGCCTCTACGAAAAGACCGCCTTCGATTACGCGCAGGAAACGGGCAATCCCTGCGGATTTCTGGACGCTGCGGTTCTGATCGATCCTTCGCCGGTCGACTCCCTTCATCTGATGCCGGAGGCGCACCAGGTCCTGGGCACCGCCATTGCCCAGACGCTGCGGGCGTTTCTTTAGCGCTGGCGCTGGGGGCTTCTCCTGGCGCTGCGGGTTTCTCCCGACGCTGCGGGGTTCTCCTCGCGCTACAGCTGATCGTACTTCGCCGCGCTGCCCCTGGATTTGGCCAGATTGGCCGGCGTATGGAACTGATCCCAGTCCCTCTCCTCGGTAAACCGACGGATCCTGTTTATGGTGTCGTCTCGATAACCGGAATTCATTAAATCTTTGCCCAATTCCCCTGCTATTAAGGAATTTCCCTTCAGACCCTTATTCGATTCCTTAAAATGGTGTTTATTACAGCCTTTATTAAGGAATCCAAAGAAATCTGTGCCTTCAGAGAGATTCGTCCGAAGTATGAATCATCGGAAATTCCTTATTAAACAGGTGGTATCGGAGCATAATAAGGAATCCCGGTTATTATCGAATTGGTGATCTACACAGTAACGCCCAGCGCGGCGTCGGCCTCGATGACGAAGGCCCCTGCTTCGGAACGCAGCAGGATCTGTCCGAAGGAGTTGCTGATCACGGTAATCTCCTTGCCGACTTCGATACAAAGATCCTTGAGGATCTGCTTCAGATCCGGTTCGGTGAAGATCCACTTCACGGTGTAGCTACCTGCGGCGGCGTGGGATAGTTTCTGCATCTTGTGCTCCTTTCCTGATAAACAGAAAAGCACATTGCACGGTATCCTGTCCCGCTTCATGTGCTTCGTTTCGCTCACTTCGCTGCCCCGGAGGGCCCGGCTCCTGACGGCCTGATCAGATTTGAGTATCTCGGATGCTTTTCTGTTGCACCCACTATACTGAATCACCGCGCCGTTAGTCAACTGCAACCTGCCCCCGCTCCGAAAAAGCGTATATCAGGCAAATTCCTCACACGATCACGCTGACCAGTTCCTCCGCCGTCACGTCTCCCAGATAGGATGCCAGATCTGCCTCCTGCAAAACCTGGAGCAGCGCGTCGTGTTCATACGGGATTCCGATCAGGGCCTGCTCCAGCTCCGTCACATCACGGCTTGCGAAAAAGTCACCGGTGATCTTCACTTCCCGGATCCGGTGCTGCTCAATGCCGAAGTGAAATTCCACCTGCCCGCAGCGGAAGAAATCGCCCCGGACTACATCTGCCTTCGGGGATCTGCCGAAGTTCCATTCATCGGTTCGGAATTTTCTTTGCTGCAGGTCCAGCACCTCCTGCTGCTGCTGCTCCGTAAGAGGAACCTCCTTCACATCGTATTCCCGGCGGAACCACTCCAGCAGCAGCGCCTTGAAATCCGCCACCGTCATGTCCTCGGACGCCCCGGCCTCCACGAACAGCGGCTTCAGATTCGTCACCCGGCTGCGGACCGACTTGGTGGCCTTGGACTTGAATTTTCCCTCCTTGACCTGAAGCGTCTTCGCCACATCCTCCATGTGCACATCGAACATCAGAGTTCCGTGGTGCAGGAGCTTGCCGCCGCTGAACTGCTGGGCATTGCCGGAGAATTTCTTCCCGTCCGCCAGGATATCGTTCCGCCCGGTCTGCTCCGCCCGGATCCCGTGGGACTGCAGCGCCTTCACCACCGGAATGGTAAAGGTCTTGAAATCCACCCGATTGTCCACGCCCTGGATCACGAAAGAATAGTTCAGATTCCCCAGATCGTGATAGACCGCGCCGCCGCCGGTGTTTCTGCGGATGACGCTGACCCCGTGCTCCCGGATATAGTCGTAGTTAATCTCCTCCAGCGTGTTCTGGTACTTGCCGACGATGACCGCCGGAGCGTTCTGCCACAGCAGCAGCACCGGTTCATCGTAATCCATCTTCGTGAAGACGTATTCCTCAAAAGCCAGATTATAGGACGGATCCGTGCAGTTGTTTTCGATATAAATCATCATTTACCCCTTTCTCTTCGCCTCATGCGGATAATCTCTTCCTCAGTATACGCCATCGTCGCGTCCGGGACAAGCGGTATCGATCTGCAAAGGCTGAGGATTCCCCCTCAGACACAGACAGGACCCGAAGCTGCCTTCGGATCCCGTCTGCGGAAGTAGAGTTCTTTTCCTGGTGTGTGCTATAAAGTGACGATCTCCGGGGATATATCAAACTGGAGGTTGTTATTTGGTAAGAGAAACGTCTGAAATTTTATTCGCTCCCCGGGATCGGTCTCTTTGCTTTCCTAACAGTGGATCGCCTTCCCGGTGACAGCTTCCATCGCCTCCATGACGACCTCGGATACGGTCGGATGCGGGTGCACGGTGGCTGCGATCTCTTCCGGCGTCGCTTCCAGCTTCATTGCCGCCGCGGCCTCTGCGATCATATCCGTCGCGTGGACACAGTAGAGATGCACGCCGACGATCTCACCGTACTTCGGCTCCGCGATGACCTTGACCAGGCCTCTTTCCTCGCCCTGGATCTTCGCCTTGCCGTTGGCCATCATCGGGAACCGGCCGACATTGACCTTGCCGTACTTTTCCTTCGCCTGAGCCTCGGTCAGACCGATGCTGGCGATCTCCGGCTGGATATAGATGGCGCTGGGGATCTTGTCGTAATCCATCTCCGCCTTCTCGCCGCAGATGTTCTTCACGGCAACCAGACCTTCCGCGGATGCGGTGTGGGCCAGCATGACCCTGCCGTTGACATCACCGATGGCATAGACCCCCGGCACGGATGTCTGCAGTCTGCTGTCGGTGACGATAGCGCCGCGCTCCGTCTTGATGCCCAGCGCTTCGGTATCGATGCCGTCCAGCCGCGGCGCTCTGCCTACGGACATGAGGACAGTCTCAACCTTCACTTCATTCACGGCGCCGTCCTTCTCGAACTTCACGCCGTCCGCTGTGATCTCGGTGACCTTCGCGGATGTATAGATGGTCACGCCCTGCTCCTGCAGATGCGCGGTGACCTGCTGTGTGATTTCTTCGTCTACCATGGGCAGGATCCGGTCGAGGAACTCAACCACAGTGACCTGCGTTCCGATGCTGGACAGAAGGTATGCGAACTCGATGCCGATGACGCCGCCGCCGATGATGGCGATGCTCTCCGGAGCCTTCTCCAGATCCAGCGCCTCGGTGCTGGTCATCACGTTCATCTGATCGGAAATCTCGATCGGAAGACCCTTGGAGACGGATCCGGTAGCGATGATGACGTTCTCCGCAGTGACGGTCTCGCCGCCCACTTCCAGAGTATGCGCATCCTTCAGGACCGCTTCACCGTTCTTGACGGCAACGCCGTTCTTGCCCAGCAGACCCTGGACGCCGCCCACCAGCTGTCCGACGACCTTTTTCTTTCTGGCCTGGACCTTGACCAGATCCAGCTTCGCGTCGGCAACATCCACATCGATGACGCCGAAGGCCGCGCTTTCTTTGACTTCCTTCAGGGATTCCGCGCTGCGCAGGAGCGCCTTCGTCGGGATGCAGCCCACGTTCAGGCAGGTGCCGCCGAAATTCTCCTTCTCAGCGATCACGACCTTCTTGCCCAGCTGCGCGCCCTTGATGGCCGCGACGTATCCGCCGGGGCCGCCGCCGATGACGGCGATGTCATAGTCATAAGCGCTTCCCGCAGCAGCCGTATCCTCTGCCGCACCAGCCTTTGCATCCGCCGCGGGAGCCGCAGCTGCCGGAGCCGCTTCTTCTGTCTCCACGCCCGCACCTGCCAGCTGTGCCTGAGCATCCGCCAGATCCGCTGCGATGTCCTCGTCCGCCCCGCCGACGATGGCGATGGGCAGTGTGACCGGAAGGGTCTCGCCCTCCTCGATGAACAGCTTGCGGACGACGCCGTCGGAAGTTGCCTCGATGTCCATGTTGGTTTTATCTGTTTCCACTGAGAACAGCGGCTCGCCCTTGGCCACGGAGTCTCCCTCCGCCTTGTACCACTGCACCAGTTTGCCTTCGTTCATATTGAAACCGAGCTTCGGCATGATAATGATCTCTGCCATAATTGATATTCCTCCTTGATCTGACCCTTAGACCAGCAGGCTGATCGGGTTCTCCAGTAACTTCTTGACTTCCGTCACGAACTGCGCTGCCAGCAGACCGTCGATGACACGGTGGTCAACGGTGACCTGAATGTTCATCATCGGACGGATCGCGATCTCCTTGCCGCCGTCGGCGCCAGTGATGACCACTGCCTCGTCCTTGGTGGAGCTGATGGACAGGATGGCGACTTCCGGCGGATTGATGATGGCCGTGAAGTTCTCGATGCCGAACATGCCCAGGTTGGAGACGGTGAAGGTTCCGCCGCTGTACTCGTCCGGAGCCAGTTTACCCTCTCTGGCCTTGGCGAAGAGCGGGGAGGATGCCTTCGAAAGCTCTACGACGCTCTTGGTCTCCGCGTCCTTGATGTTCGGAACGATCAGTCCGGTAGGAGCCGCTACCGCGATGCCCAGATTGATGGTCTTGTACTTGACGATCTTATCGCCGATGAGGGCGGAGTTCATATCCGGATACTTCTGCAGCGCGATGACGACTGCTCTGGAGATGAAGTCCGTCACGGATGTCTTCTTATCCTGCGCGGCGTTGACTTGCTTGCGCAGCTTGATGACCGCGTCCATATCCACCTTCTGTGTGAAGTAGAGGTGCGGCGCGGTGAACTTGCTCTCGCTCATGCGATCGCCGATGACCTTGCGCACGCCGGCGTACGGAACCTCTTCCAGGATCTTCTTGCCGTCCGGGGATACCGCGTACTCGCCGTCCGCTGCCGGAGCCGCCTCGGCCGGAGCAGCAGCGGTCTTCGCTTCGGCCGCCTTGCGGGCCGCGATGGCCTTCTCCACATCCGCCTTCATGACCTTGCCGTTCGCGCCGGTGCCGGCGATCTCCGCCAGATCGATGCCCTCGGCGTCCGCCATGGCCTTCGCCACCGGGGTCGCCTTGACCTTGTTGGATTCGAGATAATCCAGGATATCCTGTTCACAGATACCCCCCTGCCAGCCGGTGCCGACAATATCGAGACCTTCCAGTGCAAGGTCATTCTCTGCCGCTACGCGTCTGGCCCGCGGGGTAATCTTCAATCTGCCGCCTGCGGTGGCAGGCGCGGCTGCCGGTTTCGCCTCTTCCTTCGGATCCGGAGCTGCAGTCTCCTGTGCCGGTGCTTCCTCCGCTTCTGCTGCAGGTGCCGAACCGCCCAGCTGAGCCTGTGCGTCAGCCAATAGTGCGGTGATATCTTCGTCTGCGCTTCCGACGATGGCGATGGGCAGCGTGACCGGGAGAGTGTCCCCCTCGCCGATGAACTGCTTGCGTACCACGCCGTCGGACGTCGCTTCTATGTCCATATTGGTTTTATCTGTTTCCACTGAGAACAGCGGCTCGCCCTTGGCGATCTCCTCGCCCTCGGCCTTGTACCACTGAACCAGCTTGCCCTCGCTCATGTTGAATCCGAGCTTCGGCATGATGATGATCTCTGCCATGTTGTTCCTCCTTGACTACAAAGCGATGCACTGATTACTCGAAGTAGGTCTTGACCTTCGCGATGACCTTCTCCTCGGACGGGATCAGCGGGAACTCCAGCGCCGGGCTGAAGGGCAGCGGTGTCTGCGGGTTGCCGATCCGGCCGATGGGAGCGTCCAGGTAGTAGAACACATCGTCCGCTACGGCAGCCGCGACCTCTGCGCCGATGCCGCAGACTTCGTGCGCTTCGTCAACCACGATCAGCTTGCCGGTCTTCTTGACGGATTCGATGATGGTCTCTGTATCCATCGGAACGATGGTACGCAGATCGATGACCTCGCAGTCGATGCCTTCCTTCGCCAGCTTCTCAGCGGCGGCTTCGCTCTTCATGACCATGGAGGAGGTGGCGACGATGGTGATGTCACTCCCTTCTCTGGCGATGCGGGCCTTGCCGAAGGGGATGGGCTCGATCTCATCGTCCACATCAAACTTCTTGTTGTATTCCATCTTGTGCTCAAAGAAGACCACCGGGTCATCGTCCCGGATAGCGGTCTTCAGCAGTCCCGCCGCTTCCTGCGCGTTGGAAGGAACGACGACCTTCATGCCCGGGAAGTGAGCAACCAGGGCCTGCATGGACTGGGAGTGCTGTGCTGCGGAGGATCTGCCTGCGCCGATGGGGCAGCGGATCGTCATCGGAACGTTGCACTGTCCGCCGGACATATAGCGAATCTTCGCCATCTGGTTGACTACCTGGTCCGCAGCCACCAGCAGGAAGTCCGAGAACATCAGCTCGATGACCGGACGCAGTCCCGTCAGCGCCATGCCGACGCCCATGCCGACGAAGCCCTGCTCGGAGATCGGAGTATCCTTGACTCTCAGATCGCCGTACTTCTCCATCAGACCCACGGTGCACTTGAAGTTGCCCCCGTCGAAGCCGATGTCTTCGCCCAGCATAACGATATTTTCATCTCTGGCCAGTTCCTGGTCCAGTGTTTCACAAATCAGATCTGCATATTTGATATTTCTCATGATATTCAACCTCTTTCTTTCTGATCTCAGTTCCGCTTATGCAAGGACGTCGGTGTAAGCTTCTTCCGCATCCGGATACGGGCTGTCCGCCGCGAACTTGACGGCCGCCTGGATCTCTTCCTCGACCGCGGTCTCAATGGCTGCGAATTCTTCCTCTGTAGCTATGCCCTCTTCCAGAACGGCTGCCTTCAGTGCCGGGATCGGATCCCTCTTCATCCAGTCTTCCTTCTCCGTCAGGCTTCTTCTCTGTCTGTAGTTGGCCGGATCTCCGACGTGGTGACCCTGCCATCTGTAGGTCTTGCACTCGATCAGCGTCGGGCCTTCGCCTCTTCTGGCTCTGGCAACCGCCTCGACCGCCGCTTCATAAACGGCCACCGGATCCATTCCGTCTACCACTACGCCCGGGATATCGTAGGCCAGCGCTCTGACCGCCAGGTCCGGTGTCTTGGTGACGTCTCTGATATCGACGGTGATGCCGTACAGGTTGTTCTCAATGATGTAAACGCAGGGCAGATCCCATGCAGCCGCCATGTTGATGCTTTCGTGGAAAGTTCCCTCGTTGGTGGAGGAGTCTCCCATGAAGGAAACGGCGACCTGATCAGTGCCCTTGTACTTGATGGTGTATGCCGCGCCGGTCGTGATGGGAATCTCGCCGCCGACGATGCCGTTGGCTCCCAGAATTCCCTTGTCCATGGCCATGATGTGCATGGAGCCGCCCTTGCCGTGGGAGTATCCGGTCTCCTTGCCCAGGATCTCAGCCATCATGCGGTCGGTGTCCGCGCCTCTGGCGACCAGGTGTCCGTGTCCTCTGTGGGTGGAACCGATGTAGTCATCCTCTCTCAGCGCCGCGCATACGCCGGTGGCGATGGCTTCCTCACCCATGTACAGGTGTGCCAGGCCGGCCATCATACCTTTCTTGTAAAATTCAAATGTTTCTTCCTCGAATCTTCTGATCCGGAACATGGTTTCGTAGAAACCCAGTAACTGTTCTTTTTCGTAACCTTTGACGTTCATCAGCAAACCTCCTGAAAATCATTTGCGTTTTCTTTTTTTGTTTGACGCCCTTATTTAGAGCAAGGGTGGTGCCAAGTGTGTGTCACATTCAGAAAACTTCCTTGATTACGACCGAAAATGTTGGAATTTCAATGTTTATTTTTTCTCGCAAAGGCTGGATTTCTGTTCTGTAGCGGATCCCGTTTGATATGCTCTTATTTTGGCACATCCTGACACGTGCCATTCGATGTGCCGGCCCGTGTCATTCTGCTGCTGGCACTGTTTGATTTCCCCTTTTCGGCCTCGCAGCCTGTGCCGCCGCCGGTTTACAAGTGTGCCAGTTCTTTATATAATGTAGGCGGAAGGTACGAACTGACACTTCAGAGGGGTGAAAGCGCATGAAAGAATACACGAAGAATTATCAGGAGGCGCTCCACGATCTGTGGCTGCATTTCATCCGGGGCGAAGAGGCCGACTATTCTGTCGTCCGTCCTGAAATCCTGGATTCCTGGAAACGATCCCGGGATGCCGGAGTCAATCCCTATGAACCCATGCGGAGGATCCTGTCCCCGGAGGAGCTGAACATCCGCATCAACGCGAATATGGATCTGATCGATGTGGTCCGTCCCTACATGGAACGGCTCTACTCTGTGGTCAAGAACTCCGGTTTCTATATTCTCTTCTGCGACAAGGAGGGCTACCTGCTGGATCTGCTGGGAGATCCGGAAATTGTGGATCACGTGAAGGTCCACTCTCTAATGGTGGCCGGGGCCAACCGCCGGGAATCCGCCGTGGGTACCAACGGGATCGGTACCTGTCTGGCCATGCGCAAGCCGGTCCAGATCTGGGGCGAGGAACATTACCTCCTGCCCCATAAAAGCTACGTCTGCTCCGGAGCTCCCTTCTTCAACAACAACGGGGACATCGCCGGCTGTCTGAATCTGACCGGCCGGTCCGCTGATGTCCACCCCCACACCCTGGGCATGGTCATCAGCGCTGCCGACGGCATCACCAAGGAACTGTCCATCCGCAAGGCCTATGAAGACATCGAACTGATCAGCGCCCAGCGCAACAGCATCATCCAGTCCATGACCTCAGGCATCATCCTGCTGAACAATGCCGGCCGGGTCATTCAGGTCAACGACGTGGCGCTGAATATGCTGGATCTGCGGTTTGAGAACATCCTGGGCCGGAATCTGTTCGACCTCATCTCCATCGACGGCCGGCACACCCTGGAAGACAACATGTCGGTGATCAGCCGGGAGCAGTATAATAAGGAAGCCAGCATTTCCAGAGTCGGCTCCCTGCAGCCGCCGAAACGCTTCCACATCAGCACCCAGTCGGTCCGGGACACCTCGGGCTTAAGAGGAAGCATCATCCTGAGGCTCAATGAATCCAGCCGGATCAATAAGCTGGCGGGCAGCGTCAGCGGCTTCCGGGCCAGATACACCTTCGATTCCATCATCGGCACCTCGGAGGCCACCCAGCGACTGACCGATACCTGCCGCAAGTCCGCCGCCAGCGATTCCAATATCCTGATCCTGGGGGAAAGCGGTACCGGCAAGGAACTTCTGGCACAGGCCATCCATCAGGGCAGCAGCTTCGCCTCCGGCCCCTTCGTGGCGGTCAACTGCGCCTCGCTGCCCCGGAACCTGGTAGAGAGTGAACTCTTCGGCTATGAAAAGGGCGCCTTCACCGGCGCCAATAAGGACGGCAACCCGGGCAAGTTTGAGCTGGCGGACGGCGGTACGATCTTCCTGGACGAGATCGGCGATATGCCTCTGGATGTACAGGCCTCTCTGCTGCGGGTGATCCAGGACCGGGAAGTGGTCCGGATCGGCGGCAAGTATCCTAAGTCTATCAATGTCCGGGTCATCGCCGCCACCAATAAGGACCTGCACCAGGCCGTTGCGGAGAAATCCTTCCGAGAGGACCTGTATTACCGTCTGAACGTCATGACCATCGAGGTCCCGCCCCTGCGCAACCGCGCCGGAGACGTCCGTCTTCTGACGGAATACTTCATAGAAGTCTACGGCTCCGGCCGGAAGATCCAGATCACCCCCCAGGCCATGGAGATCATGGAGCGGTATCCCTGGCCCGGCAATGTGCGTCAGCTGGAGAATACCATAGAGAGGGCCATCAATATCTGCGAGCAGAACACGATCCAGGCGGAAGACCTGCCCTCGGAGCTGCTGCGCTATGAGACTTCCGGTCAGATCCCTCCGGCGGGCCAGGCTTTTCCCCAGGCCATTCCTGCCGCGCAGGCCGCTTCGCCCGTCTTTCCTGCCGGAGGCGAACGTTTCTATGGGATGCCGGCCTATCCTGACGCAGCTCCCCAGCCGCCCAAGCCCGGGATCCGCAGCACCCGTGAAGAGATCATTGCGGCGCTGGAGGAGGCCGCGGGCAATGTGACCCAGGCCGGCAAGGCCCTGGGCATGAGCCGCCGCACCATGTACCGGCGGCTGGAGCAGTTCGGGATCGATTACGAGCAGTATCGTTAGACAGGGGAACATCCGGAGGGGTTAACGGCGCGGGGTTGCGGCGCGCGGGGTTCGCGCCTCACGAGTTTCACGCCGCACGGAGTTTCAAGCGCACGGGGTCTCACAAAAATAGGATCTGCTCTGAATATGGGAACTTTTTCTCATTTTGACGCAACGCTCATCTTTTGTGAGACTATCCGCTGTTCAAATTCTCAAATTTTATCGAATCGTTAATTTTATGAGAATATCAGACGATTCGCGGCGTCCGAATCCCCAAAGGAGTTTCACGAAAGGCCGGATTTACTCAGCTGTGGGAAAAATGTCTCACATTTCAGCAAAAACAGCTTTTCGTGAAACTCCAGCCTTTTCAAGAAGAATCCGCGGATCAATACCGCGCTGCAACAGATTCAGAAACAAGGAAAGAAGATGATTAACAATAAGCTGACTGAACGGTCACTGCTCTTTCTGGGCGGCGGCCGCATGGCCGCCGGGATCATCCGGGGGCTCCTGGAGAAGCACCTGATGCCAGCGGAAAGAATCGCTGTGATCGGGCGGGATCGTACGCACCTGGCCGCCCTGCAGAAGCAGGTCGAAGTGCAGGAGCAAGCCGCGCTGCAGAAGCAATCCGCAGTCCGGGTCTTCACGGCTGGGGATTCCGGGATTCCCCGCTGCGATGCGGTAATCCTGGCGGTGCCGCCCCAGGCTGCCTCTGAGGCCCTGGCCGAAAACAGAAAACACATCCCGGAGGATGCGCTGTTGATTTCCGTATGTGCCGGGATCACCATCGCCGCGCTAACGCAGACACTTGGCGATCCGCAGGTCGCAGATGCCTCGGGGAGCCTCGCTGCGCCTGCTGCTCCCCCGCGGATTATCCGCGTCATGCCCAATACCCTGGGTCCTTCCGGTCATGGATTCAGCGCCATCTGCCCCGCGCCGGATGCTTCGGAGGAGGACATCGCCTTTGCCGAAACCCTGTTTGGCTGCCTGGGCAAAGTGTGCCGGATCCGCGAGGAGCAGTTCGATGCCTTCACGGCCTTCAGCTGCACCGGACCGGCTTACGTTCTGGAATTCACCCGGGCCATGATCCAGGCCGGTATGCAGGCCGGCTTCACTGAATCCGACGCCCGGGCCTTCGCAGTGGAAAATCTGCTGGGCACCGGCGGGATTCTGCTGAACGAAGGCGAAGATCCCGCTGCCATGCTGGACCGCATGTGTACCCCCGGCGGCATCACCCTTACGTCCATGGAAACCCTGGCCAGCCAGCCTTTTGCAGAAAGCATCGGCCGCGCCGTGCAAGCCGGAATCAGACGAGCCGGGGAGATGGAGAGCGATGTTTCATCCGACCCCTTCTTTCTTCAGTAGTACTTTTTCGTCTTCCAGATATCCACGCCTTTTTGAAAAGCTTCGAGACGTTCCAGCTTGTGGGAATAGAGCTGCTTCAGTTTGGGAATACGGATGTGGCGTTCGGACACATCCTGCTCATAAATTGAGAAATCCATCTCAGCTTTCTTAATATCTACGATTTCCCGATTCTGGACGTATTTCAAAAGACGGACCTCTTTTTCAACGAAGGAATGTGTCCTGATCTCGCTCAGCCGGATTTCATCCATCTTTTCATATGGATTATTATAGAACATGGAGTTCCCTGAATCATAGATCGGCGCAAACCCAAGAATTTCCAACGTATCCGGATTCCTCATGACTGCAATATTGTTCATGTGTCGGTCCGTATTCGTCAGCAGATAGTCCGTCAGGATCTGATAGTCCAGGAAGGCAGTGTATTCCCGTTCCGATATCCCCAGGCGAAGGCATGCTTCCTTCAACGGGAAATAAAGAGATTCATTCTGTTTTGTCTTCACTGTCTGCAGCACTTCCCATGCACTGATGCATTCGATTTCCTCACTGCAGAAATCATAAGACATGCATCCCAGTCCTTCCACATTTCCATCGACCTTCACCCTTGTCAGCATGTACGGAGTGTAGTTTTCAAAGCCCTGCTTCTCATGAAGTTCAGACGCAAAAACCTCATTCAGGCTTTGTTGAAAGGAATCTCCATAGTTTCCCTTGATCATGTACCGACGACCGTCCTGGGCAATACACCATTTCTTCTGTAATTCTCCCTGTGATGTCGCACAGTTAAAACGAGTCTTTGATCTTAGATCAATAATATGATCTCTATTAATGGTAAGATCCCCAAAGGTATCAACGAAGTCGTTGGAAAACAGATTGACATCCTGCCATGTGATATCTTCTCCCCTCGGCCGGATCCAATAGCAATCCGACAGACTCAAGGCCAGATTATTTACCAACGCACTCTCTGTAGAGCTGTATCCCAGCTTTTGTAATGCATTCTTCGCCCCATGTCTCGTTCTGGGTATGGCCCGATCTCTCCACCATTCATGGAATTTCATATTATTCATTTGTCCGCCCAGCGGGAAATGCGCCAGGGCAGACTCATTTCGACGAACGCTGCCGAGCCTGCCGTCCTCGTCGATCTCCATCAGACAGACCGGTATATCCTTATGCATGAGGTAATATTCATCACTTAATTTCTTAGGCATAAGCCGTCAACTCCTTCGGATATCAGATCCACAGAATATCTTCCTGCTGATCAAATCTGCAGTCCCTGTTGAACTTCTCCTGAATTTCATAAAACGCATCAAAGAGTTCGTCCAGATACAGACCCAGATTCTGCTCCTTCACAAGTTCAAGGTCTTCCGTGATATGAATACAGTTTGCACGTGCATCCTCCACAAGATGCCGGCTCCTGTCATAATAATATACTGCACCCTCTTTGCCGGATACGGTGATTTGATTCTCGTCTGAGGCCGGCAGATTCCCGGCAATCAGCTCGACCACGTACTTCGGCGGAGAGGACTCCCCCTGCTCCCATTTCCTGAGGGTGCTGAGCGGAATTCCGAACCGCTTGGCAAATGCTTTTTGTGTCATCCCCGTACTGCTTCGCAGATCCTTTATCTTTGACTTCATCCTTGCTTCTCCATTAGTAACCAGATTGGTTATTTATAAATAATTATAGCCAATTTGGTTACTAATGTCAAAGAATTCGTGCCGTCACCGGATGCATACTGATAGAATAAGAAATGGCAGAAACTTATCTGCGGCCGTACCAAACCGCGCCGATTGCTGCCAGCACCGCGGTCAGAGCCAGCACCGCGAACCCCATGAACATCGAGGAGGCATCCACCACAGCCCCCATTACAACAGGGAGAGCCGTCATGCCCAATCCATAGGTGGCCTGGAAAAACCCCAGCGCTGTGGAGTTCTTTTCTGCCGGTACGCCCACCATAGACTCAGCGATCAGAAATGACACCAGGATCCCCGTGGAAATGCTGGGGATGATCTGCAGCAGGACAAAGATCCACAGCGTATGCGTCAGCGGCACCAGCAGGCAGTAGCCCGCGACCAGCAGAAAGGTCAGCGGCACCCACAGTTTCCATCCCGGGCCGGTGCAGATCTTTGTTCCCGCAATAACGCTCATGACGACCGACGACAGCATATAGATGACCGAGGCCATCCCGATGAAGGTGGCGGAGCCGCCGTTATCCTTCATGACCTGGGTAGTGAAGGACATGACCGTAGCCATCTGGATCCCCTGCTGAACCAGCATCAGCAGCGCGAAGACGATGAGACGCCGGCCTTTGCAGACAGAAAGCAGCTCTGCGATCTTCGGACGGGGCTGCTGCAGGCGCTGAGCATCCCCCGGCAGCTCCGTCGGCAGAAACAGCGCCAGCACCGCCGCGATCCCTCCCGCCAGACAGCTGAGTACGCAGAGAAACCCCATACCGAATTGATCATAAAACAGGGTGGATCCCACAAACCCCAGCATCATACCGATGTTGTTATACATAACGATCCGGCTGGTGCCCACCTGCTGGTGCTCCCGGTCATAAAAGCTCCGGTACATCGCCATGAAGGAGATCCACATAGCGGAGGCCAGTCCGGAAAAAAGATTGGCCACAAGAAAACCGCCTCCTCCCGGAAAGAGGATGCGGATCAGCGACGCCGCCCCCGAAGAAACGGCGCCGCACAGAATAAACCATTTGTGTTTGTTCGCCACATCCGCCATGACCCCCACCGGCAGCCTGGCAAGCATCTGGGAAACCCCATAGGCTCCCACGATGATCCCGATCATGGAGGAGGTCACCGCCTGGGCGGTGAGAAACGGCGTCTGGCATGGCACGTATACATACTGGGCAAACCAGAACAGGATGACAATGGCTGACAATATATTTCTGGATTTCCTGTATTCCCGTATCATTCTCTCACAGTCTTTCCCTACAGGTTGTATGCCAGATCATAGGCCTTCTGAATTCCGTGATATCCGTTGTCCGGATGTTCCGCGTCTCCGATGACGCAGACTTCGCAGCCGGCATCTGCCAGTTCCGCAGCCAGCCCGTTCTCCGGCCGGACTCCGACTGCCAGAACGACTGCATCCACATCCTCCAGCGTCACGGCCTGTCCGTCCTTCTCAAAGGTCACGGACCGTTCTCCGATCTCCGTCACTCTGGAATTGACATGGATATCCACATTCGTTTCCTTCAGACGCTTCATCAGATACCAGGTGGGGTTCTCCTCCCCGTCCGGCACGATTTCGGGAAGCATTTCGATGATGCTGACCTGACACTGCTGCTGTGCCAGCATATCCGCAGTCTCCGCGCCCACCATGCCTCCGCCGATCACCGCGATCTTCTGTCCGACGGTCAGTCCGGTCCTGCCGAGGAGCACGTCATTGGCTGCAATGACCTCCGGCCGGTCCACCCCCGGAATCGGCGGTACAATCGGGGTCCCGCCGGTAGCGACAACAACCACATCCGGCTTCTCCTGATCCACCAGTTCCTTCGTAACCGCGGTGCCAAGGCGTACATCCACACCCAGCTTCTCAAGCTCCCTGCTCTGATGCTTCAGGAAGGTGGTGAACACCGTCTTGCCCACCGGCATAGAGGCTGCGATCCACTGGCCTCCCAGACGGTCCGCGCATTCGCAGAGGATGACTTCGTGGCCCCTCCGCGCCGCTTCGATGGCAAACTCGCTCCCCGCGACGCCGCCGCCGGCCACCAGCACCTTCTTCCGGACCTCCGCCGGTTCTTCCTTATACAGATATTCCTTGCCGGTGCGGGGGTTGACCAGGCACCGTACGCCGGTCTGCTGATCCCCGATACAGCCCTGTACGCAGCCGATGCAGCGGATGATGTCCTCTGTCTCTCCTGCGAACAGCTTGTTGGGCAGATGGGGATCCGCCAGGGATGCCCGGCCCATGGAGATCATGTCCGCCTTGCCCAGCTTCAGCACGGTCTCCGCCATGATGGGCTCCGCGAACTTGCCGACGGCGATGACCGGAATGTCCACGACGGACTTGACCGCCGCCGCGTTATCCTGATAATACCCCTCCGGAACGACAAACGGCGGCTGGATGGTATAGGCTGTCGCATAGATTCCCTGAGAGCAGTGGATCATATCGACGCCGGCTTCCTCCAGCAGCTGGGAGTACATCATCGCATCCTGTACAGCGAAGCCTCCGTCCACATACTCCGTGGTAGACATACGGAAAATAATCGGGAAGTCCGGGCCCACGGCTTCTCTGACCCGCTTCACAACGGCCAGCGGGAATTTCGCTCTCCCCTCCAGACTTCCGCCGTATTCATCGGTCCTCTTGTTGGACAGCGGCGAAATGAAGGCTCCCAGCAGATACCCGTGGGCTCCGTGAATCTCCACCGCATCGAATCCGGTCTCCACCACCCGGCGGGCGCACTGCCCGAACTGTTCGATAATCTCCTCGATTTCTTCCTTCGTCAGTTCTCTGGGCGTCTCCGGCAGGGACGGTTCTCTCACCGCCGACGGTCCCACCGGCTGTTTGCCGATGATCTCGCTGGTGGTCTCCCGGCCCGCGTGGTAGATCTGCGCGCAGATCTTGCCGCCGGCTTCATGCACCCGGCGGGTCAGCTCCTTATGGGGCTCGATCTGGGCATCCTCCCACAGGCCCGGCAGTCGGGTGAACCCGCCTACCTTCGGCGCGACCGCGTAATCCTCTACGATGATCATGCCCCAGCCGCCCTTCGCCTTCTCCTCGTGATAAGCGATGAACTGCTCCGTGGGCATCCCGTTCTCCTCACAGTAGCTGGTCACCATGGCGGGCACCACCAGGCGGTTCTTGAAGGTGGTCCCGTTGACCTTGATCTCCTGTTTTAATCTTGTATATTCCATCAGTATTTCCTTTCCATTCATGGTGCAAAGGCTGGCTCCAGCCTTTGCTTAGAGATTCTCCAGATCCAGAACGCCGTCCGGATAGTACGGGTATTCGATCCCGTCGGACCTCAGACGGTCCACCCCGTCCAGCGCCACCAGCAGATCCTCGGTCTTCATGGAGTAGCGGACCTCGCCGTTTCCCAGAGCGCCGCAGCACCGGTCCCCCCGGCAGCCCAGGGAGATCCCCGGAAGTCCTGTGACTGCCGTATGATTCCAGGTATCCGCGCAGGTAGACTCACCCCGGAAGGGGAAGTCGATCTGGTGGTTGTCCTTCTCCACGAAAGCGGCCAGCAGGTGGAAGGCTGCGCCGGGATCCGAGGAGAAGATAATGGCATCCGGCTCCTCGATATCGCCGGAAGCGATGGGGGAAACGACGACGGCAATGTGATCATCCGACGGCAGGTCCGGCAGCATCAGCTGGGCGTGCTTGCGGGAATCCGCCTGCTGTCCGTGCCACTTGATGGGATCGGAGTTCAGATAGACCCCGTAGTGCCAGTCCTGATCCCTCTTCAGGATTCCGTTGGTCTTGCCGCAGTAGGGATCCGCGTTCTCGGAGCGCAGGGCCACGGTGACCTTCCAGTAGGCTGCCACGCCGATCATGGTACAGACCGTAGTCCCCGGCTTGCTCCAGAATTTCACATTCGGGATCTGCGCCAGTTCCTCCTCCGTCTTCACGTACTTCAACGCCACCGCGCTGGAGGAAGGCCGGATGGCTGCCACCAGACGGTCATTGATTTCTTTCCAGTTATATTTCATATACTCCCCTTTTCTTGTCCTTGATACAGAGAAAGGGATACGAAAACCAAACGTATCCCTTCCCCCGGAATATCTCACACTGAATCAGCGGTCTGATGCAGAGTGCTTGTCTTTTAGAGCTCGTGCGCTCTCTTGCCGATGGCCTTCATCCAGCATGCATAGAGCAGGCCGGTGACGATGACGACGATGAAGGCAGATCCCGTAACGGTCACGAACCGGAAGATCAGTGACAGGCAGACGCCGGCAGCCAGGCTGACGATGCCGGGGATCTTCCATCCGGGCAGCTCTTCCACCTGCTTGATGACCGGATCTCTCTTCTCGACGATCCAGAAGGAAGCCAGGGTGACGCCGACCAGCGGAGCCATAACGGTGGAAACGGTATCGGTGATAACGTTGATGAAGTCAACGCCTGCGCCGTACATGATGATGAATGCCAGTACCGCAGCGATGATCGGAACGACGATCGCGAAGGGAGTTCTGGTCTTGGTACGGAACGCATTCTGCCAGGAGTTAGAGTACATCAGGTTGCAGGCAGGTGTGGTGTTGCCCTGTGCGATGATAACGAAGATGTTGCCGACCCAGAAGATGCCGCCGCCCAGGCTCATGCAGATGTCGCCCAGTGTCTTCAGATCTGTAGCGATGAAGCCGACCTGTCCTACCAGGAAGCAGAGCATGATGAAGCCAACGCCGCAGATGGATGCGATGATGACGACCTTACCGTTCTTCGCGCCGGGAGCCAGGTCCATGATTCCGCAGAATCCGCCCATCCACATACCGACCATGATCTGCGCGCCGCCGATGACGGTAACGGTGGACTCTGCCGGCTGATAGGCCATCAGAGCGTCCATGCCGCCAGCCGCGTTGACGGATGCGATGTAGATGATAACGAACAGGATGACGGCTACCGGTACGGTTAAGTTGGAAATGATCTTAACGCCGGAGGTACCCTTGACACCGCCGTAGATGGTGACCGCTACCAGCAGGATGATGCAGATGCAGAAGCCCAGGTTCTTGGCCATGCTGCCTTCCGGCATCAGGTTGTAGAGGGACTGGCCGCCGTTGAAGAAGTCGAAGCAGGCCCAGAAGGACATGCAGAACGCCATCATGGCGGAGGTGATTCTGGATCCGTGCTTACCGAAGATGTTGGACCAGATGATGTCTTTGAATGTGTTCGTCTTGTAGGTCGACATTGTGGTACCGGCTACGATGATGGATCCGATCAGCCATCCCAGCAGGATGGATGCGAGTCCGGTTCCGAAGGTCGAGCCTTCGCCGATGATTCCTCCATTCGGGATCGATGTACAGGAGCAGCAGTATGCGATGTACATGGTCGCGATGGAGAAATAACCGAGCTTCTTGGTGTTTTGGTTTTCGCTCATTTTTTTCTCCTATAATTAAATTACTGATAATGATGATCTTAACTTACTCGAAGGATACCTGGATCTTGACTTCAGATCCTTCGGTGTCATAGGCCAGTGTCTCGAATCCCTGCTGAATGTCGTCCAGGTCGATGACCTTGGTGACGATCCGCTCGATGCTGGGCAGGTGTCCGGATTCCATCATGTCCAGGATGCCCTGGAAGGAGGAAATCTGGTAGCACCACAGACCTGAGAGGTCGATGTCCTTATCCGCCCAGATCGAAGGCTTCTGGATGGTGAACGGTCTGGTGGACAGGCCGCTCTGTACATAGTGGCCTCTCTTCTTGACGATATCGAAGCCCTGGTTGATGGCGGATTCCACGCCGGAGCAGTCGATAACGACATCGGCGCCTCTGCCGTCGGTCAGCTTCAGCACTTCCTCGACCACATCGACTTCCGTCGGATCAAAGGCTGCATCCGCGCCGAAGTCCAGCAGTCTCTGGCGTCTCTTCGGAGCCGGTTCGCTCATGTAGATCTTGGTGGCGCCGGCAGCTCTGGCGCACATCAGAGTCAGTACCGCGGTCGGGCCGCCGCCGGAGATGAATACCTTGTCTCCAGGGCTGACGTGACCTCTCTGGATCGCATAGTTAGCCAGAGCGGTGGGCTCGATGCAGGCAGCCTGCTCGTAGGTGACGCTGTCCGGAATCCGGTTCAGCTGATATTCCTTCGCCTTGCAGTACGGTGCGAAGCCGCCCCAGTGCCACTGCAGGCCGGTGCAGGCATACTCGTCACACATGTGGCGGTCGCCCCGCAGACAGTGGTAGCACTTGCCGCAGGAGTGCAGCGGCATGATGGCCACTCTGTCACCGATCTTCCACTGGTCGGAGACGCCCTCGCCGATCTCACAGATCACGCCCGCGAACTCATGTCCCATGATGATGGGGACCTTGTCGCCTGTGACCCGATGAGGCTCCGTGAATGTTACGTGGGAGCCGGCGCCGTCCTTGAATTCATGCAGGTCCGTGCCGCAGATACCGCAGCGCTTGACTTCGATGATAACTTCGCCTGCGTCTGCTTTCGGACAAGCGGTCTCTTCAACACGCATATCATTCTTCCCGTAGAAGAATCCTGCTTTCATTGTTCCTTCCATAATGTTGATTTCCTTTCTTATGGTTTTATGATCTGTTTACAGGAACTGGCATCCCGGAAGTCCGCAGCTGGTCATCTCAGCCGACGGGAACTTCGTGATCAGCTCCGCGCCATCCTTGCGAACGACGACTTCTTCTTCGATTCTCGCAGATCCCGAACCGTCCTCCGACGGGCACCAGGTCTCGATGGCGAAGGTCATGCCTTCCTTCAGTGTGAACGGGTGATCCAGTGAGAACAGTCTTGAGATGACCGGCTTCTCCCACAGTCCCAGGCCGATGCCGTGGGCGAACTGCAGCATAAAGGCTTCCTGCTCGTTGTTGAAGCCCAGCTCCTGTGCTGTCGGCCATACTGCCGCTACGTCCGCGGTGCTCGCTCCGTCCTTGATCTGCGCTACCGCATCGAACAGCCACTTGTGGGCCTTCTCATACGCTTTTCTCTGGTCTGCGTTCGGTACGCCGCAGCAGAAGGTTCTGTAGTAGCAGGTCATGTATCCGTTCACGCAGTTGCCGATGTCCATGTAGATGATCTCGCCCGGCCGTACCATTCTGTTCGAGAAGGTATGGGAGTGGGGATTTCCTCTCTCTCCGGAAATGGAGTTCACGAACATGACTCTCTCTGCGCCCCAGTTGAACAATTTCTGGTTGGCCAGCGCCACCAGCTCGTTCTCCAGAACGCCCGGACGGATCGCCTTCGCTACATCGTAGTAGACCGCGTCCACCATCGCCGCAGACTGCTTCAGAAGCTGGATCTCATCCTCGGTCTTGATGATACGGGCGTCCACCATGCACTCCTGTCCGTCCACGATCTCGATGCCCTTCTCCTCCAGGCCCCGGATCAGAGGGATCTCGGTGATGTCCATGCCGACCTTGCCCTTGTCCGCTCCGTACTCCTTGAGGTACTTCACGATGTCCTCAATGACGATCTCCACCATGCCGGCTTCCTTGGGAATGCCGCCTCTCATGGATCCTACCGCCGGCATGATGTGATCCGCCGGGATCCAGTCGACTCTCTTTCTCTTGGACGGAGCCGCTCCGTCGAAGAGGAACGGATCGTCGACGCCGTCGATGAGGATGCAGTAACGGTTCATCTTGTCTCTGTTCCACTCGCCGATGTGGGTACCGGTGATGTAGCGGATGTTGTCAAAGTCGAAGCAGATGATGGCGGAGAGTCCCTTCTCTTTCAGGCTGGCCTTGGCTCTGGCCAGTCTCTCTCTCTTCATTCGCGCGTAATCGATGTTCGATTCCCAGTCGATTCCCTGAAATCCTCCGTGTGGCATATCAGTTCTCCTTTCTTCTCTTCACTGTGAAATATTCGTTCTCCGATTGGATTGCCCATAGATAATCGCAAGGCGTGTGCCAGCTTCGTGTCTCCCCGGGTTTTTTCGTGGCACATTGATTGTGACAAACGGCAAACCCATTGAAATCATCACGTTCTGACGCGCAAAAAAAGAATGGACGAAATGCTTTTGTTTTCATCCATTCGTTTCCCGATTCCGGTCGCTTCCCGGATCTTCTTGGAATTTACGAGAATTTCCAAGAATTTCTGAGATTATAATTTCTTGTAGTCTTTGGCTCGCAGGCGATAGCGGGTCAGTTTCCCATACAGGGTGCTGAGGGGAATGTCCGTCACCTCCGCGATCTTCTTCACATTCCCTCCGTGCTCATGCAAAAGCTGGACAAGGGAGGCGTATTCCCCAGCCGGAGCAGCGGATGCAGCAGCGCTTTTCTCCGAGGGAAAAGAACTGGCCGGCTCAGTGATTTCTCCATATACTATATGCTCCGGCAGATCCTCTGCGGTGATCCGGTCCGACGTAGAAAAATTGATCGCCCTCTCGATGGTATTCTCCAGCTCCCGGACATTGCCCGGCCAGGAATAAGATAACAGATGCCTCATGGCCTCCTCGGTGACATCATGAACCGACTTTTGCAGGGAGCCGTTGTACATCGTGATGAAGTGCCTGGTCAGCGCCCGGATATCCTCCCGTCTGGACCTGAGAGGAGGAATGGAGATATTGAGCACGTTCAGCCGGTAGTACAGGTCCTCCCGGAACGTATGATCCCGGATGGCCTGTTTCAGGTCCCGATTGGTGGCCGCGATCACCCGGACATCTATGGTTCTGGTCCGCTTGCTGCCCAGCCTTTGCACCTCCATGTTCTGGAGCACCCGAAGCAGCGTCACCTGCAGATTGAAGGACATATCGCCGATCTCGTCCAGAAAGATCGTCCCCCCATCCGCCAGCTCGAACTTGCCCGGGGAGCCCTGTTTGCTGGCACCGGTGAACGCCCCTGCTTCATACCCGAAGAGTTCGCTTGCGATCAGCTCTCTGGGAATCGCGCCGCAGTTGAGGGCGATAAAAGGCCCTCCGGCCCGGGAACTGGCATTGTGGATCGCCTGAGCCATTAATTCCTTACCGGTACCGCTTTCTCCCTGGATCAGCACGGTGGAATCCGAGGCCGCCGCCTGAATTCCCTGATCGATGGCCTTGACCATGATCCCGGATGTGCGTACCATCGACGAGAAGGTGAAGGCTGCGTGGGATCCGCTGACGGTGTTGATCAGAGAGAATGACTCCCGCAGCGGTTTCAGACTGACGCTGTAGACCTGCTCCCCGTCCTCGAAAGTGCTCCGGCTCATCTGCACGGTCAGATCGCATCTCTTCCCGACATTATTAATGATGGTCAGCGGCATCTGCGGGAACCCCTGTTTCTGCGATCGAATCTGCTCCGGAAGGGATTTCGGATCCACCAGTTCCAGCAGATGACGCCCGTCAATGTCATATTCCTCCAGCTGCAGATACCGGATCACCTGTTCGTTGTGGTACCGGATATGATAAGTGCGGTCCAGAAGAAGTATCCCGTCCTGCTGTGACTGGAGGATTATGTCCATCAGATGGTTGGTCAGGGAGATCTCCTGATTGGTCTTTCGCATCTGGATCTCGCTCTGGATCCCCTCGACAACGGACCGGATCAGACCGCCGGAGAACGCCTGGTCGTCTTCCCTCGGACACATCAGGGTCAGACATCCGATCATCGTATCCCCGTCAAAGATCGGCGCGGATATGCAGCAAAACAGATGATTCTCCTTCTGATAGTGCTCCGCGCCCCGAACCTCTGCCGGTCGCTGCAGGTACAGACAGAGTCCGGAGCTGTTGGTTCCGATCACTTCTTCCGTGACAACGGAGCCCTCCAGAAGGGACAGTCCCTCCCGATTGATGATATCCAGAATCTTGCGGTCAGCGGTAATGGTCTTGAGAATGAATCCGTCGGGGCTCACCAGCTGAAAGATATGGTTGGTCCCGATCATATGCCGGTAGAGGCGCAGCACATAGTTTGTGGTCACATCCACCAGTTCCCGGTTCTTCTCCATCGCCCGGTCGTAGGCCCCCGGATCCACGCGGAAATCCTGCCGGTTATGAGGATCGACTCCGTAATCCCGGGATCTGCGCCAGGACTCCCATATATCCTTCGAAAAATGCTCCGGGCAATCTCTCATGGTACGTCTGCGGAGAATGTGTTCATCCCACAAACGCTCTACCGTTGTGATTCCTGCACCTGCAGGCTCACTCATGGTAATCATCTCCCTCCTGCCATACAGCGATGAATAGCTTCTTATCCTGTACATTCCGTCTGCCATTCCCGGGTGCTCTGTACTGGTTCCCATTATAATCCTGCATATTATGAGACGCAATCTGTATGCCAATCCTGCCGGTTCGCAGTCCTGGCACATTTTTCGTGCATTTTCCACGCATTCTTCGCGTAGGCTCCTGTTCCCAATATTATGCGGCAGCCGTTCCCGACGGGTCAATGACACATGTATGGCACGCGGCAGACACATTCCAGGCACGTGCCATATAGGTTCCTATCCGCGCCCGATGCGCGCTGTCACATGAAATTACTGGTTTTTCTCACGGTGGCACAGCCTTTGCACTATACCTTATTATATATGCATTCATTGGAGGCCCCCCGGGGCCGGACCGGAGGAACGAAACATGCTCAATGGAATCATCAGTGTCTGTACTGTTTTCGTGATCCTGGCCGTCGGCTTCATCTTCACGAACCGAAGTCTCTGGCCGGACAATACCAACAAGGTGTTCTCGACGACTGTCGTGCGGATCGCCGCGCCGTCCCTGGCCATCGTCAGCATCGAGAACCGCTTCACGCCGGAGATGCTGCAGGCCGCCGTCTGGAACCTGCTGATCATCGCCGCCACGATCTTTCTCATGCACGGCATCGGGATCCTGCTGGCGCGCCTGATGCGCCTGCCCCATAAAAAAAAGGCCGTCTTCATCACGACCTTTACCTTTAATAATACGATGTTCATCGGGCTGCCCATCAACCGCATCGTCTTCGGCCACGACGGACTGCCCTATCTGTTCACGTTTTATCTCGTCACCATCGTCATGTTCTGGAGCCTGGGCGCCTACACTCTCGCAAAGGCTGCGGACACCGGGGAGCGCGCCAATGCAGGCGGCCGCGCCTTTTCCTGGAAAAAGGTCTTCAGCCCCGGTCTGATCGGCTGTCTCATCGGCTGCGCCCTGGCGGCCTTCGGCCTGCATCTGCCCACCATTCTGGAGACCTCCCTGGAGTACCTCGGCGATATCTGCGTGCCGCTCTCGCTTCTGGTCATCGGCTCGAATCTGGCCAAGACCTTCTCCCGGGGACTGCAGCGGATCACGGCGGATCAGATCGTCATCATGTTCGGCAAATTCGTCCTGCATCCGCTGATCATCTGGGGCGCCTTCTCTCTGCTGGGGCATCTGGGTCTGGTTGCCGTCAGCGGCCTGCCCCTCAAGGTCTTCATTCTGACCGCCGCCCTTCCCTGCCACGCCCAGACCGCGATCCTCAGTGAATACTACGATCTGGAGGGGGAATACGCTTCCAATCTGGTCAGCCTGTCCACGCTGATCAGTCTGGTCACCATCCCGATCTACGCCAGCATTTTGCTGTGAAAGGAGTCTGTTTATGAAACTGGTCTGTCTCGGAGACAGCTTCACGGTCGGTCCCATGGTGGATCCCGGCCGGCGCTGGACCTCCCTGCTGCAGGAGCAAACCTCTGCGGACATCTTAAACCGCGGCATCAGCGGGGACACAACCTCCGGCATGCTCTGCCGCCTGCTCCCGGACTGCGTGGGGGAACGGCCGGACCGGGCGCTGCTCATCGGCGGGGCGAACGATCTCATCTGCTGCGGCAGCACGGACATCGTCAAGAACAATTTCATGGCGATGATCCACCAGCTGTTCCACCACGGGATCAAACCTGTCATCGCAACGCCCATCCCCTGCGTCCCGGAGATGATCTCTCCTCTGTGGCAGCCGGTGTGCGATTTTCGCCGCCTGAACGAGCAGCTTGCTTCGCTGAACGAATGGAGCAAGGGTTTTTCGGAGGCCTTTCTCTGCAACCGCCTGGACCTCTTCGCCCCCATGATGCAAAGGCTGGCGGATCCCGGGGATCTACAGACCGGAAGATCCCTCTACCTGGACGGCCTGCACCTGTCGGAGGCCGGCCACGCCGAGATCGCCGCCATCATGCTCCCCCAGCTGGAAAGGATCCTAAGATAATGTACGCTTCACTGAATGAATATCATCTGTTTCAGGGCATCTCCCCCAAGGATCAGCAGATGCTCCTGCCCTGCATCAACGCCCGCCTTGCCGCGCTGCAGCCGGGGCAGACCCTGCCCTGGGGACCGGAGAGCGCCGGCCTCGTCCTGGACGGGCGGTGCACCGCCGCGGATGGGAGCATTGCCGCCGAAAGCGCTTCACATGAAAACAGCAGCGCTGCGGACTTCGGTCCGAACAGCCTGCTGCTGTTTGATGCTCCGGTAATGCTCAGCGCCCGGGAGCCCTGTCTCATCCTTCGCATGGACCGGCATATGATGTTCTCCCCCTGCTGGTTCAGCTGCTCCTTTCACCACCGCCTGATGAGCAATGCCGCTGAGCCGACTACAGGAAGATGTACTTGCAGACGAACAGAGCCGCCAGCACATACATGAGGATGGTGATCTTTTCCCGCCGTCCGCACAGCAGATTGATCACGACGTAGGAGATGCAGCCGATGGAGATCCCCTCGGAGATGCTGTAGAACAGCGGCATCGCGATGATGCACAGATACGCGGGCAGGGTATCCGTCATGTTGTCCGGCTCGAACCTCAGATCCCGGATCCCCTCGAACATCAGAAATCCCACCATGATCAGCGCCGGTGCCGTCGCGAAAGCCGGAATGGCGGTAAACAGCGGGGAGAACAGACAGGACAGAAGGAAGAGGATCCCCGTCGTGATCGCGGTCAGACCGGTGCGTCCGCCGACGGCAACCCCTGCCGAGGATTCCACGAAGGTGGTCGTTGTGGAGGTTCCCAGGATCGCGCCGCAGGTGGTGGCAATGGCATCCGAAAGCAGCGCCGGACGGATCGCGGGCAGCCGCCCGTTCTCATCCAGCATGCCGGCCTTGGAGCTGACGCCGATCAGCGTGCCGATGGTGTCGAACATATCCACAAAGAGGAACGAGAACAGAACGACGATAAAATTAAAGATCCCTACGTTATGGAAGTCCGTCCGGAAGCACTCTCCGAAGGTATCCCCCAGCGCCGACAAGTCAAAGCTGACGATCCCCGCCGGAAACAGGCTGTAGACACCGCTTTCCGGATCCGGAACATAGAGGCCGATCAGCTGGCAGATCATCCCCAGGATCCAGGTGATCACGATCCCGAACAGAATGGAGCCCTTGACCCCGCGGATGTACATGATCGCCGTAACGAAGACGCCGATGATCGCCAGCAGCGCGCAGATCCCGTGAGTCGTGAAATTCTCGGTAAAGCTGGTGATGGTCACCAGCGTCGAGGAGTCCACCGACAGCCCTGCGTTCTGCAGTCCGATGAACGCGATGAACAGACCGATGCCGACGGATACGCCGCGCTTGAGGGGCAGCGGGATCGCATTGAAGATCGCCTCCCGGACATTGGTCAGCGAAAGCAGAATGAAGATCAATCCTTCGCAGAACACCGCCAGCAGCGCCACGTGCCAGGAGATGCCCATGCCCATGACGACGGTATAGGCCAGATACGCATTCAGGCCCATTCCTGCCGACAGCGCGAAGGGAAGATTGGCCATCAGGCCCATGCAGAAGCACCCGATCACGGAGGCCAGGGAAGTCGCGATGAGCACGGCGTTGGGATTCATTCCGGCCGCTCCGAGAATGCTGGGGTTCACTGCCAGGATGTACGCCATGGTCATGAAGGTGGTGATTCCGGCGGCGATCTCCGTGCGCACATTGGTATTGTTTTCTTTGAGTTTGAATCGTTTTTCCATACTTCTTTCGTTTCCTTCCTTCAGCCGTTCACCGGCAGATAGCAGATGGACATTTCGAACCGGATGCCTCTCCTGCGGGACAGGGGCCACAGGCAGTTCATCGCATACTCTGCTGGAACATCCGCAATGGCTTCTTCCGCCTGTCTCGCTCCGTCCACCGTAGCAATCACAGGGCTGAGCTCCCCTTTCGGGGTGTACAGGATGCTCTTCTCATAGCCGTAGACCACTCCCTGCCGGACGGCGGCGAAGACCGCTTCGTTAAAACGGCGCACCAGATGCCCCGTGTGCTCCCGGCTCGCCGCGAAAACCGCGGCATTCAGCTCCTCCGCAAACCGAAGCTTCCCCCGCCGGTCCTCGGCATCCTTCTGAGCGTACTGAAACAGCCCCCGGAAGGAATTGTTCAACTGGCTGTGCACCCCGCAGACGACCGCGTTGTCATAGTCCTTCTCGCCCAGCCGTACCGCATAGGTCTCGTTGTCCCGGTAGATCCGCTCCATGCCATCCAGCAATGCGCGCAGCTGCGGACCGGCCGCCTCCTGCAGGCTATCTCCTGCGCCTTCCTCCAGCCTTTGCATTACCTCCAGCAGCAACCTCGTATATTCCACATACGCCTCGTCCGTGATCCCCACATAATCCGATTCGGCGAAATCCAGCCGCTCCGACGGGGACAATCCGTACCGGCGCCAGGCTTCTTCCGCCAGCTCCGGCCGGTAATCCGACAGCGTGATCCGTCCGCAGTGGTCCGCCAGCCTCCCAAGATCCAGGTCGTTGCACTTGCCGGCGCCAAGAATCAGAAGCGAGCCGCCGGCCGGCGTGCTCTTCCGGATGAAGTCCGTCAGAGCGGTCCGGTATTCCGCCCAGTCGTGAAACTCATCGTCTCTGGAAGCGCGCATCAGGAATCGATCGTAGATCTGCCGCGCCCGGCGATCCGGGTTTCCCTCTGCCGGTTCGATATTCATAGGAACCTCCTTTCGAGTACCTTTATGATATCACAGACCGGCTTCGGATGACAGTACCGGCTTTTTCGCAAGAACATCAGAAACGAACATTCGAGATTTGCGGCTTCCAAAGAAAGATGGATCTCGAATATTCCTTCTTAACTTTATGAATATCAGTTTCAAGGCGACCTTGATTCGAGACTTTGACCCTTCATTTAGGGCGAAATCTCGAATTGGAGGGAGACGCCCAGACTTTGCGGAAGGAATATTCGAGATCAGATATACTCTCAATCTCTAAAATATCGAAAGCCCCTTCCGTAGAGAGCAAAATGAATTGTGGGACACTATGTTTTCCTCAGAACCGCCGGGCGCGAAAGCGAAAGAGAGCCCCGCGGCACGCTCACAGCAGCGGCAGCAGGGCTCTCGGGCTCTTCCCGGGCAAAGCATCCGAATGCTTAATCTTTTTTCTTTCTTCCGCCGGAACTCTTCCCCGGCCAGAGGATTAGAAACGCCGACACAGCGCAGAAAACGATGACCACGCCCACGGTCAGATTGCCTATGATTTCACTCATCTGTTGTACCTCCTGACTTCACGTACGACCGATTATACGGGATGCGTCACGGGAAGTGAAGTCAGGGGGAAAAGGCTCTCTCATACCGTCTAAACCGCTGCAAATGCTGGGGTTCCGGGTTTTCAGGCCGTCTTTCTTCTGGTGAAACTCATACTTTCGGATGATGGGATTTGAGATGAATCATACCCACGCCGGACTATTGAAACAAATCATCGCCGGTGATGACTGCCTGCAATTCACCTGCGTAAGCATTTTTCACCACTCCGTACGTCGTGATCAGCGTGGAATGCAGTGCGTATTTTGTCTTCGTTACCGTTCTGAAATCGGAGAACCTTCGCTTCTGCGCCCGGTCAAATCCTGCATCGAGGAGATAATCCGACTCCGAATACTTCATCTCGCAGATATTGATGACCTGATCCTTTCTCGCGATGAGCAGATCGATCTGCGACCCATAGATTCCTTTGTCCGGATCCGCCCGGCATTGCCATGCGTTCACTTCTGTCTGTACCCCGGATATCCCCAGCGCTTTCTTGATCTGGGGAATGTGTTCCAGGCAGACCTTCTCAAAGGAGATTCCGCTCCATGTGTTTACCCTGGGTGTATTGATCTGATTCTCCCAGAAGTTCTCATCATGAGTCCTCTGTCTCAGGAAATTGTAATAGAACAAAGTATAATTGTCGATGAGCTGATACAGACAGTTCTTTTCTTTATACCCAAAAGGAATATACTTCCGGATGAAGCCGCAGTTTTCCAGTTCTCTGAGTTTTTTTGACAATTCTCCCGAACTTGCGATCCCCGTGCTCCGGCATATCTCATCCCGCGTGATTCCCTTGTTCACATTACTCAGGGCCTCAACGATCTCCATATACTGCTGAGGCTTGTCAAATAACGCACTGTAGAGATTATCGTATTCATTCTGCAGCGGCGCATTCTCTCTGAAGAAAAGTTCATCTATATTCTGCGGAAGGCTCTTTCCTTTTTTGATCAGGCTCCAGTAATACGGAACACCTCCCATGATCATATAACACTGCAGGATCTGATGTCTGGTCATCACGATCTTCTTTGACTCCAGATACTCTTCACACTCCCGCAATGAGAACGGACCCAGGTGGATCTGCCCCGTAAGCCGGTTATGAAGTCCCCCTCTGGCATTGACGATATGATCCATCATCCAGTACGTTGCCGAAGCACAAACGATCAGGATCACGTCCTTTTCTTTTCGCGCAGTAACAAATCCGTTCCAGAAGCTTTCAAGGGCTGAGATCAATCCGCTGCCCTTCGTATCCATCCAGGACAATTCGTCGATGAAGATGACCTTTTTCTTTTCCGGAGACTGTGTGATCGCTTCTTTCAGCTGATGAAATGCCTGATCCCAGGACGTCAGCTTCTCGGCACACCCATGCCCGGATTCCGCAAGGGATTCCGCGAATTTATCGAGCTGCGCCTGCTTTCGTGAGCCCGGTTCCAGCGAATGATTGCTGATACCCGTATGCTGGAAGAAAAAACTATGTCCGAAACTCTCTCTTACGAGATAGGTCTTCCCGATTCTCCTTCTTCCAAAGACTGCAACAAACTGTGGTTCTTCCTCCTCCATCAGAGACTGAAGGAACTCTTTTTCTTCGGTTCGGCCGATCATCATGACAGGATCCTCCTCATGTATTTCCAACAAAACTTCCACAACTTATTATTTTTTGGTGTTTTGGAAGTTTTGTGATTATATTGTACTATCGATCCGGTCAAAAATCAACGAAAACTTCCACAACTCGATTTTTAAGACAGTTGTGGAAGTTTTATCAATTCATTGCCGCCGGCCCGGATCCGGTCATCGCCTGCCTCGCCAGCTTCAGCCGGCATGCCAGGACGAGCTGCTGCATGTCCTCGTAGGATTTCCGGTCAAGATCCGTGATCTCAAAGATGCGGTTCAGCCGGTATCGGATCGTCTGCTCGTGCTGAGACAGGACCGCGGCAGCCTTTGCCATATCGCAGTCGGCCTTCACATATTCCTCCAGCGTCTCCATCAGGGAGCCCCTGTTCATGGAATCGTACTCTTCGATGGGATCCAGAACCCTGCGGACATAGCTTCGCGTATGCGGCTCATCGCAGATCTGAAACAGAAGCCGGTAGCTGCCAAGCTCACTGTACCGGCGTCTGCCGGGGGAGATGTTCTGATACCGCGCCGCGAAGAAGGCCTCCTTCAGCGCCTCTCCCAGATCCTCCAAACTGTGGTGCATATCGCTGATGCCGGCGGCCGTTACGTCTCCCGCCGCCCCGAGACTGTCCAGCATTCCGTCGATATAGAAATCCGTGTAATAATTCTGCAGCTGGTCCGAGCTCTTGATCAGGATCAGCCCGTCCTCCAGCAATCCGGCGAAGTCCTCGAAGCTGCTGTGATCCGAGTTAATGTAATTGTTCATGAGATCCAGCTTTTGCCTGTCGCTCATAAATTCATCCAGCTGGGCGAACACCGCGAAGAACCGGTCACGAAAGGACGGGTTCAGCTGCATCGCGCAAAGGCTGGCCTCCTCCCCGCGAAGATCCTGCGCCATCAGCCGGTCCAGGATGCTGCGGTGGTATTCCGCGTGCTGCTGCAGCTCGCTGCGCCGGTTGACGGTGTAGATGATATCCTCGAAGCTCAGCTCCAGGCCGCGGACCGGGATCAGAAACAGGGGGAAGTTCTTCGCGTCTGCATACCGTACGATGGATTCGGAGATGGGCAGGCGGAAGACGTTCTTGATCACAAGGCCGCTGCAGCCTTTGCTTGCCAGATGCTTCACCGCGTCCAGGATCCCGTAGGGATTGTCCCGGGTGTAGACCAGAGACGTGAGGATCAGCTGATGCTCGTGAAAGTTGGACTGGAAATAGGCTTCCTTCAGCTCCGGGATCAGTTCATAGTCCAGCAGTCCGCAGGCGGTGACGGGATTCGACATACCGCCGCTTCCGGCGACGATCTGCAGATGCTCTTTGAAGGTGTTGTAATAATCGGATACGGTGTAAATCATGGCATGTCTCCCTGGGTGAAACGGATGAAATGATTTGATAAATATCACGGTGGATATTTATATAATATCATAAATCAGGGTGGTATAATGGCAATATTTTAATGAATACAGGTATTTAGTAAGCTGTTATATTATATTTTTTTATAAAACATTTGCTTTGAGCAACAGATTTGCCGGCGCTATGATATTAAAGCGGAGATATAATGCAGCCATCTTCAGAAATCAGAGAGGAGCAGGGGATTATGCAAAAGCAAGAGATGAGGATCAACAGTCTGGAAGCGTTCCGTGATGCTCTGCAACAGGAGTATGAGGAGTACCGTAAGCTGATCGGGGGAATCGGATTCGCGGCAATCGAAACAGAGATCCTTCCGGAAAAGGCAGAATCTCTGCAGGATCTGTTCGAAGGGATCAGAAGCATCATCGGATTCAGCCGGGATCTCAATCTGATCATCGACCAGAGTCCGACCAGCATTTACGTATCGGATATCGAAGGCAGAACCCTTCGGATCAATAAATATTTTGAGGACACCACAGGACTCTCCAGGGCAAACCTCCTGGGGAGAAGCAATATCGAACTGGAAAAAGAAACGTTGTTTGACCCCTCGGTGGGAGCCATTGCGCTGCGAGAGGGACGGCGTGTTATGGTTCCGCAGCTGATAAATCATGACAAACAGTTTGTTGTCGCAGGGGTGCCTGTAGCAGATACCGACGGGGAGATTTTCGGGGTCGTTACCAATTCGACGCTGAGCAAGGAAACCCAGGGGATCGGGCATTACTTTGAAGAACGAAGGGCCCGAAAAAGAGAATGTGCTGACCGCGAACCAAAGATTATTGCAGCCAGTGCCAAAATGCAGGACATTCTTCGCTTAGCGAATGTGATCAAGGATACGCCATCGACCATTCTGATCGAAGGAGAGACCGGGGTGGGCAAGAGCCTTCTGGCAAGGTATATTCATTACACCGGATCCAGAGCCGATCAGAAAATGACAGAGATCAACTGCGGTGCGATTCCACCGGCTCTGTTGGAATCAGAACTGTTCGGCTACGTCAGCGGAGCATTTACCGGCGCAGGCCGTAAGGGAAAGGCCGGACTGATCGAGTCCAGCAACGGCGGGACAATTCTGCTGGATGAAATTTCCGAACTGCCGCTGGCGCTGCAGGTCAAGCTGCTGCATTTCCTGCAAAACCGCAGAATCACGCGAGTCGGAGGAACTGAGGAGATCACTGTGGATGTCAGAGTGATTGCGGCAACAAATAAGAGCCTCAGTCGTCTCGTCAAAGAGGAAAAATTCCGGGAAGATTTATATTACCGCCTTAACGTAGTACCCATTACGATTCCTCCGCTTCGGGAGCGGAAGGAAGATATTATGCCAGCCGTACAGTTATTTGCTGACCAGTTTACCAGACGCTATGGGAAAGAACTCTCCATTGAAGAAAAATGTCGGGAGTACATCCTGCGGCAGCCATGGAAAGGGAATATGCGTGAACTTGAAAACTTCATTGAACGATTGGTGGTCACAGAAGGAATCGTTCTCATTCCCGAAGAGGATCAGACACATGACCCATGGGAAGTGAAGACAGATCCCCAGGATCAGGGCAAGGAATACTCTCTGGCAGAAAGAAGAGAGGAACTGAAAAAAAATGAACGGGAGATACTGCTTGAAGCTTACCGTACATACGGCAGCAGTTATAAGGTGGCCGATGCCTTGGGGATGAGCCAAAGCACGGCATATCGAAAAATCCGAAAATATCTCCAGGAGTAATTCTTCGGAAATGCGAATAATTCAAAAAGGACTTAAGTCAAATTGAATGAATTAAGTCCTTTTTGAATTATCAGAAGTTGTGAATCGTTAGGAATGAATTGCTCGGAACATGATGAGAGAGTACTGCAATTATTTTTTGAGCAGGTTTGAGCGGAAAACACAGACCGCTCAAAACAACTGTTTGCAAGGCTTCCGCAGGCATCCCTTCCGGTTCACTGCTGCTTTATCATCGGTTTTTGAGTATATATGTTTTGTCTTTGGCATCTTTTTTGCGGCGTATCAAGACAACAGGAGAGTTCCCGGAGGCAGCCTGCCTTCGGGCAGTAGTTGTGAGTCGGAGGAATGATTGAATGAAAAACCTAAAAGAAGTCAAGGACTACATCGTTCAATGGAACGAAGAAAACACACAGGAATTCTATGAAACGGAGAAATTTATCTGGGAACACCCGGAGCTTTCTCTGCAGGAATTTGAGTCCTCAGCAGCCCTTATCGATCTGATGAAGAAGAATGGATTCGAGGTTGAGACAGGTGTTGCAGGAATGCCCACAGCATTTATTGCAACCTATGGCAGCGGCCGCCCGGTCATCGGGATCAGTGCCGAATACGATGCTCTGCCGGGTCTTTCTCAGGACGGAGAGAAACTGGAGAAATGTCCGGTGGTGCCAGGTGCGCCCGGCCAGGGATGCGGGCACAATCTTCTCGGTACCGGCGGCGCCAAGGCAGCCATTGCTGTTAAGAATGCAATGGAGAAGTTTGGATTACAGGGAACCGTGAAGCTCTTTGGAACCCCGGCAGAGGAGCTGTGTCTGGGCAAACCCTACATGGGGAGAGCCGGATGCTTCGATGGTGTGGATGCCTTTCTTGACTGGCATCCCTGGAGCTACACCAAAGCCAATTACGACAGCTGCCAGGCATACTTCAGCAAGAAATATCATTTCAAAGGGAGAACATCCCATGGCAATTCCCCCTGGCATGGGAGAAGCGCATTGGATGCAGGCCAGCTCATGGGGCACGGCATCGACATCCTGAGAGAGCACATTTATCCGGGCAATCCGCCGGATGCGGCAAACACCATTAACTACACGTACACTGCGACAGGTCCGGAATTTCCCAGTGTAGTGCCGGATTATACGACAGTGTGGGTCATCGGACGATTCACCACGACAGAAGAAATGCTGGATACCCTGAAGCGCGTGGATAACTGTGCAAAGGCTGGAGCCATTGCTACGGAGACCACCGTAGAGGAAGAGGTCATCACGGTTACCCATCATAAGATTCCTAACAAGGTGCTGGCGGAACGCTTCTATAAGAATATGGAGACGATCGGTGTACCAGCCTTTTCAGAAGAAGAACAGGAGAAGGCGAAGGCGATTCAGAGAGCTATTGGACAGCCGGAGACCGGACTGCCTACGGAATTGGATCCCTTTGAAGGTGGATTCACAGTGCTGTGTGACACCTCGGAATACAGCTGGTGCGCACCATACGCAGCCCCCTGGATCGCTATGGGTATGCAGGGCTGTGGATGGCACCACTGGGGTGTGGCTCGTTGTGCAGGTGACACCATGGGCCAGAAGAGCATGGACTGTGCAGCGAAGGTGATTTCCATGACTGCGGCAGATCTGCTTTGCCAGCCGGAGATCCTGGAAGCGGCACAGGCGGAATGGCGGGAGCGCATGGACGGCCGGGTATATGAGTGCCTGCTGCCCGCAGACCAGGAGCCGCCGCTTGATCTGAACAGAGATATCATGGAGAAGTACAGGAAGTAAAGGAGGGAAACAGATGAGTTCAGTAGTAGTTATATCTATCATAGTATTGATCATTCTGGTGCTCTGCTTCATCGGAGCCGGAATGTGGTTCAGCCGCATGGCGAAGTCGGCGGATGATTTCCTTCTGGCCGGCCGTGGAGCTCCGTTCTGGCTGCTCGCTACCGCTTATCTGGGCGGATATGTTGGAGGTGCCAGCGTATCCGGGTACGTTGGAAATGGTATGGCTTCCGGCATTTCTCAGATGTGGGCATCATTATTCGTTGTATCCGGATGTGCTTTGTTCACAATCCTGTTTTCCAGGAGGCTGAACTTCTTTGGAAGGAAGACCGGCGCGGTCACGATCTCAGACTTTATCTGTGAACGATATGGGGAGAAGATGAGAATCCCGGCCGCTCTTGTTTCTCTGACCAGACCGACGATCCTGACGGGCATGCAGTTCCTGGCGATCGCTACATCAATGACAGTGGTATTCAATACAAGTACGACCTTCGGCGTTGTTGTTTCATCGATCATCATTCTGCTGTATCTCGTAACTGCCGGACAGTATTCTGCGCTGATCACGCAGTGGTTCCAGTCCATCCTGCAGGCGATTGGAATTATTCTGTTCGCAGGTATCGCCTACAAGATGGTCGCAGACAACCCCACTGTGGTTACAGAGGCATTCTATGATGTCCTCCCGGCCGATTTTACGAATTTCTTCGCACTGGATAAGTCCGTGTTCACGACATATGCGCTGACGCTGGGTGTCTTTTATCTGGCGGATCCGTGGATGTATATGTGGGCATACGTAGGGAAGACACCGAAGGTCTCTTCCAACGGAATGCTGGCAGTTCTGGGTGGATCCTACTATAATGTTATGCCTTTCCTGGCCGGCATGGCGATCCTTGTCGGCGCAACAATTGGGAAGATCACCATCCCGGAAGGACTCTCGGGAGATGGACTCTATGCATGGTTTACGATCAATTTCTCCAATACCTTCGTTGGTGTTATCATCCTGGTGGGTCTGCTGATGACCATCATTTCCTGCGGATCTTCCTTCGCGATGAACGGTGTCACCATTATCACCAAGGATATCTACCAGAGCTTCATTAACAAGAACGCAACGGACAAGCAGGCGGTCAGAGCCAGCCGGATCTCCGTCATCATCGTTGTTGTTGTCGGAATCGCCGCCGCTCTGTGGCTGCCGATCCTGGTTCCTCTGTGGGTACTGGCACAGGCGATCTGTCTGTCCGGACTATTCGCGCCGACCATGAGCGCCTGGTTCTGGAGGAGATCGACCACCGCAGGCGCATTGGCTTCCACGATTTCCGGAGGGCTAGGTGCTCTTGTATGGGCTATGTATGCATGGATTACCACCGGGAGCCCCGGTACTTTGATGCATGGTCTGCATGCGGTACATATCGGTGTATTTATTTCCATTCCGGTAATGATCATCGTCAGCCTGTGTACGAAGCCGGAGTATGAACAGGCGAAGAAGACCAGCTGGGTCGACCTTGGCCGTGAAATGAAAGAATCCAATGAAATTCCGGAATCCGAACGCTGTGACGGGAAGGGATTCTTCGGCTGGCTCGGCGCAGATACTGCCGGATGGAAAGCTTTCTGGATCGGCGTTGCCATCATATTTGCCGGACATTACATTCTCTCCTTCTTCTTCCATGTCAAGGCGATGGGAATCGGCATGACATGGGCTTCCTTCGGCGTAGGTGCTGTCATGATCTTCATCATGGCGATCCTCGGAGGCAGGGATATCGTTGGAATGGTAAAGGACAGCAAAGCGGCTCAGATCAGACTCGAGTCCGGAAAAAAATAACACGCTCCTTCATTCAAATTTGGAAATGTATCCTAACATGCGCAAAAAGCTGCCAAGGCAGCTTTTTTGCGTTTATAAAAGATTATAAAAAGTTCCGGTTTCATGATGGCTTAGGATCGTACTATGATAAAGGCACGAAGAAACATTCGTCGCTCCGCTGAGAGCGAAGGAGAAGGAGGATTATCATGAGTATCATGTTTCTGAAGCGCAGTGAACTGGAAGAAGTTCTGGAAATGCCCGCGGTGATCCGGGGTGTGAAGAGCGTATATAAAGAAAAGGCGGAAGGCAGAGTCGTGGCCTGGCCGCTGGTGGAGCACCACTTCCCGGAGCAGGAGGCGGTCTGTGATATCCGTTCCGGAGGGGTCTTCGGCAGCGTCGGTATCCACGGGGCCAAGCTCCTGAACAACTTCCCTCACAATGCGGAAGCCGGACTTCCGGTGTTCACCGGTGTGCTCATGGCCTTTGATTCCACCACCGGGATCCCGGTAGGATGCATGGATGCCTCCTACATCACCAGCATGCGTACCGGCGCCGCGGCTGCGGTGGGCGCAGGGGCACTGGCCCGAAAGGACAGCCGGACGCTTCTGATCGTGGGAGCCGGGCGGCAGGCGATCTATCTGCTGGGGGCGACCCTGCTGGAGATGCCGCAGCTGACCAGGGTCATCGTCGTGGATCCGCTGGATGCGGCAGGCGCGAAGCGGTTCGCGAAGGATATCCGGGGGCGGCTGCAGCGGGAGCTTGCCATTGATACCGATGTCAGCTTCGAGGCCATGGAGGATCTGAGAGAAGCCTCCGGCCAGGCGGATGTGATCCTGACCATTACCCGGAGCACGGCGCCTCTGATCATGAAGGACTGGCTCCGCCCCGGCACACACCTCTCCTGCATCGGCGCCGATATGATCGGCAAGGAAGAGATCGATCCGGAAATCTTCACCGTGGCCAGAGCCTTCGCGGACGACGCGAAGCAGTGCTGCACGGTGGGCGAGATGGAGATCCCGGCGAAGATGGGACTCATCAGCCCGGAGAGCATCTGCGGCGAGATCGGGCAGGTGCTGGCAGGGCAGATCCCGGGCAGGACATCCGAGGAAGACATCACGGTATTCGATGCCACGGGTCTTGCGGCGCTGGACCTGGTCACCGCCAAGATGGCCATCGCCCTGGCGGAGGAAAAGGGCGCCGGAACGATTATGGATCTGTAGGAACCGTTTATAGAAGCACAAGGAGGAGACAATGAGAATCGACAGCTTTGATCTGGAAAACTGGCTGAACCCGGCCTGTGACAGCGAGAAGAACAAATATTACCTGGGCGGCAGCTGCGTGCTCCCCATGACCGTGGAGGAACTGTTCGAGCTCACCGGCGAGGACATGGATGCATTTCTTAAGGACCTGGCGAAGATGAATCTGGGCTATCCCAGATTCGAGGGAACTCCCCAGACCCGGCAGGCCATCGCGGACATGTACCGGGGCATCCAGGCGGAAGATGTGATCCTCTGCCACGGCGGTACCGGCGCCAACAGCACGGTCTGTTACGGTCTACTGGATCCGGAGGACAACATCGTCTCCATCATGCCCAACTACCAGCAGTTTTTCTCCATCCCCCGCTCCATCGGGACCGAGGTCCGGGACGTGTGGCTGAAGCCGGAAGCGGGCTACGTGCTGGACATGGAGGAGCTGCGCAGCCGCGTGGATCAGAATACCAAGGCCATCATGTTCACCAATCCCAACAACCCCACCGGAGCGCTGCTGCGGCTGGATGAAATGCAGGAGATCATCGAGATCGCAAAGGCTGCGGATGCCTGGGTGATCTGCGATGAGATGTACCGGGGACTGGACGAGGAGTACATGCCCTCCTTCGTGGATCTGTACGAGAAGGCGATCGTTACCGCCAGCTCCTCCAAGATCTATTCCATGGCCGGCACCCGGGTGGGCTGGATCATCTGCCGGGATGCGCAGACGAGAAAGACCCTCTTCAACTGGAGATCCTATGATTCCATCTGCGGCGGCGTCTTCGACGAATGGATCTTCGGTCTGGCACTGAAGCACCGGGAGAAGATCTTTGCCAGATCCCGCGGCATCGTGGAAGCCAACAAGAAGGTCATCGACCGCTGGATCGAGAAAAATCCCTATCTGCATCAGTACGCGGATTCCTATTCCACCACCTATCTGGTACACTATGATCTGGATGTACCGGCACAGAAGTTTGCCGACGATCTGCTGGACCGCAAAGGCGTGCTGGTCTGCCACGGCGACTGCTTCTATATGCCTCACACCTTCCGGATCACCCTGTCCCACGCTCATGAACTGGAGACAGGCCTTGCGCTGATCGATGAGTATATGCAGGAGCTGATCGAGGAAGGCGTCCCGATCCTTTCGAAATAACCTGACAGAAAAGGAGGAACTGCCATGTATACCATCCGGGAACTGAAACCCCAGGACATCGAACAATACCTGACCATCTACCTGAACGCCTATCCGGCCTTCAAGGATCTGGACGCTGCCTGCTACGAGGAGCACCGGCAGAGAAATCTGCGCAACATCCAGCTTCCGGACGTGGAATACGTCGGCCTGTTTGACGGCGAGACCCTGATGGCCTCCATGAAGCTGGTGCACTTCGATATGAATCTGTACGGCGTCATGACCCCGGCGCTGGGGCTGATGTCCCTGGCCGTCCATCCTTTGCACAAGAAGAAGGGCCTGGCGCTGCAGATGATGAAGTATTACGAAGACCGGGCGAAAGAGCTGAACAGCCCGGTCCTGCCCCTCCTGCCCTTCAACATCACGTTCTACCGCAACATGGGCTACGGCCTGGGAAGCAAACGGGCTCTGTATCATCTTCCCACCGTCAACCTGCCCAAGGGCGGGATCACAAGGGATCTGCGATTCCTCAACGAGGACGATTTCGATGCCATGATCGACTGCTATACCGCTGCGGCTGCCGTGACCCACGGCATGATCCGCAAGACGGGAGAGGAGCTGGGGGATCTGCGTGCCGATGAGGTGACCATCCGTCTGGGGGCGTTCCAGGATGGCAGGATGACCGGCTACCTGGCCTATCGGTTCGAGAACGCCAGCGAAACCAACTTCACCCAGAACCGGATCAACGTCACGGAACTGATTCACCTTGACGCGGAGACACTCACCAGCTTTCTGGAGTATCTGCGCCGGCAGGCAGACCTGGCTCAGTCGGTGAAGATCTCCTCGGGAGATGAGAATTTTTATCACATTCTCTCCGATCCCCAGGATCTGTCCATGGAGTATCTGCCCTACGGTTACCTGCAGGTCAGCCGGGAGTTCATCGGCTACATGTACAAGATCGTGGACTATCCGGAGTTTTTCCGTCTGACGGCAGACCGCCCCACAGGAATGGATACCGTGACGGCGCGCATCGAATACGAGGACGCCTTCGCAAAGGCTGTCCGGTACCTGGTGATGGAAGCCGGCGGGCCCCAGGGCGGATGGCGGCTGCTGGAGCAGGGAACGCTTGCGGCGGGAGCATCCGCGGATCCTGCGGGAGCATCCTCTGATGAGGCGGGAGCATCCGCGGATGTAACGATCCGCTGCAGCGAAAGCGACCTGAACGCCCTGCTGATGAACGCGGCGCGGCTCCAGCCTTTGTACGAACTGGGAGCGGTGCGGACTGATGACCCCGCGGCTCTTAGGCGGCTGGATGCCACCCTATATTACAGCCAGAAACCCTACAGCAATACAGACTTTTAACGAAGGAGAAGACCATGATCGAACTGAGAGAAGTAACCAGAGAGAATCTGATGGCAGTGACCGAGCTGGAGATGGAACCGGAGCAGATGCCCTTCGTGGAAGACAATCTGTGGTCCATGGCGGAGTGCTACGTGGAGCCCACCTTCATCCCGAAGGCCATCTACGATGACGAGAAGCTCATCGGGTTTGTGCTTTATTATTTCGTGGAAGGCGATAAGTCAAAGGAAAACGACCCGGACTATGTTTTCCTGCACCGGATCATGATCGACCGCAGGGAGCAGGGACACGGATACGGCGTCCGTTCGCTGGATGCCTGCTGTGAGCAGTTCAAAAAAGAATTCCCCTCCATCGGCTGCGTGGAGCTGATCCACTATCCGAACAATGACCGGGGCGCCCACGTCTACGAAAAGGCCGGTTTCATTCTTACCGGAGACGCGGTAGAGAGCGCGCCCGGACGGATCGCGCGGGAATCCAAGGATCCCAACTGGACGTACGAGGTCGTTCGGAGGAAATATTACTAACCCCCCTTGCAGAGATGCAGCGCGGCCTTACGGAGACTGAGGAACATTTCCTGCGGCAGATGGCCTTTGCGAATCAATCCGCTCTGCACCATCGGCTGGAAACGTCGGAAATGCCGGAAACGAATTGCAGTTTCCTGTCTCTGTTTTCGAAATCTGCAACAAAGGCTGGTTTCACCCCTGGATTTCGATATCAAATGGGGTAATTTAAGGCTGTGATTGAGCTTCTCAAATTGAGCAACACGAATCTGCAACAGTTTCCCATATACCGTTGCAGATTTTTCATTGTTCACGATACGATCTGCAGCGCGTCACGGAGGGTTCCTGCGTGATCACATTATCTTTTCGCGAAACAAGGAAATGCTCCTTCCTCTCTGGAAATCTCTCAGAAGTAGCCGTTTATTATGATAACTCTCCGCGATGAAGCCAGCCTTTGCAGGGGGAATCCCATGGGATTCATAGAACTCTTTCACTTCTGCATCGGTGGGCAGCGCGTCAGCATCAACGGCGTCCCGGTCTCTTACGTGACTGAGCATCTTTTCTTCCCGGCTGTGGAACGAATTGATTTTTCTCTCCAGGAGTTCTTTTCTCTGTAAAGGCTGGTTCTGCGATACGTCAAAAAACATGCTGTTTCCCGAATCGAACACCGGCGCCGGTCCGATGAGTTCCATAGTTTCTGTATCCCTGAGAACACCGAAATTCTGTAAATGCTCATCCGTATTGCTGATGGCAAAATCGCTCAGGATCAGATAATCCATGAATCGCTGCATTTCATCTCTGTCCAGCCCCTGTCTCTCACACGCATCGATGAACTGATCGTATTCTGACCGACTCGCTCTCCGCTTCTGGGAATGGAGAATTTCATATGCGGATATGAACTCGACCCGCTGCGAAGTGAACGCCCGGCAGCGTGACAGAACCGCATTATCGTCGGCCGTTTCGATTGTGTAGCTGACGAAGGGGATCTCCGCATTCTGACGTTCATGCACTTTCGTTGCGAACAATTCATTGATGCTCTGCTGACCGTAGGATCGATAGGCTCTCTTGACCAGAACTGGTTCATCCCCGCTGACATCCCAGTACTTATTCATCTCTCCGCCAAGGGATGCATTCGGGTCATACGAGGACGCATTGTGAAGTGTTACAACATCTGCAGAGGTCTTCGTGCTGCGGTACAGGTTCACATCCTGCCAGGAGAGTTCCGTTTCCACCGGACAGATCCAGTAGGTATCCGTCATGCTCAGCGCAAGGTTCTTCGCGAGATACCCCTTGCTGTTTTCGCATCCGGCTTCCCGTATGATTTCTTCCATCTCCTTCCGGGATCCGGGCACTGCCCGATGCTCCCACCATATCTTCATGAGCCGTTCATCAGCATTCCCCAGAAACGGAGTATATTCTTTTCGGATGACCTCGTATTCTGTCAATGCGCCGCTGTCACGGTCGATGGCAATGAGCGCACACGGCGTATCCCGGTGCATGAGAATATAGCTTTCATTCATCGCGACGGATCCTTTCGATTCTGGCAAGATTCTCTTTCTTCCACTCTGCCTTGGCAATGTACTCCTTGATCATCCAGCCTGCGATCACCTGATAGTATTCGATTCTGGAGGGGATGTTGTATATCTTTCCGACGCTTAAAATGACGTTTTTCCCTTCGAACTCAAATGTGATCTGACTGGAGTCTCCCGTTGACCATATATAATCGATCCCTTTGTATTTGCCCTTCACACCATCCAGGTAATGGATCTCATTCAGAATCGTATCTGCGGGTACATCAAGCGCTGCCGCGATCCGATATACTGTACCTGCGGCACACTGGTTGATATCCTTTTTCCCGTTATGGATTTCATTGATCGTTGTATATGGAACACCGGAACGTTTCGATACGGCGTACATACTTTTTCCCGATTGCTCCAGAGCGCTGTTGAAGTTTGTATTATTCATATAGATTATTCTTCCCCTGCTGCCTGTATGTCGATATTATAACGCTTTAACGTTATAATATCAACTCTTTTGTCTTTTGATACCTCCAGGCCGGCAATCAAAAAAGCAGAAGTCGCTGTGACTTCCGCCGTGGTTATTCGCTGCAGGCATTATCGTTCAACACAGATGCGGCGGTGCCTTCGCTTTCAGCGCTCGCCTACCACGAAATCGCATTTCCTGCTCAATTATGGTAGCACGCTACCATATCCTGCGAAAAACCAGATGATATGGTAGGCGCGTACCTGCAGAACGATTGCCGACAGCAAAATCGTCCCACATAAGATTGCTTGACAACAAATTTGTTCTCTCCTCTGCTGCATGCAGTCAATATCCTACCATCAAACAGGCATTTCCCGCTTTATATGGTAGGGTCCTACCATCCTGACCGGGAAATGATGTTTTTATGGTAGCTCCGGTGGGTGATCTGGTGGGAGCGATCTGGTAGCAGAAACAAAGTTGAAGCGCACCCTGACCGCGTACCCTGACTCACTCACCTGAACCGCCCCTCAAAGAAGCTGCGGATCTCTTTCATCCGGCTGCTCTGGGGAACTGAGGCAGGACAGGGGACGGTTCTCCGTCTTATCCTATCTGACAGCTCTCTCAATAATCGATTTGGAAATTCCCGTCAGTCTGCTGAGCTGCCGGATCGATATGCCCTGTTTGAAAAGACGAATTATGGACGAATTCAGCGTTTCACGGTTTTCTTTGCTTATTGTGGGAAAGGTCGTTCCGAATTCTTTGCGAATCAGATCCTTTGCCGCAGATTCGGTCATACCGCGGCGTGGTCCCTCAAAGATGTCCATACAGACATCTTCCTTATCCTGCGCAATATACTCCGCCAATTCATCGGTCGTAAGATTACAAGGAAAGACTGGCCTCCTCTGAGATAGAATCGCCTTCGCGTTGCTATAAGGATAGTCGAAGGGAGATACGCAGAGTCCGGCTTTTACTGGATTCCATATGATATATCTCAGAACGGTCAAAAAATACCCCTCGGTTTCTACAGGTTCGCTTTTGAATCGGTCTTGAAAGAGATGTCCTACACGCTGGTACTTCAGGTTATACCAGTAAACAAACGCAGCACCGATTCTTTGGAATATTTTTCCTAGCGGCTCCTGAGTTACTTTGATCAGCAGGTGTATATGGTTTCCCATCAGGCAGTATGCATAGACCTCATATTGAGACACGTTCTGAAATCGATTCAAAAGACGAATGAAATACTCATAGTCCTCCTCATCATAGAAAACCTGCTGCCGGTTTATTCCCCGCAGGATTACATGATAAATATCGGTACAGCTTCTTTGTCGCGCTCTTCTAGGCATCTTCATCACCTCATGATTAGAATAGTACCGATATGGAGATTTGTCAATATATGTAAATTCTGGCGATTTCTTCTGCAACGTGCGTCAGTTTCTATATTTTAAGACGGAGAACCGTCCCCTGTCTTGCTGTCTTGTGATAAGCCTTATCCCAGATCGCTGACGAATGGGTGCGAAAATTCCGCGTCCAGGATCCCGTACCCCCGTCCTATCCCGACCATTCGGAACGGCATCAAGGCGTTCAGCTCACTATGCACACAGAACCCGGTCAATGCGAACAGGTACCCATCGCCGCACTCCTCCATATAGATCATCTCTTCGCGCACATCGATATTGTCAAGATACGGTCTCTGCTCCCGGAGCATTGATCTGACGCTCTGCGCCAGATGCTCCCGCATCAGATCATTGCTCACATTTCCATTCAGCGTGATCAGATCTTTCATCTCTTTCTCGGATTTTGCCTGTTCCTTCTCGCTCCCATTGAGGATCACTACCGGACGGATCTCATTACGCGGAATCTTAAACTGCATCAGGCGGCAGCTGTATTCATTCACTCCCTTACTGAAGATCATAAGAATATCGATGTCCCATACGCGGTCCATCTGAAAATCCAGAACCCCTCTGACTCTGACAACATCATGATTATCTGATTCATAGATTCTGAAGTTCCATGTATCTATCTGAAGACTTCCCCACTTTTCCCAGTCGTAGGTGATCAGCCAGCGGATCTGCCCCATCGAATGGAACCATGGGCCGTTATCCGTTCCAATAATGACAGTCATCTTGCTTCTGTCAAAAAACGTATCGTAAAACAAATCGAAATTGTCTGTGTTACGTTCCTGATAACAACGTTTCATGACCTCCAGCTTCTGGTGTATCAACGCTCTTTTTTCTCTGTTGTTCATAGGTGTTTCCCTGCCGATCATATATATGAATTTTAACTGAAACCCTATATCTTTTCAATCACCTGAAGGATCCGAAACCCGGGTCGCATATATCAAGGAACGGATCTTCGAGATTTTGATGATCGGAAATGCGCTGAAACCCGAATTCTTCTTCCTGCAAAGGCTGGACAATGCCTGCCGTCAGAGATCTCATCGCATCGGGCGGCTTCAAATCTCGAATCCAGACCGTCCCGAGCCGTGAACTTCCCATATAATCACACGCTTGCGAAGGACTTTTCGAGATATTCAATCTCACAGAGGACGCAGATCTCGAAAAGCCGTTTTTCACGGCAACACCCTCTCGGGTTCGAATCCCGATTCTCTGTCTCCGCCAAAACAAGGCAGCGCCTTCGGCGCTGCCTTGTTTTTGCGGAGACGACCGGATTTG
>JAFUCA010000010.1 GCA_017459895.1 Bacillota bacterium | reverse complement strand
ATGCCAGCGGATATCCGGCGCTCCGATGGTAGACATTACCTTCATCAATGATATAGCAGAGACCCGTGAACAGGTTGATGATAAGCAGCAGAACATGAACCCCCAGAAAACAGTTCAGAAGCCGGTACAGTTTTCTCTGAGAACCCGGCAAGTCCAGCTTTTGCAGAAGGAACCGGGTCACGATATATGCCAGAAGTACGGAGAAGAAGAACTCCCCGAAATTGACAACATGCAGCAGGAACCAAATGCTCTCTCCGGGAACGCCTCGCATCACCTGACCAGCCAGATTGCAGGCGATATGCGCTGCCAGACACGCAAACATCGCGATGAACTGGCGCATAACCCGCGCTTCCATCTTCGGCCCTGCCGCGATGTGCAGGATCACGATCCCGCATAATGTCAGTCCCACCAGCCCGATGCTGATGTTGATGTTTCCTATCGTACCCATATTCATTTCCCTTCATGATGCAGAACTTTTGTCTGCAGGGTTCGGTTCATGGTATCTTTCATGACGCCGTAATACATGAATTCTTTTGAGCTGATGTCCTTCTGCTTCGCCTGAAGTCCTGCAGTGCCGACATAGATCGGCATGTGACCCAGCGCCGTGGAAATGTAATTGCCGTCCTCATCATACCAGTCATACAGGAACGTGATGATATTGTTCGACTTGAACTGTTTGAATCCCCGGGGCATACCGTATTCATCGATGTCATCGGAATCCTGATCCGCCGGCAGATACCCCAGGATCTCCCCTTCTCCTTCATGGTCTCCCACATTGACCCACCGCATATAGATCGTGATCGGCGTCGTGAAGTTGAGAGTCGCATCCACCGTACCGGTATAGATAATCTTATCTTCCTCCGGAACTTCGATCGGCGTACCGGGATGCAGCGCGACATAGACCCCGTTGATAGAGACCCATGTCTTGTCGAAATCGATGGTGTAATGACCGTTCTCATCCAGGGTGTACAGATCGTCACTTCCCAGGTCCGCGTACCTGTTTCCTGCCTTCAGTTTCAGTCCCAGATGGTACTCGGTAATGGTCTCCCATTCTTCTTCCGTCAGGTCGATCCTGTAGCGATCACCATCCCTGATCAGCGGCACATCCTGCATATACAGCGCTCCGTTGTAGTTTTCGAAGCCTTTGACATACCAGTCTTCATCCTCAAAATCGGATACGTTCTGCCTGTCCTTTGTACTCTTCTGGCTGCCGATGATGCTGGCAAAATCATTATACACATTGGTTTCCGATCGCATGCCCAGCTTTTTCATCTCATGATACACACCGTCATAACTGTAGAGATCATCATACGGCATGTACGTTGCGATACCGTTGATATGATTGGCGCTTCCTGCATTTCGTACCGCAATGGCGCTGCTTACATTACCGATCATTTCTGTCTTTTCACTGTCTGGGATGTCGCTTCTCCGGATAAAATCGATCAGATCGATCTGATCCTCCATCTGGAATTCGTAAGCTTTGGAACGCGCAGTCGACATATTGATAAAGCTTTCCCTGTCTGTTTTGAACTCTTCGTCAAGACGGGTCAGATATCCGATGAAGGTATTATACACAACGGTCATATACCGGAGATCCGTCATGGACATCGTATATGCAGGCTGGGGCGATCCGTTCAGCAGTTCCAGTGACTGATCATAGGAGGAACACATCATGGCGCCGAATTTCAGCGTGTCCAGATCCGGCTCCTGCGCCAGTCTGGAGAATGCCGCCGTATAATACATGCCGCTGCCCGGTTCGCTCTCTTCGGAAGCAAGCAGGTAATCCGCATATGGCTCCAGACTCATCCCCACTTCCATGGTCTGCATCAGGCAGGCATCAAATCCAATGACATCGTACTTGTCTCCGGCGCTCTCCAATGCTCCCGTGATCTCACTCATGGACAGCAGCGACTGTTTCTCTCTCGGGTTCAGCACATCAACACCGAATCCTGACAATCCTCCCCCGTGATCCCAGAAAAACAGCATCTTTCTGTCCGACGGATAGTTCCTGTTCGCCCACTTCAGGAAATCCTCCAGCGTCCCCGGCTCGGACATGCAGGTATCGTTTGGCAGCGTTTCCAGCAGTGTGACTTCTCCATCCCGGATCATGTATCTGCCTGTCTTTCTGTTTTTGAATCCATCGGTGAACCATCTGCCGCTGCCGCCTGCCTCCACAATGAACTTCAGGTTCTCCCCGGCCGCAGTGGCGTCTTTGATCTGCGCCAGGTTGACCGATGCTGCGCCTGTGGCGTCTTCCAGATTGGAACCGATGAGGTACATATATACGGTCGTTTCCTTCACGGCAGATTTATCCGGGAAAAAGTGCTTTCTGAGGTCTCGTTCCTTCGCAGTCCCTTCCTCGATGGCGGGATAGATCACCTTGCCTTTGCCGCTGACTTTGCCGGAAGTGTCCGTGTATGCTTCGGCCAGCATTGCCTTTACCAAAAAGGCCGGCTGCTGCTCGTGGAGCAGGACATTCCCAATGTAACCTGCAGAGGTGAAGATGATGACAATGGCAGAAACAACGCTGACGATCTTGCTCCGGAGATTGCGGCTTTTGCTTAAGTAGTCTCTGAGCTCCTTCCTTCTGAGCTGTGCGCGTTCTTCCTGAAATACATTCTTCTTGGAAAATGCCAGAAGTCCCAGGAAGACCGCATTGAAATACAGCAGCCCCATGGCGTACTCGATATCATGGCCGAAGGCAAAGGCAAGACGCTTGTACATCGCAATGGTAATGATCATCAGGCAGATCAGAGACAGCACCAACAGTCTCGAGCGGATAACAGGAGGGATTGCAAAATCGATGTTGACATAGGAGCCGATCTGCACGATCAGATAGAAGTTCAGTGCCAGCGCGAGCAGCACAAGAAACGGCATGACCCTCCAGCAGCGCCTGAAGATGCTGTATTCACGGACGCCCGGAATCAGGCTGAGCCACGGTCTGAGGCGCATCTTACGAAAGATCTGCCACCGGCAGACGATTCGAACCAGCTCCCATAGAATCCCCAGGACGATCAGTATGTTTGTGATGCTTGGCAAAGTAAATAATATTTTTGATACACCCTTAAAGAGTTTTCTCCTTTCGTGTCCTCTGCCCGTGATACTGATAATAGGTCGTCTCGATCGTCCCGTTATACAGTTTCCTTCTTCGGTCGGCTTTGCGACCGAGGGCTTCCTCCGCCTGCTTATCCGCGGTGATCAGGAACAGGCTCCAGGTCGGCTCCTCCTCCATCATCCCCCGCAGCGTCCGGTAGATCTCCTCCAGCTCCTCCGTGGTGCCGATGCGGATGGCGTAGGGGAGATTCGTCACGAAAACCACCGACTCTTGCTTGTGCCAGGGATCCGCTCCGGCGGGTCCCGCCTGTCCCGGCGATCCGATCAGACGGTTCACATCCGCCCGGCAGAAACGGATCTGTTCCTCCACACCGGCTTCTATGGCGTTTTCCCGGGCAGCCGCGACGGCCCTTTGATCGATGTCGTACCCATAAATTTGAAGGTCCGCATCGGTGCGGATCCGGCCGAAGGCCTCCGCCCGCTCCTCCTTCCAAAGGCTGGCGGGTACCTGCTCCCATCCCTCGCTGAGGAATGCCCGGTTCAGTCCCGGCGCGATATCCATGCCGATCATGGCAGCCTCGATGGGAATGGTCCCGCTGCCGCAGCAGGGATCCACCAGGATCCGTCCCGTATTCCAGAAGGAAAGCTGCACCAGGGCAGCCGCCAGCGTTTCCTTGATGGGAGCCGCCACGTCCGCCACCCGGTAGCCCCGCTTGTGCAGGCCGGCACCGCTGGTATCGAGGGTCAATGTCGCCCGGTCCTTCAGCAGCGTCAGCTTGACGGGATACTCCGCCCCGCACTCCGGCAGGTTTTCCGTCACATAGAAATCCTGCAGCCGGTTTACGATGGCCTTCTTGACGGTCCTCTGGCAGGCCGGTTCGTTGTGCAGCTTCGACTTGACCGTGGTGCATGTGACGACGAATTTCCCGTCCGCCGGGATCCATTCCTCCCAGGGGATCCCCATGCACTTCTGAAACAGAGTCTCGAAATCCGATGCCTCAAATTCATCGATCTTCACCAGCACCCGGTCGGCGCACCGCAGCCAGAGATTTGAACGAACGATGCCCCGTTCATCCGCTGCATAGGTGATCTTGCCGTCCTCGGTTCGGATGACGGAATAGCCCAGCGCCTCGATCTCCCGCCGGACCACGGCCTCCAGTCCGAAGGCAGCCGTTGCGATCAGTTCCAGTTTCATACTCTTACCCTCTGCTTATTTATCCCTGCGCCGGGCCAGCCGGTACAGCGGGGATGCTTCGTCATTGAAATATCCGTCCTCATCGGTCTTGTACTTGCTCATCAGCCGCTCGAAGTGAGGATCCTGACGGATCTCTTCCTCATGGAATGCCCTTTCGGCAGCGTTCAGATCCGAAACCTTCTTCATGTGAGCCGCGAAGGGACGGGGCAGCATGCGCATGTAGACAAAGGGGATGATCCCAAACAGATGCACGATGGTGAACAGAACGGCCAGCAGGAGGCAAAACCCTGCGGAACTCCCGGCGGCAAGCGGCGCGAAGCACAGCAGTATCCCCACCAGCCAGATGAGCTCGGTGATGTACCATTTCTCCAGCTTGCGCAGGGCCGCTGCCATCGCCCGGTCATAGTAGACATTGGATTTTCCTTCCCGGCGCAGGATCATCGCCCAGCGGTTCCGCCCGGCAAACAGCCGCAGACTGGTCAGATAATCCGATCCCCCGGCGGCCGTCTGCGGGGAGGCCCCCGCCGGAGTCGCTTCCGCGTTTTCCTCCGGCGATCCTTCCTTCTCCGGTTTCGCCTCTCCTTCCGCAGATCCCGCTGCTCCCTCAAGGGAAGCCATGATCACTTCCGTTACGATGCAGGAGCCTTCTCCCATGAGCCGGATATCCTCCGTAACTCCCCGGGGGAAATCGATGACTGCCTGATCGCCCTCCCGGAGCATCTGGCTTTCTTCGCCGCAGGAGACTACCGCGTAGCCCTCCAGACAGAAGATCCCGTAGGAGCAGACGGAGTCTGCCGCCTCCGGGCTCATGCGGATCGCCGCGGCCGCAGGCTTCAGAGGCTGAAGCTCCATCCGGCCGCAGCAGCCTTTGCGATAGATCAGATTGTAGTCCCGGATCAGCTTGCCGTAGCAGCGGGTCTTCACTGCGCCGTCAAAGGCGTCCTGCTCCAGCCTTTGCAGATGGGCCGTGCGCACATCCCCGTGGGCCAGGACCACATCCCCCTCCAGCACCATCAGGATCCGGTCGTAATCCGGCAGCTTCGTGAAGGAGGATTCCTCCAGATCGGAGCTGGCCGTCGAAAGCCGCCACAGAAAATCCCGGTCCAGGTAGCTGGCTTCCTCCGGGAAGATCGCTATCTCCCAGGTCCTCCCGCCGGACCAACGGCTCTCCCTGCGGCCGTCTTTTTTGATGGTTCTAATCTTCATCGGTCACTTCCTCCTGTACCCACGCAAACCGTCCTCCGAACAGATCGTAACCCACAATGCTGACCGCATGTCCCGCTCCTGCGCCTTCGATGCGCTGCGCATCGGAAGCGTGATGCAGGATCCGCCGGCAGCTGTGAACGCATCCGTCGTACTCCGGATCCACGCTCCAGAAGCTGATCAGATCGAGGCTGTTCTCATTGATGTAGCCGGAGACGATCTCCCGGTCCCGCTGCTGCACCTGGGTCAGATCCGGCTGATACCCCTGCAGCTCGGCCCGGCCGTCCTTCACGGCAGCCTGCACATAGGCCTTCGGTCCCACTTCCCGCACTCCCCGGGGCCGCTCCACGAGAAAGGCGCTCTTCTTCTCGGCCATCCGCAGGATCTGGGATCCGATGGCCGCATCCCCCGTATCGCAGAGGATCCACCGCCGGTTCGTTTCCGCGCAGACTGCCCCCAGCGTCCCGGTGCCGGCGAAGAAATCCGCGCACAAGTCTCCCTCGTCGGTGCAGGATTCCACGATCCGCTGCAGCAGCTTCTCCGGTTTCTGGGTCGCGTATCCCTTTCGCTCCGCGCTGGTCCGGCCCACCATATCGATGTTCCAGACATCCTTCATGTTGACCATGGTGTACCAGCCGTGCTCATCCTGAAACTCCTCGACGCCCTTGAACCGGTACGGCTTGCCTTCCCGGTTATAGGATTTCTCCTGCAGGGGCCGGAATTTATAGTTCTCCGTCCTGCTGTAGAACAGGAGCGTGTCGTGTTTTCGCGAAAAACTGTGCTTGCTGGCACCGCCGGATTTATAGACCCAGACGACCTCATTGACAAACCGGTTCGCTCCGAAGATCTCGTCCAGCATCATCTTCACGTAATGGGATCCGTGCCAGTCCAGATGCACCCAAAGGCTGCCGGTCTCCGACAGCAGGTCCCGCATGAGGAAGAAGCGCACCGCCAGCATCTCCAGGTAAGCCTTCAGATCGTGTCCCCAGGTATCCTCGTAGGCTCCCACCTTGAGCACCGGGGATTTCCGGCCGTCCGATCCCGTGATCTGCACCGACGACTGGTACTTCGCGTTGGAAAAAAACGGCGGATCCACATAGATCAGCTGGATCTTCCCCGCCAGATGCTTTTCCTTCAGGAGCCAGAGCATGTAGTCCAGGTTGTCCCCGGCGGCGATCCGGTTCATCTCTCCCGGCGCCTCAGTGCGGACCAGGCCGCTGCCGGCCATGCTGAAGAAATCCATCTGCTCGCCGTCGCTTCCGATGGTCTCTTCCTCCGGCTGCCGAAGGTCGTATACCTCCTCCGCCGCAAAAGCCGGATGCGGCCCTCCTTCCCGGCGCTCTGCCGGAGCCTCGTCCTCCGCCATCAGCCGCTCGTACTGCGCCCGGCCATCCTCCAGCGCCGCCAGCAGCGCCTCAATTCTGTTCTTCGTCATCCGAGCAACACCTCCTTCAGATCTTCCCGGCCTGCCTCGCGCAAAGCCTGGGAAACCAGAGATCGGTTCTCCTTCTTATGAAAATGCAGCAGCGCCCGCTGCAGTTTTTTCTCGTGCATGGTCTTGGCCACATAGACCGGTTCCATCGTCAGCGGATCCGTCTCCGTATAATACATGCAGGTGGCCAGTGTCCCCGGCGTCGGATAAAAATCCTGCACCTGATCCGGGACAAATCCGGTCTCCTTGAGGTACAGCGCCAGTTCCACCGCATCCTCCAGCGTGCTCCCCGGATGGGAAGAGATGAAATACGGAATCATGTACTGCTTCTTGTGCTGCCGCGCATTTTCCCTCTGGTAGGCAGCGCAGAAACGGTCGAAGACGTCTTTTCCCGGTTTATGCATCTTCGACAATGCGCCCTGCGCCACGTGCTCCGGCGCAACCTTCAGGATCCCGCTGATGTGATCCGCGCACAGCGCCCGGAGAAACGGCCGGCCGCTGCTTTTGTCCGCCAGAAGATAATCGTAGCGGATCCCCGAACGGATGAAGACCTTCTTCACCCCGTCGATGCTCCTGGCCTGCATCAGCAGGTCCAGGTATTCCCCGTGATCCGCCTCCAGCATCGGGCAGGGCTTCGGGAACAGGCAGTCCCGGCTGCGGCACATGCCCCGGGAGAGCTGCTGCTGACAGGACGGATGCCGGAAATTCGCCGTCGGTCCGCCGATGTCGTGGACGTATCCCTTGAACTGCGGGTTCCCCGTCATGCCGCGGATCTCCCCCAGAATCGATTCCGTGCTCCGGCTGCGCACCTCCCGGCCCTGATGATAGGTGATGGCGCAGAAAGCGCATCCCCCGAAGCATCCCCGGTTTGCCGTCACGCTGAACTGAACCTCCGTGATGGCAGGAACACCGCCCTCCGCCTCGTACATGGGGTGGTACCTGCGCTCAAAGGGCAGCGCGTACAGGTCATCCAACTCCATTCGCTCCAGCACCGGCTGGGGCGGATTCTGGATGACATAATAATTATTATTGTATTTTTCCAGCAGACGCTGCCCGGTGACGGCATCGTTGCTGCGGTACTGCATCGCGAAACTGCGGCAGTAGGCCTCTTTGTCCTCCCGGACCTCCCCAAAGGGCGGGAGCACGACGTCATCCTCGTAGATATCCGGGTCCTTGCGGCGCACGCAGGTGCCCCGGATCCAGCCGATGTCCCCGGCATCGATCCCGGCCTCCAGAGCCTCGGCGATCTCCAGCACCGCCCGCTCCCCCATGCCGTAGATCAGCAGATCTGCCTTCGAATCCATCAGGATGGAGCGCCGCACCTTGTCATCCCAGTAATCGTAGTGGCCCAGGCGGCGAAGGCTGGCCTCCAGTCCTCCGATGATCACCGGCACATCCTTATAGGCAGCTCTGGCGCAGCCGGCGTAGACGATGACCGCCCGGTCCGGGCGCCTGCCAGCCTTTGCGCCGGGGGAATACACGTCCCTCTTTCGCCGGCGGCGGAACACTGAATAGTTGTTGACCATGGAGTCCACGCATCCGCTGCCGATAAGAAACCCCAGCCGCGGCCGGCCGAACCTGCGGAAGCTGTCCGGATCCTTCCAGTCCGGCTGAGCCAGCACCGCCACCCGGTAACCCCGGGATTCCAGCAGACGGCCGATCAGAGCCGTGCCAAAGGAGGGATGATCCACATAGGCATCCCCGGTGACCAGAACGAAATCCGCTTCTTCCCAGCCGCGCTGCTTCATATCCTTTTTTGATACCGGTAAAAACATGGTTTCAGTATACCATAAAAACGGGCAAATAAAAACGGCGCCAATCGCTCAGCGCCGCTGTTCATCATAATCATTCAGCCCAGGAACTGCATTACTGCCTGTTTCACCGCGTTACCGTCGGCGACTCCCTTCACCTTCGGCATCACGCTTCCCATCAGCCTTCCCATGGAGGACTTGCCGCTGCCGGCTTCGATTCCGGCTTCGGCTGCTGTCTCCCGGATCACATCCATGATCTCATCAGCGGCAAGCTGCTTCGGCATGTAGTCCATCAGCACCTGGATCTCTGCGTTGTAAGCATCTACCAGATCGGTACGTCCGGCAGATTCAAAGTCAGCGAGGGCGTCCTTTCTCATCTTGACCTGTTTGGCCAGAATCGCGGCAACCCCGGCGTCATCGATCTCTTCCCTGTTGTCCACCTCGTACTGCTTAATCGCAGCGCGAACGAAACTGATCGTTTCCTTGCGGACCTTCTCTTTTTTCTTCATTGCGTCCTTAAAGTCAGCGTCCAATCTTGCTTTTAAGGTCACTTCCAACACCTCTTCTCTGAGTCTGTGAATGTCTTAGTACTTTCTGGCTTTCTTTCTGGCTGCCTCAGACTTTTTCTTTCTTCTTACGCTTGGCTTCTCGTAGTGCTCTCTCTTACGAACTTCTGCCATGACGCCGTCTCTGGCGCATGATCTCTTGAATCTCTTCAGAGCGCTCTCCAAGCTTTCGTTTTCTCTAACGATTACCTGTGCCATCCCCGTCTCACCTCCTGACTCTGTTAAAATCTGTGGTTTGCTTACAACGTTGCTATTATACTATTTCGGGTTTCGTATTGCAACAAGAATTTCTTAACTGAAAAAGTGCCACGCGCTGAAGCGCTGCACTTTCTGTAGAGGGCCTGCGCGCCAAATCGAAGATTTGGGCAGGTCTCTCAGCCTGGAGGCCATGTCATTTTTCTCTTGCCCAGGAGGTGGAAATGCAGATGCTTCACGGTCTGGAATCCATCCTCGCCGCAATTGTTCACCAGACGGTATCCGTTGTCCAGTCCCAGATCCTTCGCCAGTTCCTGGACCTTCAGCATGATTCCGCCAAGCAGTTCTTTGTCCTCTTCCTTCACTTCATCCAGGGATGGAATGTGCTTCTTCGGAATGATCAGGACGTGTACCGGAGCCTGGGGATCCGCATCATGAAAGCACATGATCTGATCATCTTCGTACACCTTATTCGAAGGAATCTCTCCATTTGCAATCTTGCAGAAAATGCAATCACTCATCAATTTCACTTCCTTTCTCACGCTGCGCAGTTTATCCCGCAACAAATACAGACCTATTCTAATACTTTTTTGTCATAAAATCAATGCAATACATCCATCTCGAAAAGTTTCTGTCAATTTTACCTGCCGGAAGGTGTTCAGCAGTTCCTCCCCTTCACCGGCGCTGCACCGGATGTAGGCACGGATGTAATTGCCGGTATAGCCTGTCAGCATGCCGATCTGCGGCAGGTACTCCTCAATCAGAACGATCTCCTGCCGCCCCAGGTTTTTCATGCAAAAGCTGGAGGCGGCTTTCCCGCCGGCTTCCTGCAGCAGGTCGCTGCGGCGGTTCTTCACCTGGGGTGAGACCTGCTCCTTCATGGCCGCCGCTGCCGTCTTCGGGCGCCGGGAGTATTTGAATGCGTGAACCCTGCAGAAATCGCAGATCTGCACCAGGCTGACGCTGTCTTCGAAGTCCTGCTCCCTTTCCCCCGGAAATCCGACGATGATGTCGGTGGAGATCCCGTACCAGGGATCGAAGCTGCGCACCGCATCGACGATCTGCAGATACTGGCTGCGGTCATAGGGCCGGTTCATCGCCTTCAGGATCCGGTCGCTTCCGCTCTGGGCCGACAGGTGCAGATGGTGGCAGAGCCGGTCGTACTTCAGAAGCCGCCGCACATAGTCCGCGTTGACCACCGCTGGCTCCAGGGAGCTCAGGCGGATCCGGAAATTGCCGGGAAGCTCGTTCAGGGCCGCGATCACCCGCTCCACGCCCTGCGGCTGGGAGCCGGCCGCATCGTCGTAACCGTACAGCGCCGTGTTGATGCCGGTGAGCACGATTTCCTTGTAGCCGGCTCCGATCAGCTGCTCCGCTTCCTGCACGATCTCCTCCAGCTCACGGCTGCGGATATTTCCCCTGGCGTAGGGGATCACGCAGTAGCTGCAGAACCGGTTGCACCCTTCCTGGATCTTGATGTATGCCCGGGTCCGGTTCTCCGCGCTGGTCACGATGCCGGTATCCTCGTAGGTGTCCAGGTCCTTCCAGTCCCGGATCACGGTAAAGTCTTCTTCTCTCGCAGCCGCGCCAGCCTTTGCGCGATCCTCCCTGCTGCCGGCAAACTGCTCGACGTACTCGGGCAGCGTGCTCTTCTCATTGGTCCCCGTGACGATGTCCACGCCTTCGATGGCGCTGACCGCTTCCGGATCGATCTGGGCGTAGCAGCCGGTCACCGCGATGATGCTGTCCGGATTGACCTTCTTCATGCGTCGGATGTACTGGCGGGACTTCTTGTCCGCCACCGCCGTCACCGTACAGGTATTGATCACGTAAACATCGGCGAACTCCCGCTCCCCGACGATCTCATGACCCTTCTCGCGAAACAGCTTCGCCATGGCCTCCGATTCATATTGGTTAACTTTGCACCCGAGGGTGTGAAATGCGATTTTCATGTATCTGTTCCTCATACGATCCGGTTGAGATCCCCGCCTTCGAGGAAGCTCTTCAGGTTGTCCGCGCAGATATCGATCACCCGCTGGCGGATCTCCAGAGGCGTGAATGCAATGTGGGGCGTCAGCACGCAGTTTGGCGCACTGAGCAGCGGATTGTCCGCCTCCGGCGGCTCCGAGGACAGCACATCGGCTCCCAGCCCGGAAAGCTTTCCGGAGGCAAGAGCCTGCGCTGCGGCATCCTCGTCCAGCAGCGCGCCCCGGGCGGTATTGATCAGGATCGCACCGTCTTTCATCTTCCCGAGAAATGCCTTGTCGATCATCCCCCGGTTCTCATCTGTCAGAGGACAGTGCAGGCTCACGACGTCCGAGCGGATCGCCGCCTCCGGATCCCGGCTGTAGATATGGACACTCATTCCCAGGGCCCGGGCGATCTCAGCGACCTTTCGTCCGATGTTGCCGTAGCCGATGATGCCGATGCTTTTCCCGTCCAAAAGCTGGATGGGCCGAGGTGTATACGCGGTACCGACCTGCGTATTCCATCTCCCGCTGTGCAGATCCCGATCGAATCCCCCGATCTGGTTGGTCAGCATCAAAAGCAGCGCGATGGTATGCTGTGCCACCGCCTCGGTGGAATAGGCCGGCACGTTGCAGACCGCGATCCCATGCTGCCTGGCGCAGTCCAGATCAATGTGGTTATACCCTGTGGCAGCCGGGCCGATAAATTTCAGATCCGGGCAGGCTTCCATGATCGGCCGCCCGATGGCATATTCATCGATCATCACAGCATCCGCTCCGGCAAGCCTTTCGATGGCTTCCTCATCTGATGCCGTCTGTTTATAAATCTTCAGTTCGCCCAGTGCCTCGACCCTGCTCCAGTCGATGTCGCCCCGGTCGATGACCTCGTGGTCCAAAAATACAATCTTCATTCCGTCTCTCCCATCCTACAGTTCCAGTTCATACATGATCATCGCCAGAGCCGCCATTCCTGCCGTCTCGGTGCGCAGGGTGGTCCTGCCCAGGCTCACGGACTGCCCGCCGGTCCGGGTTACCTTCGCAACCTCTTCCTCGCTGAATCCGCCTTCCGGTCCGATCAGGACCGCAATGCGGCGGGGAACTTCGCCGAGCCTGTCAGCGCCGCTGCCATGAGACCCTGCTGCGCTCCGCAGCACGTCCTTAATGGTAGTGCCCTCTTCGTTCTCATAGGGAATCAGGATCAGATCATAAGTGTCCGCGCCCTCCAGCTCCGCCAGCACATCCTTCATCCGAACCGCTTCACTCACTTGGGGGATGATCCCGCGGCGGCACTGCTTGACGGCTTCCGCCGCGACCTTCTGCCACCGGTCGATCTTCTTGTGAAAGTTACCCTTGTCCACGACTACCGTCCGGTCCATGAACACAGGCACGATCCGGTGCACGCCCAGCTCCACACACTTCTGTATGATGGTCTCCATCTTCCCCTGCTTGGGAATCCCCTGATAGAGCGTCACCAACGTGCCGGGTTCTGCCGCGAAGCTCTGCTTATCCAGGATCCGCAGCTGCGCAAGGTCCGCCTCCAGATACTCGATCCGTGCCCGGTATTCCCAGGACGATCCGTCGGAGATGTCCACCTCATCCCCCGGCGAAAGCCGAAGCACTTTTTTCATATGATGAAGATCATTTTTGTCATCGATGGTGATCCCATCCGCGCCGACCTGCTCCGGCGCAACGAAAAACCGGCTCATTGCTTCCCGTGCTCCCCTCTGCTATTTCCTTGCGGCGATGGCGCACCATTCGCCGTCGGTCACGACCCGTTCGATGGTAAATCCGGCGCCGCGGATCGCCTCGCTGACCGACTCCCGCTTTTCTGCAAGAATGCCGGAAGAAATGAATACGCCGCCTTCCGCCAGATGCTCCGCTGCCGGTCCTGCCAGCCGCACGACCAGATCTGCCATCAGGTTGGCCACGAGGATGTCTGCCTCCAGCTCCAGTCCCTCCGTCAGATCTCCTTCCAGGATCCGGATCTCCCCGGTCATTCCGTTCTTGTCCACATTCTCCTTTGCCACGCGGACCGCGTCAGGATCGATCTCCACACCAGTCACCTCCGATGCTCCCAGCAGCGCTGCCCCGATGGAGAGGATCCCGGATCCGCAGCCCACATCCAGCACGCGGGCCCCTGCGGCCCTGGTGAGATACAGCTGCATCAGCGCCATGCAAAGCCGGGTGGTCTCGTGGGTTCCGGTTCCGAAGGCCATTCCTGGGTCGATCTCAATGACGAGCTCCCCAGCCTTTGCATCGTAACCTTCCCAGGTGGGCTTCACCACGATCCGGTCCGTGATGTGCGCCGGGTGGAAGTTCTCCTTCCATTTGTCCTTCCAGTCCTCGTCGTCCACTATTTCGGACTCCGCGTACAGCCGGCCGAAATCCACATCCCAGCCGAACTTGCCCTCCAGCTCCAGGCTCTTGAGCTTCATGACCTCGATCTTCAGATGCTGCAACTGCCGGCGGCCTTCGTCCGTGTCATCCAGATAGACCCGGACCTGGGCATCCCGCTGCCGGCGGTTTTTCAGTGCGTCATCAATGTAATCCCAGCCGTATTCGTTCTTCTTGTCCAGGATATCCTGCAGATCCTCCGGATCATCCACGCTGATCGCCGTGATCCCGTTTCTCATGAGCATTTCCGTGACCATCTCCACGCCCTGCCGCGATGCGTGGATCTTCAGTTCGATGTATTTCATAGTGGTTCACTCCTTCGTCGTAATATATTCTGCGCTGATGTACTCCCTGAGCCCTGGAATAGCGAATCTGATTTTCCCTCTTCCTGCGGATTCTATGATGCCAAATTCAATCAGTCGCATTCGATAGCGTGCTGCATATTTCTCGGATTTCCCCATACGATCCCTGATGTCTGACAGCCTGCTTGGACCGTCATCTGCGAGCATCGCTTCCAAAAATTCCAGATCTACATCTGAGAGGTCTCTCACTGTGTTCTTCAGAACGCGTTCTTTAAAATCGCTTTTGGCCAGCTTGATCCCTTCCTGGACATCTTCGGCACGAATCATTTCCCGGCTTCCTGTGAGCTGCCAGGATCGGAATCCGATGAGCTGCATCATATAAGGAAATCCGGCGATACTTCGAACAGCATCCTCAAGGGCCGAGGATTCAATCAATTTGCCGGAGTCTTCAATGGTTCGAAGAAATGCAATCTTCACCTCCTCATCAGCAACCGGGTCCAGTGTATACTGACTCGCACGGCGCAGGAACGTGGTATTTGGATCATTCAGAAGAGCTGATACCTTTGCTGGCAGTCCCGCCATCAGAAGAGAAACTTTTCGGGATTCTCTGATAAAAAGCTGGTAGTCTGATGCCAACAGGATCAGTTCCTCCAGATTGGGATTCACTTCATCCACCGTGATCACAAGGCCAACATCGTGTTCCTCCAACACTTCAAGCAACCGGGTCATCCTGGTTCGCCAATTGGGGAGGTACCGTTTGTCCTTTTCCCAGTCCACGCTCACCAGTTGACCAAGAGAAAACCCTGTGATATGGATTTCCTCTTCTTGTGGAAACAACTCTTCGATCGCCGCCGCCGTCTGCTGGAAAATATCTTCTCTCATTCCCTTAACGCATCCTACATTGACACAGATCCACCCTCGCGCTTCTGCCTCCCTGCCTAAATACGTTAAGAGCGCAGTTTTCCCACATCCTCTGGCTCCCACGAAAATCGCTGTTCTTGACGGTGCGCTCACGGCTCCGTCCAAAACATAAAGGATATCATTGATTTCCCTGTCACGTCCTGCCAGGTGAAGAGGAATTTCGCCAAATGTTGGTGTAAATGGATTGACTGTCATTCTATACTCCTAAAGTGACTCGATACAATTCATTCTGTCGATCATTCAATTATATTATAGCACGGTTTTCTGTGCTGTGTATCGTTTTGTATCAATTTGTATCATCTTGTATCATTTTGTATCGTTTTGTATCATACAAAAAAACCGTCGCAGCAGAATAAAACCTACGACGGCAATTTTGAATGAAAAGCAGAGCGAGGGGCTCCGGGTGACGGGCATAACTCTACGAGAAAAACTCCTTAATGGAATTCAGGAATCCGCTCTTCTTCTGGTAGCATTCATCCGTCACGGTATCCCGCATATGCTGGATGGCTTTCTTTTGTTTGCCGTTCAGCTTGGTGGGGACCTCCAGGGACACCTTCACGTACAGGTCGCCCTTGCGGCCGCCGCGCACGCTCTTGATGCCCTTGCCCTTGAGACGGAAGACTGTTCCCGGCTGCGTTCCCGCGGGAACCTTATAGGAGACCTTCTCCTCCAGCGTCGGAACGGTGATCTCATCCCCCAGCGCCGCCTGGTCGAAGGAGATCGGGATCTCCAGCCACAGATCCTGTCCGCGGCGTTCGAACAGCTTGTGGGGCCGAACGCCCAGAACGATATAGAGATCTCCGTCCGGGCCTCCGTTGATCCCCGGCTCTCCCTGTCCGCGGATCGGAATGACGGAATCATTGTCAACTCCGGCGGGGATGTTGACCGTGATCTTCACGGTATCCCGTACCCGTCCGGTACCGCCGCAGTCGGCGCATGGCGACTCATTGATCTGACCGGTGCCGCCGCAGTCCGGACAGGGCGATACGCTCTGGAATGTTCCCAGAGGCGTCCGCTGCTGGGTTCGGATCTCGCCGGTGCCGCCGCAGTTGGGGCAGGTCTTCTTCGAAGTTCCGGGCTTGGCCCCGCTGCCGCCGCAGGTCTTGCACCGGATGTTCTTCGTCAGCTTGATCTGCTTCTTGCAGCCAAACGCCGCCTCCTCGAAGGTGATGGTCATCGACTTCTGAATGTCGTTCCCCTTGCGCGGGCCGTTGCTCCGGCGCTGTCCGCCGAAGGCCCCGCCGAATCCGCCGCCGCCAAAGGCGCCGCTGAACATATCGAAGATGTCCTCGAATCCGCCGAAGCCGCCAAATCCGCCGCCGGCGAAGCTGTTGGGATCCACTCCCGCGTGACCGAACTGGTCGTACTTCGCCTTCTGCTCCGAATCGGACAGGACCGCGTAGGCCTCGTTGATTTCTTTGAATTTTTCTTCGGCTTCCTTGTCCCCCGGATTTTTGTCAGGATGATACTTCATCGCGAGCTTACGAAAAGCCTTCTTGATCTCATCATCGCTGGCGCCCTTCTGGAGGCCCAGTACCTCATAATAATCTCTCTTGTCTGCCATGTGTCGATACTTCTTCCTATAGATTCACGCACAGGAGCTACCGGCAAGCGATAGCTCCTGAACTGTTTTTATTCAGCTTCTGCTGAGATTTTATTTGTTCTCGTCTTCGTCTACGACCTCGAAGTCCGCATCCACGACGTTGTCGTCGCCGGAAGCCGCGCTGCCGCCTGCAGCGCCGCCCATGCCTGCGCCGCCGGCGAAGTTCTGTCCGCCCATGCCGCTCATGTCAGGACCTGCGCCGCCCATGCCCGCGCCTGCCGCGCCCTGGGCCGCCTGTGCCTGCTGGTACATCTTCGCGGAAATGGTGTGGAACTTCTCGGTCAGAGCCTCGGTCTTCGCCTTGATGTCCTCGATGTTGTTCGCGTTCAGAGCGCTCTGCAGAGCATCCTTCGCTGCGTTGATATCGCTCTTCTCGGCATCCGACAGAGCCTGATCCAGTTCCTTCATATTCTTCTCGGTCTCATAGACCAGCGTCTCCGCCTGGTTTCTGATCTCGACTTCTTCTTTTCTCTTCTTGTCTTCCTCCGCGTACTGCTCTGCTTCCTTGACCTTCGCATTGATCTCGTCATCCGACAGCTTCGTGGAAGATGTGATGGTGATCTGCTGGGACTTGCCGGTGCCCAGATCCTTCGCGCTGACGTTGACGATGCCGTTGGCGTCGATGTCGAAGGTTACCTCAATCTGCGGAACCCCACGGGGTGCCGGCGGAATACCGGTCAGCTGGAAGCGTCCCAGAGTGGTGTTGCCGGCTGCCATGTCGCGCTCACCCTGCATAACGTGGATGTCGACGGCAGGCTGGTTATCGGCCGCGGTGGAGAAGATCTGGCTCTTCTTCGTCGGGATCGTGGTGTTTCTCTCGATCAGCTTGGTGGCAACTCCGCCCAGTGTCTCGATGGACAGGGACAGCGGAGTAACGTCCAGCAGCAGGATGTCGTTGGCCATGTCGGAGTCACCGGACAGGATTCCCGCCTGGATGGCCGCACCCAGAGCAACGCACTCATCCGGGTTGATGCCCTTGAAGGGCTCCTTGCCGGTGATATTCTTGACTGCTTCCTGAACCGCCGGGATTCTGGTGGAACCGCCCACCAGGATGACCTTCGCCAGATCGCTGTTGGTCACGCCCGCATCCGCCATCGCCTTCTTCATCGGCTCAATGGTTCTCTGCACCAGGTGGGATGTCAGCTGATCAAACTTCGCTCTGGTCAGATCCAGATTCATGTGCAGCGGGCCATTCTCGCTGACGGTGATGAAGGGCAGGTTGATGTTGGTGGTCTGCGCGCTGGAAAGTTCCTTCTTCGCCTTCTCCGCCGCTTCCTTCAGTCTCTGCATCGCCATCTTGTCCGCTCTCAGGTCAATTCCGTTCTCCTGCGAGAAGGAATCCGCCATGAAGTTCAGGACCGCTTCATCGAAGTCGTCGCCGCCCAGCTTGTTGTCGCCGTTGGTGGCCAGAACCTCGAGAACGCCGTCCCCCAGCTCCAGAATGGATACATCGAAGGTGCCGCCGCCCAGGTCATAGACCAGGATCTTCTGCGCTTCATCCGCCTTGTCGATGCCGTAGGCCAGAGATGCTGCCGTCGGCTCGTTGATGATTCTCTTGACGTCCAGACCTGCGATCTTGCCGGCGTCCTTGGTCGCCTGCTTCTGGCTGTCGGTAAAGTATGCCGGTACGGTGATGACCGCCTCGGTGATGGTCTCACCGGTGTAGGCCTCTGCGTCCGCCTTGAGCTTGGCCAGGATCATCGCGGAGATGTCCTGCGGCGTGTACTTCTTGCCGTCGATCTGCACATCATAGGCCTCGCCCATGTGTCTCTTGATGGATGCGATGGTTCTGTCCGGATTGGTGATCGCCTGCCGCTTGGCTGTCTCGCCCACCAGCCGCTCGCCATTCTTCGCAAAACCGACCACCGATGGTGTTGTTCTGTTTCCTTCCGCGTTGGTGATAACGGTCGGCTCTCCGCCTTCCAGTACCGCAACACACGAGTTCGTTGTACCTAAGTCAATTCCGATTACTTTTCCCATTTTCCTTTTCCTCCTTCGGGTTTATTGTTCAAGCGGTCAGTTTGCGACTTTCACCATGGAAGGCCGGATGACCTTGCCGTTGAGTGTGTAGCCTTTCTGCATTACGCCGGAAACCTTACCGCTTTCGTATTCTTCGGTTTCCTCTGCCATCACTGCATTGTGAACGTTGGGATCGAAATCCTCGCCCAGGGCAGTTATCTCAGCCAGCCCGGCCTTGGTCAGGACATTGTTCAGCTGAGTGAAAATCAGTTCCATTCCTTCCTTGAAGCCATCCCCGGCCTCCTGCTCCAGCGCTCTCTCAAAATTGTCCAGCACCTCCAGAAGCTCGGTCATGATCTTCTCGTTGGCATAGGAATAGAGGTCTGTTTTTTCCTTTTCGGTTCGTTTCTTGTAGTTCTGGAACTCCGCCAGCAGTCTCAGGTATCTGGCATCGTCCGCTTCGGTTTTCTCTTCTTCGGCCGCCTCAGCCTTTGGAGCATCCTCCTCTGCCTCCGGCGTCTCCTCCGCGCTCTCCTCGGACGCAGCCCCGATATCTGCCGCTTCCTCCTCCTGCAAAGGCTGGTCCTGCACAGCAGACTCTTCTTTCATATCATCTTCTATCTTAATCCCCTCGGTTTTTTCTGCCATCGGTATCGTCTCCTCCTGTGATCATAAATGCTTTGCTTATGTTGTCTGTCAGGAATTCCATGACAGACGTAACTTCATCGTATTTCATACGCGTCGGTCCGATGACACCCAGCTTGCCCACCAGCCGTCCATCCACGTGGTAGGTAGCGGTCACTACGCTGCAGTCGCTCAGATCCGCATCCTCGTTCTCGCCTCCGATGGTGATGATCATGCCGTCGCCCCGATCGATCAGTTTCCGGCGGATCTCCTCCTTCCTGTCCAGGACTTCGAAGAAGGACCGGGCCTTCTCGATGTCGCTGTACTCAGGAATGGAGAATATGTTGGTCAGTCCATCCATATACAGGTTGACGTTCAGCATCTCCTCCAGGGTCCGCAGGAATCCCGGTACGATGTTATTGCGGAACATGGCCATCGCCTCGGCATCCTCCCGGAAGGTCTTGATGATATCCATCCTCAGAGCTTCGCTGAGCGTCTTGCCGCTGTAGTTATAGGTCATGTTCTTCGCCAGGATCCGCAGAGTCTCCTCGTTCACCGGCCGGTCCAGCTGCACTGCGGTATTGGAGACCTTGCCGCTCTCCGAAACGATCATCAGCACGACCGTCCGATCGTCCACCGGAATCAGGTTGACGTACCGCAGCTTATCCAGCTCCTTGCCGGGAGATAACGCGAATGCGGTGAGATTCGTGATCTCGGACAACACGTGGGCTGCCCGCTCGATCAGATTGTCCAGCTCGGTCACATTCTCGTATAACTGCCGGGCGATCAGGGACTTCTCCGCTTCGGACAGTTCCCTCTTCCCCATCATCTCGTTGACGTACAGGCGGTATGCCTTCTCGGACGGGACTCTGCCGGAAGATGTATGGGGATGCGTCAGGTATCCCATCTCCTCCAGATCCGACATCTCGTTACGGATGGTCGCCGGACTGATGCCCAGTTCGTAGTTCCTGGAGATCGTTCGGGAGCCAACCGGCTCTGCCGTTCTGACAAAATCAGCAATGATGGCCTGTAAGATTTTCAGTTTTCGTTCAGTTAAATCCATTTCGGCCCTCCTGTTGTTAGCACTCTTAATGTGCGAGTGCTAACTTCAACTTAAATGTACCATCTAACCATGGCATTGTCAACACTTATTTCAAAATTATTTCACTGTGAATTTCTTTTTCAGAAGGCGTTTGCTCTTCCTGCTGTCCTTCGCCGTGACAATATAATAGTAAGTTCCTTTTTTTAACTTGCCGAACTTCACCTTGTCATCCAGACGTTTCAGGGAATAGGACTTCGCCCCGCCGGGGTGGCCGGTGACGCTCTGTTTTTTTACGCCCTTTTTGGTTTTGATGGTGATGACCACCTTCGAGATGGGATAATTGGACTTCACCTTCCCCTTAATGGTAAAGGTCCTGCCTTTTTTGATTTTCTTCGGATAGTTCAGACCCGCACCCTTAAGCGTCGATGCCGGTTCTCTGACCTTCGCCGCCGCCGGCGCCGCGGTGGACCGGTCGGATACAGCGCAGCCCCGCAGGATACTGGTGGCCGCATCCTTCGCTACCGTGAATCCGTGTTTGACCGTAACGGTCCTGCCGGAGGAGTCGGTCGCTGTGATCGCGTAGGTGTACGTTCCGGCAGGCAGCTTGCTGAACAGCATGCTGCTGTCAAAGCCGTACAGACTGAAGATCGTGGTCTGCGGCTTCTTCGTCTTGCTGTAGACCGCCTTTCCGCTGCTGCTGAGGATCTTTGCCGTAGCGGAAGTGATCTTGTAGTTGGAGATTACGTGTCCGCTGACCGTGACCGCCTTCCCCTTCCCAAGGCTCGCCGGATAGGAGTATCCGCAGATTCCAAGATACGAGCTGCCGGAGGCGGAAGCGGACTTGCCGCTGTAGGTCTTCCAGTAGGTCGCAAGCGCGGTCTTCGCCCGGGAGGCCGCTGTCGCATTGGTATTGGCCGGAATCTCAAAAGCGGCGCAAAAGTGAGCCGCCGCCAGATACGCCCCGGACGCGTCGTTCGGTACATTCTGCAGGGTCGCCCACACCTGCGGATAGCTGCCCTGCAGCTCCTGCTTCAGAAACTCCAGCTGCATATTCAGGTCCGCGATGGAAACGTCTTTTTTTACCGCCAGCTTCAGAAGCGCGCTCCGACGTCCCAGGGAGGTCCACTGGCAGATCCCGTACCCGCAGTAATCGGTCGTAAAGTATCTGGTCTTGCCATATCCGGAGGTGTATTTGCCGTTGCTTCGGATCCCTTTATTGACCCGGCTGGTGTATTCGCTGTCGCTCAGTCCGTAGGCTGCATTATAGGCGTTTTCCAGATTGTTGGGCTGCATGCCGCTCTCCGCGTAGAGGTTGGTCATCACCCCCGCCGCCGCGGCCATGTTCAGTCCCATGGTCCCGGTCAGATAAGCGTAGATCCGGTCCGCATTGGAAGATGCCGCATAGCTGCTCTCGGTGCAGAGGGACAGAAGATCCAGCACCGGCAGCTGCTGGGACTCTTCGGCGGGGATTTCGGGCTCCGCCTCGCCTTCCTCCAGCTCCTCCGCTGCCGGCGTCCAGTACATGGTGACCCACGGAACATCCGCTGCGGGATCAAGCCCCTCCCCCAGCACATACTCCTGCGGCCACACCGGACGAACCGAATAGAAATAATAGGAAGTATTCCCGTAGTCCTCCAGCACCTCCCAGGTGACGGGGATCCGGCTCACATCCTCCGCGCCCTCCAGAAAGACCTCCAGCGTCTGCGGCAGTCCGGCGAGCAGCTCTTCCTCCGAAGGCCGGCCCTCGAAGCAGTATTCCGACTCCTGCAGCGGCACAAATCCTGTGATCACGCCGCCTGCAGCCGCTTCCTCTGCCGTTTCTTCGGACAATGCAAAAGCTGGCGCAGCCTGCGTCAGAACTAACATAATACATATTATTAAAATGATCCCACGGTTCTTAGCGAAAATCATTCTTCCCAGCTTCCCCCGCTCAGATAGATGCACTTGGCCCAGCAGTCCCGCATGACCTTCTGTACATAATCCCGGCCCTCCTTCGGAGGCTCCTCGTACAGCTCATACTCCGGAGTCGTCTTGATGCATTTGAATGTCATCGCGATGGCATTGCAGGCGCCGCAGCTGACGCATCTTCTTCTGTCAATGACGATCATAATCTGTTCCCTCTTCCCGTTTCACAGTGATTTGTATCAGTATACCACGGTTTCCCCCGGAATAACAGCGAAAAGAGAAGGGCAGCACCTGATGCCGACGTGCTGCCCTTCTCTTTTGAGGTAAACTTCAATACGAAACCGCGGGAAAACCGTGAAACGTATCGAATCCGTTTTAAGGGGAATCTCTCTTATTCTTTCCTGCCCTCTTTCTTCGGCTCCTCTTTCTTGGGAGCCTCTTCCTTCTTCGCCGGCTCTGCTTTCGCCTCAGCCGGTTTCGCCGTTCTGCGGGTCAGAGGCATCTGAATCCTTGTAACCGGCTCGTTGAATCTCAGCTCATATGCATCGCACAGTTCCCCGCGAACATCCGGATGCGCGATCCGGATCAGCGCTCTGGCACGTTCCTTCAGGGTCTTGCCCTTCATTCTGGCGATGCCGTATTCGGTAATGATGTAATCGACGTCATACCGGTTGGTCGTTACGGCAGCACCGTTATCGATGTAGGGGGTGATCTTGGAGATCACGGTTCCGTCCTTTTTCTTCGTCGTCGAAGGCATTGCGATGATGGAGATGCCTTTGCCGTCCTCAGATCTGGCGACACCGCGGACGAAGTCAACCTGCCCGCCAACGCCGGAGAACTGCCGCGTTCCGATGGTGTCGGCAACGACCTGTCCCATGAAGTCCACCTGCAGCGCGGAGTTGATCGAGACCATCTTGTTGTTCTTTGCGATGACGGCGGGATCGTTGACGTAGTCGACCGGACGCAGGGTCAGCATCGGATTGTGATCCGCGAAATCATAGAGCCGGCGTGTTCCCATCAGGAAGGTAACGACGATCTGTCCCTTGTGCAGGGTCTTTTCGGAGCAGTCGATGACGCCCGCTTCCACCAGATCAAGAACACCGTCCGCGATCATTTCCGAGTGGATGCCCAGATGCCGGTGGCCCTTCAGCTCCGCGAGAACCGCATCCGGAATCGCGCCGATACCCAGCTGCAGCGTAGAACCGTCTTCGATCAGAGACGCGCAGTATTTGCCGATGGCGGTCTCCACCTCTCCCACTGCCGGCGGCTGCTGCTCTGCCAGAGGCTCATCGACCTCGACGATCGCCGAAAGCTGGCTTACATGGATATGGGTATCTCCATAGGAGAACGGAACATTCTTATTGATCTGGGCGATAACGATCTTCGCCGATCGGATCGCCTGGAACGTATAACCGGATTCCACGCCCAGGTTGCAGTATCCCCACTGATCCGGAGGCGACAGCTGAACCAGGCATACGTCGAAGTTCAGGATACCGCGGCGGATCCAGATCGGCAGCTCCGAGAAATAGACCGGGATTACGTCGCCGCGTCCTTCAGCTACGCTTTTTCTGGTTCCGGCTCCGCAGAACACACCTTCGAATACGAAGTTCTTCGCGTATTCCGGTTTCGTATACTCTCCTTTACCCAGGGATACCATGTGCGTAATATGTACATTTCGATATTCCTCGTGATTGGCCACCATCGCGTCGACCAGCGCGGCCGGCTCGCTGACGCAGTGTCCGAAAATAACGTGATCTTCCGATTTGATCAGTGTGACCGCTTCCTCGGCTGTCATCTTTTTCTCTTCATACAGCTTTTGCCAGTTTGTAAGTGTTCCACCTGCGATTTCCATTCTGTTTACCTCCTGCAAATCGTTCGTACGATAACTGATAGCACATATCCTTCGTTGCCTGCATTTTAATATGGAGCCCCTTCAAATTCATGAGAATTCTGAACATTTAAAACGCAATCTATGCGAATATGCATTTTCTGCAATGCATATTCGCATATTTTGTGGCATTCCGGTCCGTTTTCCTGTATAATTCTCTTAAAGGAGGATGACGCCATGTATAAAAACGAATTGGATTCCAACATCTATCGGACCATCGTCGAGAACCTCGGCGTTGAAATCTTCGTCAGCGACGGAGAAGGCAACGTGCTGTTCGTCAACCCGGCATCGATCGAGATCAATGAACTGGACGTTGACAACATCATCGGCCGCAACATCCGTGATCTGCTGAACGAGGGCTACTTCGAGGAGAGCAGCACTCTGCGGGTACTGAAGGAACGAAAGACCGTCAGCGTTCTGCAGCATCTGAAGAACGGCAAGCAGATCATCGCCACCGGCGTTCCCCTGTTCGATGATCACGGCGACATCTCCATGGTCTTCACCACATCGCAGGACATCGAGGCCGTCAACGACCTTCTGGAGACCCTCAATCAGCAGCAGCAGGAGATCCAGACGCTGAAGCGCGAGCTGTCCCGCAACATCGATTTTGAAACCGTGGATCCTGCCAGCGTGAAGGTCCGGGCGACGCTGGAGCGGGTCTCCTCCATGGATATTCCGGTTCTCATCTTCGGAGAATCCGGTACCGGCAAACATGTGGCCGCAAGATACATTCACTTCTTCGGCAATCGAAGCGAAGAACCCTTCATCGTTGTCAACTGCACCAGCGATGACTCGGATTTCCTGGAGCGGGAAATCTTCGGTCAGGAGATCGAAACCAGCGACGGCAAGACCCGTTCCATCCGTCAGGGCAAGCTGGACTTCGCCAACCGGGGAACGCTGGCCCTGAACAACATCAGCTATATGCCGCTGCGGGTCCAGTCAAAGCTCTTTGAATACATCGATACCGGTAAGTTCAAACGGGCCGGAGGCAACCGCGAGGTCAGCTCCACCGCCCGCATCGTCGCCATGACCGGCATGGATCTGCAGTCTCTCAGCGAGACCGGCATGTTTATGAAGCCGCTCTATTACCGGCTGGCAACGGTTCCCATCAACATTCCTCCTCTGCGCAGCCGTATCAAGGATATCCCCTATCTGGCCAACCAGTACATTTCCCGGTACAACAACAAGTATCGAACGAAGAAGATCCTCAGCCGGGATGCTCTGGGCAAGCTGGCCTCCCACTCCTGGCCCGGCAATCTGATCGAGCTGGATCAGACCATTGAGAGCGCCTACATCATGTCCGACGGACCGGTGATCCTGGGGGAAACCATCTACGAAGTGCTTCACGGCAATCAGGAAAACGATAACGATCATGGCAGCGTCTACTGCGAGGATATCATTCCCCTCAAAGAAGCAAAACACCAGCTGGAGGAGCAGCTGGTGAAGCGAGCTTTTGAAGTTTACAAAACGACGCATAAGACCGCGGAGGCACTGGGGGTCAACCAGTCCACCGTATCCCGTATCCTGAACAAATACCGGAAATGACCAGCCTTTGCGTGAAAGGAGATGACAGCTTTTGAAGAAAGATCCGAAACCGGAGTCCCCAGTGAATGTGGAACAGTACGTGATGGCCTACCTCATCGAACAGGACCGGATCCGCGCCATGCTCCCGGAGGGGTTCGCGTCGCTGCGGCCGGTGCTGCGCATCAATGCGGAAATCCGAGATGAGAAAGAGGTTTATATCGAATTCAATACCCCCGTGGAGGCGGACGGCCGCAGAGGATGGCTGAACATCCACCGGTGGAACAGCTCCTCGGGAGATGATCTTCAGTTTGATCCTGCAAAGACTGCATTTACGGCGCCGTTTCTGAATATTTCCTTTCGGGGGACCGGCATCGCCGGCGGCTGCCCTGCGGAGAAGGACAACGAGGGATGCTTTTTCCCGGGAGAAGACATCGCATTCAAACCGGCAGAGGTGATTCGCGCAGACCGGGAATTCTGTGACTGCAGATTCCGGTGGCTCTTTCACGAGGACGATGCCTGCGGGGTCAGCACCGGTGACATGCTGCCGGCATATCCCGAGCCGCCGGCAAGAGAATATGAATCCCTTCCCCTTACTGCGGCAAACGCCGCTGCCATTCCCTGCCGGAAGATCCTGGGGGCCTATCGCGTCCGGTTCCAGCGTCACAGCCTGTGACGGGGGATGGGACTTTTCTCATTATCCGCGGATCACGGACCAGGCTTCCACCAGCCTTTGCATCGTCCACTGGGCGTTCGCCGGGCTGGTCGAAGGCAGGCAGAGGGCTTTCATGCCGGTCACCGGTTCGATATGCTTCTGGTACAGTTCGAAGGACTTCTTCCCGTTGCAGCAGATCCGCTCCACCCGGCTGTGGTCCAGAATCACGCTCAGATCATTGGCCCGGGCATTCCGAATGCTGACATCCGAAGACCCCCGGATCTCACAGCTTGCGATGGAATCCCAGAGCGCCAGATCGTGATCGATCACCAGCGCTGTTTTCTCCTCGATGGTCTCCGGTTTCGGGCATTCAAAAATCGCAGCGAGCATCCCCCAGAAACGGTTCCGGGGATGCCCGTAGAAAAACGCCTGCTCCCGGGACTTGACCGATGGGAAGGATCCCAGGATCAGCACTCTGCTGTGGGGGCTGAAGATCGGCCCAAATGGATGGTGAAGGATCACTTTAATAATTCTCCGCGTTCACCTCGAAGAAGCTCTGGGGATGAGCGCAGACCGGGCAGATTTCCGGAGCATAGGTACCGACCACGATATGACCGCAGTTCCTGCACTCCCAAACCTTGACTTCGCTCTTACGGAAGACCTCCTGCATTTCAACATTGTGAAGCAGTGCACGGTAGCGCTCCTCATGATGCTTCTCGATCGCTGCTACGCCGCGGAACTTCTCGGCGAGCTCCGTAAAGCCTTCTTCTTCGGCTGTCTTCGCGAATCCCTCGTACATATCAGTCCACTCGTAGTTTTCGCCGTCCGCTGCAGCTGCCAGGTTCTCCGGGGTGGAACCGATTCCGTTCAATTCCTTAAACCAAAGCTTCGCATGCTCCTTCTCGTTATCCGCGGTTTTCAGAAACAGCGCGGAGATCTGCTCGAATCCGTCCTTTTTGGCCCTGGATGCGAAATAGGTGTACTTATTTCTGGCTTCCGACTCCCCTGCGAACGCCGCCATCAGGTTCTTCTCGGTCTGGGTTCCGGCATAGGGGTTCGCTTTCGCTTCTTCAATCAGCTCCAGCTTGTCACCGCTCTGCTTGCAGCGGGGGCAGACCGGGGATTCGCCGGCTGCGGCTTCAAAGATCTCTCCGCATACTTTGCACTTGTACTTTGCCATGATATTATCCTCCTTCTTTGGTTATCAAACGAGACTGACTCCATGAGCCAGCCTCGTAACCTTCAGCGATGGGAAATGACTTTCGTCACTTCCTGATCATAGTATAGACGAACAAAGAAACAAAGACAAGTGAATTATTGGTGAAGATGGTCTGTCAGTTTCATCTGAGTTACTGTTCACACATCGCCTGCGAGATGCAATGCCTTGCCATGCTCCGTCCAATAACAACGACGATATAGGCTCTTTTGATGCACGTGGATCGAAAGCTCGAATATCTTAGGATCCTTTGGGACAAATCCTCGATTTCAAACATCAGCGAATGGGATTTGTCCCGATTATTTATATTTTACGAGTTCGATTGGACCGAGCCAGAACATATGGATCGAACCAGCGAAAGAAATGCGGCGTTTCGTTCCGTCCTCATCAAAAATCTGTCTCTGCGGGAAAGGTTTGTGAGTAACTGGCGACCGCCTGAAAAGTAACTCATCTGACGGTTATTGTGATCGCCTTTAAACGGAAGCGGTTCTGACTGAGACCTTCTGGAAGCAAGAAGAGAGACCGACCCCTTGAAATCAGGGCTCCTGTCCAATGCTCAGGCTTCTGAGCACAAACTGGCCGCACACATTCTTTTTGAGCTTTCACTTGCGCTCTGCCCGCACTGCTTCTGCCTCGCATCAAATATATCTGCTGATATACTCATTGATCTTCTCATTCCAGCGCTTGTCGGAATCCCGGGAAACCGCCTGCCGGATCTGCTCCATCTGCTCCTGCGGGATCTGCTGCAGGTCATCCAGATCGTAGGCCCGCAGCGTCCTTCGCAAAAGCTGGAACACCCTTCGATCAACCTCTTCGAGTTCCAGATACTGATCGATCCGGCCCAGCATCCGTTTCCGGTCTGCTGCTGATCCCAGACTTCCTTCCACATCCTGCAGCAGATTGACCATATGGTCGCTGACCAGCCGGGTAGATACGCCTTTTGCCAGTTCAATGACCCGGCGGATCTCCCGGATCTTCTCATCATCACTGCAAAGGCTGGACCAGCCTTTGCGAAAATCCTCATACAGCTCCGTCCCCGGTTTCACTGCAGCCGTTCTGATCCGCAGGAAGTCCGGATCCACTTCGTTCAGCACCCGGGCCGTCCCCTCCGCATTGTCCCGCGACAGCTCCCTGCCGCCGATGCCCGGCATGAAATAGACGCTCAGTTCAATGCCGCCGGCGCGGATGTTCTTTCCCGCTGTGATCTCGTGCCCCGCCGTCGTTCCCTTGTGGATCATCTCCAGTACCCGGTCAGAGCCGGTCTCAAAACCCGAGTGGATGCGGTCAAGCCCCGCCGCCTTCAGTTCCGCATAGTATTCTGCGTCGTGGCGCGACAGTTCCTCCGCCCGTCCATAGGAGGTGATCCTGCGGATCTGCGGGAACGTCTTCTTCAGATAGATCAGCACATCCGACAGCCGGCCGCTGCTGAGGGCGGTCGTGTTCCCATCCTGAAGAAATACATTCTCGCCCCCGTTCAGAAGCCACTGAGCCACCATGTAGAAGCACTGCCTGGCGTTCCCATCCGCAAGCGCTCCCAGCCGCAGGTTCAGTCCATCCAGATCCCATCTGCTGTCATGGCAAAATTCGCGGATCTCCTCCGCGTAAGCCGCGATGACATCGATGTCCCGCTTAACCTCGTCCGCGCTGTAGGCCTTGAAGTGCGTGTCCCGATACAGATTGCAGAATCTGCACCTGTTCCATGTGCACCCCCGCGTCACCTGCAGCAGGAGACTGGCCGCTTCACTGGGCGGCCGGATCGGTCCGATATGAAATGTTCGTTCTTCTGCCATACCTGCTTCTATTCTCCAATTTTCTGATTAACATCCGCTTGTCAAATAGCTGCACAGACCGTCTGCGAAGGCTATGGCCTGTGCATGCTTATCGTCATCCATGAACTGCGTATCGTACCCCATATGACGCCCGCAGAGCATCCCCTCGTAGCTGAGCTGCGAATGTTTACAGTAACGGCGGATGCCCTCCTCCAGCAGATCCGCACCTTTTTCGGGCGGATACCCGCAGGTGGTGATCAGGGCAAGCTGTTTCCCCTTCCATAGAGAAGGGCCCCGCTCCCCGCCATAGTACATATTCATCATGTAAACCAGCCGATCCAGCATGGCTTTCATGGGAGGTGTGCAGTACCAGGAGTAGACTGGCGTTGCCAGAATCAGGAGATCGCTTTCGCAGATCGCGCCGATCATCTGGTGCATATCGTCCTGCTGCACGCACGTCACCGTTTCCCAATCCCGCTGACACTGTCTGCAGGCGATGCATGGCCGAATGTCCATATCGTATAGACTGAATTCGGTTACATTGCATCCCCTGCTTCTGAAGCGGGTGACCACTACATCGGTCAAAGCATTCGTATTGCCGTTTTTCCTGGGGCTGGCCCTGAACACCGTAATTCTGTTCATCTATGTCCTCATTTCAAGCGGTTATTTTTTCCTGTCACTCCACCGGGCAGCATATTCTCACGTGTTGTTTATTGTATTACCGGTGCACCTTCTCCCACTTCAGCTCATCCAGCTCATACGGTTCTTTCTCTTCCGCCGGCATTCCCAGTGCCAGGATCCCGACCATCCTGAAAGGCTCCTGAAGTCCCATAATTCTCTGGACGTTCTTCTCTGCATCTGCGTCGTTTTCATCCTTTCGCATCCGCATCTGCACCCAGCAGCTCCCGACGCCAAGCGATGATGCCATCAGATCCATGTATGCCAGCGCGATGGAACTGTCCTCGATCCAGGCATCCGACAGGTCACTGTCCGCAAACACGGCGATCGCCGCATCGCACCCGGCAATCAGCGCCGCCCCATGCTGCTTCGCCTTCGACAGCTTCTCCAGCATTTCCTTATCCTTCACGACATAGAATTCCCACGGGCGCTTTCCCCGGCTGGTCGGTGCCAGCAGTCCCGCCTGCAGGATCTGCTGCAGTTTCTCCTCCGAAACCGCTTCCTCCGTATACTTTCTTATGCTGCGTCTGTTCCGCATGATCTCAATCAGATTCATTCGATTCACTCCTTCTTATTATGATTCATTCCAAATGGTTGTTGTGCCGCCGTCTGACGATTCTCCTGCACGCACCACCAGCTGACGGTCGCGATGATGATCACAGCTCCAAAGAGAGCGTACAGACCCGGGATTTCTCCTACAAAGAGCGCCACCCAGACCGGATTGAGCAGCGGCTCCAGCATGCCGATCAAAGAGCAGGCCAGCGGGGAACAGTCTCTGGAGGCGATGGCATACAGTACATAAGGGATGCCCAATTGAAACACCCCCAGGATGACCACGTACAGGATCTCCAGGCCGGTCGTCCCTATGGTTCCTATAAATCCAATGGGAACACCGATGATCACCGTCATGCAGTGGGCGATCAGGATTCCGCTCATACGGGTGCTGTCATCATCACCTCCCCGTCCCACCATAACGAACATCAGCGCCAGGAATATTCCGGCAAGGATCCCGAACACGTTTCCGAGGATGCTCCCCGGTGACAGCTGATCGAAGAAAAACAGAACCATACCGACCATGGTGATCGCCACCACTGTGATCTCCCGCCGGACCAGCCTTTGCCTGAACAGCAGCGCCGACAGGATCAGTATGAAGATCGGTGCGGTGTACTGGAGCACGATGGCGTTGGCGGCAGTGGTCAGTTTGTTGGCGATGGTGAAGAGCGTCGCTGAAAACGACAGTCCGATCCCAGCGCCAAGGGAATACCGGTTCCACTTAAACCGGATCCCGGCATACTTCATGTAGCCGGCCATTACGCTGCCGGAGATCAGACTGCGGATCCCTGCGATCAGGAATGGGCTCCAGGAAATCAGCTTGATGAAGATCCCGCCCATACTCCACATGATCGCCGTCACGACCATCAAAAGCATCGCCCGCTGTTTTCTCTGTTGTTGTGGTGCTTCTGTCCGTTTCGTCATCGATCTCTCCGCAGTGACCGCCTTGCTGAGGTCTGAACGTTCATCAAAACCGTTTCGGTTCTTTTCTTATAATACCACATAAAAAAACCTGCGAACATCAGGATTCCTCCAGAATACCTGCAGGTTCAGTAACGATAGGCAATAACCGGAATTCCTTAAAAGGCTGGCAATTATCACAGAAAATAAGGAAATGTGGAGTCACGAAAGTGATGTGCATTTCAGAATTCCTTAAATCCGGGCCTTGAGGTAACGAATTTAAGGAATCAACTCAATCATAATCCGGTGGATGGCTGCTGGAAAACATCCAATTCATTGAAATTCCTTATAATAAGTGCTTTAAGTCATGAAAATAAGGAATCCCGGTTATCAAACATTCATTAAGAAACTGCAGCACTCGCAATGCCCCGTATGCGGGAACATGTCCACAGGCGTGGCTTCCACGAAGGCGTACCCCATTTCCTGCAAAAGCTGGACATCCCGGGCCAGGGTCGCAGGATCACAGGAAACATAGATGATGCTCCCAACGCCTGCCGAAGCCACCGCCTCCAGAAGCTCCGGACGGCAGCCCGCCCGGGGCGGATCCAGGATGGCGATGTCCGCCCGCCGGATGTACTCCTGCAGCTGAGGATCGATCTTCATCGCAGCGGCCCCGCCTTTTCCTGCGCCTGCATCTGGTCCGCCTTTTCCGGCACCTTCAGCCGGTGCTCCGGTCTTTCCGGACTCGGACTGCCGCGCCGGATCCTCCGAAAGATAGGCCGGCAGCAGCTCTTCCGCCCTGCCGCACAGATAACGGGCGTTCACGATGCCGTTGATGACCGCATTGCGGTTGGCGTCCGCCACCGCCTCCTTCACCGATTCGATGCCCACGACCATCTCCGCCAGATCGGCACAGTACAGGCCGATGCTCCCGACCCCGCAGTACAGATCCAGGATCACCGGCGCGGATGCTCCCGTGCTCCCCATCATCACATACGCCCGCACCTGATCGTACAGCCTTTGCATCTGCGTCGGATTGACCTGAAAGAAGCTGGCCGGGGAGATCTCAAACCGCAGGGGCCCGATCACCTCGTCGATGGTGGGTTTGCCGGCGATGGTGATGTACTCCTCTCCCAGGATCTCGCCGCTCACGCGGATCTGGCTGCGGTCTTTTTTCTTGTTCTTCTCGACGTTCTTACCGCTGGCCCTGTTGACGTTCACCACCACGCTCTCCAGAGAATAGCCCACCTCTTCGATCGCTTCGTCCAGCATCTCCACCAGCTTCTGCACCCCGGGGATCCCCTTGCCGTTCAGAACCAGGATCACCATGACCTCGCCGGTCCCGAAGGCCGTCTTCACGATCAGATGGCGCAGCAGCCCCTTCTCCCACTTGGGATCAAAGGCCGTGATATTATCTTCCTCCATAAACGTGCGCAGGGCATCCGCCGCTGCCATGGCCGCCATCGACTGCAGATAGCAGTCCCCGCAGTCCACGACCTCATGGCTCTTCGCCCGGTAGAATCCCACCGACGGATCCCCCAGGTTTTCCACGATGCCGCCCTTGCGGGTAATGATTCCGCCGGTGCTCACCGGGAAGACCGCCTTGCCGCGGTACCGGAAGCACCCCTGCCCGCCGTTGTCCTCATCCTCCATGCCGATGATGGGCCGGATCACCGGATCCTCCAGCCCTGCCAGACGCTCCAGACGGCTGCGCACCTGCTGCTCCTTGATCCGCAGCTGCCCGTCATAGTCCAGCCGCGCCATGGGACAACCCCCGCATCCCGCGCCGAAATACGGGCAGTCGAATTCCTCGTTGCGCTGCGCCGACCGCTTCAGCATCTCTTCGACCCTGCCAAAGGCGTAGTTTTTCTTGACCTTCGTCAGCCGCGCCAGGACCTTATCTCCCGGCACCGTATCCGCCACGAACACCACCAGGCCCCGCTGTCCCGGATCCGCGGCATTCTCCGCCCGGCCGATCCCCTGCCCCTCGGCGCTCATATCTGTAATCAGCAGTTCCACCATGTCGTTCTGTTTCATGCGCGTTCTCTCCTCCCATATCTACAGTCCCCGTGCGATCTCCCCGATCCGCCGCAGACGGCCGTTCACGCCGGACTTGGACAGCGGCGGAGTCAGCATCTGTCCCAGCTCCTCCAGTCCCGCGTCCGGATGCTCCAGCCGCATCCTGGCCACCTCCTGCAGTTTCGCGGAAAGGCTGGCCAGTCCCTGTTTCTCATCGATCCTGCGGATCCATGCCACCTGCTCCTCCGCCGCCCGGATCGCCTTATCGATGTTCGCGTTGTCCAGGTTCTCTGCCCGGTGCGCCTGGTTCATCAGATCCTTTTTCATCATGACATCCTGAAAGGCGAAATACTGACCGTTCGCCCCCATGATCGCCAGGGCATCGGCGATCTCCTCCCGGGCTTTCAGGTACACTCCAAAGCCTTTTTTTCGCGCTACGATCTTCGGCGTGATGTCATCGAACGTATTGATGAGGCGCCGCAGATCTCTGGCCAGCAGTTCCGAGCTGGTGCTGATCTCCAGATGATAGCTTTTGTCCGGGCTTGCCACGGTGCCGGCGGCCAGAAATGCGCCTCGAAGATATGCCTTGCGGCAGCATTTGGTCCGGATCAGGCCATCGTAGATCCCGTCGCTGATGCTGTTCATACCCTCACGAACCATCAGTATACCGGCTTCCCTCAGGATCATCTCACTCTTGTTGTCCGGATCGATGGTGATGGTGTACTGCTTGCCCCGGCCGAATCCTTCTCCCTGGCCTACCTCTATATCCGTTTCCACCTTAAAATACCGGACGATCAGGCTCTTGTAGTGGCGGACGACCGCATTGTTGGGCGTCGTCATGGAAATCCGAAACTTCCCTCCGCCGGCCAGCCCGATGCTCCCGGCGAAACGCATGAAGCCGGCGATCTCCGCAATGGTGCAGCACTTCTTCGCAGGTGTGATCCTGGCCAGTTCATTCTTTGTTTCCGAAGCAAAGCTCATCTTATTCGCCTTTCTTTTACAGTCAGGGCCTCTTCCTTACAGAAGAGGCCCTCCCTACGCAATGATTCCGGTTCATCTAAACGGCCTTCGGCCGGTGAACCCTTATTTCTTTCTCGGCGGAATGCTCAGGATCTCCCTGGCTTCATCCGGAGTAGCGATTTCTCTTCCCAGAAGCTTCGCGATCTCCACGACCTTCGCGACCATCTCGCCGTTGCTCTTCGCCAGAACGCCCTTCTCCATATAGAGGCTGTCCTCGAAACCGATCCTGCAGTGACCGCCCATGATGATGGACGCTGCCGCGATCTTGAACGCGTCTCTGCCGATGGCGCATCCGGTCCAGGTACAGCCCGGCGGCAGGGAATCCACGCAGAAGGACAGATCTCTGACCGTCGCGGACATCTGAACGCCCAGCACGAAATCAAAGTGCATCGGCATGTCCAGGTAACCCTTGCGGCCGGCGGTCTTCAGAACGATATCCAGCATGCCCTTATCGAAGCATTCCAGCTCCGGCTTCATGCCCTTCTCCTGCATGGTCTTCGCGAAGTTGATGATCGTGTTGTCCGTATTGACGAAGATCTCATCTCCTCCGAAATTGCAGGTGCCGCAGTCCAGTGTAACGAATTCCGGTTTGGGAACCACGTTGGTGGAATCCAGCCGCTCCTCATCCGTCATGCCGACGGCTCCGCCGGTAGACGGCTGAATGATCACATCCGGGCATACCTCGTAGATGGCGTCCATGCACTCCTGAAAGCGCTTCGCGCTCTGGGTCGGAGTGCCGTCATCCTCACGCACATGCAGATGAATGACCGAAGCCCCCGCGTCATACGCGGACTTCGCTTCCCGGACGATCTCCTCCACCGTGTAGGGTACCGCCGGATTGTGCTCCTTCGTTACTTCTGCACCGCAAATACATGCGGCAATGATCAGTTTCTCCATTGTCTTGTCTCCTCTCTGAAAATCATTTTTTATACACACTGATTGTATCACAGATCCGGTCCCTGTGCGGAAACTATTTATCCTCCCGCTCAAAGATCCCGATGCTCGATCGTAGCATGATGTCCTTTTTCCCTCAGCCGGCGGTGGAATTCATTTGCGACCGCCACGGATCGGTGGTGTCCTCCGGTGCACCCGATACCGATGTTCAGGCCGTACTTGCCTTCCTTCATATAGTACGGGGCCAGCCTTTCTACCATCGAAACCACCTGCTGCAGGAACGTCTGGGTGATCTCGTGTTTCAGGACGAACCGGCTCACCTTCTGATTGTTCCCCGTCAGCTTCCGCAGGGACTGTACATAGTAGGGATTCGGGATGAATCGGGTGTCAAAGACGATGTCCATCCCCGGCGGAGTTCCGTTCTTGAAACCGAAGGACATGATGTTGATCATGAAGGTGCTCTGGTCCTCCTCGGAAGTCACCAGCTGCCGCAGCTGTGCCCAGAACTCGGCCACCTTGATATTGGACGTATCGATGATGTAGTCCGCCGCTGCCCGGATCTCCGTCAGAAGCTCCCGTTCCTGAACCAGTCCCGCCTCCACCGGACCTCCTGCCGACAGAGGATGCACCCGCCTCGTCTCGCTGTACCTGCGCAGCAGCACGCGGTCGCTGGCTTCCAGATACAGGAGCTTATAGTCGATCTCCGACCGGTCCAGCTCCTCCAGCACGCTCTGAAAATCATCAAAAAAAGCCCGGCTCCTCACATCCACGACAAAAGCGGCATTATCGATGGTGTGACCGCTGCGGGTCAGTTCGATAAAGCTTTTGATGAGTGCCGGCGGCATATTGTCGATGCAGTAGTAGCCCAGATCCTCCAGACAGTCGATGGCCTGCGTCTTGCCCGCGCCCGAAAGACCTGTAATGATGATTGTCTTCATGCCTTCTTCCTGATGTTAACGATCCGTTCCGGATTCAGCCCCGCCCTAAGCGCCCGCTCCAGTCCGGTCCGGCATTCTCCTACCTTCTCGGGGACGTGAGCATCGCTGCTCAGAATGAATTTCACTGTAGGAACGCTCATGGCGATCCGAATCTCCTCCTCGGTCAGATGATCGTGTCTGCAGTTGATCTCCATCAGCGTGTTCGTCTCCGCGCACACCTCCGCGATGGCTTTGATATCAAAGGGGCCCTTGTCCCCGGGATGGGTCAGGATCGCGATGTCGTTCTCCCGCAGCGCATGGATGATCATCTTCGTATTCTTCTCGCGCAGCTTCGCCTCGCCCCACTTCAGTCCGTGGCTCCACAGCCAGTTGCGGATCGAACTGCATCCGAACAGGCCGAAGTGAAATCCCGCGATCACAAAATCGAATTCTTCAAACTCCTCCGGCTTGATATCCAGGCCGTTTCCTCCGTGGATCGTATTGGCCTCCACGCTCATCTTAACCATGAGCTTCGGAAACTTCACGTTCATTTTCTCGATGTCATTTTTGAGATATGCGAAATCGTTGCGATTGATTCCGTAGAACAGATGCCCCGGTCCGTGGTCCGAAATCGCAATATACCCAAGTCCTTTGTTCATCGCCGCCCGCACGTTATCCTCAACACTGCCCTTGCCGTGAGAGTAGGTCGTGTGGGTGTGAAGATCGTAGAGCAGCTCATAGTCCGCTGCTTTTATTTCATTCTCCAATAATTCTTACCTCCGGTTCCAGAAGCACTCCGAACTGATCCAATACCCGGGCCTGCACGATCTGCATGAGCTGCAGAATATCCGTCGCGCTCGCTCCTCCGGTATTGATGATAAATCCGCTGTGCAGCTGCGACACCTGCGCGCCGCCCACGGACAGTCCCTTCAGTCCTGCGTCCTGTATCATTTTCCCGGCGAAATATCCTTCAGGCCGCTTAAAAAAGCTGCCCGCGCTCGGATAGGTCACCGGCTGTTTTTCGTTGCGTCTGGCGGTCAGATCCGCCATCAATGCCAGGATCTCCTTCGGATCCCCCGGCTCCAGTTCGAATACCGCCTCCAGAACGATCTCCCCGCTCTCGTGGAGTCTCGTATGACGGTAGCCCATCTCCAGTTCTTCGGCGCTCGCCTGTGCAAAGGCTGTCCCGTCCCCGGTAATCAGCGCCGTGCTCTTCAGAACGTTCTTCAGCTCGCCGCCGTAAGCGCCCGCGTTCATAAACACGCCGCCGCCGACGCTGCCGGGAATCCCGGATGCAAACTCCAGGCCGGTGAGAGCCGCGTTCGCTGCAGCCTTTGCAGCCATGGCGAGAGAAACGCCGCTGCCGCATACCAGTGCACAATCCTCGATCCGCATATAATTAAACGCTTCGCCGATGCGCACGATTACGCCGCGGTATCCGCCGTCCCGGACCAGCACGTTGGATCCGTTCCCCAGGATCATATGGGCGATCCCTTCCGAGCTCAGAAACTGCAGGATCTGCTGCAGATCCTCCCCGGAGGAAACATTGACGAGAAGATCCGCCTTCCCGCCGGCCCGAAACGAGGTGTACTTTGACATCGGCGCATCCCTCAGCACCTTGTCTGTGCCGGCGATCTCCTCCAGCCGGACTGCGATCCGGTCACTCATCTTCTCTGTTCTCATCCGATTTCATCCCTTCTTTCACTTCCCCTTCCGCCGGTTTCTTTGACTTCTTCCCGAAGCCCGGGAACCTCCGGCGGCCATTGCCTTTCGGCCGTTTCGTCCGGTAAGGGTCGATGCGGTAGTCATTCAGATCCGTTGAGAAACCCTTGCGCTCCAGCTTGCGGTTCAGAGTCCTGCCGATATAATAGTAAATCACTGCGAAGACCGGAATGCCGATCACCATGCCGATGAACCCAAACAGTCCGCCGCCGACCAGTACCGCGAACAGAACCCAGAAGCTCGCGAGCCCCGTGCTGTCTCCCAGGATCTTGGGTCCCAGGATATTGCCGTCAAACTGCTGCAGGATCATCACGAAGATGATAAAGTAGAGCGCGTGCATCGGGTTCACCATCAGCAGCAGCAGCGCCGAGGGGATTGCTCCGATGAACGGTCCGAAAAACGGAATGATATTGGTAATACCGACGATGCAGCTGATCAGCAGGGAATACTCCCAGCCAAACACGCTCATCACCAGGAAACAGATGATTCCGATGATCACCGAGTCGATGATCTTGCCGCTGATAAATCCGCCGAAGGTCTTATTGGTGAAGGCTGCGCCCGAGAAGATCTCCTCCACGGTATTGTCCGTGAAGTTGGCGACGATGAACTTCTTGATCTGGGCAAGGAAGGTGTCCTTGCTGTTCAGGAAGTAGACGGAAATGATGATTCCGATGATGAAGTCCATCACGAAGCCCAGCGCGCCGATCACGCCCTGGGATACCCCTGCCGCCAGCGACTGGGAATGAGGCAGGATCGTGTCCGTCGCAAATTCGATGGCCCGCTTGGTCAGGGCATTGATCCATTCATCCACGGTCTCCTTGGCGATGGGAAGACTTGCCATCTTCGTATCGACCCAGAGGGTCAGCTTATGCAGCCCGGACGGCAGGATGTCCACCACGTTGATGATGCTGTTGACCAGCCCCGGGATGATCATCCAGAAGACGCCCCCCAGCACCACCAGGATCAGGGCAACGGAAATGATCGTCCCCACGCCCTTGGCAATGCCCATATCGTGCTTCAGTTTCGCTGTCCCCCGGTTCAGAAGGCTGTAGGTTCCCCGCACCGTCGCATTATAAATCGGACAGATCAGATAAGCCATGACCAGTCCGTAAATGAACGGCGCCAGAACCCCCAGCGCGAAGCCGAAGAACCTCTGTATGATGTCAAACCGGTAGATCGCGAAAAACGCCACCACGCAGCAGAGAAACACCAGGAATGCCGTCAGTCCCCATTGATAATGCTGTTTTTCCAGTTGAATCCGTTTCATTTATCTTAATCCTGATTTTTGATATACTCCCTGCAGGCCTCGATGGTTCCGTTCATCTTGTCGTAAATCGCTCCGCAGAGGAACTGATAGAAGTTCTCCTGATGGATTCCCTTGAGACAATCCGAGACCTGACTCGTATAGTCCTGCCGGGTCAGCGCCATGCTGATGGGAGCCAGACCGTTCTCCAGAAGATAGTAATTCAGAGCGAAGATGGCCAGTTCTCCGTTATAATCCTCAAAGGGATAGATATCGATGATCTTGTTATGAATGTACATCGCCTTCAGGATGATGTTGTTTCCCGACTCCCTGCTGTAGACCCGGCGAAGGAAATCATCCAGCCGGTCTTCCACATCCACCGAATGGGGCGGCACATGATTGAAAGCATACACCACCGGATTGGACTTGCGGTAATAGCCGTTCTCATTCTCCGAGAGGATGCGGTATCCGCTGACCAGCAGGTGTTTATCCAGAGAATTCCCCATGTCGAGATTGCTGTTTGCGATCCTCACCAGATTGCTGAAGTTCTCGATGAACACGTAGTCCTTGACCGGAACCTCCTTTGGCAGCTGTCCGTCCAGGATCTTCTCCACCGGCACCTTATCGTGATTCGAGCTGCGCAGTATCAAAGCCGCCCGCACCATATCGATCCGGTTGACCTCCTGAACCGCCGACCGAAGGAGCCGGTTGTTCTTCATCATCGCGGCCAGTTCGATCCGCATTCTGTACAGTTCTTCATGTACGTTCTTCTCTGCCATGCTCAGTTTGCTCCTGATTCTTTCTTAAATCCGATGCGGCCCTTCGCGACTGCGTATTTGAACATCTCGACATCGCCGAAGTCACCCTCGACCTTCCGCAGGAGGGGCATCTTCTCCTTGATGACCGCGTAATCGATGGTCGGCAGGAAGACGATGTCGTATTTGTGCAGAATGGTCAGCTGCAGGAAATCCAGAATCTCATCGTCGTTAAATCCCTCTTCCAGCGCCACCTCCAGCCGTACCTTCAGACCCGCGCCGATGGCAGCGTTGATCCCGTCGATCACCGGCTGCAGCTTCTTCCCGTCGTTTGACTTCTCATATCTGGTGTAATTGAGTGTATTTACAACGATCGTAACGTCGGTCACTCCTTCATCGCGGAGCTTCTGCGCGTTCTGCGCCAGGTACTGTCCGTCCGTTACGATTCGTTTTGGTTCCGTAGTTCCGTTTCCCATGAAAACCCGTCTCCTCCTGTCCTTGCAAAACCTGATTTGTCCCAGATTATTGTACTTGAAAACCGTCCGGGCGTCAATGGAACAGAACGGATTCTGCTTGCGCACATCCCGAAAGTCTGATAGTATTATATGGTGAATTGAAGCAGGAAAGGAATCACGTATGTATATATTATTCGCTGCACTCGGTTTCGGCCTGGTTGTGCTGATCGTCTTGGCATGGAATATGGGACTGACACTCTCCAGCGGATTCCGTGGGAATGTTTCGGAGAAGGTCCGCGGAGTCCTGAAAATACTGCTTATGCTCGAGACCATCGGTTTTATCGTGTTGTTTGTGATGGTCCTCGTTAAGACGATGATGCTGTGATCAGAACCGGTCGCTGTAATTCAGAATGGACTTCAGGAAGCCGCCCTCGGGCGGTTTTTTATTACCCATGACGGTGGAATAGTAAACGATGGACGCATCGAAACGGTCCTCCGCGGTTCTTACGATCGCGTAGGATCCGCTGTCGGTATCCCGGGGGAGCGTCAGGGAGCCGGGGTTGACGAACCGGATCCCGTCCGCCTCTGTTATCAGAGAGGTATGGGTATGTCCGAACAGGACCGCGCGGCAGTCTGCCTCCAGGGCCCTGTAGCGGAGCATGTTCAGATCATATTTCACATTGTCCCGGTGCCCGTGGGTCAGGAGGATCCGGCCATACTCGGTTTCGATGATCTGCTGTTCGGGGCCGCTGCTGTCACAGTTTCCCCGCACGGAAACCACCCGGACTCCCAGCCGCTGCTCCAGCGTCTGCGCATCCGAGTAGTGATCCCCTGTGTGGGCGATCAGATCGATCTCCTTCAGTTTCGGCCAGATGTCCATGACCTTATTCAGTTTGCCGTGCGTATCTCCGATGACCAGTATTTTCATGACATCCTGAGTATATCAGATGCTCCCCGCGGTTTCAATCCTGCACTTTCAAAGGCCGGTACTCCAGCCGGACGCCTTCCTGCTTCTGCAGCACAGCCCGCAGGAACACCCTGGCGGTATCCATGCAGGTGAAGACCGGGATCCGGCGCTCGATGGCCTTGCGCCGCACCGGGAAGCTCTCGTTCTGTTTGTTGTTGGCAACGGTCGGTACGTTGATCACAATGCTGATCCGCTCGGCGGCTGCCGTGTCGTGGTTCATGATCCACTCCTGCGCCGTATCGTAATCCATCAGCTCCGCCCGGATCCCGTGCTCCCGGATAAAACCAATGGTATCATCCGTCGCGTAGATCGCGAAGCCCGCCGCAACGTATCCGGTCAGGATCTGCGCGGTGTCCTCGGTCTGCTCCGAATCCCGCAGCGTCACGAAGATGTTTCCCTCGGTGGGAATCCTGGATCCTTCGGAGAGAAAGCCCTTGTACAGCGCCTTATCCAGATCGGTATCGATGCCCAGAACCTCGCCGGTGGATTTCATCTCCGGCCCGAGAGCCATATCCATATCCGTCAGCTTCGCGCTGGAGAACACCGGCACCTTGACCGCGTATTCATCGCTCCTGCGGTACAGTCCCGTGCCGTACTTCCACTCCGTGAGCGGCCGGCCCAGCATCGCTGCCACCGCCAGCTTGACCATGGGCACGCCGGTGACCTTGCTGAGGATCGGCACGGTTCGGGAAGCCCGCGGGTTGACCTCGATCACGTAGATCGTCTTCCCGTCGTAGGCGTACTGGATGTTCACCAGGCCGACCACTGTCAGCGCCCTTGCGATCCGCTCCGTATACCGGACCAGCTTCTGCTCGACGGCTGCGGTCAGAGAGAAGTCCGGATACACCGAGATGCTGTCGCCGGAGTGGACTCCGGCCCGCTCCACGTGCTCCACGATGCCCGGGATCAGGATGTTCTCCCCGTCGGCCACGGCATCCACCTCGATCTCCTTGCCCTGAATGTACTGGTCGATGAGCACCGGATGCTCCGTCGAAAGGGACACCGCCTCCTTCAGGTACTTGTCCAGTTCCTCGTCGCTGTAGACCACCTGCATCGCCCGTCCGCCGATGACATAGGAAGGACGCACCACCAGGGGATAGCCCAGCCTTTGCACGGCCTCAAAGGCCTCCTCCCGGGTGGTGACCGCAACGCCCCGGGGCACCGCGATATCCAGCTCTCCCAGAAGCTCCACGAATTTCTCCCGGTCCTCCGCCAGATCGATGCTCCGGTAGGACGTTCCCAGGATATTGATGCTCCGGCTGTAGAGCTGCTCCGCCAGGTTCAGCGATGTCTGTCCGCCGAACTGAAGGATGACTCCCACCGGCCGCTCCCGCTTGATGACGTTCATGACATCGTCCACGTGCAGCGGTTCGAAGTACAGCTTATCCGATGTATCGAAGTCCGTGCTCACCGTCTCCGGATTGTTGTTCATGATGATGGCCTCGTAGCCCAGTTCCTTGATGGCCCAGATGCCCTGGACGCAGCAGTAGTCGAACTCGATGCCCTGTCCGATCCGGATGGGACCGGAGCCGATGACCAGGATCTTCTCCTCCGGGCTGCGGACGCTCTCATCCTCCTCGTCGTAGCAGGAGTAATAATAGGGCGTTACCGCGTCGAACTCGCCGCCGCAGGTGTCGACCATCTTGTAGACCGGATAGATGTCGTTGTAAACACGGATGTCCTGTATGACCGCCCGGGAAACCCCGGAAAGCTCGATGATATCGCTGTCCGTGAGGCCGCTGGCTTCCGCTTCGTACAGCAGCTCCTTGGTCAGCGGCTCCTCCTTCAGCCGTTTTTCCAGATCGATGATGCCCTGGATCTTATGCAGGAACCACCGGTCGATCTTCGTGATCCCGAAGATCTCCTCCACCCCCATCAGATTCCGGCGCATGAGCTCAGCGATGCAGAAGATCCGCTCGTCGTCGCAGGCTTTCATCTTCTCGATCAGCCGCTCATCGCTCAGATTCGTAACGAAATCCACATGGAGACCGTCGCTCTTGATCTCGATGGAGCAGATGGCCTTGAGCAGTGCACTCTCGAAGGTCCGGTCGATGGCCATGACCTCACCGGTGGCTTTCATCTGGGTGCCCAGCTTCCGGGAGGCGGTGCGGAACTTGTCGAAGGGCCACCGGGGGAATTTGACGACAACGTAGTCCAGCGTCGGCTCGAAGCAGGCACTGGTGGTCTGGGTCACGTAATTGGAGAGCTCATCCAGATTGTAGCCCAGGGCGATCTTCGCCGCGATCTTGGCGATGGGATAGCCGGCCGCCTTGGATGCCAGCGCGGAGGACCGGCTAACCCGTGGGTTGACCTCGATGACGATGTAATTTCCCGTCTCCGGATCCAGGGCGAACTGCACATTGCAGCCGCCTTCGATCTCGAGGCTGCGGATGATCTTGATCGAAGCGTTCCGAAGCATCTGGTACTCCGCATCCCGCAGCGTCTGGGTCGGCGCCACGACGATGCTGTCCCCCGTGTGCACCCCCACCGGATCCATGTTCTCCATGCTGCAGATGATGATGCAGTTGTCCCGGCTGTCCCGGATGACCTCGTATTCGATCTCCTTCCATCCGGCCACCGACTTCTCCAGCAGGATCTGTCCGATGGCGCTGGATTCCATGCCCGAATAGCAGAGCTGCTGCAGCTCCTCCATGGTGGTGGCGATGCCGCCGCCGGTGCCGCCCAGGGTATAGGCCGGCCGGATGATCACCGGCAGCCCCTCCTTCTCCACAAAATCGTAGCACTCTTCGATGCTCGTCGCGATGACGGATCCGGGAATCGGCTCTCCGATCTCCTCCATCAGTTCCTTAAAGGCTTCCCGGTCCTCCGCCTTCTTGATGCTCTCCCGGTTGACGCCCAAAAGCTGGGTCCCGAACTTTTTCAGGATGCCCTTTTCTTCCAGCTCCATCGCCAGATTCAGGCCGGTCTGCCCGCCGAATCCCGCCAGGATCCCGTCCGGGCGTTCCTTGTCCAGGATCTGCTCCAGCGCCTCCTCCGTCAGGGGCTCCATGTAGACGGTGTCGGCAATTCCCTGGTCCGTCATGATGGTGGCCGGATTGGAGTTGACCAGGATGGTCTCGATCCCCTCTTCCCGGATGGCCTTGCAGGCCTGGGTTCCGGAATAATCGAATTCCGCCGCCTGCCCGATGATGATCGGGCCGGAGCCGATGATCAGGATCTTCTTCAGTGATGGTTTCTTCGGCATTACCGGTCACCCCCTTCGCTGTCAGCCTTTGCCTGCTTCATACGTTCGATGAACCGATCGAACAGATAGGAATTGTCCTGGGGTCCCGGGGACGCCTCCGGATGGAACTGCACCGAAAAGATCGGGTGATCCCGGTGCTCCATGCCCTCGACGGTCCCGTCGTTCAGATTCAGGTGGGTGATCTCCATGCCCTTCAGGATGATGCTCTCATACTGCACCGCATACCCGTGGTTCTGGGATGTGATGTAGGAGCGCTTCGTATTTTTGTCGTAGACCCCGTGGTTGCCGCCCCGGTGCCCGTATTTCATCTTGTACGTCCTGCCCCCCAGCGCGATGGCCAGGATCTGGTGTCCCATGCAGATGCCGAACATGGGTATCTCCGACAGGCGGATCAGTTTTTTCACCTCTTCGATGGCCTCGGTCGCCTCCTCCGGATCCCCCGGTCCGTTGGTGAGGAAGATCCCGTCCGGGCTGTCCCCGAGGATCTCCTCCGCCGGTGTCCCATACGGGTAGACCGTCAGCCTGCAGCCTCTATCGCACAGGCATTTCAGGATGTTCCGCTTCACGCCGAAGTCCAGGACCGCAACATGCAAAGGCTGGAACCCCTGGCCCAAATCTTTGATTTGGCGCGCAGGTGTCCTGCAACAGGCACAGGAGCTTTGCTCCGTGGTGCCTGACTGCTGGTCCGTGGCATCTGACGGCTGGAGCACGGTTTTAGCCGGGACGGCGACCTCCTTCATCCAGTCCCCCCGCAGCTGCCCCTCCTGGCAGATCTGGCGCGCCTTGCTGATGGAGATGCCTTCCGTGCTGATCAGCGCCTTGATCGTCCCGTTGGTGCGGATCTTCTTCGTGATCTGCCTCGTATCCACCCCGCAGATGCCGGGGACCTGCTGCTCCTTCAGCCACTGATCCATCGTCTTGATGCTCTTCGCGTTGGACGGCATTTCGCAGAGATCTTTGATAACGAGTCCGAAGGCATGGATCGCTTCGGATTCATTATCCACAGCGCTGATGCCGTAGTTTCCGATCAGCGGATAGGTCATATTGATGATCTGCCCCTTGTAGGAAGGATCCGTCAGGATCTCCTGGTAGCCGCTCATGGATGTATTAAAAACCAGCTCCCCCACTGCGGTCGCCCGGGACCCGAATCCCTTGCCGCGGAAGACACTGCCGTCCTCCAGATACAGCAGCGCCTCTTTCCAGTCTTTCATGAATTGTCACTCCTTCTTCGTATCGGTACAAAAAACACGAGCAGATCGATCCGCTCGTGTTTAATAATACATCAATATTAATATTTATTCAACCGAAATGAGTATATTTTTTATAATACTATCGTTTTATTTATGCTCCTTGTCGGTATCGACGTTGATATAGACGGAAGAAGCCGATGCGATCACCTTGCCGGTCTTCTTCGAATGCGCTTCTCCGGTCAGGTGGGTCAGACGCCGTCCGATGGATGTCACCTTCGCGGTTATCACAAGGGTGTCTCCTTCTCCTGCCGGACGGATATAGTTCACGTTCAGGCTGACGGTGGGAGCGAAGTTCTCTCCGATATAAAACCTGGCCAGCGCCGCGATCGAAAGATCGAATGCGGTGCAGATGATGCCGCCGTGCAGCTGTCCGACGCGGTTTGTCTGCCACTTCTCGATCGGGAACTCGAATACGATCGTCTGATCGTCAAAGGAGCATCCTCCCGCGGAGCAGCGCATCATACCGTTGATCTGCTCTTCCTGTTCGATGTTGTTCTGATATAACGTCTTCTCTACGTGGGCCTCCATCAATTTCTGGCCCTCATCGCTCTCCATTGACTTCCAACCAATCATGTTAAACCTCCGTTATAAATAATACGATACTCTGCCGCTCACTCGGATCCCAGCGCCCGGCAGCCTTTGCGATAATAGCTCTCTTTCTCCTCCTCCGGCACCATATTGCCGCCGGTCGCCCAGACGATATGGATCGAATTCTCATCCGGTGCGGGGCAGTCCGCCGCTCCGCCGCAGATGTGCTTCAGCCCTTCAAACCCCGCGCAGGCGGATGGTTCGATAAACAGATCCTCCGTATCCTGCAGCAGCGCCAATGCCGGGTACAGCCGGCGGTCATCCACCGTGAAGCAGCCACAAAGCCTGGACTCCATGGCATCCGCCACCAGGGCCGACGCCCGGCCGACGGCAAGTCCATCTGCCTCCGTGATCCCGTCGATGCCGATGTCCTTAACGGAAATCCCGTTATGCAGTCCCGACGCAAGGCCCAGCATCATGCACGGCGCGTGGGTCGGTTCGGCAAAGAAACAATACGCATGGTCCCCGAAATATTCCTTGATGCCGTAGGTCACGCCGCCGGGTGCTCCGCCGACGCCGCAGGGCAGATACACATACAGCCGGTGCTCCTCATCGATGCGGATCCCGCGGCTCTCCAGCTGCTGCTTCAGCCTCTTGCCGGCCACCGAATACCCGGCAAACAGATCCAGGGAATTCTCGTCGTCCACGAAATGACAGTTCGGGTCCGCCTCCGCTTCCCTTCTTCCCTGGGCAACCGCTGCCTCGTAGTCATCCGGATATTCCTTCACGATGACACCCTTGCTGCGAAGCATGTCCTTCTTCCACTGGCGGGCATCCGATGACATATGCACCGTCACCTGAAAGCCCAGCTTCGCGCTCATGATCCCGATGGAAAGTCCCAGATTCCCGGTGGATCCCACGGCAACGCTGTAGCGGCTGAACAGCTCCTGAAACCGGGGCTCGGCCAGAATACTGTAATCGTCTTCTTCGGTGAGCATTCCGTTATCCATGGCCACCTGCTCCGCGAATTTCAGGACCTCGTAGATGCCTCCTCTGGCCTTGACCGAGCCGGAGATCGGCAGATGGCTGTCGCATTTCAGAAACAGCTTTCCCGGGATCTCCACCGGATCCAGCACGCCTTCGGTATCCATCGCCAGGGCATCCTGCATATCGGGGATCTCCGTCAGATCGGATTCGATGATCCCATCCAGCACCTCCGGATAGACCTTCTCAATGAAGGGTGCGAAACGCAGCAGCCGTGCCTCCGCCTCGTCGATGTCGACGAGCCTTTTGGTTTCGGTTTCGGCTTCGGCCTTGGCCTCCGCCGGTGCGCCCGCCCTGCCGCATCCGCAGTTCGGATTGTTCCAGAACACTTCCCGGCAGGCCGCGATATCCTCGATGACCGGTGTTTTTTTCTTCAGTTCTTCTATGTTCATGTCCGTTCCCTGTTTAGAAGAAGATCGACGGGATCAGCGTGACTGCTACCGCAACGCAGAGCAGTACGACGACGATCCTGACGAACCAGACGAAAGCGGGAGAACGTCCGTTATAGGATGCTCTGGAGTTTTCGACCGGCGCCGGCTTCTTCTGATTTGTCTTATTGAATTTCTTGCTGCTCAAAGCACATTCCTCCTGTTTTGAATGTAGTTCTATCATTATACATGAACCGGCCGGTTCTGGCAAACCCAACTTCCCGGCGGCCGCGCCAACTGAAAAAGCTGCCGCATCGGATCAACACGGCAGCTCCATAGAGTTATTATATTTCTACAGTTCCCACTGATGCACGTCGGTGTGCAGCAGGTGGTGCGCTTTCTCGGAATTCGGTTCGCCGAAGAACTCCTGATAGGACATGATCACCGTGGGATTCTCGTGGGAGAACCGGATGTCCAGGGTGTTGTCGATGTTGTAGAGTTCCTTGCCCCGCAGCGCCGCCATCTCGGTGCCGTCGTGGATCGGCTGTCCGCCGCCGCCGGCGCAGCCGCCGGGGCAGGCCATGACTTCGACGAAGTCGTAACGGACCTTGCCGGCCTTGATGGCCTCCAGCAGCTTGCGGGCATTGCCCAGTCCGTTGGTGATGGCGACCCGCAGCTGGATCCCGGCCACGGTGAAGGTCGCTTCCTTCCAGCCGTCCATGCCCCGGACATTCTTGAAGGCGTTGACCGGAGGATTCTCCCCGGTGATCAGGAAGTACGCCGAACGCAGCGCTGCCTCCATGACGCCTCCCGTCGCGCCGAAGATGACGCCGGCGCCGGTGCCCTCACCGAAGAAGCTGTCAAAGGGCGCCTCCGGCAGCTGGGCCGCCTTGATGCCGTCGATGGAGATCAGCTGATCCAGTTCCCTGGTGGTCAGGACCACATCCACATCCCGGTATCCCGAATCCTCCAGCACATCCACGTCGCACTCGTATTTCTTCGCCGTGCAGGGCATGATGGAAACGGATACGATCTTCGCCGGATCCACCCCCAGCTTCTCCGCGATGTAGGTCTTGCTGATGGCGCCGAACATCTGCTGCGGCGATTTGGCCGTGGACAGGTTCGGAATAAATTCCGGATACTCCAGCTGCACGAAGCGCAGCCAGCCCGGACAGCAGGAGGTGAACATCGGCCAGCTGTGTTCTTCCTTCTCACCCAGCCTTTGGATGAGTTCGCTTCCCTCCTCCATGATGGTCATGTCGGCAGAATAGACGGTATCGAACACGTAGTCGAAGCCGATCTGCTTCAGGGCGGCGACCAGCTTGCCGGTGGTCTGCTCCACCCGGCTCATGCCCACCTTCTCGCCCCAGGCAACACGGACCGCCGGCGCGAACTGGACCATGGTGATGACCTCCGGATCCGCCAGAGCGTCCAGCACCTGCTCCGTATCGTTGCGCTCCGTCAGCGCCCCCACCGGGCAGTGGGTGATGCACTGTCCGCACAGGGAGCAGTTGGCCTTGTCGATCTTCACGCCATCGGTGACGCCCACCGAAGTCCGGAAGGAGGAACCCACCTTCTCCCAGACATTCATGGTCTGGATCTTCTCGCAGACCTGCACGCAGCGCATGCAGGTGATGCACTTGGAGGCGTTGCGGATCAGCGGGAAGCTGCTGTCCCAATTGTAATCGTCGCAGTTGTTGACGAATACGGAGTTCACCACCCCAAGATCTCTGGCGATGGTCTGGAGCATGCAGTTGCCGCTTCTGGCGCATGTCGCGCACTGGCAGTCATGCTCCGAGAGCAAAAGCTGGACGTTGATCTTTCGGGACTGCCGCACCTTCGGGCTGTTGGTCAGAATGACCATGCCTTCCTCCACCTCGGTGTTGCAGGAGGAAACCAGCTTGTCCTTTCCCTCCAGTTCCACCACGCAGATCCGGCAGGCGCCGATCTCGTTCAGGTCTTCCCAGTAACAGAGATGGGGGATCTCCACACCCACGGTCTTAGCCGCGTTCAGAATCGTTGTGCCCTCCCGGACACTGGTTTTTCTTCCGTTGATCGTGATATTTACCATGATGTGTGCCTCCCTCCTCTGAATGCGCCGAGGTTATTGCAATCGCATCTCAGGCAGCGTCCCGCTTCCTGAATCGCCTCCTCCAGAAGGAGGCCGTTCTCAAATCCGTCGAAGTCTCTGTTTCTCTCATCCGGGTAACGGGATGTCAGCTCGGACCGGCCGCAGGGAATGTAGTCCTTCAGGTCCGGATCCGGAATGTCCAGCTCCACCTTGATCTCGTGGTTGTATCCCAGGTAGCTGTCGATGTTCGCCGCGGCAACTCTGCCCTGTGCGATGGCGTTGATGACCGTGGACGGTCCGGTAACGCTGTCGCCGCCGGCGAAGACGCCCTCCATGCCTTCCACCGCCATGGATTCGTCGGTGTTCAGCTTCTTCCAGAGGACGGACACGCCAGCCTTTTCGAATACCTCGGAATCGATCTCCTGTCCGATGGCGCCGACGACGATGTCACAGGTCAGAACCTCTTCGTCCTTCTGCGCCGGGAAGGATTTCGGGCGGCCGGAGGAATCGTAGGGACCGACCTTCTGGGGCTTGACCACCAGCGCCTTCACGTTGCCCTCCGCATCCGATTCGATGCGCACCGGGGTCCGCAGCTCCAGCAGGCGGCAGCCTTCGGCGATGGCGCCGTCGATCTCTTCGGGCAGCGCGGTCATATCGACCTTGCGTCTCCGGTAGGCGATGTCCACGTGGGCCGCTCCCAGACGCATCGCCGTTCTGGCGACGTCCATGGCCACGTTGCCGCCGCCGACTACGACGACTCTCTTGCCTTTGAAGTCCGGCATCTTTTCATCGCCGATGCCCCGAAGCATATCGACCGCGGAGATAACGCCGTTGCTCTCCTCGCCTTCGATGCCGATCATCTTGTAGTTATGGGCACCGATGGCGACATAGACTGCATCGTATTCCTTCATTAACCGGCTGACGGCCTCCTCTGTATTGATGTCCGCATTCAGCTCCACCTCCACACCGGCGGAGAGAATGGACCTGATGTCCCAGTCCAGACGATGCCGGGGCAGGCGGTAGCTGGGAATGCCGTAGCGCAGCATCCCGCCCAGCTGGGCCCGGCGCTCGAAGATCTTCGTATCGTGTCCCATGAGGCTCAGGTAATAGGCTGCGGTGAGTCCGCTGGGACCGCCGCCGATGATAGCGATCTTCTTGCCGGTGGATTCCATCTTCTCCGGGATCGGAACGGTCTCGGAGCAGTTGTCCACCGCGAACATCTTCAGTCCCCGGATATTGATGGAGGCATCGAGAATGTTTCTCCGGCAGTGCCCCTCGCAGGGATGCTCGCAGATCAGCGCACACACCGTCGGGAACGGATTGTCCTTGCGAATGAGCTTGACCGCATCGTCGTAGCGGCCGGCCTTAATGAGGGAGATGTATCCCGGAATATCGACCTCCGCCGGGCACTTGGCGACGCAGGGAACGGTATTTCTCATATCGGTAACGCTGTCCGAACAGCGGTTGTTCTCAATATGAGAGATATAATCCTCCTCGAAGCTGTGCAGACTCTTCAGAACGATCTCCGCCGTTTCCGTACCCACCGCGCAGTCCGAAGAATCCCGGACGGTCTCCGCCGTCTTCTGCAGCAGCGTCAGATCGTCCAGCGAGGACGACTCGTCCAGATCCAGAATCCTCTCCAGGATCAGGATCATCTGGTTGACGCCGGTCCTACAGGGGATGCACTTGCCGCAGGACTGGGCCTGGCACAGTTTCAGGAAGGAACAGGTCAGATCGACCTGACACTGGCTCGGAGGGCTGGCGATGACTCTGCGCTGGATATCTCCGTAGAGAGCCTCGACCTCCTTCTGAGCCTGCGACTTCTGTTTGAATTCCAATCTGCTCATTCTCAATCTACCTTTCTTGTTCAATACGAACGGATCAACAGGATTCTCATCTGATATCACCACTAATATACAAATCGCCCCGGCAGTTAATCAACACTAATTTCACCGCTTTCCCGGGATGAAACCATTTACATCAATCTTTTCTTTAAATGCGGCAATCGCATTGATTTCTCTAATTGTCAGACTATTTTTGTGCTACAATGAAACGGACAGGATTTTATGAACGAAGGAAGGACCGTACTGTGATCTATCTTGACAACGGAGCAACCACTTTCCCCAAACCGGACTGCGTCTACGATGCCGTGGACCGGTTCGCCAGAACCGGCGCTGTCAATGCCGGCCGCGGCGCCTACGGATCCGCCCGGGAGGCGACTGCCATGATCCGGGATGTCAAGCAAAGGCTGATCAGCCTTTGCGATGCCAGAGGGCAGGCCGAGATCGCCCTGACCCCTTCCGTGACCATCGCGCTGAATCAGATCCTGCAGGGTCAGCCGTGGCAGCCGGGGATGCATGTATACGTGTCCCCCTATGAACACAACGCCGTGCTCCGCCCGCTGCACCTGATGGCACAAAGGCACGGCATCCTGCTGCATGAACTTCCTCTGGCCGAAGACCTTTCCATCGATCTTGACCGCATGAAGGAGCGGTTTCGCGAGGATCCTCCGTCGCTGGTCGCTGTGACGGCAATCAGCAATGTGACCGGATACGTGCTCCCGGCCAGGGAGATCTTTCTTGCGGCAAAGGAATACGGCGCCTTCACGGTGCTGGACGCAGCGCAGGCCATGGGGCTTCTTCGGATGCGTTTCGCTCAGCTGAAGGCGGACTGCATCGCCTTCGCCGGTCACAAGACCCTGTATGCTCCCTTCGGGATCGGCGGATTCTTTATTCGAAGCGGAGTGGACCTGCAGCCTTTGCTTGCCGGCGGCAACGGCATCCGCTCCGAAGACCCGGCCATGCCCCGTCACATGCCTGAGAAAATGGAATGTGCCAGCATGGATACACCAGCCATCTGCGGCCTTCAGGCAGCTCTCGAATGGATGAAAGGCAGGGACCTGTGGGGGATGGAATCGGAGCTGACCGGGTATCTGCTGCAAAGGCTTCCGGAAGTTCCGAACATCACGGTCTACGCTGCCCCGCCGGGAGCGCTGCAGGCGGGTGTGGTCAGTCTGAACCTGGAGGGTTTTCGGGCCAACGAGGTCGCTGCCCTTCTGGACCGCCAGTCGGACATCGCCGTGCGTGCGGGCCACCACTGCGCCGGTCTGATCCATAAACATCTGAAGAACCAGAAGTACGACGGCTGCCTGCGGGTCAGCCTGAGCGTTTTTAACACCCGCGAAGATATCGACGCGCTGATACGGGGCCTCACCTCCATCGACCGGGAGGTCCTGAAGAACATTGACAACGATATCCTGCGGGGAAACTGCTGAAGCTAAGGAGGAACGGGTAATGTATGAGAAACTTTTCACGCCGGGCCGGATCGGCCCCTTGACCATTAAGAACCGCGCGGTCATGATGCCCATGGCAACGGATATGGCCGATAAGGACGGTATTGTGACCCCCCGGCAGATTCGCTACTATCAGGAGCGGGCCAAGGGTGGCATCGGCATGATCATCCACGAATACACCGGCGTGGACGATATCGACAGCATCCCATCGATCCATAATCTCCGGATCGCCCGGGATTATCACATCTCTCCGATGGAGGAGCTGACGGACGCGGTGCATCTCTACGACTGCCGTATCATCGCTCAGATCCATCACGGAGGAGCCACATCGAATCCCGCCTTCACCGGCCGGGACAATCTGGCGCCCAGCGCGGTGCCCATTGCGGAGGGGCGCCCCGTTCCGAAGGAAATGACCCTGGAGGATATCCAGCGGATCGAGGGCAAGTTCATCGACGCTGCCGTCCGATGCTTTAAGGCGGGCTACGACGGGGTCGAGCTCCACGGGGCCCACGGGTATCTGATTGCCCAGTTTTTCAGCAAATACTACAATCGCAGAACCGATTCCTACGGCGGCTCTGTCGAGAACCGTTGCCGCTTCATTGCGGAGATCATCGAAGGGATCCGGGCCAAACTCGGTCCGAAGTTCCCGATCCTGGTGCGGATGTGCGGCGATGAGATGACTCCGGTCCCGGGATTTCTGAGCCTGGAGGAGGGTCTCGAGGTCGCCCTTTACCTGCAAAGTCTGGGGATCGACGCGATCAACATCAGCAATGGCAGCGCCCGCAACGGGGACGCCAACTGCGAGCCCTTCTCCTATCAGCCCGGCTGGAAGAAGCACGTCGCGAAGGCTTACCGGGAGGCTCTGCAGATCCCGGTCATCGCCACCAATACCATCAAGGATCCCGACTTCGCGGAGGAACTGCTGGAGGAAGGCGTCTGCGACTTCGTGGGACTGGGCCGTTCCCAGCTGGCGGATCCCGAGTTCATGAATAAGGCAAAGGCTGGACGGTCCGCTGAGATCCGCCGCTGCATCGGATGCCTCTACTGCAGAGAACGCGTACTGGGATCCGGTCTTCCGATCCGCTGCTCTGTGAACGCGCAGGCCGCCCGGGAGATCGAGTTCCCTCCCCTGCACCGGTCCGGTCACGGAGAGCCGGTGGCGGTCATCGGCGGCGGTCCCGCCGGCATGGAAGCTTCCCGGGTCCTCGCCCTGCGCGGGTTCCGTCCGGTCCTCTTCGAAAAGGAAGCGGAGCTTGGCGGCACACTGAACATTGCAGACAAGCCTCTGTTAAAAGATAAGATCACGGCCCTGACCGCCTCGATGAAGGCGCAGCTCTCCGCCCTGGATGTGGAGGTGCGCACCGGCAGCGAGGCAGATCCGCAGCTGATCTCCTCCCTTGAGCCTGCCGGGGTGATCCTCGCCTGCGGCGCCCGGCCGGCGATCCCTCCGGTTCCCGGAATCGAAGAAGGCCTGGCCAGCGGCTTCGTCGTTACGGCGGAAGACGTGATCCGCGGATGCGCTGCTGCAGGAAGCGTGTGTATCATCGGCTCCGGCCTCACCGGCCTTGAGACCGCGGAACTGATCCTGGCCCGCGGCGCGGAGGTATCCATCGTGGAAATGCTGCCGGACATCGGCCCCGGCATCTTCCCTGCCATTCGAAATGACGAGCTCTCGAGAATCCTTCCCGCGGAGCCTGCGCTCTATCCGGGGCATCAGCTGCTGTCCGTTAATGAAGGCGGCGTATCCGTGAAGGAGCTTGCCAGCGGCAAATGCTTTGACATCACCGCAGACTGCGTCATCCTCGCTGCCGGCATCCGCCCGGATTCCGAACTGGTCGATCAGTTCCGCGCTGCCTTTGACAATGTCTATGTCGTCGGAGACGCGCGCAAAGGCGGCCGGATCGCTACCGCGATCCGGGAAGGCTTCGAGGCGGGATATACCTTCCGAAAGGGTTGATCCTTTTCCGCGAACTCTGCCAAATCCTCCATTTTTGTTATTATTGGCAGAGTTAGTCCTAACTAATATAGTGAAAAACAGCTCAAACTCTGCCAATTCATGATTCCGTCACGATATTGACAGAGTTTTCGTCTTCTGTTGGGTGTCGACACGTTAAAAACTCTGCCAAAAGAGGATATTTCCTTCTCATTGGCAGAGTTCTTCGTTTCAAGCCAGGTTCCAAGCGGGTCCCGCTTTCTCACTTATTTCTCAAAATCCCGGTTGTGCTTGAAGTGTCCCGGATTGACCACCGGCGCGATGGTGCTGACCCAGCGGTTGGTGTAATTGAAGAAGCCGGCGACAAAGGCGGCCTCCAGGATCTGATGATCGTCGAAGCCGGCATCCCGCAGCTTGTCCACCTGTTCCTGCTCGATGTCTCTGGGATGAGCGGTCACGAACCAGGCGTACTCACACAGAGCGTAATCCTCCCGGGACAGCTCGTCCTTGCAGGAGCGGTAGTTGCCGGACAGCTTGTCCACCAGGGACGCATTCTGCCACATCCCCCGCAGGTTGTCTCCGTGGGTCTGCAGGCAGTAGGTGCAGCAGTTGTAGGAGGAAACGACCACGCCGATCATTTCCTTCTGCGCATCCGTCAGGAAGCAGCTGTCGTTGTACAGGGATCCCTTGAAGTTCAGAAATCCGATGTACTCCTTCGCGTTCAGGGGGAGGATCTTAAACAGGTTGTTGATGAACCCCCAGTTCTCCGTCATTACTTCTACATTTTTGTTAAATACAGCGTATTCCTCGTCTGTCATGTCCTCCCGGACCGGTTTCTGCAGACGGGACAGCTGTTCGTCAAATTCCAGTGCCATAGTCTCCTCCTATTCCGCCGGGCAGATCGCGTAAACTCTGGTCGGGAATCCCGTACCGTCTTTCAGCTTCGGGAATCCAATGAGGATCATTGCGCCCACCGGCGGCAGCTGATCCAGATTCCTCATGACCTCTATCTGGATCCGGTCCACAGCCAGGATGTACTGCTCGCCCGGATACGGATACGCGTCTTCCTTCGTGGTGACCTTCGCCGGATCGGTATCCGCCGGCTCATGACCGATGGCGCCGATGTTTCTCTCCTCCACCAGCCACCGGATGGCCTCGATGTCCCAGCCCGGGTAGTGGGGCTGTCCGTCCGCGTCCTTGTTCTCCAGATCCTCCTTCTTGTACCAGTCGGAACGGAAGGCTACGAAGCTTCCTTCCGGGATCCTGCCGTATTCCTCTTCCCATGCCTTGATGTCATCCACCGTCAGCATGAAGTCCGGATCCGCCGCGCACTCCGCTGATTTATCGATGACGACCATCGGATACATCAGTTCCTTCTCCGTGATCTGGCTCATGTCCCTGCCGTCCCCGTGGAAATGAATCGGAACGTCCGCGTGGGTGCCGTACTGGCTGGCGACGCTCCACTGGTGGCAGCGCATGGGCGCCATCTTGTCCTCCGGCGTTCCTTCCAGATAATCGAACAGCAGATCCCCCTGCATCGGCGCGAAACCGAACCAGTGCGGTGTCTGCGGCGAGAGCTCATGAGTCAGGTTTACCCATTTGTATCCCGGTCCCTTCAGTTCATTAACGATATCCCATAATCTCAGATCTGCCATTTTCCTGACCTCCTTGTTCATTACAATACAAAGGCAGGACGGTCCTGCCTTTGTGAAAAAAGCTATTTGATCTCGTGGATCCAGCCTTCCGGCGCCTCCACCGTACCCATCTGGATACCGGTCAGAGTGTCGTAGAGCTTCTTGATGGTCGGTCCCATCTCATCCATGCCGGAGGGGAATGCGATCTCTGTTCCGTGGTCGTTGATCTTGCCCACCGGCGAGATCACGGCCGCCGTTCCGCAAAGTCCGCACTCGACGAAGTCCTTCACCTCATCAAAGGCGACCATGCGCTGTTCGGTCTCCATGCCGAGAATGTCCTTGGCTACGATCATCAGGCTTCTTCTGGTGACCGAAGGCAGGATGGAATCGGACTTGGATTTCGGGGTGATGACTTTGCCGTCCTTCGTGATAAAGATGAAGTTAGCGCCGCCGGTCTCCTCGACGTAGGTCCTGGTCGCCGCGTCCAGATACATATTCTCGGAGAATCCTTCCGCGTGAGCAAGCTCGCCCGCGTACAGGCTCATAGCGTAGTTCAGACCGGCTTTGATGTTGCCCGTGCCGTGCGGTGCCGCACGGTCGTAATCGGACACCTTGATGACGATCGGCTTGATGCCTGCCTTGAAGTAAGGTCCCACCGGCATGCACATCATGCGGAACTCATACTCCGGTGCCGGCGCTACGCCGATGACCGGGCCGCTGCCGTAGATGAACGGACGGATATAAAGCGTTGCTCCGCTGCCGTAGGGCGGCACCCATTCTTCATTGGCCTTGACCAGCATGTCCAGAGCCTCCATGAACATCTCCTCCGAGACCTCCGGGATGGCCAGCCTTTTCGCGGAATCGATCATTCTCTGGGCGTTCAGATCCGGACGGAACGTAACGATCTTGCCGTCCTCGGTCCGGTATGCCTTCAGACCTTCGAATACCGTCTGAGCATACTGCAGAACACCGGCGCATTCGGAGATGTGAACCGTCGCGTCCGTAGTCAGTTCCAGATCGCTCCATTTGCCGTCACTCCACTTCGCAGTGACACGATAATCTGTCGGCTGATACTCAAAAGCCAGATTACCCCAATCAATGTTTTTTGCCATAAATCTATATCTCCTTTCGGTTGAATACTATGCTTTATTGTACCACACCCGTCTGCCGGCAGTACAAATTTTTTGAATATTCCCGACACATTCCTTCCGGTGATCAGTCTCTGGCCACGCCGGATTCCCTGGCCGCCTGCGCGACTGCGGCAGCCACCGCCGGGCCGACCCTCGGATCGAAGGCTTTCGGAATGATGTAGTCAGCGCACAGCTCCTCCTCTGTGATCAGTTCCGCCAGCGCTTCCGCTGCAGCCAGCTTCATTTCCTCATTGATGTCGCTGGCATGGGCATCGAAGGTCCCGCGGAAGATCCCGGGAAATGCCAGAACGTTGTTGATCTGGTTCGGGAAATCGGAGCGGCCCGTTGACACCACCGCGGCCCCAGCAGCCTTTGCATCCTCCGGGAAGATCTCCGGAGTTGGATTGGCACAGGCGAAAATGATGGGGTCCCGGTTCATGGACCGGACCATATCCTTGGTGACCAGCCCCGGTGCCGATACACCGATGAACACATCCGCGCCTTCCATGGCGTCTGCCAGACTCCCCTTCTTTCCTTCCAGGTTCGTGACCTTGGCCATGACCTCCTTGATCCAGTTCATGCCTTCCCTGCGGCCCTCGTAGATGATGCCGCAGCGGTCCGTCATGATCACGTTCTCGTACCCCGCAGAAAGCAGGATCCGGGTGATGGCAACCGCCGCCGCGCCGGCTCCGGAGGTTACGATCTTCACGTCCTCCTTCTTTTTACCGACCACCTTCAGCGCGTTGGTCAGCCCGGCCAGCGTGATGACCGCCGTTCCGTGCTGATCGTCGTGAAAGATCGGAATATCGCATTTTTTCTTAAGCTTCCGCTCGATCTCAAAACACCGGGGCGCGCTAATATCCTCCAGATTGATGCCTCCGAAGGAGCCGGAAATGTTATACACCGTCTCGACAAATTCGTCTACGTCCTTGGTCTTCACGCAGATCGGGAAGGCGTCCACATCCGCAAAGGACTTAAACAGGACGCATTTTCCCTCCATGACGGGCATGCCTGCCTCCGGCCCGATGTCTCCCAGTCCCAGCACCGCGGAGCCGTCGGTCACCACCGCGCACATGTTGGCCCGCCGGGTCAGGGTGTAACTCTTGCTGATGTCCTTCTGGATCTCCAGACAGGGCTGGGCCACGCCGGGGGTATATGCCAGCGAAAGATCCTCCTCATTTCTGACCGGAACCGTTGCTACGACTTCGATCTTACCGTCCCATTCCTCTTCGTGAAGCCGCAGGGACTCCTTTGCATAATCCATTTTCTGTCCTCCGTTGATTCTGTCCACTAAAATTCCATAGTTTTCCTGTTATCCGCGCAGCACCGGCAGGGTCGCGCCTCCGTAGGGCATCACGATCACCTTCGCCTCCGGCCCCTGCTGCTTCATCGCGTCTGCAAAGGCTGGAGCCAGGCTTTCGTAGGGCTCCATGAAGATGGACCGCACGAACTCCGGGTCCATCTCGGATACCAGGCGGATGTCCGCCCGCTTCAGGATCTGCGCAATGGCGGCTGCCTTGTGTCCGCCCAGTTTGAAGTTCTCCCCGATCCGCCGGATCAGATCCTCCGGCCTCTGTGCCTGTGTCATCCACTCTTCAAAGATCGCCGATCCCATGCCCTCATGGCAGGAGCCGACCAGAATGATGCTCCCGCCGTCCTTGATGGCGTGCTTGGAATTGTCCAGCGCCTTCTGGGTCTGGTACAGGTTGGCATCCTTCGGTGCTCCCCCCTGGGAAACAATCACGATGTCGGCCCGCTCGGGGATCTCCACGGAATAAAGGCTGTCCAGAAACCGGCAGCCGGCCCGGTGGGCCTCCTTCACATCCCCTGCGACGGCATAAAGGATCTTCTTGTGCTCATCCAGAACGACATTGAGGATGAAGTCGATGCCGCAGACGGCGGCGGCTTCATCGATGTCCCGGCGCAGTGGATTGGTGTCCATATTACCTGCATGGGCCCGCTCATCCACCATCATCGAATGGTTGGCCTGGATCACCTGGGGCGTGGAAGTCCCGGGAAATACAGCCTTTGCGCCGCCCGAATACCCCGCGAAATAGTGGTACTCGATGTTGCCGACGCAGATCCGCCGGTCCGCCTCAGCCACGATCTTCATGATGTCGATGGGTGTGCCCCGCCGGGTGGTTCCCAGGTGGACGCAGTCCTCCGGATCCGAATCAATGCACCGGATCTCCTGCCAGGCTCTCTCTCCGGCGAGATGGCGCTGCTCCTCCTCCGTGTGCCCCCGGTGGGAGCCCCGGGCGAAAACCAGCGTGATGTCCTCCCGCCGTGCTCCGGCTTCGTACAGCGCATCCAGCAGAGACGGCATGACGTCCCAGGTCGGCATCGGCCGGGAAATATCGCTGGTGATGATGACGATCTTCTCTCCCGGATGGATGATCTGATCCAGTCCGGGTGATCCGATGGGGTTTGCCAGCGCCCGGCGGACGGCTTCCTCACCCCCCGGACCCGCCTGCTCCGGGGCAGGATTGGCCCGCAGGATCTGCAGCAGATTCCTGTCCGGGACCTCCACCGACTGAACGGTGTTACCGAATCCTACTTCGATTTTCATGATCTGTTCTCCTCAGATTCCATCCTCAGAACGTTGCGACCTCCGGACTGCAGGGATCCACTTTCGTGACCTTGCTGCAGTACATGACAGGTCCGACCTCTTCGTAGATCGGGTCGTATTCATTCTTCACCCTGGCACGGATCTCCACCCACTGACCGTTGCTGAGCCGGGCGGTCTTCTTCTCATCGTAGCGGCACAGCAGTCCTGCAAACTGGATATCCGCTTCACAGCAGGTCATCACGTGACGGCCGAAGATAAATTTGCCCTTTGGCAGCTCGTCTCCGACGACGGCCCTGCCTTTGATGATGATCTCCTTGCCCTCGTACTCATCCTGCTTCTCGTTAATGTCCCGGTACCACTCGGCAAAATCCTCATCCTGGATATCCAGAAGCTTCTTTGTCATATCATAGGGCAAAGGATCAGCGATGTCATCCATCAGAATGTCGTTTCTGCCGAACTCATAGATGATCTGGGATTTGCGGTTGGCGACCCGGCAGATCTTGTGGGCCTCCATCTGCCAGTCCTCGAACTTTTCATCCCGCTTGCACCGGTTGAAGGCGACCATCTCCGCGCCCTGCAGCTGCTCGAAGGTCAGCTGCCGGATGTTGCGGTTGTACATCAGGAAGGTCGTCGCGTCCGCCAGCATGACCTGCTGGTAGATCATCCAGCCGATGGGCATGTTCTCGTAAAGGCTGGACAGGCTCCACATGCCGTTCCATTCGATGATGACACGGCTGGCGCCTGCTTTTTTGACCAGCGAGTTCAAAAGGAAGGTGCTCAGGTCGGTCTCGTCTTCGATCTGTTCGATGACGACTTTCTCGCTGCCGCTCTGATAGAACCGGCCTGGATCGTATTCGACCTCGCCCTCTTCACAGACCAGCAGCAGCGTCTGCTCGCCTTCGTTAAAGTCCCTGCTCTCCAGCGCATCCTGTATAAAGGTTGTCTTCCCTGCATCAAGAAAGCCGGTGAACAGGTAGACCGGCATTTCCTGCGGCATATTCATTGGCATGTTCTTTCCTACTCTCTCTGCTTACAGTTTACAGCTTACCAGCTTACAGTCCGAACAGCTCTTCGATGGCTTCCTTGTCCAGACCCACACCGATGACGCAGATCAGCCCGGTGGTCTCCGCGCCGCCGCTGCGTACCTCCGGCTCGCCCGGCACATAATCGAAATGGATCCACTGTCCGTCTTCACCCTCGACGATGCCCTTGGCCCGCAGCACCTGACCGTACTCGCCGAAGTTGCCCAGCGCTTTCAGTGCATCTTCGATCTGATCCGCCGTGAACTTATGCGCGGTATACACGCCGAATTCATCGAAGATCTCATCGGCGTGGTGGTGGTCGTGGTCGTGGTGATCGTGGTCGTGGTCGTGGTGGTCGTGATCATGATGATGGTCATGATCGTGGTCGTGGTGATCATGCTCCTCGTGATCATGGTCATGATGCTCGTGGTCATGATCATGGTCGTGGTGATCATGTTCGTGCTCGTGGTCATGCCCGTGCTCATGGTGATGATGCTCCGCCTCATGGGCGTAGGCTTCCTCCCGGAGCTTATCCAGTTCTGCGGACAGCGTCTTCTTCTGTTCCATTGTTTCCAGAATCGACTTCCCGGAGATCTGATCCCAGGGCGTCGTCACGATGGCCGCGTGGTCGTTGTACTTCCGCAGCAGCTCAATGCATTTGTCCAGCTTTTGCTCGGACAGACCGTCGGTGTGGCTGAGAATGATGGAGCTTGCGTGTTCCACCTGGTTCTGATAGAACTCGCCGAAGTTGGTCATGTAGACCCGCGCTTTCTTCGCGTCTACGACCGTGGTGAAGCCGTTCAGCTCGATGCGGTCGTTTTTCAGATCCTGCACGGCGATGATCACGTCGCTCAGCTTGCCCACGCCCGAGGGCTCAATCAGGATCCGGTCCGGATCGTAGGTATCGATGACCTCGTTCAGCGCCCGTCCGAAATCTCCTACCAGAGTGCAGCAGATGCATCCGGAATTCATCTCGTTGATCTGAACTCCGGTATCCCTCAGGAAACCGCTGTCTACGCCGATCTCACCGAATTCGTTCTCGATCAACACGATCTTCTCCTCTTCATACGCCTCCGCGATGAGCTTCTTGATCAGCGTCGTCTTGCCTGCCCCGAGGAAACCCGAAAAAATATCTACCTTTGCCATGTTGTTCATCCCTTTCTATCGAATAGCGGCTTCGCCGCCCATCTGTTTCAAATTTTTCCCATACAGATTATAGTATATCACGTTTCGGAAATAAATAAAGACACAACTCCGGCTCCCGACAAAGAAAACTACTTCACCCAGTGTCGCTGCACTGCCACAGTATACCCCCGCCGCCTGATGACGCTCTGCTGGCTCCTTTGGTGATCTCCGGCGGAATTTCTGCGAAATCACATATTTCTTTTCGATGATCGCGGAAATAGAATTTCGAAGATCGCTTGCCACGTGTCTTTTCTTCGAACCTGCCTCTGAAATCAACACTCTTCGCGGAACAAAATGATATAGTCCAGAGGATCGATGACGCATTTCTGCGAAGGATGTAGTTATTATGGAACTCTTCGCATAAAACACTGGTAAACGCTAGAATGACAAGGATTATTTCCGCGAAGAACCACAGCTTTTGTATAATCTTCGCAGAAAAAGCGATCTTGAAACAACCATATGATAATCATTTCTGCGAAGGATCCTGCCAGCCTTTGTGATTTCGTGGAAAACGCTTTCAAATTCACAAATGCCGTTGTTACGGCAAAGATCAGAGCCAAATGCCGGGGCTGCACCTGCAGCCGGCATCAAGCGCTGCGACGTGTGCCGCGCAGAAAACCGGGAAAAACCGGTCCGCATGCCAAAAAAGGCCGCTGCTCACCTGCGGGCAAGGGCGACCCAAAGCGCGAGAACTGCGGCCAGGCCAGCCGCGAACAGATAGGGCAAATGAAAATCCGCTCCGCCGGCTGCGACGAGTTCGGCGCACAGGCGGTTCATTCCGGACATGATAAACGGCGCCAGAAACTGTCCCAGATAGATGGCGGCAGAAAGCAGCGGCATGACCGTCGATACCGCGGACTTACCAGCCTTTTGCGAGGCTTCCGAAATGATCGAAGGTACCCCGATCCCGTTGGCAAATCCTACAAAGGCTGAACCGGCAATGGCGCCGATCCACCCGCCTGCCAGCGCCAGCAGCGCGTATCCCGCCAGAAACAGCGCCGGCGGAACCAGCAGAGTGTGCCTTCCGGTCCGCTTCTTGACCCGGGCGAAGCTGAGTCCGCCGAGGAAGGCCACCAGATCCATGAAGGCCATGATCACTGCGATCCAGTGCTGACCGATCACTCCCTCCTTCACCGTCTCGATGGCGAAGTTGGACGGATAGAGAAAGAACACCACCATCAGAAGAAACATGGCGATAATGTAAACATAATACCGCAGCAGCGGATGACGGGAGCGAAGCCTCTCCTGCTCCTCCCCCGAATCCCGGCTTCCCTGCCCCTTGTACTGCTCCGTCGGCTCCGGCTGCAGCCGGTCATTTGGCAGAAACAACAGACACAGCACCGCGCAGATCAGACCCAGCAGATAAACGAGAAAGCTGAGCCGCCAGCTCACCGCGGCCAGCATCCCCGAGAGCAGGGTCGCGACCACGCCGCCCATCTGGTTCATTGCAGAGGAAAGTCCCATCAGCCCGTCCAGCTCCTCCGGCGGATAATAAAACGACAGCAGTCCCGTGGAGAGAGGCATGATGATGCCCACACCGACTCCCACCAGCGCGCGGAATGCCAGCACCAGCCCGATCTGATTGAACATCCCTGCAAGGCATCCGCCGATCACATAAAACATCAGACCGATCATTACCAGACTTTTCACGGGCAGCCGCTCCGTCAGCTTCGGGAAAATGAAACTGGTCAGAAAAATAAACAGCGCCGGCATACTGATGATCATCTGAATCGCAAGGGCGCTGCTGCCTGCGAAATACTCCCGGATCACTCCCAGCGCCGGCGCCACCGCCGCACCGGCCATGACCGTTAAAAGGGATAACGATAAAATACTGACTTTCTTCATAGTTCCTCCGCTCAAAAAAAGAATGCGTCTGCCCTGTCTGGACTTACGCATTCCTGCTACACAACATTTCGTTTATTTTGTTTTCTTCCTGCCTATCCTACCACCGGATCGGCCCGTTTGTCAAAGGGGAATCCGCGATTTTCACCCGGCGATCCGCCACCCCTGGCCCGGCGGTACGCCGCCCCTGGCCCGGCTTCAGTCGCCCATGGCCAGGCCCATCTGCACGCCTCCGATGGCCATCAGAATGCAGAACAGGACAAACACGATAAACAGGATCGCCCGTTTCGGACTGGAAAAGAATTGTTTCATGATCGCGGCTCCTTCCTACAGCGGTGTGATCTTATCCAGGATCTTGCTGATGTCTTCCGCGCTGACCTTCCGCGGATTGGTCTTCGTGCAAGCATCCGCGAGGGCGGCTTCGATGAGCGCATCCTTCTGCCGCATCACCTCCGCCGGGTCGATCCCAAGGCCCTTCAGATCCATCGGGATGCCGAAGGAACGCTTCATGCCTTCGATCCTGCGGGCAAGACCGGCGGCCGCCACCCGGTGGTCGGTATAGGGCAGTCCGATCAGCTTGGCCATCCGCTGCAGCTTGCGGGCGCACAGCGTCTTCTCGCGGTTTTCCAGATCCGCGTTGAACCGGATCACCTCCGCCAGAAGCATCGCGTTGGCCCGTCCGTGGGAAACGTGGAATCTGGCTCCGATCGCATGGGCGATGCTGTGACAGATACCGATGCCGGCTGTGTTGAATGCCATGCCGGCGAGGCATGCCGCATTGTGCACCTTCTCCCTGGCCAGCAGATCCTCTCCGTCCTGCACCGCCATCGGCAGGAACTTCATCAGCAGCGTGACCGCTTTCTCCGATAACGCGTCGGTGAAGTCGTTGGCTTCCGTCGACACATAGGCCTCCAGCGCGTGGGTCAGCGCGTCCATGCCTGTATCCGCGGTAATCGACGGCGGCATGGTCTTCACCAGATCCGGATCCAGGATCGCCACCATCGGCTGCAGTTCCTGGTCGATGAGGGGATATTTCACCCCCTCCTTCGCGTTGGTGATGACCGAGAATTTCGTCACCTCCGATCCGGTTCCGCTGGTGGTCGGGATCGCGAAGCACTCCTCGATGTTCGCCATACCCAGCCGGTGTCCGATCACCCGAATCGCCTTGGCCGCATCGATCGCCGAGCCTCCGCCCACCGCGATCATGACCTCCGCCTGGCAGGACGCCAGACACTGAATGCCCTCCGAAACCACTTCAATGGGCGGATCCGGCACGGTCTTGTCGAACACGCTGACGCTGCAGCTGCCCAGGTGCGCTTTGATTTTATCCACGACGCCGGATTTGACCATGAACGCGTCGCAGATGATGATCACCCTTTTCCCCTGTATCTGATCCAGGCGCTCCAGGCAGTTCTCTCCAAAAAATACATTTGTACTGATATTGAACTCTTTCATGGCTCCAGTATACCACAGAATTTCTATTCTGCGGCCTCCTTTCGTTTTTTGCCGAGACGCAGGTACTTACGGGCGATCGTGATTCCCAGCTTCATGTACGGCGGCATCAGAGCCCGGTCCGCCGCCTTCAGTTCCTTTCGGATCGGCAGGTTCTGCGGGCAGTGTTTCTCACAGCGGCCGCATTCATTGCACTGACCTGCAAAGGCTGCCGGGTCCCTCAGAGCGATGGCCTGCAGGTAATCCTTCTGACCGGCCCGTTTCGTCTCAGTAAACATCCGGTTATAGCAGCGGAACGTTCCCGGGATATCCACCTTCTGGGGACAGGGCATGCAGTAGCCGCACTCGGTGCAGCCGACTTTCGTCGAGGCAATGATGGCTGAGCGGACCCGGTCGATCAGATCCCGCTCCTTCTCCGTGAACGCTCCAGCCTTTGCATCGGAAGCGATCCGGCAGTTCTCATCCACCATCTCCAGGGAATTCATTCCGGAGAGGACGCAGGTCACTGCCGGCTGATCCCACAGCCACCGCAGCGCCAGCTCCGCCGGCGTATATCCCTGCTCTCCTTCCGCGATGAGCTGCTTCGCCTCCCGGGGCAGGGCGTCCACCAGCTTGCCTCCCCGCAGCGGCTCCATGATGATGACCGGAATCCCCTTGGCTTCGGCTGCCTCCAGACCCTCGCGGCCCGCCTGGGCATGCTCGTCCATGTAGTTGTACTGGATCATGCAGAAATCCCAGTCGAAGTCTCCCAGGATCGCCAGAAAGCTCTCGGTGTTCCCGTGAAAGGAAAAACCGATGTTGCGGATCTGCCCGGAGGCTTTCTTCTCCGCGATCCATTCCTCTATGCCGAGGCGTTTCAGTTTTTCCCACTGGGAGACATCCGTCAGGAAATGGATCAGATAGTAGTCGATCCAGTCGGTTCTAAGCCTCGACAGCTCTTCCTGAAAGATCCGCTCCACTGCCTTCCTGCTGCCCACCAGATAATGGGGCAGCTTGGTGGCCAGATTGATCTCGCTTCGGATGCCGGTGCGCTCCAGAACCTCCCCCAGTGCCGCTTCGTTTCCGGAATAGATGTAGGCCGTGTCAAAATAATTGACCCCCTGCTCGTAGGCGCGCATGAGCTCCGCCTGCGCCTTGTCCAGATCGATGGCCCGGCCCTTTCTGGCCAGCCGCATGCAGCCGTATCCCAGGATCGAGATCGGCTCCCCCTTCTTATTGCTTCGGTACTCCATCTTCTTCCCCCTGCTTTAACTCCGCGTAGATGATCTTCCCGGACGCATTGCGCGGAATCTGATCGATCGTTCTCATATGTACCTTGTCACCCCTGATGCCCCAGCGGTCCCAGAAGACCTGTTCCAGCCTCTCCGGATCCGCCTCCGCGGTCTGCCGCGTTTGCCAGACGATCACGCCCTGATCGTCATTGCCGGTACAGACGATATCCGCTGTATCGAATTCCTCCTGCAGATCCTCCTGAACCTGATCCAGGCTGATCCGCTTGCCGTACAGCTTGATGAATCGTTTCTTTCGTCCGGTAATATAGAAATAACCTTCTTCGTCCCGATAGGCGATGTCGCCGGTCTCGAGACGGCCTTCGTTCTCATCCCCCTTCGCCAGATCCTCCCGGCAGGAGGCGTATCCCAGGGACACGTTGGCTCCGTAGTAAATGAGTTCCCCGTTCTCCTTCGGTGCGGTGATCGGCTCTCCCTCCGTACCCAGAAGCTCGATCCTGCCCCCGGGCACCGGAATGCCGATGCTCCCGATCTTATCCAGACAGCGCCGGGGCGGCACGTAGCTCATTCGGGCAGTCGCCTCCGTCTGTCCGTACATCACGAACAGCCTGCGCCCGCTCTCCTGCGCCCAGGCTCCGATGGACTCCTGCAGCTCCGTCTTCAGATGGCCTCCCGCCTGGGTCAGCGTCCGCAGCTTCGGCAGATCCATCCGTTCGATCCGCAGACGGTGGAGCATCTCATAGGAATAAGGCACGCCTGCCATGGACGTCGCACCCTGCTTCTCCACCAGCTCCCAGAACTTCGGATCCACAAAAGCGCGGTCCGTCAGAATGATAGATGCTCCCACCGCCGCATGGCTGTGGATCACCGAAAGTCCGTAGGTGTATTCCATGGGGAGCGTGGTGATCGGGCGCTCCTGCTCCGTCAGCTCCAGGTATTCGACGATGGAGTCGCAGTTGGCCTGCAGATTGTCATAGCTGAGCCGTACCAGCTTCTGTGCTCCCGTGCTCCCGGAGGTGGACAGGAGCAGTCCCAGCTTCGAATACAGCTCCGCCGGCGCTTCCTTCTGATCCTCCGATGCTCCCCCGGCGATCACAAAGGCTGGACGGTAGGTCTCTTTCATCCTCCGGATCAGGCTCTCCTCCGTGTTTTTGCCCATGAGGATCACCGGGCAGCCTTTGCGCAGAAGAGCGAAATAGCTGCTGATGCTGCTGACGTCGTTTCCCACCAGCAGAAGGCACAAAGACCTGGGCGGGATCTTCGCTGCGATCGTATCGCCGATCTGCCAGACCTGCCCGTAGGTATAGGAAGCGCCGCTCTCATCGATCAGAAATACCCGATTTTTGTATGCTTCATTTTTTTCGAAAAAATACATCGTCTCACTCCGTCAGCATTGTGATCAGGTCCTTGCGGTCCCAGATCGTATCAAACTCCAGCGCTTCTCCCGCGCTGACCGCCCGGTCCAGACCAGGGCAGCCCGCCCGGCGGGCCTGCTCGTACAGATCCTGCGGATCCATGCCGATGCAGACCGCGGTCTGGATCCTCTCTCCCAGCAGGGGCAGCAGCTGCTCCTGATCCTGCAGATTGAATTCGAAAAAGATCCCCAGCCTCCCCTCGGGAAGGCTTCTGTTTCCCCAGTCCGAAGCGCTGCCGCAGGGCACGGTATAGACCCGGTTGCCCCGCCGCTTCACCTGCCCCAGGCCTTCGGTCTGCGCGTAGGACCGACACAGGACCCGGTATTTCTCGGTGGCCATCCAGGGCGCAAGCTCATAGCGCCGGGACGCCTCATGCACCGCGTCCCACCAGCGCTCTTTCGCTTTCGCGGCTGATCCGCCCCCGATCCAGAAGACGCTTCGGGGACTGGAGCAGGCGTTCTGATCCGCGCCGTAGGTGTCCCGGCAGAACCGGTCCGCCTGCAGCCGGAGTTCCTCTTCCGGCATGGCTTCGACCGTCCCGGCATCCATTACCGCGATGGAATACTTGTCCGGGAACCCGATGTCGATGGCATCTTCCGGTTTCGGAACCCCGCAGATCTTCTCCACGGTCGCATCGCCTCCCCAGATCATCCGGGCGGATACCTTCTCCGAGATCCGGGCCAGAACCTCATGATCCCTCGGGAAGCGGACGAACGCATTCCGGCGGCGCAGAGCTTCAAAGGCTGGCCGGGAAAGCACCTCCCGGATCCCCTGCAGGATCGCATCGCTGATCTCCGATTCCTTCGCCGAAAGCCGGACAACGCTGCTGCATCCCGCCAGCAGGGCGGTGATCCAGGAATAGGCGAACATGGTCGGCATATTGGAGGGAGCGATGTGAAGCGCCAGACCCCGCCCGCATCGAGCGCCGCTGCAACCGTCCGTTGATGCATCCGCTCTCCACATCTCTTCCTGGCGGGCCTGCAACTGCTTCAGATGCGCCGGCCGCAGCCAGAACCCGAGAGCATAGATGTCGGGATACTGCCGGTAGGCCGGATCCTTCATGAACAGGGCGGACAGCTCCTCCAGGAAGGACAGTACCAGCGGATCGAAGGCTTTCATGGTCTTCTGATCCAGCGGAGGTTCCGGCCCCAGAAGAGATTCGTCCCCGGCCAGCACCTGCAAGGCTCCGCTGCCTTCCGAAGCTTCTGCGCCGCCTGCCCCGCCGGCAGAGCTTCCCTCAAAGGTATCGCTGCATCCGCGGATCTCTGCCTTGCGGATCCGTCCGGAAACCTCAAAATACCGGCCCTTCCTGCCGCAGGGGCAGTCGTCCGTACCCAGGATCCGCCCCCGGTCCTCTGTCAGCAGGAGATGTCCGGGATAGGATCCTGGGATCCAGCTGCGCAGGGCGATCAATCCCCATGCTCCCGCCGAGCAGGGGGAGAAATCCTCCGGATCCAGGATCTCGATGTCCGAGTAGATACTGGCGTGCAGATGCCCTTCTTCGCACTGCATGAAGATGCTCCCGGTCTGCTCCGCCATGCCGTAATAATCGCTGACCTGAGCAATGCCGCAGACGCTGCGCAGCACCTCACGAAACTCTTCATCCGACACCTTCTGATCCTGCAGCTTCTTCCATCCGCCGCCGTGGATCAGATAACAGTTCCCCAGATCCAGGGATCTGCCTTCCCTTCTCAGCGCCTCCACGAAATACGCCCAGATCATGAAGGTGAAACCGAAGGCAAAGGACGCGCCAGCCTTTGCAGCAGCCTCGCGGAAGGCCTCGATCGACTCCATATCCAGCTGCATATTCTCATCCAGGGCGTAGAACCGCTTCGAGGACATCATCGAAAACCCCAGGATCCCCGCGCCCCGGGCGGTGAACTTGCTCCGGTCCCGCAGCACATCCGGTGAGTCGATGATCAGCATGGGCATGCGTTTGCCGCCGATAAAATCGCCGGTGATGGACGCCAGCGCCCACCGCTGCAGCTCCGCAGTGGGAGCATCCAGAAGGATCCGGGAGACCTGCTGCCCCGTCGTTCCCGAGGATGTCACCTGGCGGACCACTTCCTCCTGAGGAACGCTGGCCAGCGTCAGATCCTTGAACAGCGCCACCGGAATGTACGGTCCGTCCTCCCCCAGGCCATTACAAATATCATCGTAAGCCGCGCACGACCTACGATGATGCTCTGTCAGTGTCTTCAGTTCCCTGCGAAAAAAGGCATCCTTCTCCGCCTGATCGGCCGCAAAGGGCGCCTGCTCCCGGTAATACTCCCTGTTCTTCTCCTGTTCACTCATCTTGCTGCCCCTTCTCATACATCGGTCCGTGCCCCGGACAGATACAGGTTCCCTCCGGGATCCGCTCCAGAACCGGCCGGGCGATGGCCTCATAATCCTCGGTGCTCCCGCCCTTGAGCCGGGTGATCTCCTTCTCCTCCAGGATCAGATAATCCCCGGAAAACACGTGGCTCTCATCCAGCCAGACCACGGTGCTTGCCGGTGAATGGCCCGGCAGCCGCTGCATGCGCAGGTGGTGTCCCTGCCAGTCCATCTCACAGGAATCCTCAAAGGTGATGTCCGCTGCCCTGCAGGTAAAGGACGGGCTCTTGCCTTCCCGCACGATCCCTGTTTTGAAGTAGTAGAGGACATCCGAAATGTTCGACAGATTCGCCTTCACATCCCGGATCCGTTCGCTGCAGAGGCTGCAGGCGATCACGGGCATCGAAAGCTCTTCCCGCAGCTGCTCGAGAAACCAGATGTGATCGAAATGCTCGTGGGTCAGGACCAGATAATCCACCGTCCATCCGTGCTCCCGGACCGCCTCCAGAATCCCTTCGAAGCTGGAGCCGTCGACGATGATGACATGACCCCCCTCTTCGATCAGATAACTGTTGGAATCCATCTTCTCCGATGGAATCTGAATCACCTGCAGTGTCATTTATTCGTCAAAGCTGACGCCGTATTTGGCCAGCACTTCCTTGCCTTTTTCGTAATTTGACAGATCAAGCACGTCCTTCGTGTCCATCTGAATATCGAACGCGGATTCCAGATCGGCGATCAGATCCATGTGGCTGACGGAGTCCCACTTGCCGAGGCCCTCATACTTCAATGAGGGCAGTTCGCTCTCCGATGCTCTGAAATTGCTCATGAACGCGTAATTGTACTTCTCCAGATTGGTCATTGCCATGTTGTTGTTCCTTTCTTCTTCTCTTACTCCAGTCCCTCGACTGTGAAAAACCGCTTCAGCATCAGCTGATGACATACCGCCTTCGCGCAGACCACATCGTCCTGGCTTCGGCAGATCCCGGTCAACTCCGCGATGTAGTACCGCTCGCTCTCCTCCGCGCCGGTCAGTGTGACCTCCGCCGTGATCGTATCCCCCGGATAGACCGGGTTCACGTATTCGATCTTCTGATCCTGCAGAACCGTTCCATGCCCCGGCAGCTTCGTCCCCATCACAGAAGAGATCAGGCTCGCGACAAGCACCCCGTGCACCACCGGCCGGCGAAACAGCCCCCGCCGGGCCAGCGCGGGATCCGTGTGCATTCCGTTGTCATCCAGCGACAGCTTCGCAAAGGCTGCAATGTCCTCTTCGGTGAATGTCTTCGTCAGTGAAGCCCTCTCCCCGATGCGGCAAATTGTTTTTTCCTGATTCTCCATAGCAGACATTATACCATGAATCGCACGTGCTTTTAGAACTTTTTCTGCTGCCGCGGTATTACCGCAGTATTTTTCGGATCGCTTCGTCGTCCGCCTCCGGCAGGATCTCATGCAAATGCTGGCGGATCCTCTCATAGGATTCCTTCGGATCTCTCCGGTAAACGTTCCCGGTGAAGGCTTCCCCCAGAAACTGTTCCGGGGTGGTGTATTCCGCCACACCCCATCCATACTCGTTGCCCTTCTTATCGATCATGTATACGAAGTCGCTGATGACGACATATCCCTGGGACTGCAGACGTGTGATCCGGGTATCGAAGCCTTTGTTGCCGCCCTTGCGGTAGCCTCCGAGGGCTTTCAGCCGCTTTGACAGGACCGGCCCGTTTCGCTCCACCAGCTCGTACAGGACCTTGTCCTGATACGCCGCCAGTCCGTCTTCATACCGGGCATCGAAGTCATATCCGTCCCGCCGGTAGTTCGCGAAGTCCGGGAACCAGTCCCGGCTGATATAGACTGCCTTCCGCTCAAGGAACTTCCCATAGGCGCAGTCCAGATCATGGATCACCGGGCCCTTCCACTCCCAGGTGCCCGGCCCGTCGCCGAACCACACCCGCGGATCCACGTGCTCTTCGATGGAGAATCCGGGAATGGAATTCGTGAAATACGGAAGGAACCCCAGTCCCTGCACAGCTTCTTCCAAATCTTCCATTGTACTGATGTAAATGTCGTTGATGTTCATGTTAGCTCCGTATATATCATTCCCTTCCTGCCCCGATCGGATCGCATGAGGGAGATGTGATCTGCCATCATATCTGCTGCCGGGGCATGCTCCAGCACCTCCCGCGGGATGCTCCCGTCCCGGCTGACCGGTTTTCGAACCAGCGTTATATGGGGCGAGAACTTCTTTCGGTCGAAGGGAATGCCCGCCTCGGACAGCCCTCTTCGGATCCTTCGGACCAGAGCGTTCAGCTCCGGACATTCCTCCGTCCCGGCCCACCAGAGGCTGCGGAAGGATCCGATTCCCTTCAGCCGCAGCCGGAACGGTTCGAATCGGATCTGATCCAGAACTTCCAGCACATGGTCCGGATCTCCGTACTCACCGATAAAGGCCAGAGTCAGATGCAGATTCTCCGGTCTGGTGTAATTGCCGCGCACTCCCAGCCTTTGCATACGGCTCTGAAGGTCGGTCAGCGCATCCCGGATATCCGGATTCAGTTGTATCGCTATGAACAGTCTCATTCCGTTCCTCTTCTTTCAGTCTCCCCTGCCGGATCTACAGAGAATCCTGCGGGCAGCTGCTTCGGATATTATTATAAGGCATATTCCCCTGTCAGAAAAGCTTTTGACGGAATCCTGCCAATCGACTTTACCTGAGTTAAGCGGCAGTTTCACGAATTTCTGATTTCGCCCGTTTATGAGACATTCTTCCCATAATCAAGCAGATCATGCATTTCATGAAACCTGAACGGATGCATGGATCGCCATCGGCCCTGTTTTTTCCCACGATCTGGTCCTTGTGCTTCATTTATGGGAATCTTCCCAGTGAATCGTCTCACGAAAAGTCGATTCGACTCGCTTATGAGACATTTTTCCCATATCTGAGCAAATATCGGTTTTCGCGGGAAGCACAACGGATCGCGGAAAATCTCCGTTCTGCTAAAGTCCGGGATCCTCCCGGCAGAGTTCTGCAGCAGATCGCAGAATACATATATCATAATTTGATTATCAGATTGCGCCCCAGAAGGAATCTTCGAGATTTATGGTACTTTGCATCTGGGAAATCTCGAACTTTCCTTCTCAACTCAATGGATCAGCGCTGATTTCATTCTGTGATTCGAGACTCTGTCTCGTAGAATCCGCTCATATCTCTGATCTACAGCACAGACTTGCCTCAACGGGAACGAGTTTTCGAGATCTGATACGGACTGAACGCAAAGAATCTCGAACTTTCCTTCCGTAAATCAACCGCCCGCAGAATGGCCGCCCTCATCTCCAGCCTTTGCATAATAAAACTCCGGAAAAGCAATCCCTCCAGAGTTTCAAATTTTATTGAATTTGGTAGGATCCTGTTGAATCTTACTTCTTCATCTGTTGTGCTACTTTTATTAAGATATATGTCACGCTTTATGAATCGCACTGGCAAAAGAACAATCGAGTAGGGGCTGACTTGTGTAGTCCCTCTCACACTACTGTATGTGCCGTTCGGGATACGGCGGTTCCTTCCTTTGCCTTCGTATTCATCGCCTTACCTCCTTGTGGTTCGTTTATTCCGTTACGTCTTCACTCCTGATCCTCGTCAGGCTTTGATACTCACATTCCGAGTTCCAGTTGACACTTTAAGTTGTTCGGCCCTTCGCTCCACTCCCATTACAGGAGCTTCCACACTACTATCGCCTTGGCTGACTTCTCATGATTCGTTTTACTACGGCTAATGAGACCTCATGGGATAAGTCACCAGTCTTTCCCCGGCTGCCTGTCTGATCTATACATACGCGTTACGGGCAACTTTTGGACTCTGCGACTCAATGCCCGCTTATCCGCCGTATGCGCTTTGGTATCAGGTTCCTGTTCGTCAGGCTACGATTTCGCTATCCCTTCTTCTCGCTTGCACCTCACAGTGTCAAACCTTGGGAGTCGCTATGGAATTCGTCGCTGGCTACTCCCCTTATGGACTTTCACCACACACTGACGGCATGCCCGTCATACATTAAAAACCCAATGACTACCTGCCATATTAATCATCGGTCATATAACGCTTAACAATTCTTCAGTCCCCAAATTTCTTCAATGAATTATAAATACTATTTAAGGCATTCCCTCTGTACAACGATTTGTATTTTTCTATAATAAGCCTTGATTCTCGATACATATGACTTGCGCCTTCATGTTCCAAAGCATATTTCCCACAGACGCTTCCGAGTTCGACAAGCTTATCCCTGTCCTTTGTGACTTTCATTGCTTGATAAAAACATTTTCGTGCTTCAATTTCATTCCTTTTTGCAAGATACTCATATGCCTTTGTTGAATACATCTCTCTATACCCAGATGTGTATTTCTCTTTCCAGTACGAATCATCTGTATTTGACTCTGTCCTACCTCTATTATTACAGAAGATTGCTGCAGCCATGTCTGTCAGTACATCTTTTAGTTCTATATGCGCCTTCCATTTTTCATCTATTGCGTCATATCCATGGATTGCACCCATGATGTTTCCTGTTACAGCTCCTGTTGAATCGCTGTCCCCATTATGATTAACTGATGTGATAATCGCTTTAGAAAAATCCTCCGGATAACGCAAACAACAATATATTGCTATTGCTAGTGTTTCCTCTGCCGTCCAGCCCTCACCTAACCGGTGTATATTTTGCAAATCATTATCTTTTGATTTAGACAAACTCAAAGCATTACTAATTATTGTTATTAATTCTTCTAAGTGATCGTCACCTTCAAACAATTCTTGCGTAGTTTTAACTGCATCCTCAACAATTAGCCTTAGGTCTACTTCTTTATCATTACTTATAATAGAGTTAATGATGTGAACCAACATGGCAGCAGGCATATATCCTAAAGAATGGCCGTGAGTCAATGCAGCTACTTTAGCACCTTCAAGATCTATAGCGGCATGATTTACATTTGGGTATCGTAATGCCAATGGTGCTATTCTCATGATTCCGCCACATCCTTTGCTATTATTGGGAGGATTGTCGACAGTACCCATACCGTTTGCTATCGCTTCAAGACAGGTGTGCCCAGGAGCTCGCTCTGAAAATAACTCTGGTACAGTCATGAGCCAAGACTGTTCTTTTGCCTTGCTTCTATTGTATTCGCCAAATGACAGCTTCTGGGTTAAAAGCCACTCTTTATAGTAGTCTCCCATATATTTGTGCACTGAAGATCTGTTCTCTCTATAGCTGTGTTTAATTTCAGAGTCCAGTATGCCTTCTGCTGTGAATAGAGCCATTTGCGTATCATCAGATATTGGTGCAGTTTCAGTAATTGGATCTATTTCATACTCCTGAATCCCATTTTCTCCGTATCGAAACCGGATTTCGTCTTCATCAAAAAACTCAACTGCATATCCTAATGCATCACCAATAGCTCCCCCAAAAAGTGACCCCTTAATTCTGTCATATCTGATTTCACTTTTACTTCTGCTTTCTTCTTTGTCCTCGCTCTTTGGCCTTCTTTCATTTATAGAATGCCATCCATATTTCTCATCTTGCCAAAACTTATTGGAATATTTACTTCTGTAGAATACACGATTAACATCCCTTCTTTCTACAGATAGTCTTTTTGCGATGTCTTTAGCTTTGATGCCTTTATTTTTTTTTTACTATTCTCTCGATTCTTTCGAATAATTCTTCATTCTTCATCATAACTACCCCCCCTCTACGGGAAATATCAGAAATATTGCAATATTTAAGTAAATTATACACCTTCCTGTCAATAGCATCATGTATCGGTGCATTTCTGCCGCTTATTGGTTCGTTATTTTACCCCATAATCATATTCAATATTTCTTTCGTGAATTTGATAATAATCCCGCTAGCCAGAGTCGGGAATCTGTCTGTGCGTTGCGAAGGATCATGCGACTTCATCGACAGGCTGACCTGCATAATGCCAAGTCCAAGCAGTAATCAGGCCGATGGCTCTGACCAGGCCGAAAATGAAATTGGACAAGGTTGTTAATTGACTGAATAGAATCACCTGCCGCATAGCGGATACCGGTGTCGATGGTGCAGCTCAGTATCGCTTGCATAATAAAACTCCGGAAAGAATACCCTCCCGGAGCTGTACTGTCAGTGTGGCCGAAGCTGTTTTAGGCCTTGTATATACTTGCAACTCGCTTAAAGCTTTCTGAGTATTTCCTTCAGCAACTCATAGAAGTGCTCGACCGATTCCGCTCTCACCCGCTCTTTCGGCGAGTGAAAGAACTGACAGTCCGGTCCGATGGAGATCAGGTCGATCCCCGGTTTTTTTTCAGCGAAGAAGCCGCATTCCAGTCCGGCATGCAATGCGAGCTGCTTCATCTCACCGCCGAACAGTTCCCTGTAGGTGTTTGTCGCCAGAGGTCTGAGTTTTGAATCTGCAGCAAACTCCCAGGGCACATAGGCGTTGAAATACCGAACTTCCGCTCCCAGAAGGTCCGCCAGTACATCGATCGTTCTCACCAGATCGTCAACGGTCGACTGATAAGCGCCTCTGACCTCTGATGTGAGCTTCAACACGTCTCCTTCCGTTGAAATAATGCCTATGTTATCCGAGCTCTCGACCAGACCTTCCAGATTCCCGTTCATCTGGGCGATGCCGTTCGGATAAAGTCTGATGGCCGCCGCCAGTTTCCGGAAGGATTCCTGCGTCAGCGGCGCTGCCGCCTCCGCGTCTTCTATAATTACGTCCAGATCCGGCGCCGCTCCGCTGTACTCCTTGCGAAATACAGCCTTTGCTTCTTCCGCACACCTGTCCATGTCCTGCCGGCTCTCCGCAAGCACGATGGCTTCTGCCTCCCGTGGGATCGACAGACGATTCGTTCCTCCGATCATAGAGACAACCTTCAGTCCTGGGTTCTCCAGCAGACGCAAAAGCAGGCTGATCGCATTGCCTCTGCCCCGATGGATATCCTCTCCGGAGTGGCCTCCCTGCAGACCTGTCAGCCGGATATGAAAGGCCGAAAAGCCTTGCGGGATTTCCGCTTCCCTTGCCAGCGGCATGGTGAATTCTGCTCCGGTGCCGCCGCAGCTTCCGACGATCAGCTCCCGCTCGTCCGCATGGTCGAGATTGATCATCTGCATGGCACTGCAATCCCAAACATCGACGGTTTCCGCACCTGCAAATGTCGTCTCCTCCTGCACGGTAAAAACCACTTCCAAAGGCGGATGCTCCAACGTATCATCGTCCAAAATAGCCATGGCTGCCGCTACGCCGATGCCGTTATCCGCACCGAGCGTTGTCCCATCAGCCGATCTGATCCATTCACCGTCAAAATCCAGCCTGATCGGATCTTTAGCGAAATCGTGCGCGCTTCCCCTGTCCTTTTCGCATACCATATCGATATGGGCCTGCATCAGAACCGCCGGATGATCTTCATAGCCCGGCGAAGCCGGTTTCTTTATAATCAGATTCCAGATCTCGTCCTGCCTTACCTGAAGGCTCCGGTCCTCTGCCCATCCCCTGATCCAGTCGCTGACTTCCTTCTCATGTCCTGATTCGCGCGGGATCTGTGAAAGCTGCGCAAACAGGCTGATCACTTCATGGTTTAATACATTCCTGTCCATTATTGTCACGCCCCTTCCTGCCTTTGCATAAACCACTCTAATTATAACCGATGGCCGTCGCGATTATCAACAGGATGCAGGCCAGGATCGCCCACAGGATCCAGAGTTTCCACATGAACTTGAACCATTTGCCGTAGGGCACGTGGCAGATGGCGAGCGCAGCCATGATCTCACCGCTGGTGGGAGAGATAACATTGGTGAACGCGTCACCATACTGGAAGGCCAGAACCGCGGTCTGTCTCGAAACACCGAGAACATCCGCCAGCGGAGCCATGAACGGCATCGTGATCGCAGCCTGTCCGGATCCCGACGGAATCAGGAAGTTCAGGAGATCCTGCATGAAAAACATACCGACAGCCGCAACGGACGAATGCAGACCGCCAAGCGCTGTTCCCATTCCGTTGACAATGGTATCCATGATCTGTGCGTCCTGGAGAATGGTCGTCGCCGCGTAACACATGCCGATGATCAGACCTGCCCAGACAAGATCCTGTGCGCCTTCTGCGAATGCATCCGCAGCTTTACCCGGAGCGAGCCGGCCGATGATTGCGCAGAGAATGCCGACGATCAGGAACACGCCGGACATCTCATCGATATAGAATCCCAGCTTAATGACCGAGAAAGCCGCGAACACGAATCCCGCGAAGAAGATCGCCAGAATCAGTCCCTGCGCCTTTGACATGGTTTCGATATTCTCCGGATGAAAATCCATTTCCGCTCTGAACTTCTTATCGATCTCGAAGTTATAAGCCTTTGTCGGATCCTTCTTGATTCTGTGCGCATAGATCATCATGTAGATGATCGTTGCCGTTACGAGAACAGCCCAGCCAACGATACGGAATCCGATACCGGAAAAGATCGGCAGACCCGCGATCGTCTGCGCTACGCCGACGGAGAAGGCCTGGGTCATGCCTCCCGCATATCCTACCGCCGACGCGCAGAACAGGAGCGCGACCGAGAGAATCGAATCGAACCCGCAGCCCATACATACCATATACATGAGCGGCAGGAAGGCCAGATACTCTTCACAGCAAGCCGCCGTCGCAGAAATCAGAGAGAACACGATCATGCAGATCGGCACCAGGATGACCTCCTTGCCGGCGGTTGCCTTGATCATGTTATTGATTCCCGCATGGAGCGCGCCGGTGGCCTCGACGATCTTAAATACACCGCCGAGTATCAACAGGAAGAAAATGATATACGCTGCATCCTGCAGCCCCTTCGTGAATGAAACGAATACATCGAATGGAGCGACCGGGTTGTTGTCCACATGATGATATGACCCCTGAACGATGCCTTCATACTCGGTTCCCTCAATGGGAACACGGTCGAACTGCCCCGCCGGTACGATATAGGTTGCAATCGCGGCGAGCACGATGATACATGCCAGTATGATCATCGGATTGACCGATTTTACTTCATGTACCTCCTGCAGTTCGGCGCCTTCTTCTTTTTTCTGAAAGATAGACATGAGACACCTCCTTTAACAGAATAAGAACAATTGACAATGATTACTTCAGAATACTAAACTTGTAATGCGATTGTATCCTCTCCACGGACTTCCACTTTGATAACATCCTTACCATTTTCTGTCACAACTTGTATTGACGGTGTTATCCTCGGTTTGAGATTATCTTTTATGGCTCTCGAAATATCTGATGTTGTAGAAGCTCCTATCATCTGTCCAACAACCGTCCCGTCATTTTTTACGCCAAAATACAGCAGCCCATGATTGTGCTTATTCAACATTGAGCCAAGAGAGATCACCCCTTCCTTTAGTTCACTGGTCGATTTCTTAAACTCTAATGTTTCCGTTTCTCTTTTATCCATAGAATGATCCTCAGTATTTATAATATCTTTATCATGTCTTTATCGTTTCATTTATCATACCATTTATCATGCCATTAAGCAATGTGGAAATTGTCGTATTGCATATTGCTGACAAAAAACTCCGACGGGATGTAAACTTCCCATCGGAGTCTCAAATAACATTAATTTCGATCAGATTCTATCAGATTCTATTGCTTCATCTGCTGTGCGACTTTTCAGGCATTTGCGATCTGTCGAGCGACTTTATCCTATTTGCCTGCAATCTGAAGTGCTACTTTTTCAAGCGTTGGCTATCTGAAGTACGACTTTCCAGCTACAGCTACCTGCCGAGATGCTGATTATTTAAGCTGTACAGCGGTTTTATCTGAGCTGTAATGCGACTATCAGCTAAGTTGCTGCAATCGCAAAAACAAGCATTTTTGAACGCTTTTCTTTGCAAATTCAGCGTTTCGCATATTGTCGCATCTGCTCGGATTATCAGCTTTTCAGAGCATGTTTCCGGACCAATCCTAACCGTCATTTCCCAAGTTTTTCGAGAAATGACCATTCAATATTTTTTTATTATCGATCCGGTGGTTTTTAAAGGTTGGGAAGCTGTCCGCATACCCAACTCAAATGCAAGTATTTCGGCAGAATCCGGTAACCGGAAAACGCACCGATTGCGCTCATCTCAGAGTCAGCGGCGGGTTGGCCAGCAATTCCTTCACTGTCCGCTTATAGTCATCAATCTCCATCAGTCTTGTGATGGTCGTGATGCGCTTGCCTGCATCCTTGCTGCTTGCTCCGCAATGATAGACTTTCATATTTGTGGTGCCGTTATCAAGGACGATGTATCTGTCATGCGCTCTCTTCTGCGACTGCAGAAATGTCACGGTTTTCTTCGGGTATTCAGTGATGAAATCGTTGTACTCTGCAAGCTTGAGGATCCGGTTCCTGTTGTCACTGATGATCGTCAAATCGACGCCAGCCTTTGCATGCACCAGATGTTGAAGTGTCTTAACGCTGATGTAATCGTCAACTATAATAATAGATTTTTTTGCGCTCCGATAGATTTTCTGATAGGCAACATCTGCTTTGAACGGCTGGCCGTCAAGTATCAGCACTTCCTCGTGATCAATACCTGCATCAAAGAGTTTCATGAAATCAGACAGGTCAGCCTTTGTAACCATGTTCTCCTTAATCTCTTTGATATCAGTCGTGTTTTCATCCACTCGGGCAGCAAGAGCCATATAGTCTTTCTGCGTGATCATGAGCTGCTGATTCGTGATTATGTAGTCCTTCATTTCTTTGAACAGACGTATCAAGGTAATGCTCTGCTTTGTAGCCAATTCCCCTCGCAAAATAGACATCAGCATATACAGACCCTGCTCTGAAAATGCATATGGCAGATACCGTGCACCTCCCCAACTTGAGGTCAAATTTTTTGACCTCAAGTCGTCGTACTCTTCCCTGGTCAATTGAAAGCGAAAATCATCCGGAAACTTTTCAATATTGTTCTTGACCTGCTGGTTGAATGATTTCGTCGTATATCCATAAATCTCAGCCAAGTCTCGATCTATCATAACCTGAATACCTCGGATTGTATAGATTTTATCCTTCAATGATTGCTCATCGACAATCATGATTTCATTCTTTTCATCCATATACCGTCTCCCGACCTCTGATTTGATATCGCATTCTGCGACATCAAGATTGTATGTATCGTTGTGAAAAAAGTATTTCTCTCGGATATTCTATAAAGTCACAATTTGTGACTTTATAGAGCGCTCGTGTCTTATGTCTTCATTCTAACACAGAACAATGCACCTATCTATGGCAAAAGCGGGCCGGATAACACTTCTTATGAAAGGTATGCTTCGGGAGGAAAAAACCGCCTACCTCAAAACATATATGGGCTGGGAGGATCCGTCACCGGAAGAAATGAGTCTGACAAAGGCGAAAGAGCGTACCCCGAATATCGTTAAGGATCATGTCAGATCCCTGGAGCGTGAATTGTTCAGCCTGTGGAGATACGTCTGGCAGGAAGGGCTTGGCGAAGACGCCAGGGAATTCGTAGACCAGTACAGAGATGAGCCCATCCCCTTTGAGTGGTAACACTTAGAAGGAGGCTTGAATATCCGGTCTGATGTTCCTGCGGCAGCCGCTTTCAGGAGCATTAGGCTGGTATCTCCCTGTACTCATGTCCACCTGTGGATAAACATCCGTTATCGTAAAGATCAGGTGGACCATTTTTCGGCCGGATTTGTGGACCATTTTTCACTTGACAAATACACTCCGATCTGTTCTGATTTTGCAATATCGCCGTGGGTTGCATTACGGCTAAAGCCGTGCAACCCTGGCGGCTGACCTACATCGGTGCTAAAGCACCGTGTTAGGGCAAGCAAAAGACCGGTCAGCGTATTTGCCAACCGGCCATGTAATATATAAGTCAGGATGCTCTATTGATTATTTCACAACGAAAGGTGCCAGATATAACGGCTTTTTCCGCAGGCTGCCTTCTTCACCAACATCCTTTTGCGACAGCAGATAAGTAGAATCCACATTACCTGAATACTTCCTTGTGAACTCAGTGATCGATTCATGCTTTCCGATTCCCGATGACTTCACCTCTATCGCAGAGACCTTACTCCCTTTAGAGATCAGAAAGTCGACCTCATAATAATGAGTACTGTTCGGTTTTTCCCATGTATGATAATACAGTTCCCGACCGGAAGAATGAATCATCTGTGCAACAAGATTCTCATATAAGAACCCTAGATTAGCAGGAAGCTTATCAGACAGAAGCTTTGAATATAGCATATTTTCGACTGAAGGTCTGTCCAGGAACATAGCAGTCACGAACAATCCTGTGTCCGACAGATACAGCTTATAGCTATCAAAATCCTTAGTATCCGTCAGGCTGACCCTGGGATCAGTCGAATTATAACACGGTATGATTGTCCTGGAATCTATCAGCTCGTAGAGCAGTTCTTCAGCCCTGGTATTTCCTCTCTTGCCAATGGCAGAATTTATCCTGTACTTTCTGGCATCTTTTGCTAACTGTGCCGGAATAGCGTGATACATAGAAGAAATCCTTCCCGACGGATCAATTTTCCTGAAGTCATCTTCATACAGCTGAATGATCTGCCGCTTCACCTGATCGATATCAGCAAAATTATTACCTGCAAGATAAGATTCTACTGCCTGCGGCATGCCGCCGACCGCCATATAGAGTCTCAGATCCCGCATCAACTTTCTGTTTGTTGCCTGCCCGATCGGTCTGTTCGTTTCATATATCTTTTCGAGCAGTGAATACTCATATCCTACAGCTTCACAGAACTCCTCATAGTCCATCGGGCAGACCTGTATTTTCATTTCTTCTGACGGTATCAGAATGTCCTTTACATTCTTTCTGATCGAAATGAGAGATCCGGTTTCCAGGTAATGGTACCTTCCGTCCTTGACCAGATGCTTGATCGCCTGCCTGGCCTTCGGAAACAGTTGTACTTCATCAAATATAATAAGGGATTCTCCCTTATACAGCGTTGTGCCGGTCTCTGCCTGAAGCCTCAGAAAGAAGACATCCAGATTACCAATATCATCAAAACATTGCAATATATTGTCTGCGTCCTTTGAAAAATCAATCAGGATATAGGATCTATATTCATTGCGGGCAAAATGCTCTGCAATAGTTGACTTGCCCACACGCCTTGCTCCCTCCAGCAGCACTGCGTACTGATCCGCATAATTCTGCTTCCATTCCAGAAGCCTTGGGTACACTTTTCTCTTGAATATCATGCTCATATTCTCCTCTCTAACCTGATAGTATCACCGATTCTGCATTTCTTCAATCTTTATATTCTACAAATTCTGCATTTCTTCAAAACTTTTTGTTTTACATGCATTTCTTCAAAGCACTAATAATGCAAAATATGCATTTCTTCAGAATTGGAATTTCCCTGAATCAGGACATAATAAAAGACCGGTGAGTACATTTGCCAACCGGCCATGTAATAATTAGGGTGCCTTTATTTCATTTGATATTCAAAATGCACCTTAAACGATCTCAGGCATTTCCCTTCATATTCTTCCTTACGTCCGAAATACTGACATTGAAGCTCCTAAGCACACAAACATCCATCATCAGGAAAGTGACGACCATAAAAACTGCTCCGATGACATAATCAGCCGTTCCCGCGATATCTGAGACGTAACGAAGGGTGTATACCGAAACACCTGCCATGATCCATGCGGATACCAGCCCCGGCGTGTATGGTTTCCTCAATTTGTGTATCTTTATGCCTGCAGTATGGATGAATGCCTCGAAGATGCCTACGCATGACAGCGATATCGGAAGAAATACAGCGGAGCGGAATATGAGAGGCAGCGAAAGCATGACGATCCAATAGATGACAACTATAAGCGTATGCTTCCTGAAATCATCGTTTTCCGCCCTGATCCCGAACTTCTTTGCCATCAGTTCAAAGAAGCCTCCCGGCACCCTCTTCTCTTCAAACTCGTGCATCACTGCGCACAGCATGAACGCGGTAATGATCCCAAGGTGTGAGTCTTCTCTGAAGAACAGCGCAAAGCATATTGCATAGACCAATACAGCAAAGGAGAACATCTCCAGACTGTAATCGAGTATCTTCTGTTTCATAGCGGACCTCCCTTTTATCAATCAATTCCGGCTTTGTACATCCCGAACGCGGAGCGATGCGTAAGCGGGTAACCTTTTACAGCGCCCAGTTTCCAATACAGAGGAGAGCAGAAGCAGAACAGGAATACTGCTGCACACCATGCCAGACCGATCAGGCAGTCATGCCATACATACAGATGCCGGCCTGATATACTGTTCAGATAGTAAACAGCGACTGGAACCATTCCGAAAACCGCTGTTATCATCCCCGGGTTATAGAAGGACCTCATCCGTATATTGAAGATCAGCAAGTGGCCTGCACCCTCAAGTATTGAAAACAGCACCACGGCGATCGTCAGCGGCTTCAGCTCCGTAAGGAACAGCGAAGGAATATACACAAGCAGCAGGAATCCCCAGTTGCCGAACATTGAGCTCAGATTGTTCACGTTCCATTTCCCCGGATCCGGCTCCGTATTCCCCATCATTACTTTCATTCCCATGTACGGGAAACCTCCGGGCCAGCCAAACTCTTCGAAGAAGTGCAGAAGCAGGAATGCGTTCAGCAGCAGAAGTGTCCTTTGCGTGAGATCCCACTGTCCGGACACTGCTATAAATATCGTCACGACTGCCAGAACCGCCGATATGTTCTGCCAGTTGTTTATCAGCTTTCTCATGCCGGCCTCCTTTCATCACTCGACACCGTGTTGTATAATAGTATTATAGATGCTCGTGAAGCATCCATCACTAAACAGTTGCAGCAGAATTGTCGAGTTTTGGAGGAGTTATGAATAAACAGCCTCAGATACAGGAACAGACCAGGCAGAATCTGAGAGATGCGTTCTGGCAGATATATAAACAGAAATCGATAGAGAACATCAGCATCCGGGAGATCACCGACCTGGCAGGGTATAACCGAAGCACATTCTATCTGTATTACAACGACATTTATGAGCTGAGAGATCAGATCGAAGAGATCGTGCTGGATGCTCTTCAGGAACGCATTGCCAGTGTCATGACAGCACTTCCGGTCTCCGGGAACGCACTCGAAATGATGGTGGATCTGTATTTAAGTCACGGAGATTATCTGTATCACTTCCTTGAAACAGATCCTTCGTTCCGGACCAAATGGAAGAATCGGATCTCGCATATCAGGCCTTCATGGTTTCATGCCCCTGACGGCTGGCAAACGGATGTTGCCTTTGAGGCGTCCTTTTCTATGATCATCGGCGCATTTTCATACTGGTATGAGAATCAGGAATCGATATCCGCTGAAGATTTTATTCTCTTTCTCAGGAAGCTTCTTTCTGACGGTATTCTGAAAGTCTGGCAGAACGAGCCATGATCGTCTCCCGATCAGAACGTATCCTTAAGATCAGATACCATGTACCGGCAGCATTGCTGCTGCCATAAATGTTTTTGTGGGTTCCCGCTCCGGCCCGGTCTGCTATCCCACGATAAGGTTCAGTATCTCCTTCGTAGGGCATTCCTTCATTTCCTCCGAAAGTGCCGGAACATACACTTCCTGTTTCTTCTTGTTATTCATAATTGATTCCTTTCTGCCTTGCCGGCTGCTATACCTGCCCCGCTCCCTGGTGACCGGGACAATGTAGCAGGCAGAAATATAAAAAGCCGTCCGCATCCATAACTGTCATGATGCAAACGGCTGTATATCATCTATTCTGTTGTGATGCCATCCGGCATGCTCCCTACATGAACTTCAGCAGCAGCTCATCAACAGCATCCGTGTATCTTCCTTCACGGATCAGTTCGTTTCTTAACTCCACAAGACTTTTGACGATGATCCTGATCTCGTCATCGGTAAATCCTATCTTAATCTTTCCGATTCTCATATCCGTCCTCCTTCCACCGTTTTATTCTGCATCCTGTAAACAGAGTAAAACAGCCGCTGCCTCCTGACAATTATGCGATCTGTCTGTTGGATCACACAATTGCGAAACATTTCCAACGGCATTACCATATCCATACAGTGCGTAACCGCAAAGCAGACAGAAAACTTCGCCGCCAAGGTCGCTCAAGAACGCCGACGACACCTTTTTACAAATACACGAAGCAGAGAGAAGACTTTGAGGAGCAAGTTGGGAATGGGCTTTGTTCCCAACTTTGTCCCAGCTTTTTCCCAAGATGCAGAAAGAAAAACGTCAAATCGCGTTATTATCCGCAGAACGCATACGACTTGCGGCTATCCGATCGCGCTCGGCGCTCTCGGGCTGCAACAGCATAAGGAGTCCCATCAGCTCACGCACGTTCGCTGTGGCGACTCCATTAAAAATCCCCTGAACCTGCATCAAACGTGCATTTTCAGGGGATTTTCCTTCAAATTTCAACGTATTCTTTCGGGTTCGAAAACCTTGTATCGGAGGAGCTTGCCTCCGGAGATTAAGGTTTCCGACCTTACGGCAACGCCGTTTTGATCGGAGGAAACCTTACTTCTGTGCCATCTGCTGTGCGAATTCTTAAGCGTTTGCGATCTGTGCCGCAACCTCTGCCGCGAAGTCTTCCTGCTTCTTCTCGATGCCTTCGCCGACTTCGAAACGGATGACCTTCGCCAGCTTCAGCGCCTTGTCAACGGATTCCAGATACTTGGCAACCGTCTGCTTGCCGTCTTCGGCTCTGACGTAAGTCTGATCCAGCAGGCAGATCTCCTTCAGCTGCTTGGAGATACGTCCCTGAACCAGACCCTTGAAGATCTTGTTTTCGGAGATCTCAGCCTTGTCGGCAACCGCCAGACCGGCCAGCTTCGCCTTCGCTTCCTCGGAGAGGAAGTTCGGCAGATAGTTGAAGTTGAAGCTCTTGTCCGCTCTCTTCTCCAGCAGGATCGCGGTATCCTCTTCGCCCCAAACGCCGTCTACCGCCTTGTCGAGCAGTCCGTTCAGGATCGGCTTCGGAAGCGTGAACGGATCGTTCAGCGCGCTCTCCAGAGTGATCTTCTCCAGGTTCGCCAGCTCCTCATCGGAGATCTCGTCTCTGCTGACATACTGAGGATTCATCGCTGCGACCTGCATCGCGATGTTCTTCAGCGCCGCCTTGTTGTCATCGTTGTCCTCGCCGTCCGCAGCAACGATAACGCCGATGTTGCCGCCGCCGTGGATGTAGGAAGCCATAACGGCTCCGGAAGCCTTGTCGATTCTTCTTACGGACATGTTCTCGCCGATCTTGGCGATCAGGGCAGTCAGAGCGTCTCCAACAGTAGCGCCTTCATAAGCCATCGCCTTGAACGCTTCGATGTCATTGCTCTCCGCATCCAGTGCCAGCTTCGCGAGTCCGTCGACGAAGCCGATGAACTCGTCGTTCTTAGCGACGAAGTCGGTCTCGGAATTGACCTCTACGATCGCGGCAGTCTTGCCGTCTTCGGAGAACGCGGTCTTGACAAGACCCATGGCAGCGATTCTGCCGGCCTTCTTGGCAGCCTTGGACAGTCCCTTCTCTCTCAGGACTTCAACCGCCTTATCGATATCGCCATCGGCCTCAACGAGAGCCTTCTTGCAATCCATCATGCCTGCGCCTGTCATCTCGCGCAGTTCTTTTACCATCTGTGCTGTTACAGCCATTGTATTATACCTCCAAGTATCTCAATTACTCACCATCCGCCGGTGCGTCCTCAGCCGGAGCCTCATCCTCTGCAACCTTCGCTTCTTCCGCGGCTTCCACGGTTTCCTCTGCAGCAGCTTCCTCTGCCTGAACGTCTTCGCCCTCGTCAAAGCTTTCGCCCTGTCTCGCCTCGATGACCGCATCTGCCATGCAGCCTGCAATCAGCTTGACCGCACGGATCGCGTCGTCGTTGGCCGGGATGATGTAGTCGACATCGTCCGGATCACAGTTGGTATCGACGATACCAATGACCGGGATGTTCAGCTTGCGGGCTTCGTTGACTGCGATCTTTTCTTTCTTGGGATCAACGACGAAGATCGCGCCGGGCATTCCCTTCATTTCCTTGATGCCGCCCAGGAACTTCTCCAGCTTCTCATACTCCAGTCTCAGCTTGCCGACTTCCTTCTTGGACAGCTTCTCAAAGGTACCGTCTTCTTCCATGGCCTGGATCTGATACAGTCTCTTGATTCTCTGAGAGATCGTCTTGTAGTTGGTCAGCATGCCGCCCAGCCATCTCTGGTTGACGTAGAACATATCGCAGCGGAGCGCCTCATCGTGGATGGCCGCCTGCGCCTGCTTCTTGGTTCCGACGAACAGAACCGGCTTACCGCTGGCCGCGACTTCCTTCATGAACTCATACGCCTCGTCGATCTTGCGAACGGTCTTCTGCAGGTCGATGATGTAGATTCCGTTTCTCTCGGTGAAGATGTACGGAGCCATCTTAGGGTTCCATCTGCGCGTCTGATGTCCGAAGTGGACGCCTGCTTCCAGCAGCTGTTTCATTGAAATTACTGACATTGTTGTTCTCCTTTCGGTTTTTTGTTCTTCCACGAAGCCTTTCTCAGATGCAACCTCCTGCACACCTTCTCAAAATCTGGTCCTGCGTCGGTGCGACAGCGCTGTCTGCGGCCGTTAAGGCACCGGCATCTGCCCGGATTCGTGTGTAAAATAATATCCCGGTGCCGGCAGAGCCGACACCGAGAATAAATATACAACAAAAACGTGATGATTGCAACTGTTTTATTGCAATTTTGACCGCAGATAAGCATCGAAATCGCTCTTCGCCCGATCGAACAGTTTCTTGCTGAACAGCAGCCGGTCTCCGTTGTCCATAAGGATCTCATACTGCCCGCAATGCCGCATTGCGCGAATGTGATCCTTGTTCAGGATGAAGCTTCTGCTGCACCGCAGAAACCGCTCATCCAGCCTTTGCAGGACGTCGTCAAAGGTTCCGTAGAATTCAAGATCCTCCCCGCTCAGACAGATCCGGATCTTCCGCAGACGGTTCTCCAGATAAACGATCTCCCGCAGCGGGATCGCGTACACGCTTCCCCTGATCTTAAAGGCCAACGTTTTTTCCATTAAAAAACACCTCCTCTCCATAGTAATGACAAACGTCATTCTCCGTCAGAGGAAGTGTCGGTATGTTACAGTATCATAACGTCCGGCGGCTCCTATTCCTCCGCCTCCCGGTAGGTGATCAGATCCTCGGCGATCTCATTGGCCGCGATGGAAACCGGCTTGTCGATCTCCTGCTCCGTCAGCTTCGGCATGCCGTCGATGATATCCCGGGCTCTCTTCGCTGCCAGGATCACCAGGGTGTATCTGCTGTCCGCCTTGGTTCGAATTGTATTAATGGATGGATATAACATATTACAGACCTCCTTCTGTTCTTTCGTCGTTCATGATCTGCCGCACTTCGGCGACCGCCTGCTCCAGGTCTTCGTTCACGACCCGGTAGTCATACCGCTCGGAAAGATCGATCTCCCGCTGAGCCTCCCCCAGCCGTGCGGCCATCGTCTCCGCTGTTTCGGAGCCGCGCCCCAGGATCCGATGCTCCAGTTCCTCCATGGACGGAGGAAGGATGAAGATCAGGACACAGTCGGGATAATTCTCCCGCACCTGAAAAGCACCCTGCACATCGATCTCCAGGATCACGTCCATGCCCTGCTGCAGCCAGTCGATCACCGGCTCTCTGGGAGTACCGTACATGGCGGCGCCGTACACGCTGGCGTGCTCCAGCAATCCTCCCTCTTCCAGGAGCTGCAGATAACGTTCCGCGGAAATGAAGTGATACTCTCTGCCGTCCACCTCTCCCTGCCGCGGAGCTCTGGTCGTCACCGACACAGAAAGCCGCAGATTCGGTTCTGTTTCCAGCAGTTTCTTACAGATGGTGCCCTTCCCTGTGCCCGACGGTCCGGAAATGATGAACAGTTTTCCCTTCTTCATGTTCACTCCTATCACTCTAACAGGCGCTTGATGTCAGCTAAATATTATAACACCCGCGCAGGCCTTCTTCAAGACCGGAATTGGTCCTGAGCCGGTTTTATTCGATATTCTGGACCTGCTCGCGGATCTTCTCGATCTCGCTCTTGGCCTCCAGCATCAGAGAGGTGATCTCCAGATCGTTGGCCTTGGAGCCGATGGTGTTGGCTTCCCGGTTCATCTCCTGTACCAGGAAGTCCAGCTTCTTGCCCACCGGGCCCTCGGAGCCGTTCAGGATCTGCGCCAGCTGTTTCATGTGGCTGTCCAGACGGACCAGTTCCTCCGTGATGTTGGCTTTATCCGCGAAGATGGCTGCCTCTGTCAGGATCCGGTCCGCCGGAATCTCCGCCGCTCCGTCCAGCAGCTCCGCGATCCGGTCGTTCAGCTTCTGCACATATTCCTGAGCGACCTGCGGCGCCCGGACCGCGATCTTCTCCACAATGGAGCGGACCAGTTCTCCCCTGGCCAGAAGGTCCTCCGCCAGACGCTTTCCCTCGGTCTGCCGCATGGCATCATTGGCCGCCGCAGCCTGCCGCGCAGCTTCGGAGATCGCTGCCGTGATCTCCTCCTCATCCTCCACGTCCGGGATCGCCCGCAGCACATCCGGCATGGAGGCCAGCATCTGCACGTCGATCTCCCCGGCAAGCCCATACGACTGCTGCAGCTGCTGCAGATTCCGCAGATACTGCTCCGCCACCGGCGTGTTCAGCCGGACCGTCACATCCGCCTCCGACAGGTTTTCGAATATGATAGAAACCTCCGCCTTGCCCCGGCGGATCTTCTCCTTCACGATGGATTTCACAGTCTCCTCCGCGAAGGAATACCGCTTCGGCATCTTCACCGTGATGTCGGCGTACCGGTGGTTTACCGTCCGGATCTCTGCCGTTACACTTCGCTTGTCATCCGTATATTCTCCGCGGCCGAAGCCGGTCATACTTTTTACCATAGCAATCTCCATTTCATTCGTTTTTGTGATACTATACCTATTGTAATGAAATAACCCGAAAAGTACAACCGCAATTTCGATTCGTACGGAGAGGATCTCTATATGTCATATGACGGAATGGTCACCTTTGCCGCAGCGCACGAGCTCCGAAGGGAGCTTCTGCTGGGCAAGATCGAGAAAATATATCAGCCCGGACCGGAGCAGCTCCTGCTGAGCATCCATACCCAGCGGGGCCGCCGGCGGCTGTTCGTTTCGGCTGCCGGAAATCACAGCGCCGCCTATCTCATCGATCACACCCCCGAAAACCCGGTGATTCCCCCGGTCTTCTGCATGGTTCTGCGAAAGCACCTGGGCGCGGCCCGCATCGTCGCGGTGGAACAGCACGAAAACGACCGGATCCTGGAGATCTCCCTGGAAACCGTAGACGAAATGGGGTTTTCCGTCAACCGCAAACTCATCATCGAACTCATGGGCAAGCACAGCAATATCCTGCTGGTGGACATGGGCAGCGGCCGGATCATCGACTGCATCAAGCACGTGTCCATCGATGTGAACCGGGCCAGGCAGCTGATCCCCGGCAAGACTTATGAATATCCGCCTCTGCAGCACAAGACGCCCTTCACGGAGGTGACCGAGGAGGATATCCGGAGCATGATGAGCAATGCGCTGCAGCCGGAGCGGGATCTTCTGAACGGGATCCAGGGGATCTCTCCGGCGCTGGCCCAGACGCTGGCCAATGCCGGTTTCGGCGGGGATCAGGCAAACGGCACCGCATTCGAACCGGATCGGGCGTATGCGGCGCTGCGGGAAATGGTCCAGACTGTCCGGGAAGACCGGACCCAGCCGGTGGTCTATCTGAACGAGGACGGCAAACCGGTGGATTTTCACATTACCCCCCTGTCGCTATATGAGGGCGACCCCGCCTGCCAGCCTTTGCGGTTCGACACTCTCAGCGGGGCAGCGGAATATTTCTTTGTCCACCGGGAGTCCTCCAATACCATCCGGCAGAAGTCCAACGACCTGCAGCGGGTCATCCGGGGCGCTCTTGACAAAGCGAAGCTGAAGCTGCAAAGGCTGGGAGATGACCTTCAGAAGGCCGAGAAGGCGGACCAGCACCGGCTGTACGGTGAGCTTCTGACGGCGAACCTGCATCTGGTGGAGCCGGGAGCGAAAAGCGTCACCGTGGTAAGCTACTACGACGGAAGCGAGGTGAAGATCCCTCTGGACCCCCGCTTCAGTCCCTCCCGCAACGCCCAGAATTATTACAGGAAATACGGCAAGGCGAAGACCGCCATCCATGAGAAGACCTTCCAGATGGAGGAAACTACCCGGGAGATCGAGTATCTGGAATCGGTCCTGTCCTTTGCCGAGCGGGCCGGATCCATCGAAGAGCTGGATCTGATCCGGACGGAGCTGGTGGATGCCGGACTGATCCGCTACCGGAAAAAGGCGGCGAACCAGCCGAGAAAAAAGGCAAAACCGGCGCCCTATACCTACCGGCTGACCTCCGGCAAGACGGTTCTGGCCGGCCGGAACAACAAGGAAAACGACTGGCTGACCCTGAAACGGGCATCGGGAACGGATCTGTGGTTTCATACCAAGGACATCCCCGGCTCCCATGTGATCCTGCTGCTGGACCGGGAAGAACCTACCGAGGAGGATCTGGCGCAGGCCGCCGGGATCGCCGCTTACCACAGCAAGGCCAGCGCATCCGGCAACGTCCCCGTGGATTACACGAAGGTCCGCCACGTAAAAAAACCAGCCGGAGCACGCCCCGGCATGGTCATTTTCACTCATAATAAAACTTTGTACGTGGATCCGGAGCTTCCCCAGCCCGACGCCGGGAAATAAAGCCGGCGGCTCAGCCGATGGAGCCGATGAAACGGATCATCTTCTCGATGACTTCATCGCCGGTGCTCTCCGGCCCGCCGTTATGGATCTCATGGCAGAGGCCTTCCCATTCCACGTACTCGAGCGCGTCCCCCTGCTCTTCCAGGCGCTGCGCAAGCCTCTCTGTTCCCCGGATATCGCAGATCTGATCCGCCGTCCCGTGCATCAGCAGCATCGGGATGCTCCCGGCGCGCCCATTGTCCGGCAGCGTTCCCTGTTCCAGCGCCTGCCCGGTCTCATACCCGTCCACCGCGCACAGTGCGGAGATCTTATTGTGAACCATGGGATTGTCGTTGTATGGGAGCACGTACTCCGGATTTCCCAGCTTCGTCTCATCCACCGCCGAGCTGATGATCAGTGACGGCCGGATCTTTGCCATCCCCCGCATCAGATAATACAGAGCGGCAGGGATCGGCCGCACCAGCCGGATCCATGGCGCCGAGATGATGTAAGCCGACGGGACATCGTTCAGCCCGCCGCGGCTGCGGTAATCCAGCCCGATGTTGCCGCCCATGCTGTGGCCGTAGAGGATGATCGGGATATCCGGGTAGGTCATCTGGGCATAGGTGATCAGCGCGCTGACGTCATCCAGCACGTCCTTTCGCGGAGCGCAGTGGCCCCACTTGTTCATGGAGTGCCCGTGTCCCCGCTGATCCATCGCCAGCACCGCATAGCCCGCTTCATTGAATTTCGTCGCCACCCGGTCGTAGCGGCCGCCGTATTCTCCGATCCCGTGAATGATGCAGACCACATGGGTGGCGTTTTCTGCCGGCCAGTGCTGGCCTTCGATCCTGCCCTTCGGCGTCTGCCGCAGTGTGAATGTCTCGTACACGATCCCTTACCTCCTCATCCGTTTCACTAATTACAAAAAATGGATATTTCATTACATTTTATGGCAATTACCATTGATTTCTTCCTGCCGCTGGTATATATTTCATATACATTTCATTCCCCAACTGTAGCATCAAAAGGAGTTGATCAGCATGAAGAAACATCATCCGAACTGCCGGTGCAGCCTCTGCGGCTGTGTTCAGTATGAGACATTCGTCTTCCGGCACGGCCGTGTCTGTGAACAGTGCCTGGAATTCCTGAAAGACGAATTCAATGTGGATGAACCGGGATGATCCAATCAGCGGCGCCCGGTGCGCAGCCTCTCCAGCACGGTTTCGAAGTCCTCCGGAAGTGGCGCTTCAAATTCCAGATACGCGCTGGTCCTCGGATGCTTGAAGCCGAGAATGCCCGCATGCAGCATCTGTCTGCGGGCTCCGGTGCTCCCCGCCGAGGATCCGTAGAGGCTGTCGCCCAGCAGCGGGTGATGAATGTACGCCATATGGACCCGGATCTGATGCGTTCTGCCGGTTTCCAGGACCGCCTCCACCAGAGTATATCTTCCGAAACGTTCCAGCACGCGGTAATGGGTCACCGCCCGCTTTCCCCCGCCGGCTGTCACCGCGTTGCGCAGCCGGTTGCGGGGATCCCTTCCGATGGGCCGGTCGATGGTTCCCGAATCCTCCCGGATATTATCGCAGACGATGGCGCGGTATCTGCGCGTGATCGTATGCGCCGCCAGCTGCCGGGAAAGGCTCTCGTGAGCCTGATCGTCCCTCGCCACCATCAGCAGACCGCTCGTGTCCTTGTCGATCCGGTGAACGATGCCCGGCCGCAGCACTCCGTTGATCGAAGAGAGCTGATCGCCGTACCGGTAGATCAGAGCATTGACCAGCGTCCCCGAAGGACTGCCCGGTGCCGGATGCACCACCATGCCCGCCGGTTTATTGACGACCAGAACCGCTTCATCCTCATAGACGATGTCCAGGGGAATGTTCTCCCCCTCCACGTTCAGACGCGCCGGCTCCGGCAGCAGAACGCGCACCGGCTGTCCGGCGGACGCGCCGGTCTTCTTCTCGGTGCAGACCTCTCCTCCGACCTCGATGCATCCCTGCTCAAACAGCTTTTGGATGTAGCTTCTGGACAGACCGTCGTAGGTTTCGGAGAGCACCTTATCCAGGCGGATTCCGTCCATCTCGGAGGGAATGACGCATTCCAGGACCTCCGCCGTTTTTCCCTTCTCCCCTGCGGCCGCTTTATCTGCCATTTTGTTTTTTGTCTTTGTTCGCATCGATGATCATATACAGCATCAGCAGTCCGCATCCGACGCAGACGCAGATGTCCGCAACATTGAATACCGGGAAAACGCGAAAATCAAACATGTCGGTCACGTACCCCTGGGCCATCCGGTCCGTCAGGTTTCCTGCTCCGCCGCCGCAGATCAGTGAGACCGACACGAGAAAAATCCGGTTAAACGCTTTTGACATTACCAGAACAAAAATAATGCCGATGCCGATCACGATGGCAGGAAATACGATCAGCAGCGTCGGATGCCCCTGCAGCATGCTGAACGCCGCTCCCGTATTCTGCACATAGGTAATATGAAATATCTGGTCAATCACCGGGATCGTATCCCCCGGCTCCATGTTCGTGCTGACCGCCATCTTGACCAGACGGTCAAGAACCATAACGGCCACAATGATAAGTAAATAGATCATCAGAATTTTGTCTTCTTCAGTGTATCCCGCGGAACCGCGGTGTTCGCAGTCACCGGAGGTGTGGCAACCGGTGCCTGTACGTCGTAATCCTGCGCCAGCTCCGGGAAAATCTCCATGCTGAGGGAATCAAACTTCTGCAGCTCCGATTCCAACAGCTGCTTATATCTGGTTCGGAAGCTGATGAAACGGGTGCGGATGGCTTCGCTTTCTCTGGCGATCTCCTCCGCCGTCTCCCGGGCTTCTTTTTTCATCAGTTCCGCATCCAGCTCCGCGTTCTTCAGGAGGATGTCCGCGCGTCTTTCGGCACTGGCGGAAATATCCTCCATCAGGGACTTGGCCGCCTCCAGCGTCTCAACCACGGTACCCTCGCTGCCGCGGTGCCGTTCCAGTTCCTCGACCAGACGGCTGTTCTCTTCTTTCGTTTCTCTGAGTTCGTTGAGAAGACGTTCCAGATCCAGCGTGATCTCAGCGAGAAAGGCATTGACCTCGTCTTCTTTGTATCCTCTGACAGCTCTCGAAAATTCCTTCTCCTGAATATCGATTGGCCTGATCATACGTCCCTCCTGTTATTTCCACGTGCCGTAGTCGCCGCCGGAATCCCGGAAGTTGTAGGGCTTGTGTTCGCCGTCCGCCGCAATGACCACGTTCTCCGGCGCAAAGACAAAGATATTGTTTGCTACCTTCTGCACATTCCCGCTCAGCGCATAGGTAGCTCCGCCCAGAAAATCAAAGATTTTTCTGGCGGTCTCCGGCTCCAGCTTTTCCAGATTGACGATGATCGGCTTTCTCGCCTTCAGGCTGTCCACCAGTCCGGAGCAGTCCTCAAATCCCTGGGGCTCGATCACCACGAGCTTGAAGGCATTCGTAATCGCCCTGACTCTCTTTTCCTGCATGGATACGACGTTCGCTGCCGTATATTTGGCCGCGCTCGTCTTCGGAGCGGCGGGCGGTTCCGCCGTCTTGCTGTCATAGTAACCGCTGGATTTGTCGTACTCCTCCTCGTAGTCTTCGTATTCCTCTTCGTAGTCCTCGAGTCCGATCAGATCTTTGAACTTGTTAATTACCCCCATTGTTCATCCTCCTGAACGCTTCATAGTCTCTCTCCCCGAAGATCGCGCTGCCCACACGAACCAGGTTGGACCCGGAGCCGATGGCAACCTCGAAGTCATGAGACATTCCCATGGAAAGGTACTGGAAGTCCAGCCGCGGATGCTCGATCCGGCTGAATTCGTCGTACTGTTTCTTTACCTCATCAAAATACACCTTCACGTCGTTCGGATCCTCTGCGATGGGCGCGACGCTCATCAGGCCGCGGACCCGGATGTTCTCACAGGTTTCCAGGATCTCCTCCAGCAGTTCTTTTGTCCCGGAAAGGCTGACACCGAACTTGCTCTCCTCATCCGCCGGATTGATCTGGATCAGAATATCCATTGTCTTTTCGTGCTGTCCTGCCCGTTTGTTGATCTCCTTAGCCAGCTTCAGGGAATCCACCGAGTGGATCAGATCCACCTTATCGATGATATACTTCACCTTATTGGTCTGCAGGTGTCCGATCATGTGCCAGCGAACCGGTTTAATGGCATCGTACTTGTCCATGATCTCCTGTACCTTGTTCTCGCCGATGTCCGTCACCCCTGCATCGATCGCCGTATTGATCTCCTCCGGCGTTCTGGTCTTGCTCACGGCGACCAGACACACCTCCGACTCATCTCTGCCTGCCTGAGACGCAGCGCTGCTGATCCGTTCACGAACTTTTATTAAATTGCCTCTGATGTCTTCCATTGGGTTCGCCTCCTATTGCTTGGTTTTGTTCTGCTGTTCCTTTTCTTCTTTCTTAAGGTCTTTTTTGAGCTGCTTTTCGGGCTGTCTCAGAACCTCATCGTACACACTTACGGTATAGACGATATCCTCCGCTTCCGGATCATAGAAGGAAGATTCGGAAATGACGGATTCCTTGCCGTCCGTCTCGATTACATTCACCCGCACGAAGTAATAATCTCCGTTCTTGTTGCGGACGTACACGCCGGGCTGCTCATGCTTCTCGATGATGCATTCGTTATCGATCAGAAGGCCGGACTGCTCGCTGCTCTCGATGGTGAAATCCAGCTCTCTGGTCCGGGGCAGCTCCCGGTAATACATATCCGAGAAGAAGATGATTTTGAATTTCTTTTTTTCTTTGGTGATGCTGCGGATGGTCGCGTTCACCTTCGTGTCCTCGGACATCTGCAGCTTCACGCTCTGCCCCTCAAAGAAGTCTTCCCCAGCGGATTTCTTGAGCCAGCATACAACGTACCACTTATTGTCATCCGTAATCTTATAGAACGGCTGGCCTTCGCTGACGTGGTCTTCTTCCAGGCTCTTCTCCTTGATAGGGATATCCTTGACCTCCTCCAGGGTCAGCGCGTCCATGCGGGACGGGTGCAGCGCCTGCTCCGCCCCGTCAGCGTAAAAGCTGAGGATTCCGCTGGCCGGCGTCTTCCATGTCTCGATCAGACCGTCGTATTTCTCCAGCTTTTGCAGAAGATCCTTGTGGGCCGGAGACCCGTCCCCTTCGTCCGGAGATACCTCCACGACCTTCTGATTCTTCCTGACCGCGGATCCCTCTTTCTTCACGTACCGGATGTCGGCGCTTTCGGGGGCTGTCGCTATGGTTTCGGTTTTGATCACATAACCGGAAGCCTCACAGGTCAGCTGCACCTCTCCCGGCTCCAGGACCTGCGTCGTCTCAAAAATATCGGTCACCCGCGGCATGATCTCAATCACAAGATATAGTGCCATAAGCAGGATGATGTATAGGATGATGTATTTTCGTATCTTTTTCGGAATATTGATCTTCATCACTTTATTATACGATAAAGATCGTAGGCTTGCAATGTACTATCCAAAAGTCGCCGCTCATCCTTGTCCAGTGTTTCCCGCCGTTTCGCGTACTCCGCCAGCATCTCCGGGCGGCGGCGGGCGGTCAGCTCCAGAGACTGCTGCAGCCTCCACAGATGGATCCGGCGATGGTTGCCGCTGGTCAGCACCTCCGGCACCTCCATGTCCCGATAGGAACGGGGCTGGGTGTACTGAGGATGCTCCAACAGTCCCGAGTAGATGGATTCATCCAGGGCCGAATCGGCGTTGCCCAGAACCCCCGGGATCAGGCGGGCCACCGCATCGATCAGCACCATGGCCGGAAGCTCTCCCCCGGTCAGGATGTAATCGCCGATGGACACCTCCTCCGCGTTCCAGTGATCCAGAACTCTCTGATCCACCCCCTCGTAGTGGCCGCAGAGAATCACCATCTGCTTCTCCTCCGCCAGCTCCTCCAGCATCGGCTGATCGATGACCTTGCCCCGGGGGGACATGTACAGCAGCCGCTGTCCTTCGGCGCCGATATCCTCCAGGGCGCGAAAGATCGGATCGGCCATCTGCACCATGCCGCCTCCGCCGCCGAAGGGATAATCGTCGGTGCGGTTGTGCCTGTCCTGCGTATAATCCCGGATGTTGTGCAGCCCGATCTGCAGAATGCCCTTCTCCGCCGCCCGGCCCAGCATGCTGGCCTCGGTGACCGGGGTGAACATTTCCGGAAACAGTGTCAGTACGTCTATCTTCATTACAGATCCAGTATTCCTTCCTGCAGATGCACGGTGATCCTGCGCTGCTGCCCGTCGATGCCAAGAACGAAGGCGTCCACCTTCGGGATCAGCACCTTCCGGCCGTCCTCCATCTCGATCTCAAAGATGTCCTGCGCTGTGTTCTGGATGACGTCAGTAACCGGCCCCAGCCTTTGGCCCTCCTCGCTGAACACCTCCATGCCGATCAGATCCCTCACATAAAACTGCCCCTCGGGAAGCTCCGGCAGATCCTCCTCGGTCACAAACAGCTCCCGGCCTCTGGTCTTCTCCGCGGCGTCCCGGTCGCAGATGCCCTCCAGGCCGAGAACGACCATGTTCTTCTGGGTCCGCACGGACCGCACGCCCATTCGCTCTTCGCCAACGTAAATCTCCGGTGTATTTTCATAGATCTCGGTGCTGTCGGAGTAGTTGTAGACTTTGACTTCGCCCTTCAGTCCGACGGCGCTCGTGATCTTTCCGATCAAAATCTTCTCCATGATAATTCCTGTCATTAGCAATCGAGGGCACATACACTGATGCGCCCCCGTCTGTGTTTCCTGTTACTGAACGATCTCCACGACAACCTTCTCGTTTGTCTTCGCTGCTGCCGCCTTCACGACCGTCCGAATTGCTTTGGCGATCCGGCCCTGCTTGCCGATGACCATGCCCATGTCGTCCTCCGCGACCTTCAGCTGGATGACCGTCGTGTCATCGGACTTCGACTCGGTCACCTCCACCGCCTCCGGATGCTCGACCAGGGATCTGGCAATTGCATTGACTAATTCTACCATTCACTTCACCGCTTTCTTATACAATGCCGCTGTTCCGGAAGAGTTTCTTCACTGTATCGGTCGGCTGCGCGCCGGTAGCCAGCCACTTCTTCGCCTTCTCCTCGTCGATCTTGATGTCCGCCGGGTTCTTCATCGGATCGTAGTATCCCAGTTCCTCAATGAATCTGCCGTCTCTCGGCGCTCTGGAATCCGCAACGACGATGCGGTAGAACGGCTTCTTGTGTGCTCCCATTCTTCTCAGTCTGATTTTTACCATTATTGTGTTCCTCCTGAAATTTTGTTCTGTTAATTATATGCAAAGGCTGGTTTACATGCCCTTAAACATCCGGCTCATTTTGTTCATGGCGCCCGGTTTCATCATCTGGCGCATCATCTTCCTGGCTTCCTCATAGCGCTTCACCAGCTGATTAATCTTCTGGACCGACTGCCCGGATCCTGCGGCGATGCGCTTCCTGCGGCTGGCGTTGAGGATCTGCGGATTCTCCCGCTCCTGCTTCGTCATGGACTGGATGATGGCTTCGAACTGGACGAATTCCTGTTCTCCTCTGGCGATGTCCTCCGATCTGGCATTTCCCATGCCCGGCATCATGTCCAGAATCTTCGCGATCCCGCCCATCTTCCGGATCTGTCCCATCTGGTCGAGGAAGTCTTCCAGGGTGAATTTATTCTTGCGGATCTTCTGTTCCAGCTCCTCCGCCTGTTTCTCGTCGTAGTCCTCCTGGGCCTTCTCGATCAGAGAGAGCATGTCGCCCATGCCCAGGATCCGGCTGGCCATTCGCTCGGGATGAAATTCCTGCAGCTCATCCAGCTTCTCGCCCATACCGACGAACTTGATCGGCCGCCCGGTGACCTTCTTCGTGGAGAGGGCCGCGCCGCCTCTGGAGTCACCGTCCATCTTGGTCATGATGATGCCGTCGATGCCCAGCCGGTCATTGAAGCCCTCGGCCGCGTTGACCGCGTCCTGTCCGGTCAGAGCGTCCACCACCAGCAGGATCTCGTGGGGACGGACGGTCTTCTTGAGCTCCTCCAGCTCCACCATCAGAGCCTCATCGATCTGCAGCCGGCCGGCCGTGTCGATGATCAGCACGTTGCAGCCCTTCTTCTCGGCTTCGCTGATGGCCGCGGCAGCGATCTTCGAGGGATCCCGGCTCTCCCGCATGGTGAACACCGGTGTCTCTACCGCTTCACCCACGATCTCCAGCTGGTCGATCGCCGCCGGACGGTAGATGTCGCAGGCGCAGAGCATGGGCTTCTTGCCGTTCTTCTTGAGCCATAACGCCAGCTTGCCGCAGGTGGTCGTCTTACCGGTACCCTGCAGACCGACCATCATGTAGACGGTGAATCCCTTCGGGGAGTAGGTCAGCTTTGTCCCGGTCCCGCCCATCAGATCCACCAGCTCATCGTTGACGATCTTGATGACCTGCTGGGCCGGTGTCAGAGACGCCATGACCTCTTCTCCCAGGGACTTCTCCTTCACGGATGCGACAAACTCCTTGACGACCTTGAAGTTGACGTCCGCCTCCAGCAGCGCCAGCTTGACCTCTCTCATGGCGGCGTTGATATCCGCCTCCGTCAGAGAACCCTTGCCCTTCAGTCCCTTGAATACTCCCTGTAATTTATCTGATAATCCTTCAAAAGCCATCGGTTCATTCCTCCAGTCGATCTATGATCGATTTGACTTTCTTCAGCCGCCGGATCAGATCCTCTGTGTCCGGCAGGGCGCCCCCTTCCGATGGGCCTGTCTGCAGCAGTCCGATCATGGCCAGGATCTGGCCGTCGATCTCCTGCACGGCCGTTTCGGTCTTCAGGAAACGTTCCACCAGCCCCAGCTTCTCCTCGTATCCGTCCAGAGCCTTCCGGGCGCTGCGCAGCGCGTCGTGCACGCCCTGCCGGCTGATCCCGAATTCCTCCGCGATCTCCGCCAGGCTGAGATTCTCGCCATGATACAGCTCCATCACCTGCTGCTGCCGCTTCGTCAGCAGCTGTCCGTAGAAATCGTACAGCAGACTCTGTTTCGTGATCTCATCAATATCCCACGCGCGGTTCATCGCCCTCACTCCGACTCATTCTGACAAGCAGAAATCCTTGACACCATGGTAGTATACCCTGTTCTCATTGTGGTGTCAAGGATTTTTACCTTACATTTATCGGTTTCTCCGAGGCTACTTCAGCCCGTACTCCACCAGCTTGTTGAACAGCTGCCGGCGGGAGATGGACAGGATCTCCGCGACCCGGTTCATATCCTCCGGATGCTGCAGGATCAGCTGCTGGATGTAGGCTTTCTCCGCCTGGGCGCGGTACTCCCGCAAAGACCCGGCGAAATCCACCCCGGACCCGTCAGCCTTTGCGCCGGAACCGGAAGCCTTTCCGCCGGCCGCACCGTCCAGATACTTCGCCATATCCATCGGCAGGTACTCGGCGCGGATCTCTCCCCGGTCCGACAGGACCAGCAGCCGCTCGATCAGATTCTTCAGTTCCCGGATATTGCCCGGATAATCGTAGCTCTCAAGGACCTGGCGCACCTCCGGATCGAACCGAATGTTTTCTTTTTTCATTTCAAAGCCGAATTTCCTGACGAAATAGTCAATAAAGAGAGGAATATCCTCCCGGCGCCGGCGCAGCGGCGGCACCTCCAGTACAATGGTGCTGATCCGGTAAAAGAGATCGCTCCGAAACAGCCCCTCCTCCATATCCCGCTTCAGATCCCGGTTGGTCGCTGTGATCAGACGGAAATCCACACTGATCTGATTGCTGCTGCCCAGCCGGTAGATCTTCTTGTTCTCGATCGCCCGCAGCAGCTTCGACTGCAGGTTCAGGGAAATGCCTCCGATCTCATCCAGAAACAGGGTTCCGCCGTCGGAGCTCTCGAAATAGCCGATGCGTCGCTTGTCCGCTCCGGTGAAGGCACCCTTCTCATGGCCGAACAGCTCCGATTCCAGAATGGACTCGGAAATGCTCTGACAGTTGAGCTCCATGAAGTTCTCGCGGCAGCGGCTGCTCTGACGGTGAATGAAGGATGCCAGCACTTCCTTGCCGCAGCCGGACTCTCCCAGAATCAGAATGTTGGAATCGCTGGCGGCAGCCCGCTGGGCCAGGCGCATCATCTGATTGACCTGATCGTTACGGCTCTCCAGCATATAGTCGCCCACCATCTTCTCCCGGAGCATCCGGTTGTCCCGGCTCATCCTGCGGATCTCTCCGATCTTCTCCAGCTCGATCAGCAGCTCCTCCGGATCGTTGCCCTTGGTAACATAGGTATAGGCCCCGGCCTTCATGGTTTCCACTGCCTTCTCGATGGTTCCGAAGGCGGTCAGGATGATCACCTCCGTGTCGTACTGACGCTGGCGGATCTGCTGCAGCAGGGCGTATCCGTCCATCACGGGCATCTTCAGATCGGAGACCACCACATCGTAGGCGGCTTTCTCCAGCAGCTCCAGCGCCTCCTGTCCGTTGCCGGCCGTATCCACATCATAGCCTTTGGCCGTCAGAATCATCTTCAGTACGTCCCGATAATTCTGTTCATCATCGACCACCAGGATCCGCATATAGTCTCTGGCCATTTAATCCTCCTTCTCCTCCGGGCGGCGGATCGGCAGGCGTACGCGGAACGTCGTTCCCTCACCCCTGCGGCTTGATACATCGATCTCACCATCCAGCTTCTCGGTCTCATTATATACGATATACAGCCCAAGTCCCGTTCCTTCATTTCCTTTCGTCGTAAAGAACGGATTGAATATTTCCTCCAGAACCGCTTCCTCGATTCCCTCCCCCGTATCCTCCACGGACATGACGAAGGCTTCCCCGGATTTCTCCAGGCGGACCGTGATCCTCCCGCCGTCCGCGATGGCATCCATCGCGTTGTTCACCAGATTCAGCAGGATCATATCGAAGGATTCCCGCGCCATATACGTGTGGATCGGCTCCGGACACACGATCGACAGTTCGATGTTCTTCGACCGGTAGGCGGACTCGTTAAGGGCCAGCAGCGACCGGACATGCTCCTCCACATCGATCTGCTCCCGCCTTCCCGAGGAAATCCTGGAGAAATCCAGCAGGTTGTTGATGATGCCGCCGGAGGTATCCACCGCCCGCTCGATCTCCTCGATGGCCTTGGCCCGCACCTCCTCATCCTCCATGGTCTTCAGAACATAGCAGTAGTTTCGTATGATCCCCAGTGGATTTCGGATCTCATGGGCCACACCGGCGGCCAGCTGTCCGATGGCGATCATCTTATTGTCCTGCAAAAGCTGGCGTTTCGCCATGCGCTCCTGGGTGACATCAATGGCCATGAACAGCAACTGGGCAACATCGCCTCTGGCATCCTCCACCGGGAAAACATCGATCACGTAGGTCTGTTTCCCCAGGTTCGTTTCGAAACGCTCATCCTGCCTGCCCCGGGCTCCGTGCTCCACCATGCGCCGGATCCGCTGCCGGCTCTGATCGTCCGTCTCCAGCACATCCCAGATCTTTCGGTGCAGTGCTCCCGCCGGTGCTCCCCGGGTAAAGGCCTGGTTCAGATCGGTGATCTCCCCGCCGGGCGTCAGCTCCGCCATCAGATGCCCCACCCCGTGGAATGTGGTCTGCATTTCGTTGCGGCTTTCGGTGATCTTATCCATCCGGGCATTCAGTTCCTCATACATGCTCCGGTTGCTCAGATAATATACGAAGAAAGCGATCAGCACGGACAGGAGAATGATCAGCACCGGCATCCAGGTCAGCTGATAGCTCTGATCCATAAACACGGGGCCGCTCCCGTTCAGCCACCGCTGGCTGGCTTCAAAGCTCACGTTGTGCCGGTCCGCCGCCTGGATGCACTGATCCAGAATATCGTGAACTTCTGCGCGGTCTGAATCCACGATGATGCAGGCGTTGATGGTATAGATGCTCTTCTCCCGGGGCTGAAAGACCGTCTGCAGCCCTGCCCCCGCAAGCTCCGCCGCAATGCTGCTTCGGTCGCCGATGATTCCGTCCGCGTCCGTCTTCTCCGCCAGGGCGACCGCTTCCGCCGCCCCGGCAGCCTTTGCATAAGAAAAACCGTGCTCCTGATAGGACAGAGCCTCTGCCCTGGAATCCCTCAGACGATCCTCCTGAAGCACCGCCCGGATCGTTTCCTCCGGCGCCCTGCCGGTTCTCAGAAACAGCGCTCCCTCCATCTGGAACAGAGGCGATGTGTATTCGCGGCCCTGCATATGGGCCCGGACCTGGGGCGTGATCACGCAAAGGCTGGCGTCGGCTTTCTTCTCATCTCCGGTCTCGAACACCGGGCTCATCTGCGCCGGGGCAAGCACTTCTCCCAGATACTGCTGCAGATAGCCTCCCTCCCCATCGCCGATCAGATACCGAAGATCCTTCTCAACGTAGATGGATATCTGCTCATGCTCCCGCATGTAGTTTCGATCCGCCAGAGAGAAGTTCAGTTCGCTGCGATGGACCGGCAGTATACTGCGGTCCTGCTCCCGGATCAGAAAGACGCACAGCAGCAGAAACAGCACGATGATCACAAGGATGATGATCCATTCCGTGGTTCGTTTACGCATGGGGCTCACCTCTTCTCTGGGGATCGAACCGGCCGAATACCATATATTCGACCTCTGCGTCGCTCATCGCCCGTCTCTGCCGGTCCGCCAGCCCGTAGAGGAAGACGCCGGCCATCAGCCAGGCGATCAGCATCGCATAAGCCGCCGTGATCTCGCCCTGGGTAACCGCATTGATGATGTAGAACACGGTGTATACGATCGCGATCAGAGAGATCGCCGCCCCGATCCAGGCGTTGTTCCATAATTTGTACGGCCGCTCCAGCTGCGGCTCCTTGCGGCGCAGGAGAACGAAGGAAACGGCAACCATGGTATAGGTAAACAGCGCGCACAGGGCGCTCATGTTGACGAGCCATATCAGGGCGTTTCTCCCCAGCAGCGGCGTCGCGATGCAGAGAATCCCCACTGCCAGGATGGCCATGACGGGAACGTGGTTGCGGCCGACCGACCGGCCGAACACGGCCGGGATCAGACGGGCCCTGCCCATGGCGAAGATCAGACGGCTGGCCCCCAGGAAAAACCCGTTCCAGGTGGTCAGGATCCCCAGGATCCCGCCGATGATCATGATGTCCGAAAACAGCCGGGAACGGAAGGCGTAGGCGGCGATGTCCGCAATGGGAATGATCCCGGAGAAGCGCACCTCCTCCGGCGCTGCCAGTCCGATGCCGAGGATCAGCAGGCAGTACCAGGCGATGCTGAAGACTATGCAGATGATGATCATTCGGCCGATGTCCCGTTTCTCCAGATTCATCTCCTCCGCGGACTGGGGGATGACATCGAAGCCGATCATCATCGCCGGCACCATCAGAAGCACATAGCTGAATCCGCGCCCGGTGGTGAAGGCGCTGCCGATGTTCTCCCGGCTCCCATAGATCAGCCCGCCCAGAAGCAGGATCAGAACGACGGCGATGATGGCCATCGTTGCCATCACCTGAAACAGGATCGCTGTCCGGGATCCGATCAGATTCAGCACCATCAAAGCGGCGGCGCCCACCATGCCGACCATTGCCCAGGACAGATATACCTCATAGCCCGCGATCTCCCAGAGCGGTCCGATCCGCGGGATCGGCAGCAGATAGTTGATGGCGGTGGCCAGCGCGATCCCCTCCCACGCCGCGACGCTCAGGTAGGCCAGCGCCATGATCCAGCCGGTCAGGAATGCCGTCTTCTTACCGATGGCCCGGTAGACGAAGACAAACTCTCCTCCCGCCAGAGGCAGCGCCGCCGTCAGCTCGCCGTAGATCAGACCGATCAGAAGGAGGATCCCACCGCCGATCAGGAACGCGGCAATGGCACCGAAATACCCGGCGCCGCTCACCCAGGAGGCGCCCATCATGATCCAGCCCCAGCCCACCATGGTGCCGAAGCCCAGCGCGATGATATCGGTTCTTCCGAGCCCCCGGCTCAGGATACTTCTGCTCTCATTCATACCTTGTATTATAACAAAAAGGAGTGGCTGTGCCACTCCTTTTCGTCCGCATAAGCGAATGTAGTATTCAATAAGGGGGATGAAATGTCTAGAATCTCTTGTAGTCGTTTCCGAACATGAGGTATTCCCTCTCCTCCACAGGAACTTTGCCGTTCTTGCCCACCTTGTTCACGATGAACAGGATGATGCCCAGAACGATCCAGCCACCGACGAAGCCCCACTCCGGACCGGTCAGCGGCGCCGGGCTGCCCAGACCTGGCAGATACAGCCAGAGGAAGAACAGCGCT
>JAFUCA010000027.1 GCA_017459895.1 Bacillota bacterium | reverse complement strand
TGGACCTATTCCCAGGAGGCGGATGCGTGGACGCTCTCCGTCGTTTCCAGTGTGCTCTACCCGGAGCTTCCCGATCAGCAGGGCGTGTCGGTGTGTGTGCCGGGAGCCTATGTGACGGGGATCGATACAGACCTGGACGGAGCAGCGGATGTCACAGCGCAGGACATTGTCTCCGGCAATGCGGAGAGTGCAGTGCTGGGCAGACTTGTGATCGACTATGAAGCCTCTGTGACGAGCGAGAACGGGCAGGTGTACACCGCGGCGAGTGCGCCGGTGATCATCAATACCGGAGCGGCCGGCTACGGCTCCCAGAGCAATCAGACAGCCTCCACGGCCTACGCGGCGAACGGCTTTATCAATGTCGCCTGCGGCAACCGCGGCAAGCAGGACAGCGTGACGGATGAGGACGGGAATACCGTCTATACCGGTGACGCTCCGTCCTGTCTGGTGGACCAGAAGAACGCGGTCCGGTTTGTGAAGTACAACATCCTGCTGGGTAATCTGCCCGGAAGTGTGGACTACTTCGTGTCGACCGGCGGTTCCGGCGGCGGAGCCCATGCCACGATGCTGGCAGCTACCTCGAACAATCCGGATTTCTACGATTATGAGATAGAAGCCGGCGCGGTGGGCGTGTACCGCAATGAGGACGGCTCCTACAGCACGACCGTGACGATCGACGGAACGGATTACGAGATCTCCGACGGAATGTGGGGCTGCGTCGCCTACAGTGCGATCACCTCTCTGGCGGAGGCCGACATGGCGATGGCCTTTGAATATTATCTGGACACCGACTATTCCTTCAACACCTCCTTCCAGGCGCAGGTGGCGGAGTATCTGTCTGAGGAGTATATGGATTACATCAATGCAAAGGGCCTGAGCGTGGAAGAGAGCGCGGTCGGGTTTGATCTGAACGACGACGGCGATCAGGAGGATACGATCGACCTGACCATCGAATATGATGAAGAAGCCTACGCCGACACCAATGGCTATGGCGGGACGTATCTGGATCTGTACCTGAAGGAGTTCGTATCGAACCTGCAGTGGTACCTGGACAATCTTGATTATGCCGAGGGCTGGACCTGGTTCGATGCGGACGGAAATGCGCTCAGTGATGAGGCGGTGGCCGCGATGACCTCCGAGGAGAAGGCGCAGGCCTTTATTGAAGGGCGGTATACAAAATCCTCTTCCGGCGGAAGGGGCGGCATGATGGGTGGCCCCGGCGGAGAAGGCGGATTTGGCGGACACGGCGGCTTCGGCGGTCACGGCGGAAACGGCGGCTTCCCGGGTGGAGAAGGCGGTCCGAACGGAAACGGCGGCTTCCCGGGCGGTGATGGAAACTTCCCCGGCGGTGATATGGAACTCTCGGAAAGTGAGATGCCGGAGGACATGAGCGAAGACGCGCAGATGGGTGAAATGCCGGAGGGCATGAGCGAAGACGCGCAGATGGGTGAAATGCCGGAGGGCATGAGCGAAGACGCGCAGATTGGCGAGATACCGCAGGGCATGGAAGCAGCAGAAAACGGAATGGAAGCAGCATCAGAGGAAACCGCATCCACGGTAAAAGAGATGGTGGTTGGCACCCCGGATGCGGGAACGACCCAGGCGGCCGGCTCCGGGAAGGACTCCTCAAACTACAGCAGCTTCGAGGAAATGCTTGCAGCCTATGAGGCCGACATCGAAGAGATCGCCTCCGGCGACCGCTACGGCAACAATCAGGTCGATCTGTACGATCCGTTGAATTATGTCGGCGCGGACGATACCGACGATCCCACCTGGGTGAGGATTATGATGGGGGCATCCGAGGGAGATATGTCCATGTTCTCTTCCCTGAACCTGCAGATCGCCATGCTGAATGCGGGCATCGACGCAAACATCGAGTGGCAGTGGGACGGCGGCCATGTACCCGGCGAGATTCTGGGCGAATCGCTGGCCCTCTATGTGGACGAGATGTACGCTGCTCACGTAGATGGTGCGGCGCAGGTGACCAAGGCCGAGGCGCAGGCGCAGACCGAAAACGGCACCTCCGAATCCGCCAGCGGGACCGATCTGTCCTCCTGGGTGAATTACGAGGATCTTTCGAATGTATCCTTCACCCTGGCGGACGCCGTGAGCTACCGCACCAGCGGCGCCAGCAAGGCAACGCCCGGCTTCGACGTGATGGATTACGGACAGGAGGACTACGTCTTCGGCAGCAGCGAAAAGGACGCGCGGCACTGGGATACGTACCTGCTGAAGGTATTCCAGGAGCATGCGCAGGAGCTGGCGGAGCTGTTTAATGCGGATTAACATGAACGCAGGTTAGCACGCTCTTTTCACTGCATTCACAATACATATAAAAAAGCAGGCGGAACCTGCAGAACGTTTGTTCTGTATTCCGTCTGTTTTTTTGCCCGGATTTATGATATACTCTTCGAACACGGGACTGTGAACTACTCTTCGGACAGGGGACCATAATATACTTTTCGGGATAAGGGACGCAAGAACTGTTTCCTGATCCATTGAAACGGGGACTTAAGAACCATCAAAAATGGGACATAGAACCGTCCCCTGTCCCATTTTGAGGAAAGGATGAACGAAATGGATCATTTTGTACTCCATTCGGAATATCAGCCCACCGGCGATCAGCCGGCGGCGATCGAGCAGCTGGTGAAGGGCTTTCGTGAAGGCAATCAGTGCGAGACGCTGCTGGGTGTGACGGGCTCGGGCAAGACGTTTACCATGGCCAATGTCATTGCGCAGCTGAACCGGCCGACGCTGGTGATCGCCCACAACAAAACGCTGGCCGCGCAGCTTTACGGGGAGTTCAAGGAGTTCTTCCCGGAGAACGCGGTGGAATACTTCGTTTCCTACTATGACTATTATCAGCCGGAGGCGTATGTGCCGTCTTCGGATACCTATATTGCAAAGGATTCTTCCATCAACGACGAGATCGACAAGCTGCGCCTTTCTGCGACGGCTTCGCTGGTGGAGCGAAGGGACGTGGTGATCGTCTCCTCAGTGTCCTGTATCTACGGCCTGGGTTCGCCGGTGGATTACCGGGACATGGTCATCTATCTGCGTACGGGGCAGGAGCGCGACCGGGACGAGATCATCCACAAGCTCATCGATATTCAGTACGACCGCAACGATATGGACTTCAAGCGCTCGACCTTCCGGGTGCGGGGGGACGTGCTGGAGATCTTCCCGGCGGACGCCCAGGATTATGCCTACCGGATCGAGTTTTTCGGGGACGAGATCGACCGGATCTGTGAGATCGACGTGCTCACCGGCGGGGTGAAGAAGACGCTGGATTTCGTCGCGATCTTCCCGGCCTCGCATTATGTCATGCCGATGTACAAGATTCTGGAGGCGACGCGCCGCATCGAGGATGAACTGGAGGAGCGGGTGCGCTATTTTAAGCAGGAGGACAAGCTGCTGGAGGCCCAGCGCATCGCCGAGCGAACCAACTACGATGTGGAGATGCTGCGTGAGACGGGCTTCTGTTCCGGCATCGAGAACTATTCCCGTCATCTGGCGGGCCGCCCCGCGGGTTCCACGCCGGAAACGCTGATGGACTTCTTCCCGGACGACTTCCTGATCATCATCGACGAGTCGCACATGACGCTCCCGCAGCTGCGGGCCATGTACAACGGCGACCAGTCCCGCAAGACCACTCTGGTGGATTACGGCTTCCGGCTGCCTTCCGCAAAGGACAACCGGCCGCTGTGCTTCGAGGAATTCGAGGATAAGATCAACCAGATCCTGTTCGTCTCCGCAACGCCAGGACCCTACGAGGAAGCGCACGAGCTGCTGCGCGCAGAGCAGATCATCCGACCGACCGGTCTGCTCGATCCCGACATCAGCGTCCGCCCCGTGGAGGGACAGATCGACGATCTGCTGGCGGAGATCCGCAAGGAAACGGCGGCCGGCAACAAGGTGCTCGTGACCACCCTCACCAAGACCATGGCGGAGGACCTGACGGACTACCTCAAGGAGGTCGGGGTGCGCGTACGCTATCTGCACTCCGATATCGATACCCTCGAGCGCACGCAGATCATCCGCGACATGCGTCTGGACGTCTTCGACGTGCTGGTCGGCATCAACCTGCTGCGCGAGGGCCTGGACATCCCCGAGATTTCGCTGGTGGCGATCCTGGATGCGGACAAGGAGGGTTTCCTGCGTTCGGAGACGTCCCTGATCCAGACCATCGGCCGCGCGGCGCGAAACGCCGACGGGCATGTCATCATGTACGCCGACATCATGACCGATTCCATGCGCAACGCCATCGACGAGACGAAGCGAAGACGGGCAGCGCAGGAGGAGTACAACCAGGAGCACGGCATCACGCCGCAGTCTATCCGCAAGGCCGTCCGCGACCTGATCAGCATCTCAAAGGACGTGGCAGCCGAGGAGAAGCGCTACGAAAAGGATCCCGAATCCATGGACCGGAAGGAACTGGAAAAGCTGATCGAAAAAGTAAAGGGACAGATGCAGAAGGCCGCCGCCGACCTGAACTTCGAGGCCGCCGCCGAGCTGCGTGACCGGATGATCGAGCTGAAGAAATATCTGGAGGAAGCATAATTGGAATCAAACAGGGGACGGTTCTCTGTTTGATCCGACTGAATCAAACAGAGAACCGTCCCCTGTTTGATTCCCTGGGAGAATAATGGAATGAATAATAACGCAACGAAATACATTCGCATCCGCGGCGCAAAGGAGCACAACCTCAAGGGCATCAGCATCGACATCCCGCGCAACGAGTTTGTGGTGCTGACAGGTCTTTCGGGCTCGGGCAAGTCCTCCCTGGCCTTTGATACGATCTACGCGGAGGGGCAGCGCCGCTACATGGAATCGCTTTCCTCCTACGCCCGCCAGTTCCTGGGGCAGATGGAAAAGCCGGAGGTGGAGAGCATCGAGGGACTTCCTCCGGCGATCTCGATCGATCAGAAATCGACCAACCGCAACCCGCGCTCGACCGTGGGCACGGTCACGGAGATCTACGACTATTTCCGGCTGCTGTACGCGAGGATCGGCATCCCGCACTGCCCGAACTGCGGCAAGGCCATCATGAAGCAGACGGTGGACCAGATGGTGGACCAGCTGATGGAACTGCCGGAGCGCACGCGTCTGCAGCTGCTCGCCCCGGTGGTGCGCGGCAAGAAGGGCCGTCATGAAAAGCTGCTGGAGCATGCGAAAAAGAGCGGCTTTGTGCGGGTGCGCATCGACGGAAATCTCTACGAGCTGACCGAGGACATCACGCTCGACAAGAACATCAAGCACAACATCGAGATTCTCGTGGACCGCCTGGTGGTGAAGGAGGGCATTGAGAAGCGCCTGACCGAATCGCTGGAGCAGGCCCTTGCGGAGGGAAACAGCCTGGTGTACGTGGAGGTACAGCGGCCAAAGCAGGAGGGAGACGGCGCACCCCAGGGCGCGTCTCAGCCCGAGACGCTGCATTTCAGCGAGCATTTCGCCTGCCCGGACTGCGGCATCAGCATCGAGGAGATCGAGCCGCGCAGCTTTTCCTTCAACAATCCCTTCGGCGCCTGCCCGGAATGCACGGGCCTGGGCTACCGCATGGAATTTGATCTGGACCTGATGATCCCGGACCGCTCGCTTTCCATCGATGACGGCGCCATCGTTGTGATGGGCTGGCAGTCGGCGAAGGAGAAGGGCAGCTTCACGCGCTCGATTCTCGATGCGCTGGCGGAGGAATACCATTTCCGCCTGGACACGCCGTTCGAGCAGTATCCGCAGGAGATTCAGGACGTACTGATCCATGGTACCGGCGGGAAGGAAGTCAAGGTCCACTACAAAGGGCAGCGGGGCGAGGGCGTGTACGACGTGGCCTTCGAGGGACTGATCCGCAATGTGGAGCGCCGTTACCGCGAGACCTTCTCCGAGACATCCAAGGCAGAGTACGAGTCCTTCATGCGTTTTACCCCCTGCAGGCTGTGCAAAGGACAGCGCCTGAAGCAGTCGTCGCTGGCTGTCACTGTAGGGGAGAAGAATATCTATCAGATGACGGACATGTCGGTGGGCAAGCTGCAGACCTTCCTGCAGAACCTGCAGCTCACAAAGCAGCAGGGCCGCATCGGCGCGCAGATCCTCAAGGAGATCCGCGCCCGCATCGCCTTCCTGGCTAATGTGGGGCTGGAGTACCTGACCCTGACCCGGGCCACCGGGACCCTTTCCGGCGGGGAGGCGCAGCGCATCCGTCTGGCGACCCAGATCGGTTCCGGCCTGGTGGGCGTCGCCTACATTCTGGATGAGCCGAGCATCGGCCTGCACCAGCGGGACAATGACAAGCTGCTCAACGCCCTGTTCGCCCTGCGCGACCTGGGCAATACGCTGGTGGTCGTGGAGCATGATGAGGATACCATGCGTGCCGCCGATTTTCTGGTGGACATCGGGCCGGGCGCGGGAGAGCACGGCGGCGAGGTGATCGCGGCCGGATCCGTGCAGGACATCATCGACTGCCCGAATTCCATCACCGGCGACTACCTGAGCGGCCGAAAGTCCATCCCGGTCCCGGATCACCGCCGTGCCCCCTCGGGCTGGATGACCGTCAAAGGCGCCGCCGAAAATAACCTCAAGGGCATCACTGTGAAGTTCCCGCTGGGCGTGTTTACCTGTGTGACGGGCGTGTCCGGCTCGGGAAAGAGCTCTCTGGTGAACGAGATCCTCTACAAGGTGCTGGCCAGAAAACTCAACCGTGCCCGCACGATTCCTGGGCGTTTCAAGGACATCGAAGGACTCGAGCAGCTTGACAAGGTCATCTGCATCGACCAGTCGCCCATCGGCCGCACTCCCAGGTCCAACCCGGCCACCTACACCGGCGTGTTCGACATGATCCGCGACCTGTTCGCCTCCACTGCCGACGCCAAAGCCCGCGGCTACAAGAAGGGGCGCTTCAGCTTCAACGTCAAGGGCGGCCGCTGCGAGGCCTGCGCCGGGGACGGAATTCTCAAGATCGAGATGCACTTCCTGCCGGATGTGTACGTTCCCTGCGAGGTGTGCCAGGGCAAGCGGTACAACCGCGAGACCCTCGACGTGAAGTACAAGGGAAAGAGCATTTATGACGTGCTGAACATGACCGTGGAGGAGGCGCTGAAGTTCTTCGAGCACATTCCGTCCATCCAGCGCAAGATCCAGACCCTTTACGATGTGGGGCTTTCCTACATCCGCCTCGGGCAGCCCTCCACGGAGCTTTCCGGAGGCGAGGCCCAGCGGATCAAGCTCGCCACAGAGCTCTCCAGGCGCAGCACCGGCAAAACGGTCTATATCCTCGACGAGCCCACCACCGGCCTGCATTTTGCCGACGTGCACAAGCTCATCGAGATCCTGCAGCGGCTCACCGACGGAGGCAACACCGTGATCGTCATCGAGCACAATCTCGATGTGATCAAGACAGCCGACTATCTCATCGACATGGGACCCGAGGGCGGCGACGGCGGAGGACGCATGATCGCCTGCGGGACGCCGGAGGAAGTGGCGCAGATGCCCCAGTCCTACACCGGGCAGTATGT
>JAFUCA010000009.1 GCA_017459895.1 Bacillota bacterium | reverse complement strand
AGATGTGCATGCCTGGAGATAACATCACCATGCAGATCAAGCTGATCACTCCGATCGCGATCGAAGAAGGACTGAGATTCGCTATCAGAGAAGGCGGAAGAACGGTAGGATCCGGCGTAGTAACCGAGATCATCGAGTAATTGAATTACGCTTGTTGAGAGACTGTCTTCGGACAGTCTCTTTTTTGCATAAAAATATCGTTATTTTTTAGTAAACTTCGGCCAGATGTGTTATGATAAAAATGGATAAATGCTAGTATGAGAAGTCACAGGGAGGATCCATGAAGATCGCTATCGCGGACGATAATCATCAAATACTGACGGAGGTTGAGAAGCGGATGCAGGAGTATCTCACCAGACGAGGCATCGCAGCTGAGATCGCCGTATTTGATACTCCGCAGGGATTCATTGACAGCCTGGAGGAAGACCGATATGATCTGGTGATCATGGATATCTATTTCGACGACCAGCCTTTGAACGGGGTGGACGCGATCCGCAGTCTGCGGGAAAAAGACCGCCGCGCGAGCGTCGTATTTCTGACCGACAGCAGCGACCACATGTCGGAGGCCTTCCAGGTGCACGCGTTTTCCTATATTATCAAAGAGCAGCTGCAGGAAATGCTCCCGCAGGTAATGGAGGATCTGCTGTCCGTCGTTACCATTCAGCGAAGCATTACGCTGCCCCGGGGCAAGCAGAATATCATGCTTCTGGTCGATGAGATCGTATCCATTGAGACCGATGGGCACTACCTGAACATTACGGATGTTCACACCCGGTCCCACCGCGTACGGATGACCTTCTCGGAGATCGTTCAGAAACTGGAGAGCGAGAAGGAATTTCTCATGATCAACAAGGGGATTCTGGTCAACATGAACTTCATCCGTACCTTCGAAAACAAGAACGCCATACTGATGAACGGACAGCAGCTTCCTGCCCGGGTGAGGGGCTATGCAGCCATCGTGCGGCAGTGGCATGATTACAACTTCGATAAGCTGCGGGGAGGGAATATCTGATGACATTTTCAGAAGTCGTCCGGTGGCTGACATCAGGTTCAGCGATATTATTTGCTGTCCCGGCATCGATTCTCTGCTATATTCCCATGGCTCATCAGCTCCGCCGCTCCACGAGATCACTGGCCCTGCACTGCGCGATCCTCCTGGTTTTAGCGGGTCTTGGGACGTCCATTCTGCTCTGGAGATTTCCCTATCTGGACGAGACCGTGGTGCTGACGCCGTTTCTCGGTCTGTTTTTCGCCTATTACGCGACAAGTACCCGGGCGCAGGTGTTTCAGTCCACCGGAATCTTTCTCGCCGTCTGCGGCTATTACGCGATCATTTCCTTCGGAGCCTTTCTCATCGATACGGCGGTGAGAATCAACGGAGGCGCGGGATTCTCCCAGGGACTGCTCTACGCTGTTCAGCTGGGAATGATGATCGTATTCTCAGTGCCGGTCGCTCTGTTTTTGCAGCGTCAGGGGATCTACCTGGTGGATCATCTGCGGGACGGACCCGTATGGCTGATGATGGGGGCGGTCTCCATCATGACCTTCGTGATTCTCAGCGTAATGGCGCCTCGTTTGGAGGACATGAGCCAGATGCCGCGTTTTCGGACGGGATTTCTGGTGGTCGCGCTGATGGTGTCTCTGATGTATATGGTCACGTGCGCGTTCTTCTTTCTTTCCGGCGTTTCCCTCATCCGCAAGGAGGAACTGCAGGAACAGGAGACGGTCTTTCGCATGCAGCGCAAGCAATACATCCAGCTGGAGGATCAGATCGAACAGATCCGTATTCTGCGGCACGATTTCCGGCATGCGCTGCGGTTTCTGCAAAAGCTGGCAGAAGAGGGGGACATCGACGAGATCCGGAAATATCTTGCCCGTTATGAAGACAGTATTCCTACACAGACCCTCACGAGCTACTGTGACAACGACCTGATCAATGCGATCCTGAATTACTACGCCGATCAGGCCAGAGCGAGAAATACGAAAACGGAATTCCTGGTGGATGTTCCGCAGCTGCCCCAGGAGCAGACGTTTGATCTGATCTCCCTGCTGAGCAATCTGCTGGAGAACGCCCAGCAGGGCTGCGATACTGTTTCTGTTGAAGACCGAAGCATCCGCCTGCGGATGAGCGTCGTCAATGACGAAAACCTCTATATCATCATTACCAACTCCTTTGACGGGATCGTCCGCCGGGCGGGCAGCCGTTACCTGAGCACCCGCAGGAAGCAAGGCGGACGGGGAGTCGGACTGCATTCCATTGAACAGACCGTTGCCAGATACGGCGGAGAGGTTTCGTTTTATCACAAGGGCCGAATTTTTAACGTGGATCTGACGATGAAGATCCGGCGCGCTCCGGAAGTATAATATACGGAAAATTGTATAAGCACTGCACTTCATGCCAGAAACCTGTACCTTGACGCCAACCGATTGAAATCGGGCTCTGCCTGCGATATGATACCATTGATGGTACATATCTGAAGCAGGATACTATCGGTGGTAGACAGAGGAATGAAAATGACAAACCGAAGACACATACTGGGAATGAAAGTGATCGCGATTCTGATGGCGGTTGCCATGATCCCCACGCTTGTGCCAGCCATTTCATGGGCCGCTCCGAACACGGATGCAGGCGAACAGATGCAGCAGGAGAAGCAGGTCGACGAGACCGAGCCTGCCGCAGCGGAGGAGAATCACGCACAGCCGAAGGAAGAAACAGAGGCTGCGCCGTCTTCTGATGATTCCGATTCCTCTGACCGGGAGAAGGCAGAGCCCGCGCCGGCGCAGATACCGGATGAAACGGAGCCTGGGGACGGTTCGTCCCAGGCAGCAGGGGAAGAGAGCGAACCTGCCGCCCCTCAGACCGAAAAAGGCCCATCGGCAGGGGAGAAAATCACCGAAACCGATGATCCGGCCCAGGACTTCGAGAAGACCGCCGGCGGCGTGACGGTTCGGATACACGCCCCGAAGGGAGCGCTTCCCCAGGGAACTTCCATGCATGTCAGATCCGTGAGCGCTGGCAGCGTTCAGGATGATGTGCAGGATATCATGGGAGACAGCGCCAGAGCAGTGAAGGCACTGGATATCTCCTTCACAAAGGACGGCAGAGAGATCGAACCGGCGGATGAGAGGTCCCTGTCCGTTCGCTTTTCTTCTGATCAGTTCCGGGATCTCAGCGGAGCCGGTGTCATCCATATCAAGGATTCGGGCGCGGCGGAGAAGATCGCCAGCCGTTCGAATGGAGCGCAGCTCACTTTTCATGCGGAGGAGTTTTCGGTCTATGTCGTCACCGCCGAACAAAAAACCCTTACCGTCCGTTTCTACGATGCGGGCGGCAGTCTCATTTCAACGGAATGGGTGAGACAGGACCGAAACGGAGAGCTTACCGGCCTTTACAGCCCGGGACTTGAGCTGAAGGCTGGAGAAAGCTTCCTGGGATGGTCCCTGCCGAAGGGATCTGCCAAGGGGCTTACCATCGAGGAGCTGACCGAGGAGCTTCGGAGCCGGTGGGACAGCTTCGCTTCAGAGGAAACCCTCGATTACTATGCGGCCATCGGGAAGGCCTTTGTTGTCAGATACCTGAGAACGGACAGTGACGGAGATCTGACGGTTCTGAAGACAACGAGCGTCTCTCAGGAGCAGCCGGCCAGAACCATTTCGGTGGGAGAAGGCGCAGGCGCCCAGACCGGAGAGGATTTTCAGGGCTGGCTGGGGCAGGACGGCGTTCTGTATCAGCCCGGAGCCCAATTCCCCGTGGACAGGGATTTTGTTTTCTATGCGAAAGAAGCCGGTCATAACTGGCTTGTGTTTGATTCCAATACGACAGGATCGGGAAGCAGTGCGGACTATACTCCGCCGCAGCTGATTTCCGGACAGGACGAGGTTACGAGAAAGCCGGCGGATCCCGTGCGCTCCGGTTACCGTTTCACGGGATGGAACACCCGAGCGGACGGACAGGGCACGGTCTGGCTGAAGGTTTCCTATGACGCCGAAGGCGGAGCTTCGTATGAAAGCAGCCGGTTCGGCGCAGTCCTCGATTCGGACGTTACCCTGTATGCCCAGTGGGAAGGAGATCAGACGAACTATTACGTGCTTTACTGGCAGCAGGATGCCGGAGATGAGGCGGGACTGCCCGACGATCAGAAAACCTATAACTACGTCGGAAGCCGCAGCGAGGAAGCCAGGACCGGCGATGTGGTGCATACCACGGGTGCGGATCGGAACATGACGGCGGCCGAAGGGTATCCTCACTATCGGTACAATGCGGCGAAGTCGGATACGTCGGCGTCCGTGAATGCGGACGGGACAACGACGCTGAACGTTTATTACGATCTGGAGGAGTATACCCTGACGTTCCAGGCAAGAGATGACAACGGGGATGCGGCCTCCTGGAAGACGATCCGTCAGGTGCACGCGGTTGCGGGGCACAATATCTCGGACATCTGGCCGATCACCGGAACCGACGGGAAAACCTATGACAGCGGTGAGCGCTGGAATCCTCAGAGCAACAGCGTCGGCTTATCTCAGGTACTGGTCTATCTGGATGTCATGCCGGCCGGGGATGTAACCTTCCGTCTGGATACTTCCGATAAAATCACGAAGCATATTCACTACTATGTCGAAGCCCTTCCGGATGAGAGCCTTCCGGTCCGCAGCTACAACGGGACGGATTTTGTCCTGTATAAGAACGTGGATGCCAGGTACGGTTACTTTACCGAGGCGGAAGACTACCTCGATTTCGTTGGTTTCTCCAAGAGCAGCAAATACCCGCCGGAAGCGTTTAACGGCAGTGTCAGGGCCAACTACCCCTGGGGAAGCGGCTCCGATGCGACGGATATCTATTGCTACTATACCCGCGATAAAAACGAGCTGCGTTTCGTCTCCATCAGCAGCGGTCGTCAGGAAACGGTGGAGGAGGTGCAGTACGGACAGAAACTCAGCCGTTTCGCGGACTATCGGCCAACGAACGGAGCGGACGGTGCGGTATTTACCGGCTGGTATACAGACCCCACCTGCGCGAAGGGAACGGAGTTCCGGTTCCGGTCCACGATGCCTGCGAAGGATCTGACCCTGTACGCCGGCTGGATCGATCAGCGCTGCCGCGTTGTTCTGGATCCGGGCGCGCCGGAGGGCTCCTATTCCTTCGGAGACAGCCAGGAGCTGACGTTCTGTGTCAATTATAATGAGAAGATCAGCGATACGAATATCACAGCTGCAGCTGCACAGCGCCCAGGCTATGAGCTGGAGGGCTGGTACACGGAGGACGGGGATCTGTGGAATTTCGATACCCAGGTGAACGAGAAATCCCCCGGAGTGAACCCGGAATACCAGACTACCGAAGACTGGAAGAACAATACCTATGGCGATAGTGACGGAGCTCATGGCAATGTGAAGAACATTTTGAAGCTCCGGGCACACTGGAGGCTGAATGTTGCCGAGGACAGCGTCTACGTCCTCTACCGGGTGGCGGAGCCGCAGCTCTCCTACGATGCCGACGGGAAGCTGCGCACCATCGTTCCGGTGGACGCAGCTCCCCATGCACCGGGAGACAAGGCGGGTTCCGTCACGTTCCGGGCCGGACCTGCGCCGGGCCGCTATGACAGCAAATACATCTTCAAAGACTGGGCTCTCCTGAATGCGGATGGATCCAGGTCCGCTGTGACCTTCGCGGACGGAGCGCAGGCGGAGGTGGATCCGAAGTATATCCAGACCCGGACCCTTTCGGATGATACGGCCGGTGCGCAGATGCGGTGTGTTGTTCTGGAAGCCGAATTTACGACCGACCGGAACCGGGCTGCTGCCGTGATCTTTGACGGAAACGGCGGAGCGACAGCGGATGACCGAACCGAAATCTCCCAGAGCGTTTCGATCAACCGGATTCTTCTGATTCCGGCGGAGGATGCCTTTACGAGAGATGGATATACGTTCAAAGGCTGGAATGCCGCATCGGACGGATCCGGCACCGCATTTGAGCCGGGAAGCGCTGTCGCGGCGGACAACCTGGATGGCGATGCCTGGAATGCAGAGGATCAGACCAACCGGATCTATGCCCAGTGGGAAAAAGACGCCTCGGCGGCGGTCATAACCGGCCCCTCCGAAGGGAACGCGGAGCCGGTACAGGAAACGGCAGAGGAAACGGAACCGGCGGCCCCGTCTCCGCAGGCGCCGGCATCAGCCTATCTGAAGAAGCGTTCGGCGGAAGACAGCCGCAGCACGAAACTTGCGGCGATGCTCCCGGGCTCTTCGAAGGATAACGATTCGCCGGTCGGTACTGCCCGCAGCCTCCTGCAGGGAAGCGGCAGCGGACTGCAGGATCTGGCAGACGATCCTTTGCCCCTTGCCATCATCGATGGAGAATGGACGCTGCTGAATCTGGTCTTTACGGTGGCAACGGCCGTCATCAGCATTCTGCTTCTGGGGTTTTATTTCATCAAGAAGAGAGAGGACGAGGATGAAGGGCTGGAAGAGCTGTCAAGGGCGAATCTGATCGTCCGGCTCCTCGGCGTCATACCGGCGGTCGTAGCGATCATGACGTTCTCTCTGACAGAGGATCTGACCATGGACATGGGACTGGTGGACAAGCATACCCTCCCGTCGATACTCATCCTGGCAGTGGAGGCGTTCATCGCACTCGTTGCCGCGAGAACTGCCGCTGAGGAGGAGCGCAGACGGGCCCGCCGCTGGTAGGACGACAGAGCTGCAGCGGGCAGGCGCTGTTTATTTCTTCAGCTTGATGGAGTCACTGCCCAGCAGATCGTGGGAGTCCTTATCGTAGATTTCAAACGTGAGCTTGCCAGGCTTTGCGAAGAGAGGCATCGCGTACTGGAAGCGGGAGGAGAAATGAGAACCGGCGTGGAACGAAGAGTCCACGTCTTTCGTTTCGGAGGTGCCGTCCGGCCAGGTGATCTGATAGTAGAGACGGATCGATTCCCCCGGAGCACCGCCGGTCAGAGTCGTATGGAAATAGACCGTGTCATTTCGGTTCACGTTCTTCATATCGGTGGAGAAGTCGTTCTCCAGATTGTTGGCGACGATGGTGACATCCCATGCGTAGTACCGGTTGTAGATCGACTGCGCCCCGTCGTAATGCGCCTGCACCAGTTCATTCAGATAGGTTTCGAAATAATCTTCCCCGTCATCCTGATGGGCCTGCACATATCCGTACTTGGCGTCCAGAATCTTCTGCTGGACGCTTTCGTCATCTTTCAGATCCACCGCCTTATTGTAGTAAGTGAGAGATCGCTGGTATTTCCCCTTGTCGCACAGCATATCGCCTGCGGAGATGTAGGACTTTCGCTGGGCGCTGGGCAGCGGAGCGGTAGCCACCGGAAGATTCTCGGTCAGACTGATCCGGACCGAGTCCCGCTTGGCAGCGTCCTGTTCCTGCATTTCCGGAAGAAGGACAAAATACAGAAAGGCACCGGTTGCCAGAAGCAGCAGCGTGGCAACGATAATGACCCCGATCACCAGACGGGTATTGCTGCGCACCGGCTCGTCCCCGCCGGAATCCTCCGCTGCGAAAGAAGGCTCGTCGGGCTGTCTTGGGATATTCAGTGTCACTGTATTATCGGTATCCCCCGCGGCATCCGGCTCTTCCCCGGCAGCCCCCGTCTCGGAGGAGGGCTTGTGCAGGATAAACAGCTTTCGCAGAAGATCCCGTTCCAGTCCGCAATTGGTGCAGATTTCTCCCTTATTGATCTGGCCGCAGCTGCAGGTCCAGTGGTCTCCGAACTCCTCGAACCAGTATTTTGGCTTGACCGGATGCGCGGTGAAGCGCATCATAAGTTCCCCGTAGGATTCGTCCTCGGGTTTGACCAGCCGTGGTTCATGATTCGTTTGTTCCGGCGAGACCGGTGTTTTTTTCTGTTCGTCTTTTTCCACGTGATTAGTATACATGAAAACGGTGAAATATACAATGTTGTTAAAATTGTATCAAAATTCGTACAAAATGTATATTGTATTTCATTCCGTACAATATTGACTTAGCTACAGGCGTCCTGTAGAGTGTAAAAAGCGTTACTGTTAGTTAATTCAAATTGATTCATAGGAACCCTAAAGAGGAGAGTAGTCATGAGACAAAAAAGAGTGTTAACAATGGATGGTAATACGGCGGCGGCACATGTGTCCTACGCGTTTACCGATGTAGCAGCCATCTACCCGATCACACCATCATCGACGATGGCGGAAGTCGTCGACGATTGGGCGGCATACGGCAAGAAGAACATCTTCGGACAGCCGGTCAAGATCGCGGAGATGCAGTCGGAGGCGGGAGCCGCCGGCGCTGTCCATGGAGCACTCTCTGCGGGAGCATTATCGACCACATATACCGCATCTCAGGGCTTGCTTCTGATGATCCCGAACATGTACAAGATCGCGGGTGAGCTGCTGCCGGGCGTTTTCCACGTAGCAGCGCGGAGCATCTCCACCCACGCCCTCTGTATCTTCGGCGATCACTCCGACGTCATGGCCTGCCGGCAGACCGGATTCGCCATGCTGTGCTCCAACTCCGTACAGGAGGTCATGGACCTGGGCGGCATCGCGCATCTGTCCGCCATCAAGGGAAGAGTCCCGTTCCTTCATTTCTTCGACGGATTCCGCACCTCCCATGAGATCCAGAAGATCGAGGTCTTCAGCCACGATGACTTCCGCAAGCTGGTCGACTGGGAAGCGGTGCAGGAGTTCCGGGACAGAGCGCTGAATCCGGAGCATCCGGTGATCCGCGGAACGGCTCAGAACCCGGACATCTTCTTCCAGGGCAGAGAAGCGTCCAACACTTACTACGACAACATCCCGCAGATCGTCGCGGATTACATGGAGAAGGTCAGTGAGATGACCGGCAGAAGCTACAAGCCGTTTGATTACGTCGGTGCTCCCGACGCGGAGAACGTCATCGTCGCCATGGGCTCCGTCTGCGAGACCATCGAAGAGACGATGAATAAGATGGTAGAAGAAGGACACCGGGTCGGCCTGATCAAGGTGCGGCTGTATCGTCCCTTCGTGAAGGAATACTTCATGGATGTGCTCCCGAAGACGGTGGAACGGATCGCCGTTCTCGACCGGACGAAGGAACCGGGCTCCCTGGGCGAGCCGCTCTATCAGGATGTGAGAACCGCGCTCTACGGCGAGCGGAATGCGCCGGAGGTCTACGGCGGCCGTTACGGCATCGGCTCCAAGGACACCACGCCGGGCATGATCCATTCGATCTACGACAATTTGTATCATAAGAATCCGAAGAACCACTTCACCGTCGGTATTGAAGATGACGTTACCGGCCTGTCGCTGCCCTACACCGAGGGTATCGCCAGAGAGCCCCAGGGCACCATCAAGTGCAAATTCTGGGGTCTGGGCTCCGACGGTACGGTCGGCGCGAACAAGACCGCGATCAAGATCATCGGTGATAAGACGGATCTGTACGCCCAGGGCTACTTCGACTACGATTCCAAGAAGTCCGGCGGTCTGACCGTATCCCATCTGCGGTTCGGTGAGCATCCGATCCAGTCCACTTACCTGATCAACCAGGCGGACTTCGTGGCCTGCCACAACCAGGCCTACGTCCGGCAGTACGACATGCTCAAGGAGCTGAAGAAGGGCGGAACCTTCCTGCTGAATACCCTCTGGTCGGATGAGGACATCGACCGGATCCTGCCGGCGAAGATGAAGCGGGATCTGGCGCGAAAGGAAATCAATTTCTACGCCATCGACGCCTGGGAGATCGCGGAGAGGATCGGTCTCGGCAGCAGGATCAACATGGTTATGCAGGCGGCCTTCTTCCAGCTGACCGGCGTTATCCCCATCGACAAGGCGGTGGAATACCTCAAGGAAGGAATCGAGAAGACCTACAAGAAGAAGGGCCAGGACATCGTCGACATGAACTGCCGTGCGGTTGACGAAGGAATCCGCTCCATCCGCAAGGTGGAGGTTCCGAAGGAATGGGCCGATACCGAGGATCCGAAGTGGGTCTATGAGGAGATCCCGGAATTCGTAGAGAACATTCAGAAGCCGATGAACAGCAAGGCGGGAGACGACCTTCCGGTCAGCGCCTTCCTGGAGAACGCCGACGGAACGTTCCCGTCGGGGACCACGCAGTACGAGAAGCGGGGCGTGGGTGTCTATCTGCCGGAGTGGCAGCCGGAGAAGTGCCTGCAATGCAACCAGTGCTCCTTCGTCTGTCCTCACGCGGCGATCCGGCCGATGCTCCTGAACGAAGAAGAAAAGGCCGGAGCACCGGAGGGATTCGTCACGCTGGATGCCATGGGCAAGGACGTGAAGGGCCTGCACTACCGGATGCAGCTGTCGGCCATGGACTGCATGGGCTGCGGCAACTGCGCAGACATCTGTCCGGCCAAGGAGAGCGCGCTGGTCATGAAACCGTACGCCCAGGTGGTTCACGAGGCGGAGAACTGGGCTTACGGCATCAAGCTCCCGCAGAAAAAAGACAAGTTCAACCGTGAGACGGTCAAGGGCAGCCAGTTCAGCAAGCCGTACATCGAGTTCAGCGGCGCCTGCGCCGGCTGCGGTGAGACGCCGTACATCAAGCTGGCAACGCAGCTGTTCGGCGATCGGATGCTGATCGCCAACGCGACGGGATGCTCCTCCATCTGGGGCGCTTCCGCTCCGTCTATGCCGTACTGCAAGGACGAGGACGGCAGAGGTCCGGCATGGTCCAATTCCCTGTTCGAAGACAACGCGGAGTTCGGTTACGGTATGCTTCTGGCGGCGAACCAGATCCGGGAGAAGATCGAGCAGAACATGCGGGCACTGCTGGCGCTGGATGTGGATGAGCGTCTGAAGGAAGCTTTGGAGGAGTGGCTCGAATTCAAGAACGACGGCCGGGAGTCCAGAGCGAAGAGCGATAAGGTCGTTGAGATCATGGAAGGTCTGGATCACACCGATGAGATCGTCCGCGGCCTGTGCGAGCGGATCCTGGAGAACAAGGACTATCTGGTCAAGCGCTCCGTCTGGGCGCTGGGCGGCGACGGCTGGGCTTACGATATCGGTTACGGCGGACTGGACCACGTGCTGGCCTCCGGAGAGAACATCAACATTCTGGTGTTCGACACCGAGGTCTACTCCAACACCGGCGGTCAGGCATCCAAGGCGACCCCGGCGGCGGCCATCGCCAAGTTCGCGGCTTCCGGTAAGCGGATCAAGAAGAAGGATCTGGGCCTGATGGCCATGTCCTACGGCTACGTCTATGTGGCCCAGGTGGGCATGGGCGCGGACAAGAACCAGCTGATGAAGGCGATGCTGGAGGCCGAGGCCTACGACGGCCCGTCCCTGATCATCGCGTACGCTCCGTGCATCAACCACGGTCTGAGAAAGGGCATGGGCAAGTCCCAGGCCAACATCAAGGATGCGGTGGATTCCGGTTACTGGAATCTGTACCGGTACAACCCGGATCTGAAGAAGCAGGGCAAGAACCCCTTCATCCTGGATTCCGGCGAGCCGACGACATCCTTCCGTGACTTCATCATGGGTCAGATTCGGTACAGCTCACTGGCCAAGGAGTTCCCGTCCATCTCCGAGAAGCTCTTCGAGATGACCGAAAACGACGCCAAGAGAAAGCTGGAGACCTACAAGAAGCTAGCAGCTATGGACGAGGCGCTGCTCTAATCAAAGACTGCACCGATGATCCGGGAGGATTCACCGGCACAACAATGAAATATAAGCTGCAGGGTAGTACGTTTGTACTACCCTGCGTATCGTTTTTGGGAATAAATGGTCAAAAAAGGAGTACAAACGTACTACCCGGGAACATATGAATTCGTCGCCCGGAGTGCGGCCCGTCTACCGTCCGGCATGCATGGCGATGAAGGCCTGTCCGAGAGCGATGCCGCCGTCGTTGGGACTGACGGAGATGTTGTAATAGGGCTGAAACCCCAGAGCGCGCAGCTTCGAGAGGGTGCCTTCCATCAGGATCCGGTTCTGGAACGTCCCCCCGGTCAGAGCGACCTGATTCGCGCCGGACTGCTCACGAACCAGACGGCATTCCCGCACGATGGCATCGATCACCCGTTCGTGGAAGGCGAGGGCCAGGTCACTGGCAGGATCTGTGCCCGGGTGCCTGCGGGCGAAGGCGGCGGCATCCTCCAGCATGCAGGCGCACTGGCCTTCGTAATCGTTGTAGTCTTTGATGTCCAGCAGGGCGCAGACCGCATCGAACAGACGTCCCATGCTGGAGCTCAGGATCGTATTGACGCCGGAGTCAATGGCCCGCAGGATCAGCCGGGCATCCGGGCAGCCCATCATGCGTTCGGCGCCGAATTCCAGGATATCCTTCAGATCGATGCTGAACTGACGGCAGCCCTGCTCATCGTAGGAAATGATATCCGGCCGTGATACCGCCGCCGCTGCCATATGGCTCAGGGCGCTGCGCCGGGCGTCCTTCATTGACGAGTCGCCGCCGATCATCTGAACGTACTTCAGATGAGAGAACCGGTCGCAGCTGCTGCCTTCGCACAGCAAAACCTCACCGCCCCAGATGCAGCCGTCCGTTCCGTACCCGGTCCCGTCAAAGCTGACGCCGATCACCTTGCCGGTGAGATTGTTCTCGGCCATAACGGAAGCGACGTGGGCGTGGTGGTGCTGCACCTGCAGCAGCGGCAGCCCGTGCCTGGCCGCGAAATCCCTGGCGAAGATCGTGCTTTCATACATCGGATGCATATCGCAAACGACGGCCTGGGGCCGGATCCGCAGAAGCTGAGCCATGCGCCGGACATTCTCCTGGTAGATCTGCTGGTTTTCGACCGTATCCAGATCACCGAAATACTGGCTCATATACAGGAACGACCCGTTGGTCAGGGCGAAGGAATTCTTCAGCTGGCTTCCGGCGGCGAAGATAAACCGCGGACCCGGCGCCTCATCCACGTACAGCGGAAGGGGAGCGTATCCCTTGCTGCGGCGGATCATCTGCGGCTGATCATCGATGACGCGGCAGACCGAGTCGTCGGCCCTGACCCGGATCCGGCGCTCGTTATAGAGGATCCCGTCGATGTCCGGTTCTGCATTGAACCAGGCGGTCATCTCGTCGTCGTCCTTGATCATCGGCAGATCCGATTTGTTGGCGCTGGTAAAGATCAGCGGACTGATCCGGTCCAGCAGCAGGTACTGGGCCGCCAGGCTGGGCAGGAAGGTTCCGATGAACCGGCTGGAAAGCAGATCCGTATAAGAGGGATCCGGCGTTCCTTCCTCTGTCTGCGGGAAACGGCGGGTCGCCGCCGGTGCGAAGCCCGGCTCCTCCAGCTTATGCTCCAGCAGGAGGATCGGCCGGGCGGAGGATTCCAGAAGGTTTGCCTCCACGTCGCTGACATGACAGTAGTATTGTACTTCCTTCAGGTCCCGGAACATCACCGCGAAGGGTTTGGCCTCCCGGCCTTTGATCTGCCGCAGCTTCCGGACCGCATCGTCATTGAAGGGATCCGCGACCAGGTTGTATCCGCCGACGCATTTGAAGGCGATCACGCCGCCGCCGGCCAGGATCTGTGCCGCCTGGTCCAGCAGATTCTGATCATCCGCGGACTTGTGCCGCAGGGAAGCAGGCTGACCGTCCGATGGGCCCGTCCACTTCAGATAGGGGCCGCAGGCGTGGCAGGAAATGGTCTGGGCGTGGTGGCGTCGGTCATGCAGATCCGAGTACTGGACCTGGCAGAATCCGCACATGGGAAAATCGATCATGGACGTATTGTCCCGGTCGTAGGGGATCCGGTCGATGATCGTATAGCGGGGACCGCAGAGCATGCAGCTGATGAAGGGATGGAGATGCCGGGGATCATCCTCGGCGTAGAGCTCCTTCAGACAGTCCGGGCAGATGGCCATGTCCGGCGGGATCATCGCCGCGTCATCCCCGCCCTCGGCGCTGCCTTTGATCTGAAAATCCGTAAATTCCGTCAGCGGCCGGGGGGTGCGCTTAATGTGCACGATCTCCGCCGGCTTCGGCTTCTCCTGCTGCAGGGCTTCGACAAAGGCGTCGATCCGCTGAGAAGTGTCGGTGACGGTGATCTCCACCAGACCGCCGATGTTCAGCACGCTGCCCTTCATGTGCATCTGATCCGCCAGTTTCGCAACAAAGGGCCGGAATCCGACCCCCTGTACGATGCCCCATAATTTGATGGTTTCCGTTGTCAGTGTATTCATAAAAACTCCTACTCTACCTCGATGGTATCGATGTAGAACTCCTTGCCGATCTCCGTCGGCTCTCCATCGCCGCCGCACTGCGGACAGGAAAACGAAAGCAGCTCCCGCTCAAACAGGCAGCCGCAGCTTTTGCACCGGAGCTTCGGACGGACCCGACGGATGTCCAGCTCGGCTCCTTCGCAGGGTGTGCCCTCGGTGATCACATCAAAATACATCTGGACCGAGCTTCCGACGATGCCGGAATTGTCGCCGATGACCAGATGGATCTTCCGCACGCGGGACGCGCCGCCGGCCTGGCAGTGCTCGCCGGCGATCTGAATGATTCGTTCGGTAATTGGTAATTCATGCATGTATATAATATACCACATTCCCGGCGGGGTGAGGGAAGGATAGTGTAAAACAGTTGTGGAGTTTTAAGATAAGAATTAAGAATATAGAGATCAAGAGAAGCCGGACGGAAGACGCGCTACGGAAAGGAACTTTCGAGATTTTAACGATTGGGAGTATATCTGATCTCGAATTTTCCTTCCGCAAAGTCCAGCCGTCTCCCTTCCGTTCGAGATTTCGACCTATACGAAGAGCCAAAATCTCGACTCAAGGTCACCTTGAAACTGATATTCATAAAGTTAAGAAGGAATATTCGAGATCCATCTTTCTTTAGAAGCCGCAAATCTCGAATATTCGTTTCTGATCAGGGAACAGACGAGCGCAGCTGCAGCGTAGTCTGCAGAGAACGTCGCGATGCTGGAGACTATCTGCGGGAAGAAACGCTATTTGCAGAAATACTGTGGAGTTTGTCAACTGAAAACTCCACAACAAGTTGACACTGCCTGAGGGAAGATAGACGTTGCTTTTGCCCCAAAAAAGGATTAAAATATATCCGTTATGCACATAACGTTATTTTTTGGTGTAAAAAAAGGAGTACTAGAGCAATGCCGCATCATAAGCACAAGGAAAGAAGCACATTCTCGGGATCCGTCGGATTCGTTCTGGCGGCTGCCGGAAGCGCGATCGGTCTGGGAAACCTGTGGAGGTTCCCGTATCTGGCTGCAAAGGACGGAGGAGGTCTGTTCCTGGTCGTCTATCTGATCCTGGTCATTACCTTCGGTTACACACTGCTGATGAGTGAGGTCGGTATCGGACGTAAAACCAAGCAGAGCTCTCTGACGGCCTACGGCGTGCTGGGCGGCAGGAAGTGGAACTGGCTGGGGTACATCTCGGCGATCGTTCCGTTTTTTATCCTGCCCTACTACGCGGTCATCGGCGGATGGGTCACCAAGTACGCGACGGTATTTATAACGGGCCACGGTCTCGATGCCGCGGACGACGCGTTCTTCGGAGGGTTCATCACCAGCGGCGCGCAGCCGATCATCTTCAACCTGCTGTTCCTGGGTGCGACGGTGTTCATCATTTATCAGGGCGTTAACAAGGGCATCGAGAATATGTCCAAGATCCTGATGCCGATCCTGCTGGTCATGATTTTAGGCATTTCCATTTTCGCGGTGCTGCTGCCCGGAAGCGAGGAGACCGCCGGCCGCAGCGGACTGGACGGTTTCTGGGTCTTCCTGATTCCGGATGTGACGGGACTGACGTTCAAGGGTCTGTGCTACGTGGTGATGGACGCCATGGGCCAGCTGTTCTACAGCATCAGCGTCGCCATGGGTATCATGGTCACCTATGCTTCCTATTTCAAGGATGAGGAGAACCTGGTCAAGAGCGTCAACCGGATCGAGTTCTTCGATACGCTGGTGGCGTTCCTGGCGGGTGTCATGATCATCCCGGTGGTCTTCGTCTTCATGGGCAAGGAAGGCATGAGCTCCGCAGGCCCCGGCCTGATGTTCGTTGCGATCCCGAAGGCCTTTGCCGCGATGGGCAAGATGGGAACCATCATCGGTATCATCTTCTTCCTGATGGTCATCATGGCCGCGCTGACCAGCTGCATGTCCATTCTGGAGGCGGTGGTCTCCGGTCTGATGGACAAGTTCGGCTGGAGCCGCAAGAAAGCGACCCTGATCGAGGGGACCATTGCGGCGGTTCTGGGCATCATCGTCTGCCTGGGCTACAACGTGTTCTACTTCGAATATACGCTGCCCAACGGCGCCGTGGGACAGATCCTGGATATCTTTGATTACCTGACGAACAACGTGCTGATGCCGATCCTGGCCATCGGTACCTGTCTGCTCATCGGCTGGGCGGTCAAGCCAAAGACCGTCATCGACGAAGCGACGAAGAACGGAGAGCGGTTCGGCCGTAAGACTCTGTATATCATCATGGTGAAGTTTGTCACTCCGATACTGCTGGCGTTCCTGCTGCTGAGCGCGTTCGGATTGATTTAAGCAAAGGCTGGACCAGCCTTTGCATGAGAGGAGGCGATCGGAATGGCGATCGAGAAAGTCAGAGAATATTTCCGTCAGTTCGGCATGGAGGATCGGATCATGGAGTTCGATGTGTCCAGCGCCACGGTGGACCTGGCGGCCCAGGCGGTGGGAACGGAGCCCGAGAGGATCTGTAAGACCCTGTCCTTCCTGAAACCGGAGGGCGGATGCATTCTGATCCAGGCGGCGGGGGATGCCCGCATCGACAACCGCAAGTTCAAGGATCAGTTCCATACGAAGGCAAAGATGCTGAAGCCGGAAGAGGTTATCGAGTACACCGGGCACGCCATCGGCGGAGTCTGCGCCTTCGGCATCGAGCGGGAGGATGTGGATATCTACTGCGACGCCTCCATGAAGCGGTTTGAGACTATGTTTCCGGCCTGCGGAAGTGATAACAGCGCCATCGAACTGACGCTGGACGAGCTGGAGAAGTACTCCGGGGCCAAAGGCTGGATCGACGTTTGTAAGCTGCCCGAAAGGGAAGGAGAATAGAGTATGTGTATTGCGATCCCGGGAAGGGTGACGGAAGTGAATGGCGATATGGCCAATGTGGACTTTAACGGCAATCAGGTGAAGGTCAACATCGGTCTGGTGGAGCCTGCGGTAGGTCAGTACGTGCTGGTGCACGCCGGCTGCGCCATCGAGGTCATGGAGAAGGACAAGGCGCAGGAGATTATCGATCTGTTCGCGGACATCGAGGAACTGGAAGGACTGCAGTAGCGATGGATATCAGAGAGATCATCGATTATCTGAAGAACTACGACGGGCGTCCGCTGAAGCTGATGGAGGTCTGCGGGACCCATACGGCAGCGATTTTTAAGAACGGCATCCGGGATCTGATCTCGCCGAAGATCCGGCTGATCTCCGGTCCGGGCTGCCCGGTGTGCGTTACACCGACGGCCTACATCGACGCCTGTACAGCTTTTGCGAAGGGGGAGGGGCAGGAGCTGCTCACCTTCGGCGACATGATGAAGGTGCCGGGCAGAAGCGGCAGTCTGTCGGAGAACAAGACATCGGCGGACATTACGGTCATGTACTCGCCCTTCGAGGCCATCGAGAAGGCGAAGGCCCATCCGGACCGTCTGATCGGGGTGGCTGCCGTCGGCTTTGAGACCACCGTGCCGGCCTACGCGCTGATGCTCCAGACGGCGAGAAGGCAGGGGATTGAGAACATCCGGCTGATCACCGCGCTGAAGACAGTGCTCCCGGCTCTGGAGTGGATCTGCGAGAATCAAAACGATGTGGACGGATTCATCTGTCCGGGGCACGTCAGCGTCATCACCGGAGTACACGTCTATGACGAATTGGCGGCGCGGCACCGGAAGCCTTTCGTGGTGGCCGGCTTTGAGGCGGAGCATATTCTGGGCTGCGTCTACCGGATCGTGCGCCAGATCGAAACGGGGGAGAGCCTGTCGGAGAACCTGTACCGGAACGCGGTCCGGGACGACGGCAACGCGAAGGCCCTGGCGGTCATTGACGAGGTGTTCGAAACGGGTCCGGCGGTGTGGCGGGGCCTGGGAGAGATCCCGGAGTCCGGTCTGTATCTGCGGGACGAATACGCGATGTATGACGGCGGCAGCAGGGGCCTGTCCGAGGATATGGAGCTCCCGGCGGCCTGCCGCTGCGGCGATGTGATCGTGGGCCGGATCAATCCGGATGAGTGTCCCATGTTCGGTCGCGGCTGCGATCCCATGAAGCCCTACGGACCCTGCATGGTATCCGCGGAGGGATCCTGCGGGATCTGGTATCGGAATAAGCATTGAGGAAAGACTATGAAGATCACAATGGCCCACGGCAGCGGAGGCAAGTCCTCAGCCCAGCTGATGAGCGATATATTCGGAAAATATTTTAAGAATCAGATCCTGGACCGGATGGAGGATGCGGCGGTGCTGGAGATCGGAGCATCGGAGGATGCCGGCACACCAAAGGATGCCGGAACACCGGCTCGGATCGCCTGCAGCACGGACTCCTTCGTGGTGACGCCGCTGGAGTTCAAGGGCGGCGACATCGGCAAACTCTGTGTCTGCGGGACAGTCAACGATCTGCTGATGATGGGAGCGGTCCCGAAGTACCTGACCTGCGGATTCATTCTCGAAGAGGGGCTGGATGTGGAGCTGCTGGACCGGCTGGTGGCGTCCATGGCGGCCCAGGCGGCGCAGGCAGGCGTTGTTATCGTGGCCGGCGATACGAAGGTCGTTGAGGGAGCCGGCGGGCTCTACATCAACACCACCGGTATCGGGGAGATCCCGGCGGGAAGAGATGTCAGCAGTTCCAATGCAAAGGCCGGAGACGCGATCATCGTCAGCGGCAATCTGGGAGATCACCACGCCTGTATCCTGAGCCACCGGATGGAGATCGAAAACGAGATCGTCAGCGACTGCGCTGCTCTGAACGATGTGGTGGACGCGCTGTTTGAGAAGGGGATCCACGTGCACACCATGCGGGATGTGACCCGCGGGGGACTCGGCACCGTCATCAATGAGATCGCGGATAGTTCGGATGTGCGTGTAGAACTGGAGGAAGAAGCCATCCCGGTGCACGAGGACGTGCGGGGATTCGCGGACATCCTGGGACTGGATCCGCTGTATATGGGCAACGAAGGCAAAATGATCGCTGTGGTTCCCGCAGAGGAAGCGGAAGCTGCCCTGGCAGCCATGCAGAGCACAGAGCACGGGGCGGATGCCGCGATCATCGGGAGCATCCTTGAGGGCAGCGGAGCATTTTTGCGCACCAGGCTGGGTGCGACCCGCAGATTCGATGTTCTGTACGGCGAAGGACTGCCGCGGATCTGCTGAAGGGGACAGGGAATCGGAATGGACGCAGCGGCGGCTTACTCCCCTTCAACAAAGGCCCGGTAGATGGCCCGGATGGCGGGTTCGAAGTCCGGGGCGGCAACGCCCACGATGACGTTGATGTCGCTGGCGCCCTGATTCAGCATACGGATGTTGATCCCGGCATCGGACAGGGCAGTGGTCAGCTGTGAGATGACGCCCACGGTGCGGTACAGACCCATGCCGACGATGGCGATCAGAGCGATATCCTCCGTGACCGTGATGTCATCGGGATGCAGCCTCTGGTCCAGTTCCTGCAGCACATCCTCCAGATGATGCTCCAGTTCTTTGGTTTCGATCACGATGGAGAAGGAATCGATGCCGGTGGGCAGGTGGTCGAAGGGGATCCGCAGATCCTCCAGCACGCCCAGGGCCCGCCGCACGAATCCGATCTCATTGTTCAGCATGCTCTTATAGATGTTGATAACGGTAAAGGGCGTCTTGCCGGCGATGCCGGAAAGGGTCTTCGGATTGTCGTAGGTCCGTTCGGTGGTGATGATCGTTCCCGGGTCCTGAGGCCGGTTGGTGTTGCGGATGTTGATGGGAATGTTCGCCATGCGGACCGGGAAGACCGCATCCTCGTGGAGGACGCCGGCGCCCATGTAGGACAGCTCACGAAGCTCCATGTAGGAGATGTATTCGATCGGCCGGGGGTGGTCCACAATCCGCGGATCGGCCATCAGGAATCCGGACACATCGGTCCAGTTCTCGTAGATGTCCGCGCCCGTCGCCCGGGCAACCAGGGATCCGGTCACATCGGAGCCGCCGCGGCTGAAGGTGCAGATCTCGCCGCTGTCCTGATACCCGCCGTAAAATCCGGGCAGTACCGCCCGCTCGTGCTTCGAAAGCTCTTTCGACAGGGCTTCGTTTGTTTCCTCCGGCAGAAGCCTTCCCCGCTTATCGAAGAGAATCAGCTCCTGCGTATCGACGAAGTCGTATCCGAGAAAAGCGGCAATCAGGATCGCCGACAGATACTCCCCGCGGCTTGCGATGTAGTCCTTCGTGCAGCCTTTGGACAGGGCCTGCCGGATATCTTCGAAGTGAGGGGTCAGATCCACATCCACATCAAGTCCCAGCCGGATGGACTGATACCGGTCCGTCACCACCTGCAAAAGCTGGTCATAGGGGATGTTGTGATCGGCCTGAGCCTTGCACATCATCAGAAGATCGGTGATCTTATTGTCTCCGTCGAAGCGCTTGCCCGGAGCGGAGACGACGATGTAGCGCCGGTCCGGATCGTCCTCAATGATCTTTTTTATTTTCATCAGCTGAATGCCGTCCGCAACAGAGGATCCGCCGAATTTTGCTGTTTTGATTCCCATGAAGTGTGCTCCTTTTGCTTGACATACAGAGAAAATCAAAGTAAAGTTTTCTCTGTAAAGATTATTTTATCGCTAAAAATCATAGCACAACAGAAAGGCGGAAACAACTATGAATATGGTATGCTTGGACATGGAAGGTGTTCTGGTCCCGGAGATCTGGATCAATTTCGCGGAGAAGGCCGGTATCCCGGAACTCAAGAGAACCACCAGAGATGAGCCGGACTATAATAAACTGATGAAGTATCGGCTGGACATTCTCAGAGAGCACAAGCTGGGGATCAAGGACATTCAGGATGTCATCGCGCAGATCGACCCGCTGCCGGGAGCCGTGGAGTTCCTGGATGAGCTGAGGACTTTGACGCAGGTCGTCGTGATCAGCGATACCTTCGAGCAGTTTGCCAAACCGCTGATGAAGAAGCTGCACTGGCCCATGCTGATGTGCAACTCTCTGGAGATCGGCGAGGACGGCATGATCATCACCCACAAGATGCGCGTGCAGCCCTCCAAGCTGACCACGGTCCGCTGCCTGCAGGCCTGCGGCTATGACACCATTGCGGCCGGCGACAGCCACAACGACCTGGGGATGATCCTGGCAAGCAAGGCCGGATTCCTGTTCAAGAGCACGGACGCCATCAAGGCGGAGCATCCGGAGCTGCCGGCGTACGAGGAGTTCGACGAGTTCCTGGCGGCGATCAAGGCCGTGCTGTAAGGCTTCGGCGTTTCTTCCGAATATAGGAAATACATAATCCGCAGGGTGGTACGTTTATACTACCCTGCGGATTTTAAAATTCTGGCCGGTTTATTCCGCCGCCGCGTACTCCTCCATGATCGCGGCGGAGGCGCTGCATCCCAGACGGTCGGCGCCGGCTTCGATCATGGCGCGGGCATCCGCCAGGGTGCGGATCCCGCCGGAGGCTTTGACCTGCAGGGCATCCCCGACGGTGCGGCGCATCAGCTGCACGTGGCGGACCGTAGCGCCGCCGGAAGAAAATCCGGTGGAGGTTTTCACGAAATCGGCGCCGGCCTTTTTCACCATCTGGCAGGCCAGAATGATCTCGTCATCGGTCAGAAGGCAGGTTTCCAGGATCACCTTCAGCAGGACCGGCCCGCCGTCCTTGGCTCGGGCCTCATGACAGATCTGGGCGAGAAGGTGGATCTCATAGCGGATATAATCCCAGCGGCCGTCCTTGACGGCGCCGATATTGAGGACCATATCGATCTCGTCCGCCCCGTCCGCGATGGCGATCCGCGTTTCTCCAGCCTTTGCATCGCTGGTGGAAGCGCCGAGGGGAAAGCCCACGACCGACGCGACCTTCACGTCAACCTCCTGCAGATACTCCGCCGCGGCCCGGACAAAGCTGCCGTTGACGCATACGGCAGCGAACCCGTAGCGGGCGGCCTCGCTGAGGACGTGCATGATCTGGACTTCCGTCGCGTCCGGCTTCAGTAATGTGTGATCGAAATATTGATGGAATGGTTTCATGGCGGACCTCCGATGATGATATAATAGCTGATACCAGTATAGCACAGAAACGAGGAAAATATGCAGTTACCTAAGATAGAAGAGATCATTGTTGTGGAGGGCCGGGACGATACGGCGGCGATCCGGCAGGCGGTGGACGCGGTGACCATCGAGACCCACGGGTTCGGAATCCGGCAGGAGACCTGGGACCTGATCGAACGGGCCTGTGAGACCAAAGGCATCATCGTTTTTACCGATCCGGATACGGCCGGTGAGCAGATCCGCCGCAGGATCATGGAGCGGTTTCCCCGGGCGAAGGAGGCGTTCCTGGATCAGACGGAGGCTGCAAAGGCTGGAGACATCGGCATCGAAAACGCTTCTGCCGAGGCCATCCGAAGAGCTCTTTCGAAGGTGCGCGGTGAAGCTGGGGAAGTCGGCGAAGCGCAGCCGGAGACCTTCACGGCGGCCGATCTGTTTGCCTGGGGCCTGGAGGGCATGCCCGGGGCGGGGCAGCGGCGGCGGGCGCTGGGTAAGGAGCTGGGGATCGGCCATGCGACGGCGAAAACTTTCCTTCAGCGCCTCAACCGGTTCGGGATCGCCAGGACAGAGATCGAGGAGGGACTGGCAAGGCTCGATTCCCGGAAGTGACTTTTTTGACAAACCCCCTTGACAATTCGTTCGGGGCGCAGTATTGTATTATTGTCCTAAGTGCTTAAGACAATAATACGCGTAAAAAAGGAAAGGGGAGAGATAATGGAATGGAACCTGGATGACGGCAGACCGATCTGGCCGCAGATCAAAGAACGGCTGATGGCCGAGATCGCCGCGGGAAGGTTTCCGATGGGCGAACCGTTTCCGACGGTCAGGGAACTGGCGGAGGACGCGAAGGTCAATCGGAATACGATGCAGCGGGCGCTGTCGGAGCTGGAGGCGGAAGGCCTGGTCATAACCAACCGAACCGCCGGAAGAACCGTAACCACCGACCGGGATCTGATCCGATCCGTCAGGGGAAGGATCGCGAAGGAGAAGATCGAAACGCTGGTCGCAGAAATGGAATCGCTGGGCATCAGCGCCGCGGAGGTGATCGGGATCATTTCCCGGATGAAGGGCGAGGTGCCGGCCGCGGATGACAAAGAGAAAGGGGAATCAGATAGATGAAAACAAATTCATTGGTAGAATGCAGGGAGCTGACGAAGATCTTCCCTGGCAAGACGGCTCTGGACCGGATCGAGCTGACCCTGGGACGGGGGAGGATCATCGGCCTGCTCGGACCGAACGGCAGCGGCAAGACAACGCTGATCAAGCTGATCAACGGACTGATCCGGCCAAACGGCGGCACCGTGATAATCGATGGGGAGGCCCCGGGACCGTACACGAAGTCCCAGATCAGCTATCTGCCGGACCGGAATTACTTCGCGGACTGGATGCGGGTCAGTGACCTTCTGGATTTGTTCGCGGGATTCTACGCGGATTTTGACCGGCCGAAGGCGGAGGCGATGTGCGCGTCCCTGGGGATCCGCAGAACCGACCGTCTCAAGGAAATGTCCAAGGGCACCAAGGAAAAAATGCAGCTGATCCTGGTGATGAGCCGCAAGGCGCAGCTGTATCTTCTGGACGAGCCCATCGCGGGAGTCGATCCGGCAGCCAGGGACTACATCCTGAATACGATCATAAACAATTACAACGAAGAGGGAACGATCCTGCTGTCGACCCACCTGATCTCCGACATTGAGAAGATCCTGGATGAGGTGGTATTTCTCAGAAACGGCAAGGTGATCCGCCATGAAGCGGTGGACGATATCCGCATGAAGGAGGGCAAATCCATCGACGAAGTCTTCAAAGACGACTTCCGGATGATCCCGATGGCAGCACAGAATGAGGGGGTGTGGCATTATGACGAGAAAATTGGTTAACTTCGAATTCCGATCCAGCTTCCGGCTGCTGGTGGTGATCTGGGCGGCGCTGCTGGCCATGACGGTGCTGATGTGCATCCTGCTGAAGGTGACCGGCCTGGATTCCTATCAGGAAATGATCAGCTCGGGACAGGCGCTGGAAGTGATTACCGGGATCGTCCATGTGGTCTCCTGGATCCTGTACGTCGCGCTGTTCAGCGCGCTGGTGGTCCTGACCATCGCCATCGTCATCGCCCGCTTCTACCGGGGTCTTCTGGGAGAGGAAGGTTATCTCATGCACACGCTGCCGGTGAAGGAGTGGCAGCTGATCACGGCGAAGGGCATCACCGCGACCTGCGCGGTTGCAGGGAGCATTCTGGTGGGGATCATCTCCATCGTGCTGGTTGCCAATGTGGGGAACCTGTTTGGCATCTTCGAAGGCCTGGCAGACATCGGGAAGGCCATCGGCCAGGAGCCCCTCCTGCTTTTGCTCGGGATCGAGTTCCTGATCCTGACGGTGCTGGGGATTCTGAAATCCATCTATCAGATCTACGCCTCGATCTCCATCGGGCAGCTGTCGGGACGTCACCGGATCCTTTCATCCGTCGGCGCCTACATCGGCATCACCATCGTTCTGTCGATCCTGGCAGGGATCATCGTCTTCGCGGGCGCGGTCTCGGGGATCGGCGAGAGCCTCGGTCTATGGTTTGAAGCGCATTCCGCGATCATCACCGAGGACGGTATCAGCGGTTTCGGCCCGTCGCAGCTGGTGCTTCTCCTGGCCTTCCTGGCGGAGGCGATCCAGCTGGCGGCCTTCCATGTTGTGAGCGAGAGGCTGCTGACGAAACGGCTGAACCTTCTGTAGGCCGGTGCAAAGGCTGGGGATTGCAATTTACCTACCGGAGTGGTATGATTTAGCAGATAAGTCAAAACGAAGGAAGGACAGAAAGTCATGAAAATTCCAGCCATATATAAACAGAAAAAACCGGTGTTTTCCCTGGAGATCTTTCCGCCGAAGCGAAAGACCAACCGGGAATCCCTCTACGATACCGTCGCTCAGCTGGCGGAGTGTGAGCCGGATTTCATCAGCGTCACCTACGGCGCCGGAGGAAACATCGCCGACAACTCTACCTGTGAGATCGCCGCGAACATCAAGAAGAATTACGGGATCGAGACGGTGGCCCATCTGACCTGCGTCAACTCCACCCGGGAGGACGTGCAGGAGATGATCAGCCGGTTTCAGGACGCGGACATCGAGAACGTCATGGCGCTGCGGGGCGACATCGTTCCGGGAGAGGACATCCGGAGGGAATTCCGGCACGCCAACGAGCTGGCCATCGAGATCCAGCGCACATCCGGGGATGATCTGAACATTCTGGGAGCCTGCTATCCGGAGGGACATTATCAGAGCGATAGCCTGGACAGCGATATTCAGAATCTGAAATACAAGATCGGCGCCGGGGTGCGCGTGCTGATCACCCAGCTGTTCTTTGATAACAGCGCCTTCTATGACTTCCTTGACCGGGCCCGCGGCGCCGGCATCACGGTGCCGATCTCCGCGGGGATCATGCCCATCGTCAAGGCCAGCCAGATCGAGAAGACCGTGCAGCTTTCGGGAGCCAGCCTGCCCCACGACTTCACGGCTATGATCAGCCAGTATGAGTTTGATCCGAAGGGCCTCTACGAAGCCGGCACGCAGTACGCCATCCGTCAGATCCGGGATCTGATCGAGCACGGCGTCGACGGAATCCACCTGTATACCATGAATGACCCTAACGTCGCCATCCGGGTGTGGGAGGGGATCCGGGACCTGTTATGATGAAGAACATGACAAAAAAACAAAGACGAATACTCATCGCGGCGCTGCTCATCTTCGGTTTCTGCGCGCTGGAGTTTCCGGGAATCCTGTTCGTATGCGACAGGGTGACCCCGTTCATTTTCGGGCTTCCGTTCCTGTACGGATATGTCCTCTGCGGGTGGATTTACATGTGCCTGGTGCTGCTCTATGCCTGCCGGACCGGCTGGGGCAAGCACCCGCTGAAGGGACCGGTCAGTCCTCCAGCAGGGTCTGATTGAACTTATAGCCCACGCCGCGCACACTCGTGATATAGCTCGGACTGTCATCGTACGGTTCGAGTTTTTTTCGCAGCGTGCTGATATAGACCATGACGGTCTTCGAGTCGTTCTCCATGCAGCTGGTCTTCCAGACGGATTCGAAGATCTGCGCCGCGGGGAAGACCTTGCGGGGATGCTCGATCAGAAGCTTCAGGATATCGAATTCCTTGGAGGTGAGATTCACTTCATTTCCCCGGATGTGGCACTCGTGGGATTCCAGGTCCAGCTTCATATCTCCGGCTTCCAGGATCTGCGAAGCTGCCCGGGACTGGGCGTACAGAGTGTTCTGCCGGCGCAGATGGGCCTTGATCCGGGCAATCAGCTCTCCGGGCATGAAGGGTTTGGTGATATAGTCATCGCCGCCGGCGGACAGGGCTATGATCTTGTCGATCTCCTGTGTCTTCGCGCTGAGAAACAGGATCGGAGCATTGGAATACTTGCGGATGTCCAGAGAAAGGGCAGTGCCTTCCGTGTCCGGCAGCATCACGTCCAGAATGATGAGATGCGGATTCTGATTGATGACGATCGACATCGCTTCCGCGCCGGTGTGCGCCGGAAGCGGAATGTAGCTTTCCTTCTCGAGATAGGAACAGACCAGCTTGTTGATCGCGCTGTCGTCATCGACGACCAGTATTTTTTCGTTTGCCATGGGTCACTCCTCCTTATACAGCGGGATCATGAAAGAAAAAGTGCTCCCCTTGCCGCGCGCGCTTTCTACGTAGATCTCGCCCTGATGGGCCTCGATGATCTCCTTGCTCAGGGTCAGGCCCAGTCCCCGGCCTTCTGTGGTGATGCTCCCATTATACCCCACCCGGAAGAATCTGTCGAATACATGTGAGATCTGTTCCTCCGGAATGCCGATCCCCTCGTCGCGGACAAAGACAATGAAATAGTCTTTCCGTTCGTCCAGGGTGAATTTCAGATGGATCCGGCGGCTGTCCCCGGAGTACTTCACAGCGTTATTCAGAAGGTTGGAGAGGACCTGATTGATCCGGTCCGGATCGATAACGACGCGGTAATCCTCCGGATGCTCCAGATTTTGCTCGATGGTGACGATGAATCCATCCTGTTCGAGATCGGGCACGTTGCGGCTGATCAGGGAATCGATCACCGCACCCAGATCACAGGATTCGAAATTGAACGTGAACTGGTTGGTTTCGAACTTCGCCAGCTGATCCAGATCATCGATCAGCTTTTTCAGTGTCATCGTCTTATCGGTGATGATCTCCATCGCTTCCTGCTTCTCTTCGTCGCTGCTCATGATCCCGTCTTGAATCGCCGTCAGATACCCGGCGATGGAGGTGATCGGCGTGCGCAGCTCATGAGAGATATACGACAGAAGGATGTTCCTGCGCCGGATATCATTGACCTTCTCCACCTCCTCGGTCTTCAGATTGGTCACATCCCGCATGGAGCCGATCATGCCCGTCGGTTCGCCTTCTTCGTCCCGGAGGAAGGTGCAGCTGAACTCACACCAGAATTTCTCGCCGTCCTTGCGGAACAGCTCCAGCGCGGGGTATTCATCCCGTTTCAGCCGGTTCTCGAACAGATCCCGGATGTCCTCGGCGAAAGGCTTCGCGGTCATGGTAAACAGCAGCCGCGGATCCATCCGGAACTCCTCCGGAGAATATCCGGTCAGCTCCCGGATCGAAGGGGAGACGTAGGAGAACAGCGGCTCCGGCTTGAACTGATAATAGAAGACCGCTCCGCGGGAATGCTCCACGATAGATCGATAGAGACTGTCGGTCAGAGTGGTCCGCGTCCGGGAGTAGGGAATGTACATGGTCAGGATGCAGAAGTTTACAAGGATCGAAAACAGCACCTCTGCCAGGACGAGATACGCCTCGCTGAGGGGATAAAACAGTACCACCACCGGCAGCGTGGCTTTCAGGAGTCCCCACAGCAGGAAGACAAGGCCCGAGATCCTGGCTTCGACAGCGGAGATCTCCCGGGTCCTGGCAATGTTGACGCAGATGAAGACCGCGATGATGGTCTGAAAGATGGAAATGGGCAGATAATAGGAAAGCAGCTGAAACCGGTAGATCATGAAGATCAGGGCCAGCAGCAGTATGTACAGGGAGAACCGGAACCAGTAGGAGGGGGTCCTGCGCTGGGTGAAGTGATACGAGCCGAACAGCAGCAGGAGAAGGTTTGCCACGTCCGCCACCTCCCGCAGCTGCAGAAACAGTTCGCTCTCCGTACGGATCCCCGCAAGGAGTATGACGAGGCTGACGGTATAGGCGATCCAGGCGATTCCCCACAGCAGCATGAACCGCTCCCGATTCCGAAGAAAAATGCAGAAGTACAGGAGAGAGAGCATCAGCATTAGTATGGAATATGCAGTGATTGCAGCCGTCGTCATCGCCATCCGCTCCGTGGGTTCAAAAAACAAGATTTGTGTTCTAAAAGTATTTAAACTAAGTAAATTATACACGAAATGCAGGTTGTATGATAGAATCAATTTATGGTTACCAATGCGATCGACCTGCTGATCATCAGCGTGTTTGCCTTCATCCCGCTGCTTCTGGGAGAGAAGGCCAGAAACATGTCCTCCGGGAGTCTGGAGGACTTCATCCTTCAGGGACGGAGGATGAAGCTGCTTCCTATGTACGCGACGGTGTTCTCCACATGGATGAGCGCCTTTGCCTTCATGGGCGGGATCGGTTATTTTTTTGAAGAGGGTCCGATCTACATGACGACGGTGGGATGGGATATGCTGTTCGCGGTGCTGTTCCTCGTGCTGGGACGCCGGATCTGGCATTACGGGAAGACCCGGGGCTTCATGACCGGGACTGATTTCTTCCGCGGCATCTACGGGTCCGAGCGCCTGTGCGTCATCGTAACGACGATCACCCTGATCTGCACGATGCTGTATCTGCAGGCGCAGATCGCCGGAGCGGTGATCGTGATCCAGGTCAGCACCGGCGGCCGGATCTCTCCGGTCATGGGAGGGATCATCTTCTTCGCGATCCTGGTGATCTACCTCTGGGAAGGCGGACTGCGGGCGGTCGCGATGACGGATATGTTCTACGGGTGTCTGATCGTCATTTCCATGATCAGCACCGGTCTGTTTCTCGCTCATACGGCAGGGGGCGCCGGGGAGGTGTTCCGGCTGGTCGCGGAGATGGATCCCCAGAATGTTTCCATTTCGCGGCAGGAGGAGCCGCAGAGGCTTGCCATGTGGGTCGCCCTGTTTGTGATCGTTCCGGTGGGGGCCTTCATGGGGCCCCAGGTCTGGATCCGAAACTATGCCTCCGGCAGCGCCGGCAATTTCACGATCCTGCCGCTTCTGCTGGGGATCTCTTCGATCATCTGCGTCGGAACGCTTCTGTCCGGAAGCGCGGGGATCGTTCTGGCTCCGGACGCGGAGGACCCTTCGGCTCTGGTCATCCAGCTTTTGCAGAAGGAAGCCCATCCCTTCTTCCAGATGTTCGTTACGGCGGGGATCTTTGCTGCCATCTTCTCCACAGCCAACTCCCAGGTTCACGCCCTGGCGGCGGTGTTCACCCTGGACGTGTACCGCCGGAGAAGGGGACGCAGGCTGCCGGACCGGCGCCTGGTCATGCGCACCCGGTGGACGATTCTTCTGATCTGTATTGTTTCTTATGCGCTGATGGTGTTGGTTCAGGGCGGCGTATTCGATCTGGCGGTACTCGGGATGGCGGGGATGGCGCAGCTGATCGTTCCGGTGGTGGGAGCGCTGCTGTGGCCCAGGTCTTCCTCGGAAGCGGCCCAGGCGGGGATCCTGTCCGGGGAGGCCGTATTCATCGGACTGCTCCTTCTGACGGGCCTGGACAGCAGCATCTGCGGGCTGATCGGTCTGCTCTTCAACGGCCTGGTCTTCGTCCTGATCAGCCGGATCCGGGTTCCGGACGTCTCCTGCGCCCACCGGATCGCGGAACTGCGGCGGGAATATGAAGGAATGGATTATTAAGTTCGATTCATAAGAATATTTAAGTTTTCCTAAAAGCAATATAAAATATTTCTTAAATCACACCCGAAAACGACCGAATTATCAGAAAATTATATTATAATAGCCCCACAGAAATAATGTGGTGTCTATTGAGATGCCAAATGAGGAATGATAAAAAGAGAAAGGAGAAGCTATGAAAAAGAAATTTTTCGTGATCGGACTGCTGTGCGTCATCATCGCAGCATTCGGGATCATCATGACCGGCTGCGGCGGAAGCAGCGGCGGTGACGGCGGCGGTGATACCATTACCATGCGTCTTGCCTCCGATGCTCCGGAAGATCACATCGCGACAGGCATCAACACATGGCTGTGCGAGGAGGTCGAGAAGAGAACCGAGGGAAGAGTCAAGATGGACTACTATCCGTCCTCTCAGCTGGGAGACTACGGCACGGTATATGATGAGATCAAACAGGGCACGATCGATGCCGGACAGATGACCGTTCCGGACGAAAGTGACAAGAGACTGAGTATGCCGTACATTCCATACTATGCGACATCCTTCGATGAAGCCGCGATTCTGTATGGACCGGATTCCTATATGACCAAGACCTTCGCGTCCGTACTGCAGGATCAGGGCGTTACCTTCGAGGGATTCCTGTTAGAGGGATTCATCGGACTGGGTACTACGGTTGAGTGTCCGAAGGCGAAGGCATACGGCGAGAAGCAGGGCGTTAAGATCAGAGCGGCTGCTCCGTTCAACTTCAGCCTGGCGGTTAAGGACTACGGATTTGACGGCGTAACCATCGCTTACTCCGAGGCTCCGACCGCGATCCAGACCAACGTTGTTCAGGGTTGGATCGGCGGTACCGCGAACATGAACTATGCATGGGTAGCGGATACCATCAAGTACTTCTACTTCAACAAGATTCATGCAGAGGCTACGAACTACATGATCAGCAACAAGACGCTGGAGAAGCTGAGCGACGAGGATCGTGAGATCGTCGAGACCTGCTTCCACGAAGCCAGCGCGATGAGCTTCGAGAAGGCGGACCAGAACGAGCACGACTACATGGATAAGATGAGAGACAAGGGCATCGAGGTCGTTGAGTTCACCGATGAAGAAGTTCAGGCGAATGCTGAGAAGTGCAGAGAGATGACCTGGCCGAAGATCGAAGAAGAGTATGGCAAGGAAGTCATGGATGGTCTGAAGGCGGACATCGAAGCGCTGCAGAAATAAGCGCGGAAACCGCAGCAATCAATAAAACTTAGCTTTAAAACATAATCCGGAAGTCCCTTCGCCCTGCGGAGGGGCTTCGGATTAGAGGAGGAATCTATTTTGAAGAGAAGAGAAGAAACGGCAATCTGGAAGTTTGGAGATAAACTCATGCGTGCCGCCATCGTGGTTCTCATCTTCGGAACAGCCGCCATCCTGTGGGTGGAGGTAACCGGTCGTATCATTCACCATAACTGGACCGGATATGAAGAGATCCTCACGATGACTGTCTTCTGGCTATATATGTTCGGATGCGCCTACTGCAGCAGGGAGGACACGCACATCAAGGCGGATATCGTGTCCGTTCTGATGAAGGAGTGTACCGCTAAGAGGATCATCGAGCTTTGCCGCTGGATCCTGACGACGGTGCTGTGCTTTATCCTGTTTATCTGGGCGATCACGCTGATTCAGTGGGATATCAGCCAGGGGAACCAGACCTCCGTCTACCGGTTCCCGGTCTGGATCGGAGACTTCTCCATGGTCTTCGGATTCGGAATCTCCACGATCTATAACGTCGTTTATACGATCGACAGCTTCCGGAAACTGATCGGCAAGGGCAGAGCCCCGGAAGTCAGAGAAGATGAGCTGACCGAAGCGGCAGCTGAAATTGCAGAGGAGGTGACAGAATGAGTTTAGCATGTATTGTATCGATCATCGTTCTGGTCGCCGTGCTCCTGATTGGAGCGCCGATTCCCTTTGCATTTATGGGAGCGATCCTTTCTATCGTTATCATCGGAGGCTATGATTACAGCTTCCTGGTACCCTACGGATACACACAGGCAGGATCCATTCTGCTGATCGCGATCCCCATGTTCATACTGGCGGGCGCGATCATGGAGAAGAGCGGAATCGGCGAGGCCATCGTCAATTTCGCGGACCTGTTCGTCGGCCGGATCAAGGGTGGACTGTGTATCGTTATGACCGTTGCCTGCGCGCTGTTCGGATCCGTATCCGGAAGCGGACTTGCGACACTGTCCTGCATCGGATCCATCATGCTGCCGAGAATGTATGCGGCAGGATATCCGAGAGGCGTTTCATCGGCACTGATCTCCAGCGCATCGCTGCTGGGACTGCTGATTCCGCCGAGCATGAACATGATCCTGTTTGCATTTGTCGGCGGACAATCGGTACTGGCATGTTTCCTGGCAACCATTCTTCCGGGAATCATACTGATCATTTTCCTGAGCCTGACATCCCTCTTTATCCTGCGCAAGGACACCAACATCCAGCTGCCGCAGAGAATTGAGAAGGGACAGCGCGGCAAGCATATCGCGAAGACGGTTTGGGCGAGCGTTCCCGCCATGCTGGCACCGGTCATCATTCTGGGCGGCATTTATGCCGGTATCATGACCCCGACCGAAGCAGCGGCGGTAGCGGTACTGTATTCGATCCCGGTAGGCTGGTTCGTCTATAAGGGACTGAACCGCACCAGTCTGAAGGAAGGCTTCATCTACGCCGGCAAGACGGCAGGCTCCGTACTGACGATGCTGTTCTGCGTAATGATGCTGTCCAGACTGTATGTCATGGAGCAGCTGCCCAGAGCCATCATTGACGGCCTGTTCTCTATCAGTGACAATCCGGCGGTCCTGGTCATCTTCGTCAACCTCTTCCTGATCATCATCGGAATGCTGATGGATGATACCAGCGCGATCCTGCTGACGACTCCGATCATGCTGCCGGTCGCGACCGCTCTGGGGATCAACCCGATCCACTACGCGGCGATCATGGCGATCAACCTGGGTCTTGGCTGCGTCACCCCGCCGACGGCTCCGTTCCTGTATTTCGGATCCCGTGTCGGAGGCGCGCCGATCAATGAGATGCTGAAGCCGACCATGTACTACATCTTCATGGCCTGGATACCGACGCTGATCATCACGACCTACATCCCGAGGTTAGCGCTGTTCCTGCCGACGATGTTCGGTTACGTATAAACAGATCGCGAAGGAAGGCATGAGTACGTGACAAAGATTGAGAAACCTGCCAAAAACAGAGCCGGGAGCAGAGAATGCCGGCATCAGTACACCTTCAAGCTGGAGTATCTGTATCAGGACGTCAATGTGATTTTTTCGAAGAAGACGTGCGAGAAATGCGGCAAGCAGATCGTGCTCAGCAGGCAGTCGAAGATCCACGTAATACTGTTCGTGGTGATCCTGGTACTGCTCCTGTTCTTCGCCGAGATGCAGCTGAAACACATCCTGCCGGAGGTCTCCTATACCGCGAAGGCATTGGTCGTCGTGTTAGCCTTTTGTTTCATCGTCGGTATCGGACTGTACCAGCTGATGAACCGGGCGACCTATGTGACCTATGTCCCGCGTCAGACTTCCAGTCAGTACCGGGAGGCCTATGAACAGGCCCGCCGGGAGAACGATGAACGTACCCGTCAGCGGTACGAAGAGGCTGTGCGGCGAAGGGAAGAGAAGCGGCGCCAGAAGGAAGCCAGGAAGAAACAGTAAGAATCGACCGAGAATCAATAAACAGACAGAAACCTCTGCCATTTGCCGGAAACGGCCGGTGGCAGGGGTTTTTTATCCCTGAAGATCGAGCCGGTCCTTTTCCCGGATGACGAGAAACCCTGCGGCGATGACGAGGGCGCCGCCCAGATACTGGAGCAGCACCAGATCCTGATGCAGCAGGAGCATACCGAACAGAGCGGAAGTGACCGGAAGGAAATTGGAATAGACTGCAGATATGGTCGGGCCAAGCTTCTCAAGACCTGTGACCTCCGCCAGGAAGCAAAGACCTTCGCTGACGATCCCAAGATAGAGGAGTTCCATCATAACGCGCGGGGGAAGCGCCGGAAGTTCCGCGACGTGCGGGACCATGACCGGCGAGGTCAGAAGCCAGGCAATGACGGTCTGCCAGAGAGCGATTTCGATGGAGCCGTACTTGTAAGCGATCTTCTCTGTCAGAAACAGATAGGCCAGCCAGGCGCCCAGGGCTCCCAGGCACATGAGATAACCCCGCCCGGATCCGCCTCTCATGCTGCGGAAGTCCGCGCCGATGGTGAGGAAGATCCCGATAATGCAGACCATCATGAAGAGGATCAGTTTCCCGTTGGTTCTTCGGTGGAAGAACAGCTTCTCGATCAATATGGATCCGATGGGAAGAAAGCCCAGAATGATGGTGATGTTCGCCACGGGGACGGTGGCCATGGCAGCGTATTCACAATAAAAGTAGATGATGTGGCCCAGAATCGTAGTTCCGATCAGAACCGGAACATCTCTCTTGTCCGGCAGACGAAACCCGGCGGTTTTTTTCGCAACGGCGGCGATCAGCAGAGCTCCGAAAAAGTATTTGACGTTCAGGATGATCAGGGTGTCGACGTGATCCAGAGCATCCTTGGCAACGGCGTATTCCAGACCCCAGACGATGACCAGAAAAATCATCATTACGTGGAATATTCTCTTGCCTTCGTCCAGCTTTTTCATAGGTTCCTCCTTCTTGCGCGATTGTCCGGCTGTAATAAGTATATCCCGCAAACCCGCTCAAAAAGCTGTTGCCTTTGATCTGAAACGATAGTATATTTGATATACAAAGAGGGAATATTTGATCTTTGACAGGGAAACAACCATGCAGTACAACGAAATCATCGGATACAAATCTCCCGCTCGAGTCCGGGTAAAGCTGGAGCATATCATCAGTCATCCATTTCACCTGCACAGTGATGCCATCGAGATCCTCTGCGTGCTCTACGGAAGTGTGAAGGTCTGGGACAGCGCCGCCATCTATCAGTTGCAGCCGGGAGCAGTGCACATTTTTAACCGTAACGACGCACACAAAATCGCATCTTCCGGGGAGAACGCAATTCTCACGATTCATATCGACAGCAATCATTACCGGTCGTTTTTTGCTGAAATCGACGATATGTATTTCATTAGCGATACACCGGACGGACAGGAGAGCGTTGCGCCGGAGATGCGGCATTTGCGGTTTTTGCTGGCAAGACTGGAGCGGGAATATGAGGAGCACAGTTCGGCATTCACCCTGGAGGAACATACCCGGCAGCTGATCGATTATCTGTCGGAGCAGTTCAGCGACTATATCTACGGGACAGATGGGAAGAGAACTCCGAACATCGTGCGATTGCAGGCGACGGATCAGGAGATGACCCCCGGAGGGCTGCGTCGAAACGACGAACGAATCTACCGAATTGCGGATTTCGTAGAGGATCACTTCCGGGAGAAGCTGCAGTTAAGGCAGCTGGCAGCCAGGGAGGGGGTAACGGAGGCGCATCTGTCCAGATACATTCATCATGCGCTGGGAATGACGTTTTCTCAGTTTCTGTCTCTGATTCGATGTGAGGAAGCGTCTCGGCTGCTGGCATCAACAGATCAGACAGTGGATCAAATCGCCGGCAGCAGCGGTTTTTCGGATCGCAAGGAGTTGGCAAAGCATTTTCGCCGGTGGTATCAGAGGACACCGGCCCAATACCGCAGAGAAATCCAAAGAGATTTGCGCATGGCGGCAGGGATCCGATCCACTCCGGCGGACCGGGAGGAGACGGCAGCGATTCTGGAGAGGTATTTGGATGAGTATTGAAGGAATGAGCTATGACTGAGGCTAAAGATGTATTGTCTTCATTGAATCGTTATGTCCGGTGATGTATAATAATTCTGTTACGAATCACTATAGAGGATCGTACCATATGCCTATGTAAGCAGGATTTTGTCAAGGGACAGATAGAAATAGGCTATGTCGTGACAAAAAAGAAAATGGATTGTCACAGGAAAAACCAAAAGATGAAGCTGCGTGACAAAACGGAGAACAGATTGTCATGGGAAGAGTCAAAATATAGTGTTACGTGACAAAATTGATACATCCATCCAGTTTATTCATAAGAATTTGTCACAGTGACATCAAAAACGGCATTCTACGTGACAAAATGAAAAACAGATTGTCACAGAACGAACCGAAAGGTGAAGCTGCGTGACAATTTGCACTGTGAATAATTGAGACTAACTTATAAAAAGGGGAAATTGAGAGATGAAGCTTGATTTTAAGAACAAAACCTACATCCTCGACGGGGCGATGGGGACCCAGCTGCAGCAGGCAGGGATGCGCTCCGATGAGGATCAGAACGATTATCTGCTGGAGCATCCCGAGGTGATTGAGGACATCCACCGCAGGTATGTGGAAGCGGGCTCCGATATTATTTATGCACCGCTGTTTACCGTCAACCGGCACCGCATCGAGCAGCGGGGCGATCAGGTCGAAAGCGATGTCGCCCGGCTGATGGCGCCGGGACTCAAGGTGAAGCAGCAGGCGGCGGCTGCGGGACGGCAGGTGCTGGTGGCGCTGGATATGGGGCCGCTGGGGGAGATGCTGGAGCCCATGGGAGCCCTGACCTTCGAGGAGGGGTACGCCACGTATCAGCGGCTGGTGCTGGCCGGTGCAAAGTCTGGCGCGGACCTGGTGGTCATCGAGACGATGACGGACCTGTACGAGACGAGAGCCGCGGTTCTGGCAGCGAAGGAAAACTGCGATCTGCCGGTTATCGTTTCGATGTCCTTTGATGAGGGCGGCAGAACCTTCACCGGGACCAGCCTGGAAACCATGGCCATTTCCCTAGAGGGCCTGGGGGTGGATGCCATGGGCATCAACTGCTCTCTGGGGCCGGATCAGATCTATCCGATGATCCGGGAAATGCAGCAGTATACGGATCTGCCGGTGTTTGCCAAGCCGAACGCGGGACTGCCGGATCCGGCAACGGGAGAATACAACATCACCGCGGAGCAGTTCGGTGAATCGATGCGGCCTTTCATTGAGGCCGGCGTCCATATGGTGGGCGGCTGCTGCGGTACCGCGCCGGAATACATCCGGACGCTGGCGCAGATCGCTGCGGAACACGCAGAAACGCCGGAGCACGCAGTGGATCCGAAGCAGGCAGATGAGACCGGGCGGCAGCAACGCCCGCAGGATGAAGCAGCGGCCCGCCGGCCCCGTCCCCTGAAGCTGTCCAGCCGCAGCCGGGTCGTGACTGCGGATCACGTGGTCATCATCGGCGAGAGACTCAATCCCACCGGCAAGAAGCGGATGAAGCAGGCGCTGCTGGAGGGAGATTTCGATTATGTGCTGGGGCAGGCGATCGATCAGATCGATGCCGGCGCGGAGATCCTGGATGTGAATGTCGGCGTTCCGGGACTGGATGATGTGAAGACGATGCCCAGGCTGATCAAGCAGCTGCAGTCCATCACCGATCTGCCGCTGCAGATCGATTCCTCCAATCCGGAGGCGATCGAGGCAGGCCTCAGGGTCTACAACGGCAAGCCCATCGTTAACTCTGTCAACGGAGAGGCGAAGGTCATGGACGCGATCCTGCCTCTGGTGAAGAAATACGGCGCAGCGGTCATCGGACTGACCCTGGATGAGAAGGGCATTCCGAAGACAGCCGAGGAGCGGCTTGCCATCGCGCGCAGGATCCTGCAGCGGGCAGAGGAGTTCGGCATCCCCAGAGAGGATGTCATCATCGACTGCCTGACTCTGACGGCATCGGCCCAGCAGAAGGAAGTCGATGAAACCCTGCGGGCGGTCCGCATGGTGAAGGAGGAACTGGGCCTGAAGACGGCCCTGGGGGTATCCAATGTCAGCTTCGGTCTGCCCCTGCGGCCGGTGATCAACCGGACCTTCCTGACCATGGCCATGGAGAACGGGCTGGATCTGCCCATCATCAATCCCAATGATGAGGATATGATGGCATCGGTATATGCCTTCAACGTGCTGAAGAACCGGGACGAAACGGCCCAGGCATTTATAGCCAGATATACGGACAAGAAAGCCATCCGGAGCATCGTGGACGCGAATGCGGCGGTGGAGGTGAGCGCGGGAGCATCCGGCGCGTCGGCAGCGGGAGCACCCGCAGGCGCGGGAGCATCGACCCCCGGGACATCCGGACGGGATATCTTCTATACCGTAGAGAAGGGTCTGGAGAAGGAGACCATCGCAGCGGTGGAGCGGCTCCTGACGGAGCATACCGAGATGGAAGTGGTCAACGATTATATGATCCCGGCGCTGGATCAGGTCGGGCGCAAGTTCGAGGCCGGGACGCTGTTCCTGCCCCAGATGCTGCAGGCAGCCCAGGCGGCCCAGGCGGGATTCGAGCAGATCAAGGAACGGCTGGCCGGATCGGAAAACGATTCCGTCAGTCTGGGAGACGTCGTCATCGCAACGGTGCGGGGCGATATTCACGACATCGGCAAGAACATCGTCAAGGTGATCATGGATAATTACGGATTCCATATGATCGATCTGGGCAAGAATGTTGCTGCGGAAGAGATCGTCGATATCGTAACGAAAAAAGATATCCGTCTGGTGGGACTATCGGCCCTGATGACAACGACACTGAAGAGCATGGAGGAGACCATCGCGGCCGTGAAGGCGGCGGCGCCGGACTGCCGGATCATGGTGGGCGGCGCGGTGCTGACCGCGGATTACGCGAAAGAGATCGGCGCCGACTATTACTGCAGGGACGCCATGAAATCGGTGGAGGCAGCGCAGGAGGTCTTCGGCGCATAGGAAGATAAGAGAGGGAAGCATGAACGGATTCAGAAGGTGGATGGGCAGATATATGGTGGGAAGATACGGCAACGATGAGTTGAACCGGTTTCTTCTGATCGTTTCGGCGATCCTGATCGTGATCGGGATCTTCGTACCGAGGCACATACTCAATGTGCTTGTGATCGTGTGCCTGATCCTCGTCTACTGCCGGATGTTTTCCCGGAATTTCGCGAAGCGGCAGCAGGAAAACCGGAAATACCTGGAGCTCAAGGCCAGGTTTACCGGCGGGCGCGCGGCAGGCACACGGCAGGGCCGCGGCGCGGGAGCGGCAGGCAGCGGGAATGTGTTTCGCAAAAAACAGAAGCCGGCTCCGGGCAAACGGATCTTCATCTGCCCAAACTGCAAGGGCAGCCTGCAGGTTCCGGTGGGGGCTGGCAGGATCCGGATCAGATGTCCCCACTGCGGCAGCGAGTTTGAGGAGAACGTATGAGGCCGACGTTAATCCGCATCAGATAACCTTAACATATAATGAAAGTGGAGAAGCAGTATGTTCAATTCAGTAGCAGAAGTCAAGCAGTTTATCGCAGAGAAGAACATCGAGATGATCGATTTCAAAATGGTCGATCTGGAGGGGCGATGGCGGCATCTGTCCATTCCGGCGGATCGGTTCACCGAGAAGACCATGACCGACGGGATCGGCTTTGACGGATCCAATTACGGATATGCGCCCATCGAGAAATCGGACATGGTGTTCATTCCGAACCTGAAGACTGCGATCGTGGACAACTTTGTCGAGGTGCCGACCATCACCATGATGGGGGATGTGTTCGTGATCGATGAACCGGAGAACCGGCCCTTTGATCAGTATCCGAGGAACGTTTCCCTGGCAGCGGAACAGTACATGAGAGAGCAGGGCATCGCCGATCAGATGATCGTGGGACCGGAATACGAATTCTACCTGTTCGATCAGGTGGCCTACGCCGCCCGGCCGGACGCCGTGTTCTGCCAGGTGGATACCGCGCAGGCCGAGTGGAACACAGCTATTGAAGATGACATCCGCAACAAGGGTTATCAGGTGGGCCGCAAGAAGGGCTATCACGCGGATATCCCCCAGGACATCACCTACAACACCAGAGCCAGGATCTGCATGCGGCTGGAGGACTGGGGCGTTCGGGTCAAATACCATCATCACGAGGTCGGCGGCCCGGGACAGGTCGAGATCGAGGTGGAACTGGGAGAGCTGACCGAGATGGCGGACGCTACCATGATCGCCAAGTACGTCATCAAGAATACGGCCGTGGAGGAAAACCGCACCGCGACCTTCCTGCCCAAGCCGATCTATGACGAGGCGGGTTCCGGACTGCATGTTCACATGCACCTGTTCAAGGATGGAAAGCCTCTGTTCTACGGCGATGAGTACTCCCATCTGTCGAAGACAGCGATGCACTTCATGGGTGGCCTGCTGAAGCACGCGGCCAGCCTTTGCGCCTTCACCAACCCCTCCACGAATTCGTACAAGAGACTGGTGCCGGGATTCGAGGCGCCGGTGACCGTCGGCTTCGCCACAGCCAACCGCAGCTCGGTGGTGCGGATCCCCGCGTATGCCAAGTCCCCGGAGACGAAGCGGTTCGAACTGAGAAATCCGGACGGCACCTGCAACCCGTACTACGCCTTCGCGGCGATTCTGATGGCGGGCATTGACGGCGTCAAAAACGAGATCGACCCCATCGAAAACGGATGGGGACCCTACGATTTCAACCTCTATACGCTGAACGAAGAACAGAAGAAGATGATCCAGTCGCTGCCGACCAATCTGTTGGAGGCGCTCAATGCACTGGAGGCCGACCACGAGTATCTGACCGCCGGCGGCGTGTTCCCCCAGGCGCTGATCGATCAGTGGATCGTGCGGAGGAAGAAGGACTTCGAGAAGGTGAATTCCATCCCGCACCCGGCGGAATTCTCTCTGTACTACGATCTGTAAACGAGAAACAGGAGCGACTGCAATGCCGCTCCTGTATTTTTTTATCGCTTGTTATTCGAAACCCTATCCGTCGATCTGATCGATGATCTTATAAAGCAGACGGTAAAGCGTCTGCGCTTCCTCCGGATCCATGGAAATGCAGCTTCCCACCTGCATCGGAACGTCGGCGGCCTGATCCCGCATGGCCCAGCCTTTGTCCGTCAGTGTGACGATGACGACCCGTTCATCCTCCCGGCTGCGGGTGCGGGTGACGAATCCGGCGGTCTCCATTTTCTTGAGCAGTGGAGTCAGGGTGCCGTTGTCCAGGTGCAGCTTCGCCCCGAGGGTGCCGACGGGGATGCCGTCCTGCTCCCACAGCACCATGAAGACGATGTACTGGGTATAGGTGATCCCCAGCTTCTTCAGGTAGGGTGTGTAGCTTCCGATGACCTGCCGCGCGCAGGCGTACAGGGGGAAGCACAGCTGGTTCTCCAGCTTCAGTTGGTCATAATTCTTCGCAGTCATAGTTCTCCAGCCTTTCCGTCAGAGGTCAGATCAGGGAGGCGACGCAGGCGGCGACGTCCTTCATGTCGGCGGTGGGCTCGAAGCGGGCGACCACATTGCCCTCCCGGTCAACGACGAACTTGGTGAAGTTCCACTTGATCTCGGGGTTCTCCTTGTAGTTCTTATCGATCTTCTTGAGCATCGCGCTCATCATCATCGCCTTCGCTCCCTTGCCGAATCCCTCGAAGCCTTTCTGGCTCTTCAGGAAGGTGTACAGGGGCAGCGCGTTTTCGCCGTTGACGTCGGATTTCTTCATCTGCGGGAACTTGGTGTTGTAGTGCAGAGTGCAGAATTCGTGGATCTCGTCGTCGGTGCCCGGAGTCTGTCCGGCAAACTGGTTGCAGGGGACGTCGATGATCTCCAGACCCTGGTCGTGGTAATCCTCGTACATCTGCTCCAGATCCTTGTAATGCGGGGTGAAGCCGCAGCCGGTCGCGGTGTTGACCACCAGCAAAACCTTGCCTTCGTAATCCTTCAGGGACACTTCTTCTCCGGCGGGCGTCGGGACGGTGTAATCATAAATGCTCATGTTCTTTATCTCCTTTATTCCAATGTTATTGAACGAAATTATATTTGATACAATACAATATTACAAAATATATTAAGAGCTGTCAATGGTTTTTTACAAAAGGTCAATTCGGTGTTACAATACCCCTATGAGTAAACGACTGAATTTCTGGTATGGAAGCATTTTTGGAACCTATTGGATGATCTACGCGGTGGTCAGCAGCTTCGCCTCGGTGTTCATGCTGGCGAAGGGCTATTCCAATGCGCAGATCGGCGTGACGCTGGCCGCGGCCAACATCCTGGCGGTGGTGCTGCAGCCGGTGACGGCGAACCTGGCGGACCGCTCGGAGAAGGTAGGGGCCATCGGAATCTCGCAGATCATGACGGTGATGATGATGGTGTTCACCATCGGCATGTTCTGTTTCGGCGGCGGGGGCATCGCGCTCTGCGTGACCTTCGTGCTGCTGATCGCCTGGCATACGGCGCTGCAGCCCATGTTCAACGCGCTGACCTTCAAGCTGGAGGAGAGCGGCATCCCGGTCAATTTCGGGATCGCCCGGAGCGTCGGATCCCTGGCCTATTCCATTCTGGTGGCGGCCCTGGGGACGATCGTGGAGCATCTGGGGATCCTGAGCCTTCCGGTCACGGCGGAGATCGTCTGCGGGATGCTCCTGATCAGTCTGTTTCTGACCGGGCGGACCTTCCGGCAGGCGCTTCGTGCAAAGGCTGGAGCCGCAGGAGATCGGAGAGCGGCGCAGAAAGACCAGCCTTTGCAGGAGAGGTCAGCAGACCAGCCTTTGCAGGCGGCGGCGGACGAACCTGGGGAGGAGAACATCCCGCTGCGGGAGTTCATCCGGCGAAACAAGCTGTTTTTCGTGCTCAATCTCGGTGTCGTGGGGCTGTTTTTCAGCAACTCGATCCTGAACAACTATATGGTCCAGATCGTGACCGATGTGGGCGGGACCAGTGAGGACATGGGACGGATCCTGGGGGTGATGGCCTTTCTGGAGATCCCCACCATGGTGTTCTTCACCCGGCTGAAGAAACGGTTTTCGTGCCAGCTTTTGCTGAAGGTAGCGTCGGCCGGCTTCACGGTGAAGATCGGTCTGTGCTGGCTGGCCGGATCGGTGGCGATGCTGTACGCGGCCCAGGCCTTTCAGCTGGTATCCTTCGCGCTGTTTCTTCCGGGGATGGTGTATTTCACCGGAGAGAACATGAGCCCGGGGGAGGCGGTCCGCGGACAGGCGCTGTTTACGACCATGATCACGGTAACGACCATTTTCTCCAGTCTGCTGGGGGGATGGATCCTGGATGTGAGCGGCGCGAAAATGCTGACGTTTATAGCGACGCTGGCGACGGCGGCGGGGGCGGTGATCGTCTTCGCGGTGGTCGACCGGATCCGGAAATGATAAGGAGGACGGATTTATGTATGAGGAACTGACGAAGATCTTAAGAGAAAGCAGTAACATCGTGTTTTTCGGCGGGGCGGGGGTGTCCACCGAAAGCAATATTCCGGATTTTCGTTCGGAGCAGGGGCTGTACAATGCGCAGCAGGCCTACGGCATGAGCCCGGAACAGATGATATCCCACAGCTTTTTCCTGCGGGATACGGAAACGTTTTTTGACTACTACAAAAACAACATGGTCTATCCTGACGCGGAGCCGAATCCGGCTCATCTGGCGCTGGCGAAGCTGGAGGAGATGGGAAAGCTCAAGGCAGTGGTGACTCAGAACATCGACGGGCTGCATCAGAAGGCGGGCAGCAAGGCGGTCTATGAGCTGCACGGATCGGTGCTCCGAAACTACTGCATGGACTGCGGAGCATCCTATGATCTGGATTACGTGATGGATCCGGCGCGCTGCACCGGGCACATTCCGAAATGCGAAAAGTGCGGCGGGATCGTCAAACCGGACGTGGTCCTCTATGAGGAAGCGCTGGACGATGCGCAGATCCGGGGCGCGGTGGATGCCATCGGCGCGGCGGATACGCTGATCATCGGCGGGACATCCCTGGTGGTCTATCCGGCAGCGGGATTCGTCAACTACTTCCAGGGCAATCATCTGGTGCTGATCAATAAGAGCAGCACATCCTACGACGGCCGGGCGGATCTGGTGATCCACGATGCCATCGGTCAGGTGCTGAAGGAAGCCGTAGGAAATCTCTAGACTGGCAGCCGGGGAAGGACGAAATGATGATACGGGATGATATTATTTTAGCCAGCGCATCGCCGCGGCGGATCGAAATGCTCCGAAGAGAAGGAATCGGAGCGGCGGTGCAGCCGGCGGACATCAATGAAGAGCTGCCCTTTGCCATGAGCCCGGAGACGGCGGTCATGTACCTGTCCTTTGCGAAGGCGGCTCATGTGGCCGGGCAGCGGCAGGGCCTGATCATCGCCGCGGACACCATCGTGGTCTGCGACGGGGAGATCATCGGAAAGCCCGCGGATGAAGCGGATGCCTTCCGGATCCTGTCCATGCTCCGCCGCCGGGAGCATCAGGTGATCACCGGAGTCTGCCTGATCGATAACGCCAAGGAGCCGGCGGACAAGACCTGTCTGTATGAGGTGACCGAGGTGTTCTTCGGAGACTATACCGATGAGGAACTGCTGGCCTACGTGCGCACGCCGGAGCCCTACGACAAGGCGGGGGGCTACGCGATCCAGGAGACCTTCGGCCGGTACATCGACCACATTGAAGGAGACCTGGACAACGTGATCGGCTTTCCCATGAGCCGGGTGAAGCCGTTTCTCATGACCGAAGAAGCCGGGGAGGATGCGGGAGCATGATCGGGTTCGTTCTCAACAGCATCCTGCTGGGAATCGGGCTTGCCATGGATGCCTTCTCGGTGTCCATCGCCAACGGGCTGAATGAACCGCATATGCGGCGCCGCCGGGAGTGTCTGATCGCCGGGACCTACGGGTTCTTCCAGTTTCTGATGCCGGTCATCGGATGGTTCTGCGTTCATGCCCTGGTGCAGCAGTTCCGGGTATTCGAAAGGTTCATTCCATGGATCGCCCTGGCGCTGCTCCTGTGGATCGGAGGCAAGATGATCCTGGAGGCAGTGCGGCCGGATGCAGATGCTCCCCCAGAGGAGGCGGGAGCACCGGCGGCGAAAACGGCGGGACAGACCGGCGCGGCGGCCGGAGCACCGGCGCTGACCATGGGGGTGCTGCTGATGCAGGGCATCGCCACCTCCATCGACGCGCTGTCGGTGGGATTTGCCATCGCAGGCTACAGCGCGGCCGCGGCTTTCACGGCGGCGCTCATCATCGCGGCGGTGACGTTTCTCATCTGCATGGGAGGCCTCGGCGCCGGAAAACGCCTGGGAATGCGGCTCGCAGGCAAAGCCGGGATCCTGGGCGGATGCATTCTGATCTTCATCGGAATCGAAATATTCGTAAGAGGTGTTTTTTTATGAGCACAGGCACAACGGAAGTCAGCCGGTGGAAACTATATATGGCGGGAATCGCGTTTACAGCGTGCGTGGGATTCTCTTTCTTCGGGATCAAGCAGTGCGTTCCCTTTGCGGACACACTGATCCTGCTGGCCTACCGGTATGCGGCGGCGCTCATCGGCGTCATCCTGTTTACCGCAGCGAGCAAGGCGATCGGCACGTATCCGAAGCGGGAACCGGGCCGGCCGAAGAAGATGCTCTATATGACGGCGATGTTCTACATGCTGTTCATGATCCTGCAGATCCTGGCGATGTACTTCGCCACCTCCATCGAGGGAGCCATCGTCTATGCTATGGTGCCGATCTTCGCCAAGATCATCGGCCGAATCTTTCTCGGTGAGCGGTCCACCCGGCTGCAGAATACCTTCGTCGTCGTGACGGTGGCAGCGCTGATCGTGCTGGTGATCCTCAACGCTACGGACATTCATCTGAATGTGACGGGCCTGATCATCATGACCATCAGCAGTATCTTTATGGGATGCCAGAACGTGTCGGCCCGGTACGTCCGGGGGGTCTTCTCGCCCATCGAGATCACCACCTGCATTGCGGCAGGGGGCTTCGTGATCTTCTACGGAGCGGCCCTGGTCCGGGCCCTGGCGAGGCATGAACTGACCAGCCTTTTCGAGCCCCTGGTCCACCCGCAGTTTGTGATCTGGGTGAGCTTCCTGGGGATCGGCTGCATCCTTCTCTCGGCCCAGTTCATGTCCTTCATGCTGGCCCACATGGAGATCGTGCAGTGCACTGTGTTCAACAGCGCTTCCACGCTGGTATCCATCATTGCCGGCGCCCTGATCCTGGGAGAGCCCCTCTACTGGTACCACTACCTGTGCGGCGCCCTGATCCTGGCGGGGGTGGTAGGGCTGACGCTGGCCCCGGCCGAGGAGGCCAACAGCGGCAAGTCTCTGCGGGATGATATGTAGCGACAGGGTGATAAAATGACAAAGCCGCAGAAGCGTTTCCTGCGGCTTTGTCGTTTTAATGGAATGATGTTGATAAGAGATTCCCTTGCTTATTTCACCTTCACGGTGATGGTCTTGGCGATGGAAGCGGCCTTATAATTATTGCTTCCGGCGGCTTTCACCGTGACCTTGATCTTGTAGGTGCCCTTCTTCGTTCCCTTCTTGACCGTGATCTTGCCCTTGCTGAATTTCAGGGCTTTCTTTGACTTGGCATTGACAGCCTTTGCGGTGTAAGTGACCTTCCCCTGAGCCTTGGAGACCGTCAGAGCCTTAAAGCTCTGGGCCTTTTTCTTCAGTTTCTTCGCCTTCAGGGTCTTGGCGACGGTCTTGACCGTCATAGGATTTGCCGCCTTCTGTTTTACCGCTTCCTGTTTCCCCGCTTCCTGCTTCACTTCTTCCTGCTTCACTTCTTCCTGCTTCGCTTCTTCCTGCGCTACAACAGTACCAGAGAAGTCCTGATAGTTATCGGTCACGATGCTCAGGGTATACTCCGTTCCGATCTCGGGAGCTGCCGCAAGGGTCGTAGCCAGTCCGGTCAACGCTCCGGAGGCGAAGACGGTGCTTCTTCTTCCCTCGGGGATGCTCAGAGTATAGGTGGGGTTCACCAGATCGGTAAACTTCACGCCGTCAGAGAGCGTGAGGGACAGGACGGAGCCGTTCAGCGCAGCGCTGAGGTTCAGGACCGGATAGGTTTTCTTGATCTTTTCCTGCAGCTCACCAATCAGTGTCGCGGCTTCGTAGGAGGTCGCGTCTGCGGTATTCAGCAGTTCGACGGCTTCCTGAACGTGCTCCTTCAGATCCGCATTGGTGTCATAGCCGGAGGTCGCCTGCGCCTTGGTGGTCAGCGCCTTCAGTTCCTCCTTCTGGCTCTGGGAGATGGGGGTAGAGACCGTACGCGTGATGTCCGGATAGTTGCTGCTGCTGATGGTAACGGTATAGCTTACACCGTCGCTGGGCTTGCGTTTCAGAGCGACCTGATCGCTTTCGACCGCGCCGCCGCCCAGATTATCAACTGTAACGGTGACATCCTTCAGCTCCGCAGGGATGCCGCTGACATTCAGAACCGCAGCGTCACTGCTGATGGAGAGGGACAGATTGCTCAGATCTCCATCGTAGTATTTCGCACACTGCACTTCCTGATTGATATCAATGACGCCCAGATTCGTGATCAGTGTAACGCCGGTCAGCGTTGCTCCGTTCAGATCTTTGAACTGGTAGTATACGTCACCCTTGCCGTGGCCTCTTTTGAGATTCTGACCCCCCGGAACGGACCAGGCGATCTCCACGTTGGGCCGTCTGCTTCCGAACCAGAGGTTTTCCAGTGCGGTCATTCCGTAGGTGCCGTCTGCCGTGTTAAGGATCGCGCCATAAATGGTGCAGACCTCATAGGTATCTGCGTCTGTCTGAATGGTACGGTCTGTATTGCTGATGCCCTTGATGGTCAGCTGGTAGTCGCCGTAGCCGTCGTCCAGATCTACCGCACCTGGAACAAACACGCTGTTGTCATCGTCGTCCAGATCGCCCAGTCCCAGGTAAGTAGTGTTGATCTGAGATTTCTGAATTGCGGAGAACTGATAGCTTCCATCCCCGATCTGCAGGGTACTGTAGTAAGACGGAGATTCTGCCAGATCCGTGAAGTAATAGGGATCGTTCTCGGTGAGACCGGCAGTCAGTTTCGCATAGTCTGCTTCCGAAACCGCTACGGGGATCTTCACGCCGCGGATGTAGCTGCCGTCGTTCCAGGTGCCGTTGGCCAGGCCGGTGGTTCCCATGAACTTCGTCGTGGTTGCGGTGCTGACCGCGTCGATTCCGGGAGCAACCTCCCAGATGGCCGCGTCCGTCAGGTTATAGGGCGCGTAGAAGTCTCTGTAGGGGACGTTCATAGATACGTACTTCATGGAATCACCGCTGTCTCCCTCCGCCGCGAAGGACAGGGAGGGGATCATGGTGATCGCCAGCGCGACCGCCAGAAGGACAGCGATGAACTTATGCTGCAATTTTCGTAGGGACATAAATGGTATACCTCCTTTTGAGTTAGTTAGATTGAACTAAATTATACGTTCGAAATACGGCAAAAATATGACAAAAACGGGACAGAAATATGTTTTTTCTTGACAAATGGAAGGATTGAAAGTTAGAGTTAAATATACTTAACTAACGGGAGACGGGGGCCTGACCCACATGACAAAGCAAAAAACCATTTTGATATGCGACGATTCCATCGCCGTTCACGAGAGCCTGCACCACTTCCTGGGAGCCGAGGGAATGAAAGTCCTGTCTGCTTTCACCGGGGCGGAGATGATGGCGATATGGCAGAGCCATCCCGTGGATCTGATCCTGCTGGACATCATGCTTCCGGACGGCAGCGGCACCCAGCTGTGCAGGGAGATCCGCAAGAGCAGCCAGATTCCGATTGTGTTTCTCAGCGCAAAGGGAGAGGAGATAGATCGGGTGCTGGGGCTGGAACTGGGAGCCGATGATTACGTCACGAAGCCCTTTTCCGCAAGAGAGGTGACCCTTCGGATCCGGAACCTGCTGCTTCGATCGGAAGGCGCCGCGAAGACGGAGGAGGAGTGTCTGCGTTTCGAGGAGCTGCGGATCTATCCGGAGAAGATCGAGGTGTACGTCGGGGCCCAAAGCCTGGAGATGACGGCGAAGGAGACGGCGCTGCTGGCGTACATGGCCCGCAATGCAGGGAAGGTGCTGAACCGGGAACAGATCCTGCACAATGTGTGGGGATACGACTATTATGGAGATACCCGCGCAGTGGACGCCGCGGTCAAGCGGATCCGCCGCAAGCTGCCGAAGGAAGGCATGCATTTCGCGCTCCAGTCCGTCTATGGCGTGGGATACCGCCTGGGGAGGGCCGAATGAGGAAGCCGAACACAGGAGGGCGAATGCCGGTGGTCTTCATTATTCTCTGCGCCGCACTGTTCCTGCTGGGCAGCCTTACGGTCTACGTGGGCCAGTACGGGCTCCAGAAGGATCTTCTGGAGACGGCGCGACAGGCGGCAGAGGAATACGCAAAGACGGGAACCGTTCAAACCGACGGATTCATCCATACCAGCATTATGATCTTCCGGGAGGGCGAAAAGCAGGAACTTACCTATTATGAGATTCCGAATCATCCCCAGGCCCACCGGGCGGTGGCACGGAAGCTTTTTTTGAAGCATCCCAGTCGCACGGAGTGGTATACGCTTCACCCGTATTTCCGGCCGCTGTCCCTCACAGCCTTTGCACGGGTGAACACCCGCGGTCCCGGGGGAGAGTCGACGTCCATTGTCCTGATCCGATCCATCCGTTACACCGGATCCATACTCCTTCAATTTCTCGCGGTCTACGGGCTGGCGATCCTGTTTATTCTCGGCTATATGCTGCAGATGCGCCGCATGAACCGCCGGGTGGCGGAGATCTACGAGCGGTACGTTGCCAATGTCAGCCATGAGCTGAAATCCCCCATTGCCTCGATTCAGGTGATCACGGAAACCCTCAGCGAAGGATATGTGCGGGACGAGGCGGAGCTGGCCCGCTGCTACGGCATCATCGACCGGGAGGCCAGGCGGCTGCAGCATTCGGTGCAGGACATAATTGAGCTGTCGCGGATTCAGGATCATCGAAGAGATTTCACCAGCCGCCCGGTGGAGCTGCGGGATCTGATGGAGGATGCCCTGTCCGGCATCGTGCCTCAGTGCGAGGATCTGGGAATTTCTCTGGAGACGAAATTGCCGGACGGCCCGCTGACGGTCAGGGCTAACCCGGAGCGGGTTCTGCAGGTGCTGGGGATCCTGCTGGACAATGCGGTGAAATACACCGACGCGGAAGGCGGGAGCATCCATGTCGCAGTGAAGCGGGAGAAGCGGTCTTATGCGGTCTGCGTCAGCAACAGCGGACCGGGGATCGATCCGGAGGATATGCCATTCATTTTCGAGCGCTTTTACCGGGGGAAAAACGGGGGTTCCATCTCCGGCAGCGGACTGGGGCTGTCCATCGCCTGGGAGATCGTGCAGCAGATGGGAGAGCAGCTCACCGCACAGAGCACCCCGGAAGAGGGCACTTCTTTCCGGTTTACCCTGCGCCGGGCATGATGCGGCACATGATTTCAAAGCATTGATTTTAGCGGGCGAATCAAGTACAATAAATCGAGCAGACGATATCAAGATCAAAGGAGATGTGAAGATATATGAAACTCGGAATTGTAGGACTGCCGAATGTCGGCAAAAGCACGCTGTTCAACGCCATCACCAAGGCCGGAGCGGAGGCGGCGAATTACCCCTTCTGCACCATCGAGCCCAACGTGGGCGTGGTGACCGTACCGGACGAACGGGTGACGAAGCTCTCCGAAATATATAACTCTAAGAAGACCATCTACACCACCATCGAGTTCTGCGACATCGCGGGACTGGTCAAGGGCGCCAGCAAGGGTGAGGGCCTGGGCAACAAGTTCCTGGGGCACATCCGGGAGGTGGAGGCCATCGTGCACGTGGTGCGCTGCTTCGAGGACGGCAATGTGGTGCATGTGGACGGCAGGATCGATCCGATCTCCGATATCGAGACCATCAACATGGAACTGATCCTCTCCGATATGGAGGTGCTGGAGCGCCGCATCCAGAAGACCCAGAAGAACCTCAAGGGCGACAAGTCCCTGCAGAAGGAGCTGGATCTGCTGCAGCGGGTAGCGGCCTTCATCGAGGACGGGACCTCTGCCCGGGCAATGGAGCTGGAGGATGAGGAAGCGGCTTTCGTGAAAAGTCTGGACCTGCTGAGCTATAAGCCCGTGATCTACGCGGCCAACGTCTCCGAGGAGGACGCGGCCGGTGAGGATAACGAGTACGTGCAGGCGGTCCGGGAGTACGCCGAGGCGGAAGGCTCCCAGGTGGTGGTCATCTGCGCGAAGGTAGAAGCGGAGCTGTCGGAGCTGGAGGATGACGAACGGGAAATGTTCCTGGAGGAGCTGGGCATCGAGGAGGCCGGTCTGGAAAAGCTGATCAAATCTTCGTATGCGCTGCTGGACCTGATCTCCTTTATCACCACCGGCGAGGATGAGACCCGGGCCTGGACCATCAAGCGGGGCACCCTGGCACCTCAGGCTGCCGGCAAGATCCATACCGATTTCGAGAAGGGCTTCATCCGTTCCGAGACCATCGCCTACGATAAGCTGATGGAAGCCGGCGGGAAACTGTCCACCGCCAAGGAGCACGGATGGCTGCGCTCCGAGGGTAAGGATTATGAGGTCAAGGACGGGGACATCTGTCACTTCCTGTTCAACGTGTAAGACGCCGGCGCAGCGCGAGGTAGCAGGCGGCGCACACAAGAAAGATGACCAGGCTGATGACCTGGGCCTGTTTGAAGGGGCCGATCATCAGGCTGTCGGTGCGCAGGGCTTCCACGAAGAAGCGTTCCAGAGAATAGAGCATTCCGTAGGTCAGGATGATCCGGCCCTCAAAACCGGGGCGGGGATCTGCGGCCTGCTTTTTTTTGCGCGCATTTTGACCGGAAGGCGCGCCAGCCTTTGCATGCCGGTCCAGCCACAGCAGAAACAGAAACAGCAGGAAACACCAGATGGACTCGTAGAGAAACGTGGGATGGACGGACTGACCGTCCGCGGTGATCGCCCAGGGAAGATCCGTAGGGCCGCCGTGGGCTTCCGAATTGAAATAATTGCCCCAGCGGCCGATGGACTGGGCGAGAGCAATGGAGGGAGCGGCCAGATCCAGAAGATTCAGAGGCCGGACATGCCAGAAGTAACAGAGAAGCGCGGCGGTGCCAAGGCCCGCGATGAGTCCGCCGTGAATGGCCAGGCCGCCGGCCCGGATGTTGATGATCTGAAAGAAATCTCCCGCATACCAGTCCCAGTGAAACAGAACGTAGTAGAGGCGTGCGCCGATGATCCCGGCGGGAATGCAGATGATCACGAAGTTCAGGATCTGATCCGAGGTCAGACCGTGCTTCGGGGAACGGATGCAGCAGATGACGGTAGCAAGAATGATCCCGCAGGAGATCAGGATCGCGTACCACATGATATCGATATGAAATACAGTGAAAGCAACGGGATCTGGAACGGGCATAGAAACCTCCGGATTATTTGACTCCGGCTACCGTCTGCGGATCCAGCGGCAGAATCAGTTCAACCACATCTCCGATCAGATAGACCGTGTAGAGAGATTCGCTGTCCCCGGAATGGTTCTTGATGAAATCCTCAGTGGTGCAGACCGCGGGGGTGCCGTCCTCCATGGCGACGATACCCTGGTCGCTGCCCAGAGGATAGGAATTGGCCATGTTCCGGTCGGCAATATAATATCCATCGTCGTAATTCTCATTGACGACGATCTTCTTCTCCTGAACCGTGACCGTATAGTTGTTCTCGGAACCGGTGATCTCCACCGTGCCGATGATGGTTTCGGCGCCGTCCCGCATCAGCTGATCGACGTACTCCGTCTGCAGGGCATCGATATCGTATTCGCCGTCAAAATCCTGGTCGCTGTCCTTTGTTGAGCAGCCCGCAAGGGTAAGCATGGTGCAAAAAACAAAGATGATCAACAGTAGTGTTCCCAAACGTTTCATGGGTGCTCCTCCATACCGAACGCACTGAGCTATAGTATACGCTCCTATCATACACCGCAAAACCCCTTCATTCAAGTGTTTTCAATGTTTGAGGGGATTTTTTGATGAATTTTCGTACCGATTTATATGTTTCACAGAGACCGGACGCGATGAGAAGCGGTGGAGGATGTGGTCAAAGAATGGTGGAGCGGGGGAGGATAGTGGTTGACAAATGGAGGGTAGTGGATTAGAATGGTGTTGATATCAGAATGAAAGGAGTCTCTATGTTTGTAGGCAAGTACAACAATTCCATAGACGGCAAGAACCGGCTGATTGTACCTGCCAGATTCAGAGAAGAACTCCGGGGCAGATGCATCATCGCGAAAGCGCTGGACAAGTGTCTGACCATATACACGATTGAAGAATGGGAGAAATTCGTAGATAAGCTGGACGAGCTGCCCACAAGCAATCCGGCCGGCAGACGGGTGAAGAGGCACTTCTTCTCCTCCGCGGCCGAATGCGACATCGACAAGCAGGGCCGGCTGACGATTCCGCAGGAGTTAAAGGAATACGCCGGCATTACGAAGGAACTGATCACCGTGGGAAGCAACCGGGTGATCGAGGTCTGGAGCAGGGAGAACTGGGATGCGGAGCTGGATCCGGAGACCGGAGAACTGCTCGATGCCAGTGAAGCAGCCGAAGGACTGGAGATCTATGGATTTTAAGCATACGCCGGTGCTGTTTGAAGAGTGCATGGACGGCCTTCGAATCAGGGAAGGCGGCGTCTATGCGGATGGAACTCTGGGCGGCGGCGGCCACGCAGCGGGCATCGCTTCGCGGATCGGTCCGGAAGGGACCCTCGTGGGAATCGACCGGGATCAGGACGCGCTGGATGCGGCAGAGAAACGTCTGGCAGAATACCCCTGCCGCAAGGTCTTCGCCCACTGCACCTACACCCGGATCCGGGAGGTCCTGGAGGAACACCGGATTCAGGGACTGGACGGCGCGATTCTGGATATCGGTGTATCTTCGTTCCAGCTGGACAATGCCGGACGGGGATTCTCCTATATGCACGATGCGCCGCTGGATATGAGAATGAACCGGGAAGACGACTTCAGCGCGTATGATGTCGTCAACGGATACGATCGGGATCAGCTGGCCTGGATCATCCGCACCTACGGGGAAGAACGATGGGCTTCCAGAATCGCGGATTTCATCGTCCGGCAGCGGGCGGAGGAACCGATCCGGACGACGGGGGAGCTCACGGAGCTGATCAAGGCCGCCGTTCCGGCTTCCGCCAGACGAGAAGGTCACCATCCCGCGAAGCGCACCTTTCAGGCGATTCGCATCGAAGTCAACAGTGAGCTGGAGCAGCTGAGGGAAGCGGTGGATACCTACTGCGACCTGCTGCTGCCGGGAGGCAGGCTCTGCATCATCACGTTCCACTCCCTGGAGGACCGGATCGTGAAGGAAGCATTCGCGGCGCGGCTGGATCCCTGCACCTGTCCGAAGGATCTTCCGATGTGCGTCTGCGGCAGGACCGCGGATGTCAGGAAGGTAACAGGAAAGCCGATCACAGCCGGGGAAGAGGAACTGGAAACAAATCCGAGAGCCCGCAGTGCCAAGCTGCGTATCATAGAAAAGAGGCATGGTAAATGATTGCACCTGAGCAATGGTATCAGTACCAAGAGCAATATCAGAAATATGGCCTGGACATGAAGCCTCAGGAAAGCAGAGAACACAGAGAGAGGAGACGGCAGGCATCGATACAGGCGGCCGGAATCGAACTCTTTGCCGGCAGAGACCGAAGAGCGATTCTGATCCTGCTTCTGGCGGTCGTCATGACCATGATCCTGTTCATCGTCATGACCGCCTACGCTGCATCGATCCGGTACGATATTAACCAGGTCCAGAGGGAAAACAGCCTGCTTTGGGATGATATCAAGAACCTGCAGTCCAGTGAAACGACGATGAACGGCGTTGGATACGTTGAGGATAAAGCGAAGAAGGAGCTGGGCATGGTTCCCGCTGACACCGAGAAATGTGTTTATATCACAAACGGCGATATCCCCCCGGCAGGATTTGCGGATGTACTGAAAGCAAAAGCTTATCAATAAACAATCAAAACTCGAAGCACCCCGGACGTTGTATGGATCTATGTCCGGGATTGCTTTATAAGGGAAGGAAACAATGTCGATATCAGCCAGGAGCAAGAGAAACCTGATTATCATCGTGATACTCGTATTTGCTGTTATGCTGCTTCTGCTCTTCCGCGTCGGCTGGATCCAGATCGTCAAGGGAGAGGAGTACTCGGCGAGAGCGGTGCAGCAGCAGACCAAGGACCAGACGCTGAAGGCGGAGCGCGGTGTTATTTACGATGCCAACGGAGAGGAACTGGCGGTCAGCATCACCTGCTATTCCATCTGGGTCCGCCCGGATAACGTGAAGATCGGAGAGACCGGGGCGGAGATCAGCGCCAACATGGCGGAAACCGCAGGGGTCATCGCAGCGAATACCGATGTTCCGAAGCCGAAGATCACCCGGATCCTGAATTCGGGAGACAAACTGGTCTGCGTGGCCAGAGGCCTGGACAAGGAAGCCGCCGACCGGATCAGGAATTCCAAGGCGAAGGGCATTGAGATCGTCGAGGATACCAAACGAAGCTATCCGCTGGGAGAGAGCGCGGCCCACGTGATCGGATCGGTCAACATCGACAACCAGGGACTGTCCGGACTGGAGCTGCAGTACAACACATTTCTCAGCGGCATTTCCGGACGCTGGATCAGCTATACCGATACCGGCGGCCGGCAGCTGACGACAACGTATGATGAGGAACGGTACTACAAGGCGAAGGACGGGTACAACATCGTAACGACACTGGATCACGTGGTTCAGCATTATCTGGAGGAAGCGCTGGCGAACGCGGTCAAACGCTGCAAGGCCAAGAGAGCTCTGGGTATCGTGATGAATGTGGAGACGGGGGACATCATGGCCATGGCGCAGAGCCCGTCCTTCGACCTGAACGACCCAATGGTCCCCACCGACAAGAAGGACAAGAAGGCTTTCGAGGAGATGAGCGATGCGGAGCAGTCGGATTATCTGTCGGATATGTGGAGAAACTCACTGATCTGTGACGTATACGAGCCGGGATCCACGTTCAAGCTGATCACGACGTCCACGGCCCTGGAGGAGAACGTTACCAACACGAAGAAGAAATACAAGTGCAACAGCGGCTACAAGGTCGACGGACGGTTCATTCAGTGCTGGGCATACCCGAATTCCCACGGAACGGAGACGCTGAAGGAAGCGGTCAGCAATTCCTGCAACCCGGTCTTCATGAAGATCGCCCTTAAGATCGGAATCAGCACCTTCTATGATTATCTGGACGTATTCGGGATCACCCAGAAAACCGGCATCGATTTCCCGGGAGAGACGACGGCGATCCTGCAGGATAAGGACAGCGCCGGGAACATCGGTCTTGCGACCATCGGCTTCGGTCAGGGTGTGGCGGTGACGCCCATTCAGCTGATCACAGCGGTCTGCTCCCTGGGCAACGAGGGGAAGCTGATGAAGCCGCGGCTGGTCAAGGCGATGACCGATGCCGACGGAAATACCGTCAAGGAGTTTGAGCCGCAGTTCGTTCGCCGGACCGTTTCCAAAAAAACCGCGAGAACGGTCTGCGATATCATGGAGTACGTCGCCTCCGAAGGCGGCGGTGCGGCGGCAGCCGGCGTCAAGGGCTACCGCGTGGGCGCGAAGACAGGAACGGCGAACAAGCCCAGAGAAAACGGAGTCGGTTACAGCAGCGACACCTACTCGTCCTGCATTGCGATGGCTCCCATGAACGATCCGAAGATCGCGGTCCTGATCATCGTCGACAGTCCCAGAGGCGTCCGGTTCGGCAGCGTTACGGCAGCGCCGGCGGTCAACAAGGTGCTGAGCAAATCGCTCCCCTACCTGAATATCTCCACGGATGCCAGGGAGGACGAGGAGGACGAGGACGCGCTGCAGGTGCCGGATGTGATCGGCAAGAACGTCAGCGACGCCGCGGGAATCCTGGAGAGCATGGATCTGGACTTCGATATGGATGATTCGGCCGACGACGGAGAAGACTATATCGTCATCAAGCAGTACCCGGCACCGGGAACGAAAGTGAAAGAAGGAACCAAGGTTTACCTGTATCGTCAGTGATCCGGACGATTGACAGCAAAGGAGACAGCAATGAAAGTCATCAGCATCCAGGCGGCGGCGCAGGCAGCCGGAGGCAAAATCATACGTTCGTGCGGCGAGACCGGGATCCGCGGTGTGCGGCACGATTCCCGGCAGTGCGGCACCGGAGACATGTTCGTGTGCATCAAGGGACCGAACCGGGACGGACACAGCTTCATTCCGCAGGTGATCGAACAGGGCTGCCGGAATCTGCTGATTTCGGATGCGGATGCGCTGACGGACGATATGCAGGTCAACGCAATTCTCGTGGAGGATACCGTCGCTGCCATGGGGCAGCTGGCGAAGTATTATCTGGATCTGCTGGATCCGATACGCATCGCCGTGACAGGAAGCGTGGGCAAGACATCCACCCGGGACATGATCTATTATGTGCTGAGCGAGCATTTTAACTGCGGCAGAAACCTGAAGAATTACAACAACGACATCGGACTTCCGATCTCCATCTTCGAACTGGACGAGGGGTGCGAGGCGGTGGTTCTGGAGATGGGCATGAACCATTTCGGGGAGATCGACCATCTGGCGCAGATCGTGCAGCCGGATATCGGAGTGATCACGAACATCGGCGTTTCCCACATGGAAAACCTGGGCAGCCGGGAAGGGATCTTCCGGGCGAAGATGGAAGTGACAAAACACTTGCGCGCAGGTGCCCGGGGCGGTACAATGGTGTTCGTTTATGACGACGAATTCCTGAACCGGGATAATACATCCGGGGATTACGAAAGCATTTTCGTGGGAACCGACGGACGCAGCGACTACATACTGTCCCAGATCGAAGACCGGGGCGTGGACGGCGTCAGCTTCCGCCTGGAACACAATGAGGACAGCCGGATCCTGCAGATCCCGGTGCCCGGCCGGCATAACGCCTTCAACGGGGCGGTGGCGGCGGCGGTGGGCATGCAGCTGGGCATGACCGAGGACGAGATCGCCCGCGGCCTTTCGAAGGTCCGGCTGACCGGAAGCAGGCTCCGGGTGCTGCGGGGAAACGGGATCACGGTCGTGGATGACACCTATAATGCCAGCCCGGATTCCATGAAGGGAGCGCTCAAGGTTTTGCAGCAGAGCAGCTGCAGCGGCCGGCGGACCGCGATTCTGGGAGAAATGTACGAGCTGGGAGATACCAGCGACAAGCTTCACTACGGAGTGGGGGTGTTTGCCAGAAGCTGCGGCATCGACCAGCTGATCGCCGTCGGTCCGATGGCGAAGTTCATAGCGGAGGGCTGCGACGGAGGGGAAACGAAAACGGCGTATTTCCCGACAAAGGAAGCCTTTCTGAAAAAAAAGAACGAATACGTGAGCCCGGGAGATCTGATCCTGGTCAAGGCTTCCCGGGGCATGAAGATGGAAGCAATTGTAGAAGAACTGACGGATGAGCGGAGATAGCCATGATCGCAACAGTACTGATCACCGCGGCGGTTGCCTTTGTAATCGCTGTGATCCTGACAAAAATGGAAATTCCCTTTCTGCGACGGAAAGCGGGACAGAATATACGTGAGGAAGGTCTGAAATCCCACTATGCCAAGGCCGGCACACCCAGTATGGGCGGGATCAGTATCATCATCGGCACCTGCATCGCAGCCCTTGCGGGAAGCGTTTACATGTACGGGGCATGGGGATATGCCCTGGGCGGAATCCTGGTGATCCTGCTGGTATTCGTCGGCTTCGGATTCGTCGGGTTTCTGGACGACTATCTGAAGGTCATTAAGAAGCAGAACGAAGGATTCAAGGTCAAACCCAAGTTCGCCTGTCAGATGATCATCGCCATCGCCTTCGGGATCCTTTTCCGGCTGATTTCGGAGCAGGGATCGCAGGTCTATTTCCCGGGCTTTGACATCTATGTGGACTTCGGAATCCTGTACGTTCCGTTCATCGTATTCGCCGTTCTGGCCATGACCAACGCGGTGAACCTGACCGATGGCCTGGACGGTCTTGCGGCGGGTGTGACGAGTCTGGTGTGCATTGCATTTGTCATCGCCGGGATCGCCTTCAGCGCGATGGGCGCAGGCTACGATGTCGACACGATGCCGGGGATCCTGTTTTTCGCGGCTCTTTGCGGAGGGTGTCTGGGATTTCTCGTGTTCAACAAGAACCCGGCGAAGATCTTCATGGGAGACACCGGATCGCTGGCGCTGGGCGGCGGCATTGCGGCGGCAGCCATCGTCATGAAACTGGAACTGCTCCTGCTGATCATCGGACTGCTCTACGTGATCGAGGCACTGTCCGTCGTGATGCAGGTCGGATATTTCAAACTGACCCACGGAAAGCGGATCTTCCGGATGGCGCCGATCCATCATCACTTTGAGATGTGCGGAATGAAAGAAACGCAGGTCGTACCGATGTTCTGGGCGTTTACCGCGCTCTGCTGCATCGTCGGTCTGATCATACTGGTTTAGAGGGAAGGACAGAAAAACACAATGATAAATACAGTACTGAAGGACAAAACCGTTCTGATTGTCGGCATGGGAAGATCCGGCGAGGCAGCCATGGATCTGGCCCTGCAGCAGGGGGCCCGCGTTCATATTCAGGACAGCAAGAGCCGGGAGCAGATCGGTGAGGCGCTGGCGCAAAAGCTGGAGCGGCTTGACGTCAAGGCCTGGCTGGGAAGGACACCGGAGGATATGGGCATCTTCGATCTGCTGGTGCTCAGCCCGGGAGTCCCTGTGGATCTGCCGTTTATTTCCGAGGCCAGAGGAGGCGGAGCCGAGATCATCGGCGAACTGGAACTGGCTTACCGGACGGGAAACGGCCGGTACATCGGCATCACCGGAACCAACGGGAAAACAACGACCACGACTCTGGTGGGAGAAATATTCAAGGAGGCGGGCAGAGAGACCTATGTAGTGGGAAACATCGGCGTGCCCGTCATCGAGGGGGCACAGCAGGCAACCGATGACGGATGGCTCGTGACGGAGATCAGCAGCTTTCAGCTGGAGACCACGGATGAATTCCGGCCGGAGGTCTCCGCGATCCTGAATCTGACCCCGGATCATCTGAACCGCCACAAAACCATGGAAAACTACGGCGCGGCCAAAGCACGGATCTTTCTTAGACAGAGCGCGGATCAGTTCTGCGTGGCCAATGTCGATGATCCGGTCTGTTTCGCGCTGACGAAGGACTGCCCGGCGACGGTGGTCCCCTTCAGCAGGAAGGAGGAGCTGCCCTTCGGAGCCTTTGTCAGGGAGGGCAGGATCGTGATCCGTACGACAGAGTCTCTGGTGGATATCTGCGGGGCAGACGAACTTCGTATCCCCGGAAGCCACAATCTCGAAAACGCTCTGGCAGCGGCGGCGATCAGCTATTTCGGAGGGATCGACCCGCAGACCATCGCCCGGACACTGCGGTCCTTCGAGGGGGTAGAGCACCGGATCGAAAACGCCGGTGAATGGAACGGAATCCGCTTTATCAACGATTCCAAGGGGACCAATCCCGACGCGGCGATCAAGGCCATCGAGGCCATGAAGGAAAACATCATTCTGATCGCCGGCGGATACGATAAGGCTTCGGACTTCACCGAGTTCGTCCGGGCTTTTGACGGCCGGGTCAAGAAGATGGTGCTGCTCGGGGCGACAGCCGAAGCGATCCGCGCCGCAGCGCAGCGGGAGGGCTTCACCAATACCGTGATCTGCCCCGACATGGAAGCCTGTGTTGCGGAAGCAGTCCGCGAAGCAGAGGCGGGAGATGTTGTTCTTCTTTCACCTGCCTGTGCCAGCTGGGATATGTACGATAATTTTGAGCAGAGAGGGGAGCATTTTAAGACATGCGTACGTCAGTTGCATCCTTAAACTTCAGATCGGTCGACTTCCCGTTCCTGCTGATCACGCTGCTACTGACCGCCTTCGGTCTGGTCATGGTCTTCAGCGCCAGCTACTATTCATCGATCAGCATCTACGGAACACCCTTCTGGTACCTGATCCGTGACGGGATATGGATCTGCCTCGGCTTCATTCTGATGTTCGGCGCGATCATCATCGACTACCGTGTCTACAAGGCGATCGCGCCTTTTGTGATGATCTTCATCATTGCGGCTCTGGTGGCGGTGCTGTTCATCGGTGAGGCACGTAACGGCGCGACCCGCTGGCTGGGCGTAGGTCCTTTGACATTCATGCCCGGCGAGTGGGCGAAGCTGGCGATCATCCTGTTCATCGCATGGTTTATGGGAGAGAAGCCGGGCAGGGCCAGATCGTTTCTTCTGGGAATTCTGCCGGTTCTTCTGATCACCGGAGGATGCGCGTTTCTGGTCATTCGCCAGCCGAATCTGTCCACCGCGATCACCATCTGCGGAATCGCGGTTGCCATGCTCCTGGTCGCCGGGATGCACTGGATCTATGTGGGTGTAACCGGAGCGCTGGGAGTCGGAGGACTGCTGTTCATCGTGTTCTTCATGCAGGATTCCTTCTGGTATACCAGAATGACAAACTTCCTCAATCCGTTTGAGGATATGTACGGGGAAGGCTATCAGGTCGCACAGTCGCTGCTGGCTCTGGGCTCGGGCGGGCTGAGCGGCGTCGGCCTCGGCAAGAGCGTCCAGAAGAGCCTGTATCTTCCGGAACCCCAGAACGACTTTATCCTGGCGATCATCGGAGAGGAACTCGGCTACATCGGGATCATCGCCCTGCTCATCATATACTGCCTGTTCATCTGGAGAGGCATTCACATCGCCATCAACGCGCCGGATCAGTACGGAATGCTTCTGGCTTCCGGCATCGTGATCATGGTAGCGATCCAGGTGATCCTGAACATTGCGGTCGTGACCGCGTCCATGCCGGCGACCGGCATCAACCTGCCGTTCATCAGCTATGGCGGCAACGGTATTCTGATATTCCTGTTCTCAGCCGGGGTGCTGCTGAACATTTCCAGGCAGAAGCCTGAACCGGGAGGAACAACGCTATGAAAGTGATCATGACCTGCGGGGGAACCGGGGGGCACATCTACCCGGCGGTCGCCATCGCAGACGAACTCAAACGAAGAGACGGGAGCACGGAGCTCCTGTTTATCGGTTCGGAGATCGGAATGGAAAAGGATCTGATCCCCCAGTCCGGATACGAAATCACGCTGATCAGCGCGGACGGATTCAGCCGGACGCTGCGGGGAAGCATCCGGTCGGTGAAGCGGGTCCTGAAGGGGCGCGGCCAGGCGAAGAAGCTGATCGCGGACTTTCAGCCGGATCTCGTCATCGGAACCGGAGGATATGCCAGCGCGCCGGTGGTATCCGCTGCGCAGCGAAAGGGGATCCCTACCTATATTCAGGAACAGAACGCGATCCCGGGCAAGACGAATAAATTCCTCGGCCGCAGGGCCAGAAAGATCTTTCTGGGATTTGAGAAGGCAGGGGATTATTTTAAGGACAGGCAAAGGCTGGTGCTGACCGGAAATCCGGTCCGCAAGGAATTCTCTGACCTGGATCGGGAAACGATCCGCCGCCAGCTGGGCATTCCGGACAATGCTTTTGTCGTGCTGGCCTTCGGCGGAAGCCAGGGCGCGGGACGGCTGAACCGGGAGATGCTGCAGGTCATTGAGCGCTACAACGGAGAGGCGGGCACCCGGATATGGCTGGGCGCCGGAAGCTACTACTACGATGCCATTCAGGCGGAGCTGAAGGAGAAGGGACTGCAGCTGCAGGACAATATCATGATCTCGGAGTACATCCACGATATGTCCCGGCGCCTGGCAGCGAGCGATCTTGTGATCAGCCGCAGCGGCGCCCTGACAGTGGCGGAGGTTTCCGTGTGCGGAGTTCCGGCGATCTTTATTCCTTTCCCGGATGCCGCGGAAAACCATCAGTATTACAACGCGATGGCCATAGCCGAGAAGGGCGGCGCGATCGTCATAGAAGAAAAGGATCTGGATCAGAAGCCGCTGACCGGGCAGATCGAAAAGCTGCGGGCAGACCGCCGGCTCTGGGAAGACATGGCACAGGGCTGCCGGGCGTGCGGAGCGGCGGATGCGGTGAAAGTCATCTGTGATACCATCCTTGAGGATTTCAGAAAATGAGCGAACAGATCGATAAGATCGAAGAGACAGAACCAATCGAAACGGCGGATCCCGAAGAAGCACCGGATGCAGCTGCAGAAGAGGCTGCAGATACCGGAGATGAGACGGCAGATACCGGGCAGGAGCCGGAGAAGGATGCGGAGGAAACGGCAGATTCCGAAGCGGAGCCCGCGGCAGGCGAAGGGGAAGCGTCCGGTGAACCGGAGGCGGAAGCGGAAGCCGAACCGGAGGCGCAGGCAGAACCGGAAGCTGAACCGGAGGCCCGGGCGGAACCGGATGCCGGAACCGAGGACGATGCGCTCCCGTGGGAGGAGCCGCAGCCCGTCCATGTTTCCCGCGGGAAAAAACGTCCGCGCAAGCACAAAAAGAAGCATCGGGTGCTTCGGGTGCTTGCGGTTTTGGCGTGCATCGCCGCTCTGATCGCGGTGGCGAATCTGCAGTATTTCGACATCCGGGAAACGCCGGTCATCGGAAACCGGGTCGTCTCGGATGAGGACATCCTCAAAGCATCTCAGATCGAACCGGGAAAGAGTATTTTTTTCCTGAACCCCTGGCTCGTCAAGAGCCGGATCAAAAAGAATCTGTACATCGAAAGTGTGAATATTGACCGGCATCTGCCGGGAACCGTTGAGATCATAGTCAAAGAGCGGGAGGCGGTGGCCCAGTTCGAAAAGTGGGGCCGAAACGGAACCGTCAAACGCTATGCCGTGACCGACATCAACGGCATGGTCATCAAGAAGTACAAGAAAAAGAAAAAAGTGACCATGATCGTCGGCGTTACGGTAACCGATGCTGCCGTGGGCAGCAAGATCAAGGTAAAGGAAAGCGGTACCTACCGCAAGTCGATGGAACTGATCCGGACCATGCGGCAGGGGGATATCTATTTTAAGAAGATCAGCATCAAGGGGAGCATGGTCACCGCCTATATATACGATGATCTGGTCTGCAAGGGCAGGTACCGGAATCTGGTAAACAGCATCAAGAGCAAAGAGCTGCAGGCCGTTGTTTATCAGCTGTATCAGGACGATGTCAGTAAAGGAACAATAAACATTGGCGATAATAATTATTGTTCCTTTACGCCATAAAACTAATATGATATACTACATATAGTTTCAGAATATACGGGAGGTATTCAATGTTACAGTTTGAAGTAAGTGAATCGAACCTGCAGGAAATCAAGGTTATCGGTGTCGGCGGAGGCGGATGCAACGCGATCAACCGCATGATCGAAGCAGGTATGCAGGGCGTGACATTTATCGCAGTCAATACAGATAAACAGGCACTGGCAAGAAACCAGGCCGAGACGAAGGTCCAGATCGGTGAGAAGCTGACCAAGGGCCTGGGTGCCGGCGGTAATCCGGAGGTCGGACAGAAGTCCGCCGAGGAGAATCTGGAGGATCTCCAGAAGTTTATTTCCGGCTCCGATATGGTGTTCATCACCTGCGGCATGGGCGGCGGTACCGGAACCGGCGCAGCACCGATCATCGCGAAGATCGCCAAGGACATGGGAATCCTGACGGTAGGCGTCGTTACGAAGCCGTTCCGTTTCGAGGGCAAGAAGCGCGGTGAGCACGCGGAGCTGGGCATCAAGTTCCTGAAGAAATATGTAGACTCTCTCGTCGTCGTCCCCAACGACAAGCTTCTTGAGACAGTGCAGGAGCAGACTTCACTTCTGGAAGCCTTCTCCCTGGCAGACGATGTGCTCCGGCAGGGCGTACAGGGCATTTCCGACATCATCGTTGACGATGCTCTGATCAATCTGGACTTCGCCGATGTTACCACGATCATGAAGGACAGAGGTATCGTCCACATGGGCGTCGGCAGAGGCAGCGGCGAAAACAAGCTGGACGACGCGGTATCCAACGCGATCAACAGCCCGCTGCTTGAGACCAAGATTTCCGGCGCGAGAGCGGTCCTGATCAACATCACCGGCGGCAGAGGCCTGACCATGTACGATGTTGACCGCGTCGCATCCAGGATCGAAGAAGAAGCAGACGACAACGCAATCATCATTCTGGGTACTTCCATTAAAGAAGAAATGCAGGACGAGATCGCGATCACCGTCATCGCGGCGGGATTCGAGAAGCCGCCGACCGGCAGAGATATCCGTGAAGAGAGCGTCGTCCCCGGAATCAGAAGCGGGATCGAGACGGGCAGCGAAGAGGCTGCGGCTCCGGTATCACCGAGCAGGAACACAGCTTCCTACGACGGCATCCCGGGAATCGACATTCCGGATTTCCTGAAGAGATAAGCAGCAGACAGGGTTTCAATAGCCGGTGCGAATACACCGGCTATTGGCGTACTTGAAGGGGACGGTTTTTCCGCCCCGGTTCATAGAATGAAAGTTATCACTTCCAGAGAAAACAACCTATATAAACAGACGGCAAAGCTTCTCCGAAAGAAATCCCGGGATGAAACAGGGCAGTATCTGCTGGAGGGAACGAAACCTCTGCGTGACGCGCTGGAAATGGGACTCATGATAGAGAAGATTTTTGCACGTCAAGGCGTAATTCCGGATGCGGGGATCCCGGAGGAGAAACTGGTCTTCCTGGATCCGAAGCTGTTCGACCACCTGTCGGATACCGTCCATTCCCAGGGAATCATCGCCGTAGTTCGAAGGCAGGCGCCGGATCCGGAAGGTTTCCTGGAGCAGGCGCAGGGTCCGGTCCTGGTGCTGGACCGTGTGCAGGATCCCGGCAATGCGGGAACGATGATCCGAACGGCGGAGGCCGCAGGCTTCGGCGGGGTCATCGCCCTCTCCGGCAGCGCGGATCTGTTCTCTCCGAAGGTCGTTCGCTCGGCGGCGGGCTCGCTGCTCCGGCTTCCCGTACTGACGGATGTCACGGCCCGGCAGCTGACCGCCATGGCGCGGGGCAGCGGCAGGAAGCTGATGGTGACGGCTCTGGAGGATGCGGAAGACTGTTTTCGGACCGACCAGCCTTTGGACGGAATGCTGGTCATAGGCAATGAAGGAAGCGGCGTCTGCGAAGAACTTATCGCAGCGGCGGATGTGCGCCTGACGATCCCCATGGAGGGGAAGATCGAGTCGCTGAACGCGGCCGTAGCCGCCGGCATACTGATGTATCAAATAAACCATAGAAATAGAGGAAGATAAAATGCAGGATCAGTTGAACAAAATACTGAAAGAAGCGAAAGCACAGCTGGAAGAAGCCAGGACACACGCGCAGACCGATGAGATCCGCGTCCGTTTTCTCGGCAAGAAGGGAGAGCTGACCGCCATCCTCCGCGGGATGGGCAAGCTGTCTCCCGAGGAGCGTCGGACCACCGGTCAGATGGCGAACCAGGTCCGGGCACAGATCGAGGAAATGCTGGCGGAGAAGTTTGAGGCGGTGAAGGCAGCAGCCAAGGAAGCCCAGTTCCGAAAGGAAAAGATCGACGTGACCGAGCCGGGACGTCTGGAGGGACTCGGGGTCAGGCACCCCATCACCATCACCATGAACGAGATCTCCCGGGTGTTCCAGAACATGGGATACTCCATCGTCGAGGGACCGGAGGTCGAGACCGTGTTCAACAACTTCGACGCGCTGAACGCCGGCCCGGATCATCCGGCCCGAGACATGACCGACACCTTCTATATCACAGAGGATGTGCTGCTTCGGACCCAGACATCACCGGTACAGGTGCGGACCCTTCTGTCCCAGAAGCCGCCCATCAAGGTGATCTCTCCGGGAAGAGTGTTCCGCTGTGACACACCGGACGCGACGCACTCTCCGATGTTCCATCAGGTGGAAGGCCTGCTGGTGGATGAGGGCGTCACCATGGCGGATCTGAAGGGAACCCTGGACAGCTTCGCCAAGCAGCTGTTCGGAACCTCCACAAGAACGAAGTTCCGTCCCCATCACTTCCCGTTCACCGAGCCCAGCGCGGAGATGGACGTATCCTGCTTCAAGTGCGGCGGCAAAGGCTGCCGGGTCTGCAAGGGCAGCGGCTGGATCGAGATCCTGGGCTGCGGCATGGTCCACCCGAACGTCCTCAAGGTCGGAGGCCTGGATACGGAGAAATATACCGGATTCGCGTTCGGTCTGGGAGTGGAGCGTGTCGCCATGCTCAAGTACGGTGTAGATGATATCAGATTGTTCTATGAGAACGATATGCGTTTCATCAATCAGTTCAAGTAGACAGTCAGGAGGATAGATAGCAATGTTAGTTCCAATGGAATGGTTAAATGATTATATAGATCCGGGTGTTTCCACCGATGAATTCTGTGAGCGGATGATCATGTCCGGCTCCAACCTGGAGACCTGCGAGGAGCTGGGGGGCGGCATGGAGCGCGTGGTCGTCGGCCGCATCGCGAAGATCGAACCCCATCCGGACGCGGACAAGCTGGTGGTCTGCCAGCTGGATGTGGGCGAAGAGGAGCTGCTCCAGATCGTTACGGGAGCACCGAACGTTTTTGAGGGAGCATACGTCCCCGTGGCCCTTCATAAGAGCCGCATCCCGGGGCCCCTCCACGGTCAGCCGAAGCAGGAAGGCGGCGTGAAGATCACCAAGGGCAAGCTGCGGGGCGTGACGTCCTACGGCATGCTGTGCTCCTGCAGCGAACTGGGCTACGAGGACAAGGTCGTTCCCGTCGTCCACAAGGACGGGATCTGGATCCTGGAGGACGAATACGAACCGGGCACCGATTTCGCGGAGGCGCTGGGACTGAAGTCCGCCGTCGTGGATTTTGAGATCACACCGAACCGTCCGGACTGCCTGGCGATGGTTGGCATGGCCAGAGAGGCTTCCGCCACCTTCGGAAAGCCCTTCTCCTATCCGGACATCGATATCAAAGAAGAAAACGGACAGGGCGAGGCGAAGGATTACGTCTCCGTTGAGATCAACAATCCGGAAAGCTGCCGCCGGTATGTGGCCAGAGTTGTCACCGACGTCAAGGTGGAGCAGTCCCCCTGGTGGCTGCAGAAGCGTCTGATGTACGCCGGCATGCGTCCGATCAACAACATCGTCGACATCACCAACTTCGTCATGCTGGAGTACGGACAGCCGATCCACGCCTTTGACATCCATCAGGTGAAGGGCGGCAGGATCATCGTCGAGAATGCGAAGCCCGGGGAGAAGTTCACCACGCTGGACGAGAACGAGCGGACCCTGCAGGGGAGTATGCTGATGATCAAGGACGCGGAGCGTCCCATCGCCGTGGCCGGTGTCATGGGCGGTCTCAATTCGGAGATCGAGGATGACACGCAGACCATCATCATCGAGTCCGCTAATTTCGCGGGGGACAGCGTGCGCAGAACGGCGAAGGAGCTGGGTCTTCGCACCGAGGCATCTTCCCGCTTCGAGAAGGGCATCGATCCGAACCTGTGCGCAGACGCGGCGGACCGGGTGTGCCGCCTGATCGAGCTGGTGGGCGCAGGCAAGGTCTGCAGGGGCCGCGTGGATGTCTACCCGAATCCGGAGGAGGCGAAGACCATCGATATCCGGGTCAGCCGGATCAATGCGGTGCTGGGCATCGAGCTCTCCAGAGAGGAGATGGTCTCCATGCTGGAAAGCCTGGAGATCAAGGTGGAAGGATCCGGAGACATCATGACCGTGACCGGACCGACGGTGCGTCAGGATCTGGTCCAGGAAGAGGACTACATCGAGGAGATCGCGCGGATGTACGGCTACGACAAGCTGCCGGTCACCATGCCGAAGAGCAATAACGAAGTCAGCATTCCTTACGGATGGCAGCTGCGGGACCTGGTCAGAGACAGCCTTTGCGCGATGGGACTGAATGAGATCCAGACCTACTCCTTTGTGAGTCCCAGAAGCGTCGACAACGTACGGATCGGTGAAGATTCGTGGGAGCGCGCCTTCGTGCGCATCATCAATCCGCTGGGGGAGGAGAACTCCGTCATGCGGACGATCCTGACGCCGAACATGCTGGAGACGCTGGCGAGAAACTACAACCGCAAGATCGAGAAGGTCAAGGCCTTCGAGATCGGCAATACGTTCATGGCAAGTGAACTGAACAAGGACCATCTGCCGGATGAGGACTATTCCCTCTGCATCGGAATGTACGGCAAGGGCGAGGACTTCTTCAGTCTGAAGGGCGTCGTCTGCGAGCTGCTGGCGGTCCTGGGAATCCGGGAACCGATCTTCACGGCGGAGCCGGAATACGGCCCGTACCATCCGGGACGGTGCGCGCGGATCAGCGTCGCTGCCTCCGAAGAGATGAAGGCAGTGGGCGTTGACACCGAGGAGCTGGGACTCATGGGCGAGATCCATCCGGACGTGGCCGAGAAGTACGGCATGAAGGGTGAGCGGATCTATTGCTGCGAGATCATGTGCGGCGCGCTGCAGCGCAAGGCGAACACAGAGATCGTCTATACGCCGCTGCCGAAGTTCCCGTCCACAGCCAGAGACATTGCCCTTCTGGTGGATGAGGATATGGAGGTCGGCCGGATCGAAGCCGTGATCAGAGAATACGGCGGCCGGATCCTGGAGGATGTCCGTCTGTTCGACGTCTACCGGGGACAGCAGGTCGACGAGGGCAAGAAGAGCGTCGCTTTCAACCTGATCTATCGGGATAAGGACAAGACGCTGACCGATGAAGAAGTCACAGAGGTGCACAGCGGTGTTCTGGATGCACTCAAAGATAAGCTGAATGCGGTTTTGAGAGAAATGTAGGAGAGGTTCCATGGAAACAAACAAGGTAAAAGTCAAAATCTACGGACAGGAGTACACCATCGCCGGTGACATGTCAAAGGAAGAGATCATCCAGGTTGCTGCGCACGTTGACATGAAGATGCAGGAGATCTCGGAGGCGGCGAAATCCGCGGGAGCGGTTCCGGCCAACATCGCGATTCTTTCGGCGATCAATATCGCCAGCGAGTACTTCAAGACGCTGGACGATATGGAGGAGATCAAGCGGCTGAACATCCAGCTGGAGAAGGATGCCCAGCACTACGTGCAGCTGTGGGATGAGGCGAAGAAGAGCTATTCCGATTACAAGGAAGAGACGCTGCAGATGCAGCAGCAGAAGGAAGAACTGATGGAAGGAATCCGTCAGAGAGACGGCGAGATCCTCCGCCTGAAGGAGTCCGTCGAGTCCGCCAAAGAGCAGGCTCAGAGCGGCATGGAGGAAGTCGTCACGGAGATCGAAAGCAAGTGCAGAGAGCTGGAGAACAGCTTCTTTGATCTGCAGATGGAGAATCTCCAGCTGAAGAAGGAACTGGAAAAATACAAGAACAACAATCAGTAAAGGTTCATGAGAGACAAGACTTATCAGGTTCTTGAATACGGAAAGATCATTGAGATGCTGAAAGCACAGGCAGGTTCTGAGATGACACGGCAGGTCATCGCAGAACTTGCTCCTGTTTTTGATGCCCGCGATATTCGGGATCGGCAGCAGGAAACGACGGAAGCGGTCCGCCTGATTCAGGCCAAAGGACCGCTGCCAATCGGCGGATTCTATGACATCGGGACCATCGTCTCCTTCGCGCGCAAGGGCGGGGTGCTGACCCAGGCCCAGCTGCTGCGGGTCCTCTACAACATGAAGACGGTGCAGAACGTGCTCACCTTCCTGCGGGGGCAGGATGTGCCGGAGCTTCCGCTGACTGAGCAGATCGCGGAGGTGCTGGTGGCGCATAAATCCCTGGCGGAGGAGATCGACCGGTGCATCCTTTCGGAGGATGAGATGGCGGACAATGCCAGCCAGCAGCTGCGGACGATCCGCCGCTCCATCCTGCGGCAGAACGAATCCCTGAAGGCGAAGATGAATCAGATCCTGCACTCGGCGCAGAACCAGAGCCTGCTGCAGGATGCCATCGTGACCATGCGAAACGGCCGCTACGTCATTCCGGTGAAACAGGAGCACAAGTCCGCCGTGCCGGGGATCATACACGACCAGAGCGGCAGCGGCGCGACCCTGTTCATCGAGCCCCAGGCCATCGTCAACATGAACAATGAGCTGCGGCAGCTGCAATTGGACGAGCAGGCGGAGATCCATCGGATCCTGACGGCCTTCTCCGAAGCGGTGGCGGAGCATCACCACGATCTGAACAACAATCAGAAGCTGCTGTGTCAGCTGGATCTGTTTATGGCCAAGGGCCGGCTGTCCCTGCAGATGAACGGGGAGGAACCGGTCATTTCCGAGGACGGCGTGCTGCAGCTTCGGCAGGCGGCGCATCCGCTGATCGATGCGAAGAAGGTGGTGCCGGTCAACATCTCCATCGGGGACGGCTACCGAACCCTGGTGGTGACCGGGCCGAACACCGGCGGCAAGACCGTGACGCTGAAGACGGCGGGACTGCTCTCCCTGATGGCGCAGACGGGACTGCATATCCCGGCGGCGCCGGGAAGCCGCGTGCCGGTCTTTCGCAAGGTCTTCGCGGATATCGGCGATGAGCAGAGCATCGAGCAGAGCCTGTCGACCTTCTCCTCCCACATGGCGAATCTGGTGGGCATCATGGAGGAGGCGGACGAGCAAAGTCTGGTGCTGCTGGATGAGCTGGGAGCAGGGACGGATCCCACGGAAGGGGCGGCGCTGGCCATCGCGATCCTGGAGGAACTGGGCCGCAAGGGTGCCTGCACCATGGCGACCACCCACTATACCGAGCTGAAGAAGTTCGCCATTCAGGAGGAAGGCGTGCAGAACGCGTCGATGGAATTCGACGTGGAGACGCTGCGGCCGACCTACCGGCTGACCATCGGGCTTCCGGGCAAGTCCAACGCCTTTGAGATCGCCTCCAAGCTGGGACTTTCGCCCGCTCTCACCGGCCGTGCCCGCCAGCTTTTGGAAGGGGGCGACATCGCCTTCGAAGACGTGATCAGCTCTCTGGAGGAAGACCGTAAGCAGATCGAAGCGCAGAAGCAGGAGCAGCTGCGCATGACGGAGGAGATCCGGGCGAAGCAGGCGGCCATCGAACTGGAAGAAAAGAAACTGAAGGAGCGCCGGGAGAAGGCGCTGGCCGACGCGAAGGAGGAGGCACGGCAGATCGTCCGGGAGGCGAAGGAGGTCTCCGACGAGATCCGGGTCGAGCTGAAGGAGCTGGCGAAGCTGGACAGCCTGGGAGAGCGGAACAAGCGCTACGATGCCAGCCGGCGGCGTCTGAAGGAACTGGAAAAGAAAAACCGGGCAACCATCCAGCGGGAGGAAAATACGAAGCCGGTGGATCCGTCGAAGCTTCGCATCGGCGACCGGGTGAAGGTGCTCACCATCGGGCAGAACGGGGAACTGCTGTCCCTTCCGGATGACCGGGGGGAGCTGCAGGTGCAGGTCGGCATCATGAAGGTGGGAGCCCACATCGACGACATCATGCTTATCGATCAGAAACGGCCGAAACCCAAGGTCCGCGCCGGCCGGCACGGGCAGATGTACCGACAGAAAGCCCAGATGGTATCAACTTCTATCGATGTCCGAGGAAAAAACCTTGACGATGCAGTCATGGATGTGGAAAAATATATTGATGACGCCTTTTTGGGAGGATTGTCCGAGGTGACGATCATCCACGGCAGAGGGGAAGGAATCCTCAGCAAGGGGATCCGGGCGCGGCTGCGTCAGAACCGGAATGTCAAGGAGTACCGCCGGGGCGCCATGGGCGAAGGCGGCGACGGCGTCACGGTTGTGAAATTAAAGGTATAAAACGCTATTGAGGAATACAGACGAAGGAGAAAGAGCATGATCAATTACACCGAAAAAATCGCGGAACTTCTGGCACCGCACATCGAGGGTCTGGAGACGGCAGAGATCCGGGACATGATCGAAACACCGGCCGATGCTTCTATGGGAGACTACGCGCTTCCCTGTTTCAAGCTGGCGAGAGTCCTGCGCAAGGCGCCGCCGATGATCGCCAAGGGCATTGCGGAGGCGGTCGCGGGCGAGCCGCTGTTCGCGAAGGTGGAGCAGGTGAACGCCTATGTGAACATGTTCCTGAACCGGGAAGCCTTTGCCGGGGAGGTCATCTCCGAAGTCATCGACAAGGATGAGAATTACGGCAGAAACGATCTGGGAGAGAACCGCAAGGTCATCGTAGAATACTCTTCTCCGAACATCGCCAAGCCGTTCCACATCGGACATATCCGGAGCACTGTCATCGGAAGCTCCATTGCCAATATCTATGATTTCCTGGGATACGATGTCTTCCGGATCAACCATCTGGGGGACTACGGCACCCAGTTCGGCAAGATGATCGTCGCCTACCGCCGGTGGGGCAACCGGGAGGACGTCATCAACGAGCCCATCAAGACGCTGCTGGAGTACTACAAGAAGTTCCACATCGAAGCGGAGAAGGATCCCTCTCTGGAGGACGAAGCGAGAGCGACGTTTACGAAGCTGGAGCACGGAGAGAAGGAAGAGGTCGAGCTGTGGCAGTGGTTCCGGGATGAGTCTCTGAAGGAGTTCAACCGGGTCTACGATATGCTGGACATCCACTTTGATTCCTACAACGGCGAGAGCTTCTACTCCGATAAGATGCCCCGGTTCGTCAAGGAGCTGGGAGACAAGGGCCTGCTGGAGGAGGACGAGGGCGCGCAGATCGTCCGTCTGGATGACTACAATCTGCCGGTGGCTCTGATCACCAAGTCCGACGGCTCCACACTGTACATCACCAGAGACATCGCAGCGGCGGTCTACCGCAAGGAGACCTATGATTTCTACAAGAACATCTACGTGGTCGCGTCCCAGCAGAACCTGCACTTCCAGCAGTGGATCCAGATCCTGGAGATGATGGGATACGAGTGGGCCCGGGACTGTGTCCACGTCCCCTTCGGTCTGGTCAGCATGGAGGAAGGCACCATGTCCACCAGAGAGGGCCGTGTGATCTTCCTGGAGGACGTGCTGAACCGCGCGGTGGATCAGACCAGAGAGATCATCAAAGAAAAGAACGTCAATACGGAGAACATCGAGGAGACCGCGGCGGCCGTCGGCATCGGCGCAGTCATCTTCAATGAGCTTTCCAATTACCGGATCAAGGACTACGTCTTCTCCTGGGAGCACGTGCTCAACTTCGAAGGCGAGACCGGTCCCTACGTCCAGTATACCCACGCGAGGGCCTGCAGCATCCTGCGCAACGCGGGTGAGGATGTGGTCGCCAAGGCAAAGGCTGGTTTCGACCCGTCCTATATCACCGGTGACAGCGCCCATGAGCTGGTTACCCTGCTCTATGAGCTGCCGGAGGTCATCGCTGAGGCCGGCGAGAAGTACGAGCCCTCCATCGTGACGCGGCACATCGTCGACATCGCCCAGGCATACAACCGTTTCTACCACGATGAGCACATCCTGGTGGAGAATGAGGACGAGAAGGTCGCCAAGGTCGCTCTGGTCATGGCTGCCAGATCCGCGATCCGCAACGGCCTCGCTCTGCTGGGGATGAAAGCACCGGAGAAGATGTAGCGAGCGCCGTCCGGCGAAGCCGGACAAAGAGTGCGCGAGCATACTACCTATTAGAGGAGATTCCATTGCGATACGAAGGCAACATATTCCGGCCGCCCAGCGAGGCCTACAGCCTCCTGGTGCAGGTCACCATCGGCTGCACACACAACAAATGCACGTTCTGCAGCATGTATAAAGATAAAAAATTCCGCATCCGGGATCCGAAGGAGGTTCTGGAGGATCTGGCCTGGGCCCGCGCCCATTACCGTCAGGTGAACCGGATCTTCCTGTGCGACGGAGACGCGCTGGCGCTGACCAACGGGAAGCTGATGCCGATTTTGGAGTTCATCTCGGAGAATTTCCCCGAATGCGAGCGGGTGACCGCTTACGCCCGGGCAACCGATGTGCTGCGTAAATCCGAGGAAGAGCTGCGGCAGCTGCGGGATGCCGGCATCACCATGGTCTACATCGGCGCAGAGTCCGGAAGCGACGCGGTGCTCTCGCAGATCCATAAGGGCGAGACCCGCCGGCAGCTGATCGACGGCGTCCGCAAGGCAGAGAACTGCGGCATCCAGGCGTCGGTAACCTTTATTTCGGGACTCGCCGGCAAGGCCGGATGGGAGGACCACGCGGTTCAGACCGGGACCATGATCAGCGAAATGCAGCCATCCTATGTAGGACTGCTGACCCTGATGGTGGACCCCGACGTACCCATCGCGGAGGAGATCCGCTCCGGCCGGCTCCAGCTTTTGAGCCCGGAGGAAGTGATGGAGGAGACGGCTCTTCTGCTGGAGAACACGGAGGTTACGAAGCCCTGTGTCTTCCGAAGCAACCACGCATCCAACTATCTGTCCCTGCGGGGCAATCTGCCCCGGGACAAGGAGGCGATGATGCGGCAGCTGCGGCGCGCGATGAAGGACAGCGGAATGCTGAAGGATGAGCGCTTCCGGGCGCTGTGACAGGCCGCCGGCTGCGGACAAAACCCTGAGAGGAAACCGTTATGTTAGGAAAGAAAAAAGAAGACAAGAAAACCCTGATGCAGTCCATGGGCGTGACCAGAACGGTCATCCGTCCCCGGGAGGAATCGGATATTCAGCTGCGGGAGGACCGCATCGGGCGGTACTTCAAGAAATACCTGAACAAGTTCGTGTTCGTGGAGTTTTCGGATGAGTTCATTGCCCGGTCAAAGGCATCTGATGTGCTGAAGGGCGTTCCGGTGCCGCTTCGGCGGAAGGAAGTCAAGAGCTTTGCCGGCGGGGACGGCGTCTCGATGATGGTCATCGCTGAGAACATGGCCTGGGTCATGGGCTGCGATCCCCACTTCAAATACACCGGGGATTACGTGAAGATCATGGACCGGCTGTTCGGACACAAGCTGTTCGAATCCCTGATGAAAGAGGGCAGGGACGCGGCCGAGCGGGGCGAGATGGACAACGCCTGCATTCACTTCCGCGCCAGCCTTTGCATCCAATACGACTACCTGCACTCGATGTACAGTTACGCGCGGGCCTGCAGGGTCATGTATGAGAACAGCCGCAACGAAGAGTACATCGGCCGGTTCAAGGCGGAGGCGCTGGACTGGTTCGAGCTTCTGACGGAGACGCACCCCCGGTTTGCTATGGGCTACTACTACCTGGGCTACTCCTATCTGAACATCGGCCTGTACAAAAAGGCAGTTCTGGCGTGGGAGGAGTTTCTCAAGTTCACCCACAACAAGAAGGACCGAAAGGAGATCCAGAAGCGCATCGAACAGCTGCAGGATCCGGTGCGGATCGAATCCGGCTGTCTGGAGGTGACGTCCGGGCGCTACGACAAGGGCGTCGGGATTCTGGAACCCTATCTGCAGACCCAGTTCAAAGACTGGTGGCCGCTCCACTATTATCTGGGTGTGGGCTATCAGCAGACCGGGCGGACGCCGGATGCGGTGGCGGAGTTCAAGAAGGTCCTGATGATCAACGGCAGCCATCTGGAGACCATGCGGGAGCTGCTGGACATCTATGAATCGCAGGGCGATAAGCAGAACATCCGCAAGTACTCCGAGAAGATCCGTCTGATCGAGGAATCCCAGGCGGAGCAGCAGGCGGCGCTGCTGGAGGAAACAAAAAAAGAAAACGAGCAGCTGGAGACCGAGGAGGCAAAGCCGCTTCCTGCGGAGGCCATCGAGCACATCGATCTGACCGAAGCGGATGAGCTGACAGGCACCGATACCGCAAAGGCTGGCGATGCTCCGGATCCGGATGCTGAGGCGCAGCCACCGGCGGATGAGGCGGCGGACGCGCAGAGCGGAGAGCCGCAAGAAGCCCCGGCGAAAAAGCCCCGGGTGAAACGGCTCGGCAAGAAATAGAGAAACAGAGGAAATCGCAGAGATGATTACGGGAAAACAGAGAAGTTATCTGAGAAGACTGGCCCAGCAGCTGGATCCGGTGGTCTACATCGGCAAGTCGGACATGACGGAAAATGTGCTCCGGGAGATGGACCGCCTGCTTGCCAGCCGGGAGCTGATCAAGGTCAAGCTGCAGGAGGGGAGTCTGCTGGATCCGAAGGAAGCCGCCAACGATGCGGCGCGAATCCTGGACGCGGAGTTTGTGCAGGCCATTGGCCGGCGGTTCGTCCTGTACCGGCAGGCGGAGGATCCGGAGAAACGGACCATCGTGCTGCCGAGATAACGATGACATGGAAGCTGCTGCAGGCGGCGGACAGAGAAGAGAGGAGACAAACGCATGAGCGTATTTGATGATCTGGGCGTCATGGTCGACGGACTGGAAGACGATGACGCAGAAGAATTTGACGGTGATGTCGAAGAAATCTTCCGGTTTAACGTGTTTGTGACGCCGGAGCAGGAAATCGAGATCGAAGTCAACATGCAGGAACTGATGGTGGAAGGGATTCCGGAGTTCGGTGAGGAATACAGCTTCCTGGCGCGCACCTATGCGGATCTGGTCGTGGATCACATCGGCATGGGGACCGCGAAGCTGATGGAATCGGTGGAGGAACTGCCGGCCCGCGGCGTACAGCTGACCAGAGAAGAGGAACGGATCCTTCACGAGCGAGGAACCGGTGACAACGGATCGGTTCTGCTCTATTCCTTCCCGGTGCTGATCATGGCCGATGATGAGAACAGCAACGGCTACTACGACGAGGAAGAGAAGAAGATGGGCGCCGGCTTTGAGCGCAGCCAAAAGGCGGAGATCATGGGCAAGGTCTACGGCGATGCCTTCCGGGAGATGGAGGACGCCTATCAGGATGAGGTGACGGATGCCCTGCTGGACCACGGGACGCTGTTCATCAAGGCCGTGGAGGCGATCCAGAAGGTGTGAGGTGGCCCGGCTTGGCAGCTATAACTACCGGGATTCCTTAATTTAGCCCGATTTGGCCTGTGAAATAAGGAATATAAGATGATTTTCCTTCGGAGAGAGCATTTCGGAAAGAGGAGCTCTCTCCGATTTCCTTAAAATGGCCGTTGATTCGGGCTGTTTTAAGGAATTGGTTAGAAGTGAAATCTTGTCTGGAAGAAGAATTCCTTAAAAAGAAGGGCGCGCAGCGCGGATTTAAGGAAAGCCGGTAAATGATGCTGGATCACTCGTCGAGAAATACAGCGTCCTTGAGGTAGCAGTACTCTTCTCCGTCCCGTTCATAGGTGTCGTAGGTCCCGACGACGGTGACTTCGGTTCCGCCTTCGGGAAACTCCTCCGGATCTTCCTTAAGATGGAACTCTACGCCCTGTTCACAGCAGGCGGTGGCATCCTGAATGATGCAGGCGAAGATGATGGTGTTGTCTTCTTCGTTATAGACCGCGTTGAGGATACCGCGCATTTTGATGGTCTTCCCCATGTATTCCTCCGGCTTATAGATCATGTCAAAAACCTCTGAGTAGACCATGGTCGCGGACATCGTTGTCAGGTCGATCTCATTGTCGCTCTTCTGTGTGCCTGCGCAGGCGGTGACGGAGAGCAGAAGCAGGACGGAAAGTATAAAAGCTGTGATTCTTCTGTGCGTTTTTTTCAAGTTGTATCCCCGCCTGTATCAAGAGTGCTGACTTGAATATATCATAACATAAAAATGAATATGAAAAAGCCTAATTTGTTGGGATTTCTTCTTGACGCCACCGGGCGGATGCGCTATAATAATCACTGTCGCAACGGGACAAAGTAATATTCCGAGGTAGCTCAATGGTGGAGCAACCGGCTGTTAACCGGTAGGCTGTGGGTTCGAGCCCCACCCTCGGAGCCAATTCTGAATCTGAAGTCTCGGCTTCAGATTCAGGTTTTTTCGCCGGAGTGGCGGAACTGGCAGACGCACAGGACTTAAAATCCTGCGCTCCTTACCGAGCGTACCGGTTCGATCCCGGTCTCCGGCACCAATTCAGGAAACATCTGCTGGTTCAACAGATCATATATCGTCGCGGGGTGGAGCAGTTGGTAGCTCGTCGGGCTCATAACCCGGAGGCCGAAGGTTCAAGTCCTTCCCCCGCAACCAAGAAATCAAACGGTGGCTTCGGCCACCGTTTTGATTTTTTTATTGAGAGGCGAAAGGACTTGAACCTGCAAAGGCGCGAGCGTAAAGTGAGAGGCTCCAGTGGAGCCTCGAATAGCGAGCGGGTCAAGGCGACCGAAAGGGGAGCCGCAGACCGGCGGATGCGAAGCAGACGCACAAGTCCTTCCCCCGCAACCAAAAAAATGGGCTCTCGGAGAAATCCGGGAACCTTTGATATCACTCGTTTTCGTTGAAATTCTAACGATTCCAAGCTCGTCCGCAGACTGATACAAATCCGCATAAACACGCATTAAATGATAAATAAGGGGATTTTTGAGGGGATGGTTTTTGGGTCAGGAAGGACTTGAAGATTCCTCCTGTTTCAGGATTATTTCTGGATTTTCGCTGATAATTGCTACTTTCAAGTCCTGCGGTCCGGAAAGGACTCGAACCCATGATTTGAGGGCTTTCTTGATTGACACCTATTATATACATTTCACTTATACATGTAAGTGTGCGATTATTTGAAAGGGGATTAGCACTATGAGCAAAAAGAAGAAAGGGAGCATTCCTGTAACTCCACCCAAGCAGGAGAAAAAGATGGTCATCGACATGAACGCCATGAATCTGAAGAAGGAACATACCGTTCCGGGTTTTAGGACAGGCGGTCACATGACTGAGAAGGACAGACCGAGGAAAAAAGACTGGAAAAGAGAATATGAGAAAGGAAGAGAGCCGGGCAGGTACAATAATAATACCAACCCGGCTCTATTATTTTTTGATCAGCGAGGATATAATAATCAGAAAATAGATATAGTAAGAACCGGGAGGGATTATTAAGCTATGAAAAGGGATATTATCGGGTATTTAATAGGTTTGGCATTATTCATTATTCTAATTCCGGCTATAATGTTTTGGGCTTCAGGAGACATTCGACCGGGAGTGACAGGAATAGTGTTTCTGATTATTCTGGGGATAGCGGGAATCGGACTTAGCATTTGGTCTATTGTCTATATGAAACTCGTAGGCAAAGGCAATCCCATGGATGCATTTAATCACGAGATAGCACCCCGTACCAGTAGACTAATGACGGATGGACCATATAGAATATGCCGCAATCCTATGCTTCTTGGAGTCTTTAGCTACTATGTCGGTGTGATGATTTTTCTTCGCTCATGGCAGGCGGTTGCGATATTTGCAGCGTATTTCCTGATTATGATGATTCAAGTTAACAGAGAAGAAAAACGACTCGAGCAGGACTTCGGCGTGGAATATATCAACTACAAAAACAAGACGAAGAAGATCATTCCGTTTATTTGGTAAGGGTATGTAAGTGTAAGATGATAAATTCTCACAATAATCACCGAGTTCAGGTGTCACTGTAATGGTAAGTACTGTACAGGCTATCCTGCATATCTTTCCGTGAAACTGCTAAAAGATCTGGAAGAGGTGAGGATGAAGTTTGGAGTAACGACCATCACCTCTGGCATCCGCTGCAAGAGATGGAACAGTCTGCAGACAGGTTCTGCCAGCAAATCCAGACACATAACCGGAAAAGCCGCAGATATCGCCGGCGCGTTCACAAAGACGAATGCAGCCAGAAATAGGGTGAAGGCCTTCTGGTACACTCTTTCCGGAGCGAATTTCTGCTACCATGGAACAAAAAATATGGGCAACGCCGTGCACTGCGATGTGAGGTGATAGACATGGAACTTTTTGCTCTCATATTAAAGGCCATCATCACTTCTGCCGCAGGAGCCTTTGTCGGAGCGGTGATCGTCTGGATCAAGGGTATGTTGAAAAAGCAGAAGGAGTTCGAGTCGGCACTTATGGCTCTGGCCCATGACTCCTTTTACCGGCAATGTAGGTATCTGATGCCGCAGGAGTCGATTACGGAGGATGAACTCGAAAATCTGAATTACCTTCACGATGCTTATACGAGTCTGGGACTGAATGGGACGGGGGAGGAACTATATAGAAGGTGTCTCGAAAAGCCGATTAGATGATAAAAGCCAGGTTGGAACTTCCAGCCTGGCCATTTTTCATTCGGAATCAGATTCTTCCTTATTTTCATTCATGGCTTCGGTAGCTTCCTCGAACTCTTTCATTCTTTTCAGCTTTTGGATTCTCTTGGCGTTGCGAACTTCAGAATGAAGGGTGTCAACATATAACCTATATGAAGGCCGATATTGTACTCTTTTCCGATTTCCTCTATATAAGCAAAGGCTTATGCAAAGGCCATGCAAAGGCTTTACATGTCAGTTATGTTCAGGACCTCATTGCATTTGATTGCAAGGGAGAAGACTTCCCTGAAGTCGTCGTTTGGAGCCTTTGCTTCAATTATTTCTTTGACTTTGCTTATGCGGTATCTTACCGTGTTTTCGTGTATGTAGAGGCTGTTTGCAGTCTCTCTGTATTGGTAATTGCAATGCCTGAAGGCAAGCATCGTTTCGTATAACTGCGAATTCGTCTCTTTATCGTAGTTTGTGATCGAGAGTATGATTTCCTCATAGAACTCCTCCAGTTCGGCGCTATCTGCCAGTAGGAGGAGAAGTTTCATTATTCCCAGTTCGCTGTATTTCACTATATGACCTCCGGACGATCTCTTAAGCGCCGCATTGGCCGAGAATATGGCCTGGTTTATAGTCTTCGTCAATGTATGGAGCGTACTTGTCGAGTCGCTTATTCCTACTGCCAGAACATCGTCATAGGATTTGAGCTGTTCGGTGTAATAATTCACTTTTGAAGGCAGCTCAGATAGGCTTGCAGAAGAGATGAATCCCAATATGCCGCCTTTGTATGCCACGCCGGAACACAGACTGTCCCGCGAGAACAGGTCACTTATGGCGCTTTCCGTCCGGGCGTTTGCTGAGAAGATATAGAAGACGGCGTAGTTGTTTTTGAAATACGGATTCATGTTTCGTATTATCTCGATCTTTCCGCTTTCATCGATGGTATCGGCTGTTATGGCCGATATTTCTTTTTCGAGCAGGGCTTTTTGCCCGTCAGCAATGATAAGCTCCATTATCTCCCTGATCATTTGGGCGTAAGGAACGGTGTAGCTGTTCAGAATAATGGGGAGACTGTGTTCATCGCAGTAGTCGAGCACTTCCGTTGGAAGTTCTTTGATATATTCGTCGATAATGCAAATACCGCTCGAGCCTGATCTGATCATAGGCTCAAGGTATTCGATCATTTTTTCGGTGCTGTCCTTAGCGAAGTAGAATTCCGTCAGGTAGAAGTCGCCTTCTCCGGAAAGTGAGAAATCGACTTCTGTAAGAGGGGAGTCGCTTATGGAGACCTGCTTGATGGTATTGTCAAGGTGCTTCGTGCTGGTAAGCACCGTTGCGTCCTTGAAAGATGGCAGCGACAGTATCCTTGATACAGTAACAGACATTATTAATCCTCCAATTAAATCCTCTAATTAGTGATTTTGCCAATTAATTACCTAGATTTTATCCAATTCTATGGCTTTTGTAAATCATTATTGTAGATTTCAACAAAACAATACCCTGTGTTTTTTCGGTTTCAATAAGGATAAGCCAAACTTGATACAGTAAAATAGTAATTGGATAAAAAGACAGAATACTTATAATCATAAAAGAGGAGGAAATCAATGACTGAGAAAAAATCGGGAGCGATCGAGCGAATAGCTCTGACGCCGGTTCCTGCAAGCGAGAGACAACACTGGATCTCCGTTACACTTATTCAGGCAGGATTCATGATTTCGGCAACAAGCCTTTGGACCGGAAGTATAATGATAGACGGTCTGTCACTGGCTCAGATAGTAATTGCGGGAATCATCGGATACGTTATTGTAGTCGCGATCTGCTGGGCTCAGGGAATCATGGGATCTGATCTGGGCGTACCATCGATTGTTGTAGCGACGTCGTCCTTCGGCGACAGGGGAAGCCAATTCATTGTGTCCATCGCAGACTCGATCTGCTGCATAGGCTGGTTCGGAATCAACGCAAACATCTGCGGTGAAGCCTTCTCTGGCCTTATGGGCGAGTGCTTCGGCATAGATATACCGGTCAAGGTATCCATCATCGTCTGGGGTATCATTATGGTAACAACCGCAGCAATCGGATTCAACGGACTGAAATACCTCAATATGATAGCCGTTCCAATCATGTGCGTCGTAACCATTATAGGTGTATTCATCGTCCTTTCAGGCAACGGTTTCGAAACGCTGACAAGCTTTGTTCCTGCAACTAACAACGTAACATTCATCGGCGGAATCGATATGGTAATAGGCGGATTTATCGTCGGCGCAGTTCTCTCAGCAGACTACACCAGATACCAGAGAACCAGAAACGACGTACTCAAGTCCTCATTCCTGGGAATACTTCCAATCGGTGTTATTCTTCTTTGGGCAGGAGCAGCCTTTGCAATCGTTGCAGGTTCAGAAGACCTGACTGTTATATTCATTGGCCTTGGAATCCCAGTTCTGGGACTTCTCAGCCTGATCCTTTCAACATGGCCTGCCAACTCAGCAAACGCTTACTCAGCCGGCCTTGGATTTATCAAGGTATTCAGATGCGACGACAAGTACAGAGTAATAATCACTTTCATCAGCGGTCTTATCGGAACGATCGTAGGATCATTCGAGATCATTTACTACTTCGAAGAGTTCCTCACATACCTTGGCGTTGTAATCGCACCGTTTGCAGGTGTAATGCTGGTTGACTACTTCATCATCGGCAAAGGCGATCCAGGCAAGTGGGCTCCAACCAAGGGCGTCAACTGGGCTGGTATGATAGCTCTTGCTATCGGCGTTGTTGCGGGTTTCGTTATCCCATATGGTATCGTAAGTGTTAACGGCGTAATCGTTGCAGGTATCGCTACGATCATTCTCCGTAAAGTAATGCCGGCACAGCAGACAACGACTCTTGAAGACATACACATTACAATAGATGAATAAGAAAGGCGGCGTAATATGAGAACTCTTACAAAACAGGAAGTAACAGATATCATATATGGATGCACCATACTCGGTACCGGCGGCGGCGGGACCCTTGAAGGCGGACTTGAGATCGTAGAGTCAGATTTCGAAGAAGGACGCGATTTTATACTCGCAGACCTGGATGAGGTTCCTGATGAGGAAATGGTTGCAGTTCCGTACGTATGCGGTTCGGTTTCACCCCTGACAGAAGAAGAAGAAAAGAAGTATGCAGGACTGCCATCAATGGAAGTTACTGAAGCCATGAGATCATTCCAAGTTCTCGAGGAGTACTTCGGACGTCCGTTCTACGGCGTTGTATCCACAGAGCTTGGTGGCGAAAATACGGCTGATGCATTCCACGTTGCAGCGCTGATGGGCAAGCCAATAATCGATGCTGACCCTGCAGGAAGATCCGTCCCTGAGCTTCAGCACTCGACTTTCTATATCAATGACGTTCCAATCCAGCCTCTGGCTGTGGCTACGCCATTTGGCGACACGGCAGTACTGAACAACGTAGTAAACGACTTCAGAGCTGAAGATCTGGTCAGAGCCATGGCAGTTGTAAGCAAAAACATCATCGGCGTTACTGACCATCCGACAGACGGTAAGACCTTGAAGAAGAGCGTCATTCCAAAGGCAATAACCTATGCCATGGACATAGGCAAAGCGCTCCGTGAAGCAAATGAGAGCGGCTCTGACCCTGCAAAGGCTATAGCCGAGACAGGCGGCGGCAAGGTCCTCTTCAGAGGAACTGTCAAAGAACACGGTTACGATACGATCGACGGTTTCACTATCGGAGAAGTAACAGTTACCGGCAAAGACGATTTCGAGAACCACGAATACAAAGTTTGGTTCAAGAATGAACACATTATCTCATACCTGGATGGAAAAGTTGATGTGACAGTGCCGGATCTCATCTGTATAATTGATGATGAAGGCGTTCCTGTAACCAATCCGTTCTATGAGAAGGGACAGGGGCTCAATATAATCGCACTGCCGGCTCCTGAGCTTTGGAAGACCGAAAAGGGTCTTGAAGTTTTCGGACCAAAGAGCTTTGGATTCGATATCGATTACGTTCCATTCAACGAGAAATAGAGGAGGATATCCATGAAGATTGCTATCATACAGGCGGTAACGGGACTTTCCGGAGATGTTATTGCAGAAGACGAGGCATACATAAAAGGACATCTCAGGGAAAGCACCGAAATTACAACCGAACTTCTAAGCACGGGTTTTTCTTCAGTGGAAACTGCTGCACAAACTGTAATCAATGGGGCAAAGATCATAGAAAAAGTACTTGAGATACAAAACAAGGGATATGATGGCATCTTTATCAATTGTTTCGATGATCCAGGAGTGCTGGGAGCCCGTGAAGTCTCAAATATTCCCGTAATAGGTCCATATGCTGCGACAATGCATTATGCTCTGACGATCAGTGAAAAGGTTGCAGTCATCTCAACTGACGAGTACGGCATAGTTTGTGAGAAGAGAAAGGCACGTGAACACGGCCTCGAAAATCATATAGCTGCATTTGAAAATGTTGGATTGGGCGTACTGGAGCTTGATGATGAAGTCGTGGCTGAACGCATAAAAACATTTTGCCTTGAAATGGAGAAGTTGGGAGTCCATGCAGTAATAATGGGATGTACGGGAATGGATACCGTTGCGGATAAAGTCCGTCAGAACCTAAAAGATTCCGGATGCACTGTTCAGGTGCTTGAGCCATTCAAGGTCGGAATGAAGATGCTTGAGATGATCATTGAAATGAAGGATTTCAATTTAATCAAATCGACGTCAATAGATTTTGATCAGTATATTAGATAAGGGTGATAGTAATGAGAGAATATGAAGCGGAGCTAATTCAATCCCTGAGAGAACTGATAAGCAAAAAAAGCGTCAAGTACGATGGCGCTGATGATTACGAGCCGATTCCGGATAAGCCCTTCGGAGATGGCATCGCTGATGCGCTGGACTGCGCTTTGCGCCTTTGCGCCTCCATGGGAATGAAGACGAAGAACTGCGACGGATACGTCGGATATGCAGAGGTAGGTGAGGGCGATGAAATGCTCGCAGTACTGATGCATCTCGACGTTGTGCCTGAAGGAAACGGATGGGACTATCCAGCCTTTGGCGGAGAGATCCACAACGGTAAGCTTTACGGCAGAGGTGCTGTCGATGACAAAGGCCCTGCAGTTGCAGTTATATACGCGCTGAAGAGCCTTATGGATGAAGGCTTCGAGTTCAAGAAACGCGTCCGCCTCATATTCGGAACAGACGAGGAATGCGACTGGGAGGATATGGACTACTATGTCAGCCACGAAGAACATCCTACAATAGGATTTACTCCTGATGCGGATTTCCCGCTGATTTACGGGGAAATGGGAGTTCTTCAGGCAGAGATGGTCATGTATCTTAGCGGCGATAACGATCTGTTCATGGAAGGCGGTGAGGCCGTCAATGCCGTTCCTGATTTTTGCAGGATATGGAAGGAATCAACTGAGGACTTATTGGTCGAAGAAAAAGGAGTTGCGGCTCATGCCAGTCTGCCATGGGAAGGCGAAAACGCTATCTCAAAGGCAATGAGAAAGCTGAGCGATACTTGCTTTGAGATCGATCCGGAAGTGGAAAGCTTCGTTGATTTCTATAACGAAAAGATTGGCGATTTTCTTCATGGCGAAGGCCTTGGATGTGATTTCGAGGATGAACCGACAGGAAAGCTTACATTCAATGCCGGAACGATCAAGGCTGACAGTCATTCCATACGCCTTGGAGTTGACATAAGGTGTCCGGTAACAGTTCCGAAGGAAAAGCTTATTGAGACACTTCAGGATTCAATCAGTGAGTATGGTCTTGAACTGGAGAACATAGACTGGCTTAAACCGGTTTATTCATCTGTTGACAGCGAGTTCGTGCAGACGCTTCTGGGCGTTTACCGGGAAAAGACAGGTGACGACACCGAACCGATGACTATGGGAGGCGGAACATACGCCAGGGCTATGGACAACATCGTTGCCTTCGGACCGCTGTTCCCTGGAAGGGAAGCGACGGAGCACATGAAGAACGAGTACATTCTGGTCGACGATCTGTTCGCTATAATGGATGTCTACAGGGAAGCGATAAAGCGGCTCGCAGAATAAGCCGTGCGGCCCGCAGAATTAAATGAATTATGAGAGTCAGGCTGGTATCAAGATGATATCAGGCCTGGCTTTTTTGTTTGTCTGATATCTTCTTAATTACTGAGATAGCCGACTGTCCAATTTCGGTTTTGGCCAGTTCTGGCATGAGGAGAGGGGACTTCTTTATTTCCGGACTTCCGAGGACAGTCGTAAGACCTGAGAAGATGAAGTCGATTTGAAGTTCATCGATTATCGAAAGTCTGCTTTCATCGATAGACAGCACTTCATACCAGGACTGCTTCAGCAAATCGCGAACAAGTCGGTTCAGAACTATATCATCATAATATCAACAGAAAGATGCAATATCATCTGAAACATAATCCGATATCATCAGAATATCGACTGATCAAGAGAAGGGCGATCCGATATCATCAAAATAGCAACTGGTCAGAAAAAGAACGATCCAGTATCAACAAAATATCATCTGGAAATTGAACACATGAATTTCTTCACCATATCCTGCAATATATACCCATGATATGGAACAGAATGGCAGTGTAGATCGGAGCACGCCGATATCAACTTTTTATCATTAAGTAATATCAACGAATGCCGGAAAACCCCGCAGTTTTGGCCTTTTTAGGGCCACAAATTGCAACAAAATATCAACTGTTTTTGGAAAATGCCACGATACCGGGCGATATGGAATAAAATGAAAAAATCCTACGACCTTTGATTTTTCAAAGGTTTCAGGCCATAACACTAATTTACAACAAGTTACAAAAATGGTAATTATTCCCTCATAACCCGGAGGCCGAAGGTTCAAGTCCTTCCCCCGCAACCAAGAAATCAAACGGTGGCTTCGGCCACCGTTTTGATTTTTTTATTGAGAGGCGAAAGGACTTGAACCTGCAAAGGCGCGAGCGTAAAGTGGCTCTGTTAAAAAGGCTCTGTTAAAAATGTTGGGGTGGAGGATACTCCAAATAGATCGGCTCTCGAGGAAATCGGGAGCCTTTGATATTACTGAAAATCATTGAAATCCCAACGATTCCGATCCCGTCTGAAGACTGATACCTAAATGAGACAGGGGAGGAATTGTATAAAAGGTGTTGAGGAAGAAAATAGTCTGATTGGATCATTTTTGTAGACCCTAATACAGAAAATAGATTATAATACGAATAGAGTCACCTATTCTTGAATCTAATAGAAAAATCATATGGACAACGTTGAATCAAGAACTATGGCAGGGCGTGTGCATAAGAGTTTTTTTGATCGCGCACATAAGGCAATCGATGATGAATATTATCTTGAAGCTGTAATGTATGACTATGCAGCAATCGAGGGTAGGCTTGAAGCTATCTGCGGACTGCTTGGTTGTCCCTGTAATAAGGCGCTGGATCCAAAAGCTCGAAGTACTATTAAGATCAGTCAACGGATCAAGTGCCTAAAAGCGCTTTATAAAAAGCATCCGGCGTGCGTAGACAGCAAAACAAAAATAACGAATGCTTTCTGGATGCGTTTAAGTCAATGGACAAAAACCAGAAATATTTACGTTCATGGGTTATATAAGCGGCCGGAATTGTATAAGCAACGTATGGGCGAAAGAAGGAGCCTTGCGAAAGAGGGGTTGGAGTTAGCTAGGCTTTTGTATAATGAAGCAAAACGAATTCGACGGCTTAAGGACAAACATCCTGAGCGATTAGACTATACAGGACAATACTGCAAGGCGAGCCCCTGTTTTGAGAAAGACGAATGAGGGGAGACAATCTTTATACCCGTTTCCATTTAAGAAAGCTTTGAAGAACACTATAATCGAATCATTATCAGAGGACTTTAGCTGGAGGAATATATATGAGAAAAAGAGCATTAAAAATGTATATGACTGTGATAGCAAGCATGTTAGCGTTTTTTTTAATGTCTTGCTTAACAGTTTATGCAGCTGAAAATGAATATGAGGGAGTGGTTGTTGAATCGGGGATGTGTGGTAATTCTGTTACTTATGATATTTATCGTATTGATGCTGACAACTATACGGTAGTAATCAGTGGAACTGGCGATATGACGGATTATGCAAGTAATAGCACACGACCTTGGAAGAATTATTCTGTGACAGAAATATATATTGAGGATGGGGTCGATTCAGTTGGCGCATATAGTTTTGCAAATATATATAGCATCAAAAGAGTTCATTTGTCTAATGCAATATCGTCCATTGGAGATCATGCATTTTATTGGGCGCTTGGAGTTGAATCAATTAGTTTGCCAGAAAACCTAACTATAATAGGTGGTCATGCATTCGAGCTATGCGGTTCAAGTTATGGAGCTTTTGAAGGACATTTAGATATTCCTGAAGGAGTAACAAATATCCCAGAGGCAGCATTCAGTCAAGCCGGAGGGATAGAGAGTATTTCATTCCCCAATTCGCTTAGGACAATTGGGAATTATGCCTTTCATTCAACGGCGATTCAGGAAGTCGTTCTTCCAAAGAAACTTTCCAATATAGGGGAAAGTGCATTCAGTAATTGTCAAATGAAATCGTTGACGGTACCTGGTTCATTAAAGACTATCAGTTCTAGCGCTTTTTACAGCTGCACAAGTTTAGAGACGGTATCATTATCAGAGGGAATAGAAACGATCGGTGCAAAAGCTTTCAGTGAAAGTAACATAAAAATTATAGATATCCCAGGGAGTGTTACGTACATTGGGAATTTATCTTTCGCAAACTCGACAGCACTCTCGGCGGTATATTTTATGGGGGATGCACCGACTTTTTATAGTTCATCCGGAACTAATATTAACCTCGTTACAGCATTTAATGGCTCATCTGTAACTGCGTATTATTTGGCTGACAATACTACTTGGAGCAGATCCAATATGACTAATCAGGTTACTTGGGTTCCATGGTACAATCTGGAAACTTGCGATATTATACACGACGAAGTTGTCGAATATACTGGTTCATATCTCAAACCTGAAGTTGTGGTGAAGTGTGCAGGTAAGGAACTTGAATTCGGGGATCAGTACACACTTAAGTATGCAAATAATAAAGAACTTGGCCAGGCAGATATTGTTATAACAGGAATAAATGAGTGTAGAGGGAATATTACAAACCACTTTGCTATTAAGAAGAAATTAGAGGATTGTGGGATTACAATCGACTCGGAAGCATTTTTTACGGGAGAAGAAGTTGCTACTGGACACACCGTAGTTGATGGAGACAAGGTATTAACTGAAGGGGAAGATTATTCGGTTTTGTACGAAAATAACGTAGCAATAGGAATGGCTACTGCAGTATTTGAAGGAAAAGGGTTTTACATGGGTATTGTTGAGAAGCCCTTTGAAATCAAGGAAAAAGAGCATGTTTGGGATGAGGGGAAGACAACAACAGAACCTAGCTGCACATCTGATGGAGTCCGTATGTATACATGTAAGGGATGCGGAGAAACCAGAACCGAAGCAATTCCGGCTCTTACTCATACATGGAAAGAACCAACATACAAATGGGCAGATGATTTTAGTTCAATTACAGCAACGAGGTCCTGTGAGAACAATACTGAGGACAGCTGTGTTGAAACAGAAACTGTAGCAGTGACATCAGAAATCACAGAAGAAGCAACCTGTTCAGAAAAAGGCAAGACGAAATACACCTCCAGTAATTTCAGCAATCCAGCATTCGTAGCAAAGGAAATTACGGTTGATGATATTGACATGATTCCTCATAGCTGGGATGAGGGTACTGTAATAGAGCCATCGACTTGTTCAAAAGAAGGTGTCAAGATATTCCATTGTACAGCTTGCACTGCTACAAAAGAAGAGCCCGTACCGATTGATCCGGATGCTCATGACTGGGACAATGGAATGATTACAACGGATGCTGGGTGCACGAGCGAAGGCGTAAGAACCTATGTCTGCCAGAATAATGCTGAGCATACAAAATCGGAAGCAATCAGTGCCACTGGGCATAATCCGGCTGATCCGATCAGAGAGCACGAGATTGCAGCCACCTGTACAGAGGATGGAAGCTATGACGAAGTGGTCTATTGTTCCAAGTGCAATGCAGAACTGAGCCGTGAAAAGAAGATCCTTGATAACCTTGGCGGTCATGTGTGGGGCAAATCTGTATATGAGTGGGAAGATGATAATAGTACCGTAACCGCAACACGCATGTGCGAAAGAGGCTGCATTGAGACGGAAACGGTTGGAGTGACCTCTGAAATCACGAAGTCGCCAACCTGCACAGAGACAGGAAATATTACATACACATCGGCAGCTTTTGCAAATGCTGGATTTGAGGTACAGACCAATACGATAAAAACGAACGCGACGGGCCATGCCTGGGGCGAGCCAATATATACATGGTCCGATGATAATGGGGAGGTTACAGCGACCAGAGTATGTGCAAATGACACAGCACATAAGGAAACTGAAACGGTGATGACCACAAGTGGAGTCTCTAAGAAAGCAACATACACGGAAATGGGCGAAACAACTTACATTGCAGCATTTAAGAATGGAGCTTTTGAGACACAATCAAGAGTTGAAACTAATATACCAGTGCTCGAGAAGAAAGAGAACACACTGACCGTGAAACCGGTAACGAAGACGGTCAAAGTGAAAAAGCTGAAGAAAAAAGTTCAGACGGTTGCCCCACTGAAAGTGACAGGTGCTCGAGGAACGGTGACATATAAGATCTCCGGTTCTGTTTAGTCAAGCATTTTTCCTCAATTTCAGCGTCCAGAATTCCCCACTTTCATCCTGAGGAATTCCACATTTTCAGCAGGACAATATCGTACGGCATCGGGGAAGTATTCCCCGGCCCGGAAACTTCGCCGATGCATTGCGAGCCTCCGGACCCGGTTTATGCTTTCGTCTGAGCGTTACCACTCAAACGGGATAGCCTCATCTCTTCGTCCGTCAACGTAGCCTTTTGCTTCATCGAGCACGCCTTCCTCCGCTACGAACTGCCACAGGTAAAACACTTCTCGCTCCAGACGCCTGATGCGATCTCTGATGAGCTCGGGCGTATGTTCTCTGGCCGTCTCCATCGCGATCTCCTCCGGCGTCGGATCGCTCCAGCCGATACAGGCCTTCAGGTAAGCATCTTTCTCTGCACGTGTCATTCCCACCATATCCTCCGTCAATTCCCGATCAAATCTGTACATACCCAGAAAATCTCTTGGCGGATAGGATGGGCCAGGCAGGTATCTGGACTCTACTGTCTCATATACACTATGGCCGGAACGCACCCAGTCTCTCAGCAACTTACGTTCATATCTGCTCATGGCGTTTTCTTCTGTATATTTTCTGAACTCTTCCCAACGAAGATCATTTGCTGCGCTATTGTTCATTGCTTTTTCCCTCCGTACCTTTTGGCTGTTTTGCCGTCTGCCGCATCAGAGCGTGCTCCATTCGATAACTGTTACCATCGAAGATGATGAGGTGTCCGTGATGGACCAGCCTGTCGATCATGGCTGCTGCCATCTGATCGTCTGTGAATATCCCGCCCCACTTCGAGAACTCGATGTTCGTCGTCAGGATCAGGCTCTTGCTCTCATAGCTGTCTGAGATCACCCGGAACAGCAGCTGTGATCCATCCCGGTCCACCGGGACATAGCCCCACTCATCCAGGATCAGCAGATCCAGATTGTTCAGGTCATTGCGCAGCCGCTCCAGAGTTCCGTTCTTGCGGGCTTCCGACAGCTTGAGCACAAGTTCCGTCACCGTGTAGAATCTCGTCTTGTATCCTTTCTGACAGGCGACCACTCCGGCAGCGATCGCCATATGTGTTTTGCCCACGCCTACGGGACCATAAAGGACCAGATTCTGCTTCGCCTCTATGAACGATACCGCCTCCAGTTCCTCCCGGCTCAGCGCCGGCGGGATCTGCACCTTTGCATATTCATATCCTTCGAATGTCTTGTACACAGGGAATTTTGCCCGCTTTACGAGACGCTCACGTTTGTTCCGCTCACGTCTCTGTATTTCCAGTGCTAATGCGTCCTGCAAATATTCGAGCTGTTTCGGCGCTCCTTTCTCCTGACACATCTCAGGTATCGCTGTAGTGAGAAAAAGCTTATGACAGTTTTCTGCTATGTTCTGTTCCATATCGGAACGCATTCTTGGCGTGATCATGATATCCCTCCCATCTGTTCTCTTGAATGAATCAATACATCATCATATACAGTCAGGGGAGGTCCCGCCTCCGGCGGGGTATCTATCCCATAGCCGGTGATCCTGGCCGCCAGTATGGATGCATCTGATCTGTTGATGCTCCCGTTACTGAGCGACATATCCATGGCCTTTACGGCTGCTTCGAATCCATACTCATCTGCCAGCGTGCTCATCAGCTGAAGCTGCGATTTCCGCTCGCTCTTTTCCTGATCGTCCAGATATTCTCTCAACGCATCCGGAAGACCAAGTCTGACGCCGCTGTTCATCCAGGCTCCGCAGTTTTTCGAGAGCACCGCCAGGCTGGTACTGTAGTCCACGGTGTCCGTGCGCTTCTTCCCATATTCCCTGCGGTGTCTGACCAGTACGCTTCCATCCTCGTTCAGAACATCTATGAAATGAGCCCGTATCCCAATCAGCACGCTTTCGTTGCGGTTCTCCGGCCTGGTCGAATAGTGATGCTTGCCATCGATGCAGACCTTGCCGTATCCATCCGCTTTGAAGTAGTCGTACCTGCAGACATCGAATGCTTTTCCGGGCAGCGGGAGCAGCGCCTTGCGGTCTTCCTCAAAAAGTTCTGAGATCTTTATGCCCTTCTTGTAGTGGATCTCAGCCGCCTTCTTCTCATGCCTGGGAAGAAGCTCTTCATTGAAGGCGATCATGTCCTGATAGGTCGGGACAGGAACGAACATATTGCGCCGCTCATTCCCAACCTTGTTCTCTACGTTCCCCTTCTCGTAACCGGCCTCCGGATTGCAGAAGACCACCTGAAAGCCGTACTGGGCTCTGAATCTCGAGAACAGATCGGTCTCGATCACCTTGTCCTTGATCCTGCGCCCAACGCCGGTCGCATTGTCAAAGACGATCTTTGTCGGGACCCCGCCGATGTACTCAAAGATATCCTTGAGTCCCTGACATACACATTCTGCTGTCTCACCCCCAAACACCTGAACGTAGCCGTCGTTGCTGTACGGGAATGACAGCACAAGGTACTTTCTTCTGACACAGCGTGTTCCTTCGTAGAAATCCGCCTCTCCAAAATCCGCCTGTGCATCTCCCGGCTCCCAGATCAACTCCTGTGTTCCTTTGCACTGCTCATCTTCGGAATTCTTCCTGAGCGTTCTCATGTAGCGCTGGACTACAGAGTAGCTTCCTTCAAATCCTTCCTCATCTCTGAGTCGTTCGTGTACACGTTTGGCTGTATGGTGCTGCTTGCTCCAATGATTACGATCCTCCGCAAGCCACGCATCTATGACCGGCTTGTATGGATCCAGGATCGATGGGACTTCTTTCGCGACCGGTGGTCGCGGCGAGAAGTCCTCCTGCTCCAGATACTTTCGGATCGTTTTTCGATCGGCACCGATTATTCTGGATATTTCCGATATTCGGTAGCCCTTTTTTCCTAAGTCTCTGATATTATTTACTTGGGACATATTGAGCATTTCCTTTCCTCCTTCGATCAGATTGGTCTCTAATCAAAGGATATTGGTTTTGGACTT
>JAFUCA010000026.1 GCA_017459895.1 Bacillota bacterium | reverse complement strand
CAGTTTGCTTACGTTAAGCCATTGGCTTAGTTGTTAGCAGAAGATCTTCTTCTAGCGATCAGGATGATTCCGCATCCGACTACCAGCAGCGCACCGAGGATGTAGAATATCGTTGTACCGATACCACCGGTGGAGGGGAGTTCGGTTCCTTTGTTGTTTTCAACATCTTTCTTAACGAAAGTAGTCGTTGTCACAGCATCATTTCCTTCACCTGTTGTAGTAGAAGTCGCCTTTACTTCGATGGGGTCATCCAGCTTGTTATAGCCAGTAGGTGCTTTTGTTTCAACCAGGCTGTAAGTTTCATCAAGGTCAAGGCCGTTGATGGTCACGGTGTTACCATTGGTCACGATTGTATCAACCAGAGTAGTTCCAGCTGCAGTGATCTCTGCCGCTGTAGCAACGCGATATGTTTGACCTTCAGTATCCTTGATTAGTTTAATAACATCACTACCTTTCTTGAGCTGGAATTCTGCACCTGTCAGTTTAGTAGTCTTATCGGTACCATCAACCTTGTCAAACTCGAATTTCGTGGTCTTAGTATTAACAGTTACCGGTTTCGCTTCATAGTTGTTACCATACTTAAGATCCAAGGTGTTGGGAATGTCGGTATCGATAGCAGCCTGATCATTGACGATAACGGTGACCTCAATGTTGATAACCTGAGTCTCTTCTTTGTTAGCAACCAGTGCCTTCACCTGATCCGCTGTATAAGTGATGGTGAACTTGGTGGCATCATTAGCAGCAGAACTAACGGCGGAAACAGTACCCTTCTGAGCCTCTGTCATAGCTGTAGTCCCGACTTTCTGAGAAGCAACTTCTTTGAATGTCAGGCCCTTTGACATGGTATCAGTCAGGACGATCTCCTCAGTAGCGGTCGTAGGAACATTCACAGTCAGTGTGTAGGTAATCTCCTGACCAATCTGAGAATTCTTGTCATCATTAGGGATAGTCTTGTTATCCGAGACATAATCGTTCTTCTCGTTGATGGTCACAGGACTCAATGTCTGAACAGCCATTTTGCTACCAAGGCTGGACTTGATGAAGTAGTAACCAGCTGAGACACCCGGCAGAGTAGCATCGCCGCCTGTGGATGTGAATTCCTGCTTGGTGAATTTGGCGAGGAAGGTATTATCGTTAAACGCAGCAGCGATCTGTTCTCCTGTAGCAGCCGTTTCCTTATTAAGCTCTACATACCACTTATCGGTAGTGCCAACTCTTGTAACATTGAAGATAGATTTCCCGCCTGTCTTCAGCCCTTCAATCGCCGCTGCCTGAGCAGAATCAGTAACATAATAGGCAACTGTTCCATCAGCAGTAGTCGTACCATCGAGTCCAACCGTCGGATCGGTATCGATATCAGCAGTCAAAATCTTGTAGTATGTGTACTTGATTTTAACATCATTGTCACCATTGGTGGTAATACCTTCATCGATGTTTGGTTTAATTGTAATGCTTGGTGTTCCACCGGCCGCGAACACCATCGACGTACTCGCGATCCCCATTGTCATCGCTACGGTAAGCGCAAGTACCACAGCGATCAGTTTTCTCAAAACTGAGCGAATCGTGGTGTACGTGAGAATGCAAAGGCTGGCGGAATAAGGTTTCGGTCTGCTTTTTCCCACGATGAATGAATGTGCTTTCAATTTGGGAAAGTTCCTGATGAATCGTTTCACGAAAAGCTATTTCAGCACGAATGTGAAACTTTCTTCCCAATAATAGAGTCATGCGCTGTTTTGTGGGAAAATCACCTGCTGCAGCGACCGGTGAAGTGTTGTTTTCAGCAGCTCACAATAGAGAACATGAATGGTGACAGCGGGAGCATCGGTTCCGTGAAGGCTTTTGATGATGAGCCGCAGCACACTTCTGCGTTTGGTAATATATGGATAGATGGAATTGCAAGAACAATTCGAGGGAAGTATACTATGGGAAAAGAGATTGGTTCCACGCCATACGATGATGTGTTTCGGACACTTCTCACAGACTGCTCTTCGTTAATCATCCCGGTGGTGAATGAATTGTTTCATGAAGGATATAATGGAGATGAGAGCGAGCTGATAATGTAAGGAAAGGAGTTGGGAAGATCATGGGAGGAGAAATACTCGATTATCCAGCGAAGCGAATTCTCAATCAAGGCCGGATTGAAGGAGCTGCCGAAGAGCGAAAGCGCAGCGAGCAGGAACTAAACGAGGAACGAAAGCGCAGTGAGCAGGAACAGGGAAGATTTATACGCGGTATGGTTGCGGACGGGATCCCTGTCGAGACTATCGCCAAGTGGAAGAACTGTTCCGCGGGGGAGATCCTCCGGCTTCTGGAGGCTTAGCTCCGGGAGAGCCCAGGCACCGGGCAGGTCCCGGCCCGGGGGCGTCGAACAGGAAAGACATCTCAATACTATAAACCGGCCGACCGAAGCAGCAGCTGCAGAGACTGCCTTGCGGGGCCGGTTTTTTGTCGTAATAAGGAATGGCTGCAATAGGACAGGCCCGGGCACAGCGGTTCACGGTTAGCTTCTATCACGGGGAGCTACCATATTCTCACAAAAGCTGGCCACGATGGTAGGAAGCTACCATCCCGGCAGGAATTTCAAATAATATGGTAGCCATTGGTCTCTGTACTGCAGCAAACAGTATAATTTTGCTGTGAGTTGATATTGCTGAGGGATTTGTTTGCTGCGTTTCGCGCTGTAACGAGGTATTACCTACCATGAATTAAGCAAAAGTCGCAAAATATGGTACGAACCTACCATCGCAAGCGGGAAATGCTCTTTTTATGGTAGCTCGCCCGGCTGATCCACTAGCCCACCAGCCCGGCTGATCCGGCCCATCCGCCCACCGCCCCAGCCAGCCCAGCCAGCCGGCCCAGCCCACCGCCCCAGCCCACCGGCCCATCCAGCCCACCACCCCAGACACCCAATCTGCCCACCGCCCCAGACACCCACCGCCCCAGATACCCACCGCCCCACCTGACCCAACACCAGAAAGGAGGTGTTCGCATGACAGTAAAAATCATTGAAGCAACGAAGGCACCGGAGCGCTTGGCGGACCGGACGCCGCGAAGGAAGCTGAAGGTCGCGGCGTACTGCCGCGTGTCGACGGATCTGAAGGAACAGGAGAGCTCCTATGAAGCGCAGTGCACCCACTACACCCGGTACATACAGGAGCAGGAGGGATGGGACTTCGCCGGGCTTTATGCGGATGAGGGAATTTCAGGAACGGGAACGAAGAAGCGGACGCAGTTCCGGCAGATGATCGAGGACTGTGAGAAGGGCAGGATCGACATGGTGGTGACGAAATCCATCAGCCGGTTTGCCAGGAACACGGTAGACTGTCTGCAGACGATCCGAAGCCTCAAGGCCCTGGGGATCGCCGTCTTTTTCGAGAAGGAGAACATCAACACGCTGGACGCCAAGGGGGAGGTGCTGATCACTATCATGGCATCCATCGCCCAGCAGGAGTCACAGAGCATCTCCCAGAACGTCAGCCTGGGGATCCGCCACGGATTCGAGGAGGGAAGACACCGGTTCAATTATACGAGGTTTCTCGGCTACACCCGGGATCCGCTGACAAAGGAGATGAAAATCGTGCCGGAAGAAGCGCGGCTGGTGCGCCGGATCTACCGGGCGTATCTGGAGGGCTGCAGTCCTGCGATGATCGCAGACCGATTGAGCCGGGAGGGGATTCCGACACCCGCCGGCAAGACGAAATGGTATCCCACCACGATCGCGTCCATGCTGACAAACGAGAAATACGCCGGCGACATTCTCATGCAGAAATACTACGTGGAGGATTTTCTGACGCACCGGATCGTGCGAAATGACGGGCGTATGCCGATGTACTATATGGAGGATGCTCACGAACCGATTATTCCAAAGGCTGTGTTTTCCATGGTGCAGGAGGAGATCCGCAGGAGAAGCCGGCTGAAGAGAGAGCCGGGGAAGCTGCGTTTCGGATCGCCGGATGCGCTGCAGGGAAGGCTGGTCTGCGGGATCTGCGGCAGAACGCTGAAGCGATACCATCATCTGCAGACCGGCATCATCGACTGGAGGTGCCGCACGCGAAGCTATGAAATGAAGGACTCCTCGAGGGAGCGGCCGGGCCTTTGCTCCTGCCGCGCCGCCGCCGATGAGGAGGTGAAGGAGATCATTCTCGAGACGCTGAATCTGCTGCCCCGGCACAGGCAAAGGCTGGTCCTGCAGATGCACCGGGAGAAGGCGTTTTGCCGCCGGATGCAGATCCGGATGCTGATCGAGCTGACGGATGCAATGCAGGCCTCCGGCAAATCCAGGAATGAAGTACAGAAGGCCGCAAGCTCCGGGGATGCGCTCGCGACGGACGCCGCCTGCCGAAGACCGGAGGATTTTTTCCGCAGGACAAGCTACCGGATCCCGCCCCGGGTGTGCAGCGGCTCCGGACGGATCGCCGCATTTGATGACGCCATGATCATCCGCTATCTGGACCGGGTCATCGTGCGGGAAGAGCTCTTTGAAGTGAGGCTCAAGGCCGGAGTCGCCGCCATCTGCCCGGCCGCTGCAGCCCAGAGCCCGCCGGCGCGTTTAAGAAAATTGTACTTGACTTTTCCCTCGCCGGGGGTGAGGATTGACACATGAAAGATTATACAGAAATATACAATGAAGCCGCGTCCGTTTTCGCCCAGGCGACCGGCGCGAAGCTGACACCCGAGCTCCTTTTCATCGATCAGTTCACGGATCTGAAAGTGATCGAGGATGCACTGAAACGAAATCAGGTACCCATCGCGGACATCGATCTGGCCCATTTTGACGGACTCCAGGCAGAGGCTCTGTTCGGCGAGATCGGAAATGTCCTGGCGATCCGAATCGATGCGGAGGGCAGCCGGCAGGAGTTGATCCACGCCATTCTGCACGAACTGGCGCGCCAGCTTTTGCATGAGAGAGAAACCGTTGAATTTACGGAGGATGACGCGTTCATCGCTGCGGGCTATGAGATCTGGTCGGAGTTTGCCGCCGAAATGCTGGCCCGGGCGATCAATGTGGAGAACATCGGAGTTCCGATGATGCTCTACGAGCTGGATCCGGCGAAATTCCTTGAGGAGGCGCAGCTGCGGGGGTTCGCGCGGTATGCGGTGGAGGTCTGCAGTTCCTTTGAGGGCCGCACTGCAAAAGGCTGGCCGGACCTTGCGAAAGAAATGCAGGCGCAGAATCTGCCGATGCAGAAGATCGTCCGGACCCTGTTCGGGCGGATCAAAACAGGAAACTGGGATATCGATGAGCCCTGGCTGGGAAGGCTCGGCGCGGATTGTTACATTGAATACGGATTAAAGGCATAAAAAACAAGGGTGTCGGCACGTGGGCGGCGTTCTCTATAGGCGGAATCCGCCTGCAACGCCAGAAGTTGACCATGCTCACCCTTGAAGACAAATGAAAGTATTTATTTTTTCCTGCCTCCGCCGTTGACGTAGCCGAAGGCGAGGAAGACCATCAGAAATCCAAGCAGCATCATGAAGGTCAGTTTCAGCATAATACACCTCCCGCTGAATCAGTGCCGAACGCTCTTTGAAAATATTGTAGCGGTTTTGGCAGTGGGGAGCAAGGTTTTTTTGTAACACTTTCGGGGAAGGCGTGTACAAGGAATCAAACACAGCAATGGAGGTGCGAATTATGAGAAAGAAATTCATCGTATGCTTAACGGCTCTCGTCGTAGCGGTCGCAATGATGCCCGCCTCAGCCTTTGCAGCATCGAAGGCGAAAATGTCCACATATCAGGTGATCAAGTCCGGAAACACCGTGTACTGCGCCGGCGAAGGGGACAGCATCTACAAGGTCAGGGTGAAGGACGGCAAGGTGAAGGACGCGAATAAGATCCTCAAAGCCGACTTCGTGATGGGGGATTATTCCTACGTCTGGGGCATGAAGAAAAAGGGCGGATATCTCTACTACGCCATGGGCTCGGAAGGGACCTGGAGCGTGCTGTACCGCATCAGTACTTCCGGCGGCAAGCCAAAGATGCTGGCGGAAAACCCCGGCTGCTTCACGATCAAGAAGAACAAGCTCTATGTAGAACTCTATGATGAAGATCAGGATAAAACCAGATACCGGGTCATGAATCTGAACGGCAAGAACAAGAAAAAGACCTCCGTGCATCCGGTCAATACGATGAAAGAAAGCAACGCGAAGGGCTATTCCGTGAAGTACAAAGAAAGCGGCAAATACATCAAGACTTATCTGAAGACACCGAAGGGCTCCTTCTATCTGGGCAAATCCCGGTATGAGTGATCCCCCGGGCACCAAAACCAACGACATACCATTCTCTGTAAATAACTCAGAAAAGACCGGCTTTATCCAAGGGCCGGATCTTTTCTTTTGTTTTGTTGACCGTTCGGTTGACGCGGGGCGTGATATCATGTGTGCACGAAAGTCACAAAAATGGCCTCCAAACGCATCTCCGCCAGAGCCCGGAATCGTTGACTTTTGAACGATAATAAAGTATAATCAATTCGTATAAATATAATGAAGGAAAGGGTATATTCAGCTTGATCATCTGGCTAAAAAAACATCTGTTAACCGTGCTGATGCTGATGGGCCTGGCAGTCGGGGTCGGATTACTGCTTTACCCCTCGGTTGCCAACTACTGGAACAGCTTTCATCAGACCCAGGCGATTATGTCGTATAACGAGGCAGTATCGCAGATGGACACGGCAGATTACAAAAAAATACTGGACGACGCGAAGGCCTACAATAAGAAGCTGGGCAAAAGCGGGATCCAGTGGGTCATGACGGATGAGCAGAGGGCGGAATATCAGAGACAGCTCAAGATCGACGGGACCGGCGTCATGGGATACGTCAGCATCCCGAAGATCCATGTGAAACTGCCGCTTTACCACGGAACCGAGGAAAATGTTCTGCAGACATCCATCGGACATCTGGAACAGACCTCCCTCCCGGTAGGGGGCAAGAGCAGCCACTGTGTCGTTTCGGGACACCGGGGGCTGCCGTCGGCAAGGCTGTTTACGGATATCGTCGATCTGAAGGAAGGCGATACCTGGACCATGACGGTTCTGAACGAGACGGTCACCTACGAAGTGGATCAGATCCGGATCGTTGAGCCGGCGGATCTGTCAAACCTGCAGATCGAGAAGAAAAAAGATTACGCGACCCTGGTCACCTGCACGCCCTACGGGATCAATACCCACCGGCTGCTGGTCCGGGGACACCGCATCCCTAACGCGGACGGCGATGCCAACCTGACGGCGGATGCGATCCAGATCGAACCGATCTACATTGCGCCGTTCCTGGCGGCGCCGATCCTGCTGGCACTGCTGGCGATCCTGCTGGTCAGTACCCGGCGGGCGAAACGGGATCCGAAGAATATGGCGATGACGTTATATCTCAATGCGAAGGAATTACGACTATGACGAAAGCGATGACACGAAGACAAAATGGGATGATCATCAGTATCCTGTGCGGGGTGATGCTGCTGTGCGCGATGGCACTGACCACCGTCACCGCCCACGCGGATGGGGGAACGATAACGGTCAATTATCCGGAAACTGCAAAGGCTGGCTTTTCCACGGATTTCAAGGTCTACAAGGTGGGACACTTTGAGAACGGCAACGACCTCGTGTGGGATAAGGAATTCTCCGGTCTGGGGCTTCCGAATGTATCGGAAGGCCAATTCTCCGGGGACAGCAAGATGGATGACTGGGCAGCAGCCCTGGCGGATGCAGCGTACAAACTGCAGGAAGCAATCGATTCTCCGGACAGCTCGATTACGGTCGAGCCGAAAACATGCACCGTCGGTCCGAACAGCGGATCTGTAACTGTTTTAGAGAATGGTCTTTATCTGATCCTGGGACCGAGGGAGGTTGCCAATGAAGATGGAACGCTGGTAGGCTACGAACCGGTTCCGGCGCTGGTGACGATCTTCACCGGTTCCGCTGAGGTGACGGTGAAGCCGACCAGGGATCGTGTCAAACTGTATCAGATCCGAAAGATCTGGGGTGAAGAGGCAGAAGACGGAAGCGGCGAAGCGGCAGCGGATCCGATTGAGGAGGCGCTCCGGCCGGATAAGATCAAGCTTAAGATTTCCAGTCGGGATAGTGCGGAAGAATCCTTCCAGAGCGCTGAGTCACTGAACGTTGTGAAGAAGAACGAAGCCGGCGAAACGATCATCGAGAAGGTGCCGGCGAAGGACGGGTTCTTCAGTCTTGAAAAATCCGACAACTGGTCAATCATCTGGGAACCGGACAGCATTGAGCAGGAATGGATGTGCGAAGAAGTGCTGGAGCCGATCGATCAGAGTCATTACAGATCGACTCAGGTGAGAAAGGTCATTACGAACGGCACGGTGATGCAGATCACGCTGAAGAATAAATACGACACCGAGGAACTGGAACTCATCAAGACGATTCCGGCCTTTATTGACCACAACGTCGAAGGCTCCGGGGGACAGTCGGCCACGACGATCATCTTCAATGTGAAGGGATACATCGGCGAGACGAAGGTCTTCGAGAGAAACGAGTCCGTGATCTTCGACGGACCGGGAACACAGAAAGTTACATCGAAAATCCCGGTGAACCTGACGAAACTCGTCGTGAAGGAAGCCTATACCGCGAATTACAGCGCTGAGGAGAGCGATGAGATAACGCTCACTCCGGAGGATCTGAAGAACGGAGTTTATACCGCCGAGTTTAAGAACAAATGGGATTCGACCATTACGCCCGATGGCGGAATCATCAACCAGTATACTGCACCGGAAGATGGTCCGAATTACGAGGATACCAATGGCGGATTTACGTACATTAAACAGATCATTGCACCGGGTAAGCCTAAATAAAGCAAAGGTAACATAGCAAGGAGAAAGTTAGAATGAGAAGACTAGGGTTAAAAACAGGAATCATCTTCTGCGCGGTGTTACTGGCGCTGGCGCTCAGTACCAGCGCGGCGCTGGCCTACTTCAGCGATTACGAGCCGGCCAAGGGCAAGGTGACATACCGTATGGGCGGCCAGGTCACGATGGATGAAGGAATAGATGACAAAGTCAAGAACATCGTGATCACCAATACCGGGGATGAGAACGATGCCGAATATCTTGTCCGGGTACAGGCTTTCGGACCGGAGAACTATACTTCGGTAACTTATGATGGTGACTATTGGTACAAGGGCGGGGACGGCTGGTACTATTACAAGTACGTGCTGGCGCCAAAAAATGCTACTAAAGGAAGCCTGACGGCGAAGGTTGAGATCAAGGGACCAAGCGGTGAAGCGCTGTTGAAGGACGAACTGAAAAAAGCGATCGCGGCGCTGGGTGACGGCTTCAAGATCACGGTAGTCCATGAATCCTCGATCGTAAAGTATAAGCAGGAAGGCGGAAAGAACGTGGTAGACGCTCCGGCCGGATGGGAATTCAAGGATTATCAGATTTCAGACGCAAGCTAAGGGAGACGAGACATGAAAGCGAAAAACAAATTCAAATTTACAAAACGTACCGCGTCAGTTCTCGTCATTGCAATTCTCTTGTTTGCAGCGGCCGGGGTGACCGGAGTGCGGGCGATGCTCAACATCCAGAGTCAGGACTACATTGCGGAGTTCGAACTGAGCAACCTGAATATTACTCTGATGGAGGGCGATCAAGCCGTCTCAAATCAGGAGCTCAAGCTGCCGGCTCTGAACGGCACTTATAAGCCGGGCTACAGGTACGATGAAGTCATCAAGGCGAGAAACGACGGTGACATCAATGTGTTCCTGCGGATCAATATTCGTAAGTACTGGGGAGATGAGAACGGTGTGAAGAACACGACTCTGGATCCAGCACTGATCAAATTGACCTACGATGACGAGAAGTGCGGACCGGACTGGATGATCAGTACCAGAGAGTCAAAGGCTTCCACGGAGCAGACGACGTACTATTACAAACACCTGTTGTTAGGCAATATCGACGGTGCTTCCGAGGCAGATCGGACAACAACGCCGGTCGTTAATAAGCTGCAGATCGACGGAGAGGTCGTGGATAAGGACAAGGTGATCCTGGTCGAGAAGTCCGAGCAGGATGGTCAGACCACATATAAGTATGAATACGAGTACAGCGGCATGTATGCCTGGATCGAGGCGGACGTGCAGGCTTTGCAGAACCATAATGCGCAGGATGCCATCAAGGGTCTGTGGGGCCTGACGGATGATGAGTTTACCGTATCAACATCCGGGGAAGCCCAGGGCAGCCTGAGCGTGAAGTAAAGGAGGAGGCAAGATGAAGAGAAAGCATTACATAGTGATCCTCCTGGCAAGCCTGGCGCTGCTGCTCGGGGCAAGCAGCCTTTGCTATGCGGATTCACACTCGTTCAAGGGAAAATGTGAATACAACGGCAAACAGATCACATCGGATTTCACCTCCGAAGATATTGCTGCCGCTCAGTCCCGGATGCAGCCGGGAGACCGTCTGACCTATACCGTCACATACAAGAACAATTCCGGGGATACCACCGAGTGGTATATGCGGAACGAAGTGCTCAAGACGCTGGAGCAGTTAAAGGATCCGGCGGAGAACGGGGGATATACCTATATCCTCGAAAATGAAGGGCCGAACGGGAACACAGTGTTGTTCTCCAATGACAAGGTCGGTGGAGAGAAGCGCGACGGAACCAAATATCCGGAGGATATGGAGGGCCTGCTGCAGGCGACCAACGCGACCGGGGAATTCTTCTTCATACAGGAGCTGAAGCCGAAGCAGTCGGCGAAGACACATCTGACCGTTGCCTTTGACGGTGAGACCGAGGTCAACGACTACATGGACACCAACGGAAGTCTGCTGGTGCAGTACGCGGTCGAGAAGAAGGAACCGGGGAAGGACAAGGTCAAGACCGTGGTATCCCACGTCAGGACCGGAGACAATACCAGGATCCTTCCGTTCATTATCCTGATGGCGGCGGCGCTGCTGGCAGCAATGATCGCGATCTATCTCTGGCGTCGTGACCGCAGGGAAGACGAAGAGAAGGGTGGTGAGCCGGTATGAGGTGCAGGACGATGATCAAGCGAGATGACAACAGCCGGAACCGCTGGTTCCTGCCGGTGATTCTAGGAATGCTGCTGGTGATGGCCCTTGGCTTGGCCTCGACAGCCTTTGCAGCGGACACCGTCGACCAGGAAGGGTTTGCCAACAGCAAGAATAAAGCATCGGTCGACTACAAATACAAGCTGGAGATCTATTCCGGCATGGAAGGTACGATCAACAGGGAAGGCGTGACCAACGGCGGTAAGCTGCTGACAGACTTCTATTATCCGAATGATAAGAAGTGGGAAAAATCCGGAGATTCTTTCGCCATCGATATCGATGATATCGTGATCACTAACAACAAATATTATGTCAGAGGGTTCCGTATCGCAGGGCACGACAATGATGAAACGACCGGCGACACCAGAATGAACTTCGATACGTTGGATCAGGATGCGACCTATGAGGTCGCCTACGGTATCCGGGGTGATATGGTCGCCTATACAGTCGAGTTTGTCGATGAAAGCGGAGTGGAGCTGGCACCGAGCAAGACCTATTACGGTATGCCGGGAGATAAGCCGGTTGTCGCATACACTTATGTCGAAGGATACATTCCGAATGCATACAACCTGGCCAAGACGCTTTCGAAGAATGAGTCGGATAATGTTTTCCGGTTTGTTTATTCCGAAGGTCAGGATGAAGGCAGAACGGTTACCAGAACCAGAACGGTGACCGATCCGGCAGCCCCGGGGACAACGGCAAATCCCGCCGGAACCGCTGTGCCGGGCAGAGCTGCGGCCAATGCAGGTAATACAGCAAACGCAGGCGACAATGGTACGGCAAACATCGGTGATGGGGATACCCCGCTGGCAGGTCCGCAGCAGTTCGCGGATCTGGATGACGGAGACACTCCGATGGCGGAACCGGATGAGGGCGGAAGCCACCTGCCGCTGATGATCGGTATCGGTGCCGGCGCACTGCTCCTGATCGCTTTGATCGCATGGCTGCTCATGCGCAGACGCCAGGAGGAAGATGAGGCAGAAGCGGAGTAACGCTCGTTAACGGAGACTGAAGTACAAGTATGAAAAAACGGCTGACAACAAAGAGAGTGATTGTGTGGTTGATCATCCTTCTTGTGGCAGCCGTTTTTGCGTTCGGGGCATATTTTTTCACCCACATGAAATCCTCCAATGCAGAGGCGGAGGCGGTACTGTCATCGATGGAACAGCTGATTCCGGGCTTCGGACTGGAGATCGATCCGGACGATGTGCTGCCCGGGACATCCTCCGGAGGCGACGGTTCTCTGATGGCACTTTCGGTCAACGATAAGGATATTGTAGGGTGTCTGGAGATTCCGGCACTGGACGTTCGGGCTCCGATCATGGATAAGGGAAGCGAAGAACCGTATTTTGTCACATGGGTCAGCGGCTCTCCGGCGAAGGGGCCATTCCGTCTGAAGGGCGGCCGGGAGGATGTGTTCCGCAGGCTGGCGAAAGCGAAGCCGGCAGATAAAGTGATATTTACAGATATCGATGGGAATCGGTACACCTACGAAGTCACCACCCAGTACCATCTCAAGGACTGGGCGGAGGCGACCAACGACCTGCTTCTCTGTTACCCGTCCGACGATCAGACGGATTTCGTCGTCGGATGCACGAGTGTGATGTAAGATCAGATCTCCTGACCGGCGTACTGAGTCTGGTAGAGCTCGTAGTAGCGGCCGCCCCGCGCCAGAAGCTCTGCGTGGGTGCCGGTCTCGACGATGCTGCCCTGATCCATGACGACGATCTGGTCGGCGCCGGCGATGGTGGAGAGCCGGTGGGCGATGATCAGGCTGGTCTTGCCTTCCATCAGCTTGTACATGGCGTCCTGAATGTGTTTTTCGGTGCGGGTGTCGATGTTGGAGGTCGCCTCGTCCAGGATCAGGATCTGAGGATAGGACAGGAAGGTGCGGCCGATGGCGATCAGCTGGCGCTGCCCCTGAGAAAGATTGTCTCCTGACTCCGACAGCCGGGTCCGGTAGCGCTTCGGAAGACCCATGATCATCTGCCGGCAGTGGCTGAACTCCGCTGCCTGAACGATCTCCTTGTTCGTTGCCTGGGGATTGGCGTAGGCCAGATTGTTGCGGATGGAATCGGTGAACAGAACCGTATCCTGCAGGACGATTCCGATCAGATCCCGCAGATCATTGCAGTCGATGTCCTTGATGTTCACGCCGTCCAGAAGGATCTCGCCGCTGTCGATTTCATAAAACCGCATGAGCAGATTGACGATGGTTGTCTTGCCGCTGCCGGTGGAACCGACCAGCGCTATTTTTTTGCCCGCCTCTACCTTCAGATTGAAATCGCGGATGATGGGTTTACCCGGGACGTAGGAGAAATCCACGTGCTTAAACTCGATGACGCCCTTCGTCTGCTTCACGCGGACATCGCCGCTCTTGTCTTCACTCGCAGCGTCCAGGATCTCGAAGATCCGTTCGGCGCCGGCCATGGCGGTCTGGATCTGTCCGTAGAGCTGGGACAGCTCATTGATCGGCCGGGAGAACTGCTTGGAATAGATAATGAAGGCCGAGATCACGCCGACGCTGATCATCCCCTTGATGACGAAATAGCCGCCGAACACAGCGACGATCACGAAAGAAATGTTGTTCAGCATATTCATGACCGGACCCATGGAGCTGGAGATGATCTCCGCGGTGATGCCGGTCTTCGTCAGCTGATCTGACGTCCGGTTGAATTCCTCAATCGTCGCCTCCTGCTGGTTGTAGGCGGTGACGGTTTTATAATTGGAGACCTTTTCTTCCACGATCCCGTTGATGGAGCCCAGAAGCTGCTGCCGCTGCACATAGTATTTGCGGATCAGCTTCGAGAGGATCCTAGTGAAAACCACCGAGAGCACGATGGTGGAGCAGGACAGAAGCGTCAGCTGCCAGCTGTACCAGAGCATGATGGACAGCGTTCCGATCAGGGTCAGCACCCCGGAGAACAGGGAGCTCAGTGACGAGGAGACGACGTTGGAGATGTTCTCGGCGTCGTTGGTCATCCGGCTGATCAGATCTCCGTGGGAGTGACTGTCCAGATAGGAAACCGGCAGGTGAATGGTCTTGCCGAACAGCTCGCCCCGGATGGATTTCACGATCCGCTGAGACAGGTGGGCGGAGACGATCTCCTGGATCATGGAGCAGATGCTGCCGCCCAGGTAAATGGCCAACATGAAGACCAGGATCCGGGGCAGCCGGTCAAAGGTTCCCGCAGTTATACAGTCGATGGCCCGGCTCAGGAAACTGGGTGCCGCCACCTGCAGGATCACCGCTGAGGTGACGATCACAAACAGCAGCACCACAAAAACGCGCTGGCCGCGAAAATAGGCCAGCAGCCGGCCCAGGGTCTTCCGGCCGTTCTTCGGCTTCTCGACAGGTGCCCCCATGCTTCCCCGGCCGCGGCGGCCGATGCTCATCTGTGCGTTTTGATTGTTTTGTGCTGTGTTACTACTCATTGTGTTTTCTTCCATGTATTGGCCTATCCGGACAGCGGTTCGTCGGTCGCGCGCAGTGGCGATCGCCGCGTTTCCGCGAAGAACAGTCGATTTTCCCACTGCTTCGCAGAAAAGAGCTTACCGCCCGGAGCATCGCTCTTGGCGTTTCTGCGAGAACCGCCGGATCTCGTGACTTTTCGCAGAAACAGGGTTGCCATTTATAACAGCGACCGCCGCGTTTCCGCGAAGAACAGTCGATTTCCCCACTGCTTCGCAGAAAAGAGCTTACCGCCCGGAGCATCGCTTTTGGCGTTTCTGCGAGAACTACCGGATCTCGTGATTTTTCGCAGAAATAGTGCTGTCATCGATAGCAGCGACCATCGCGTTTCCGCGAAGAACAGTCGATTTCCCCACTGCTTCGCAGAAAATGGTCTGCCGCCCGGAGCATCGCTCTTGGCGTTTCTGCGAGAACCGCCGGATCTCGTGACTTTTCGCAGAAACAGGGTTGCCATTTATAGCAGCAATCGCCGCGTTTCCGCGAAGAACAGTCGATTTTCCCACTGATTCGCAGAAAAGAGCTTACCGCCCGGAGCATCGCTCTTGACGTTTCTGCGAAAACCGCCGGATCTCGTGACTTTTCGCAGAAACAGGGTGGCCATCGATAGCAGCGACCGCCGCGTTTCCGCGAAGAACAGTCGATTTCCCCACTGCTTCGCAGAAAAGAGCTTGCCGCCCGGAGCATCGCTCTTGGCGTTTCTGCGAGAACCGCCGGATCTCGTGACTTTTCGCAGAAACAGTGCTGCCATCGATAGCAGCGACCGCCGCGTTTCCGCGAAGAACAGTCGATTTCCCTACTACTTCGCAGAAACAGCCGCGCAAGGACTGCGCACACTTTGCGCAAGGACGGTTCACACCTCGCGCAAGGACTGCTCACACTTCGCGCAAAGGCTGGTCGGGCGCCGCGCAAAGTCTGTTCAGTCTGCCTAAGCACCCATCTGGGAGGAGCAGATGTCCTGATAGACCGGACATCCGTCCAGCAGTTCCTCGTGCGTACCGCATCCCACCAGCCTGCCGTGGTCCAGGACCGCGATGCGGTCCGCCCTCCGCGCGGTGGTGATCCGCTGGGCGATGACGATGCAGGTCAGGGAGTCAAAATGCTCATGCAGCGCGTCGTAGAAGGCGGCTTCGGTTTTCAGATCAAGTGCGCTGGTGGAGTCGTCCAGGATCAGTATGTCGGAGGACTTCAGCAGCGCCCGGGCGATGGCGATCCTCTGCCGCTGGCCGCCGGACAGGCTCATGCCTCCTTCAGCAACGGCGGTATCGTAGCCCTCCGGCTGCTGCAGGATGAAGTCATCCGCCTGAGCGCAGCGGGCGGCGAACCGGATCTCTTCTTCTGTGGCATCGGGTCGGCCGATGCGGATGTTATCCCGGATGTTCGTGCTGAACAGTTCGTTTTTCTGGGGTACGAAGGCGACCTTCTCCCGAAGCTCGGTCAAAAGATAGTCCCGCACATCCTTATCGCCCACCAGAACGTTTCCCTCGGTGGCGTCATAGAAGCGGGGGATCAGATTGACCAGGCTGGTCTTGCCGCTGCCGGTGGCGCCGACGATGGCCAGCGTCTCACCGGATTCGATCCGCAGATCGATCCCCCGAAGGACATTGCCGTCTTCCCCCAGCTCCTCCTCCGGAGCGCTGCCGGAGGGATCCGGCGACAGGGACCGGGTCAGCTCCGCCCGGTCGTCCGTCCGCTTCGGATAGGTGAAGGTCACGCCCCGAAATTCAACAGCGCCGCCTTCTCCGTTGTAATGATCGCCGATCAGTCCGGCCTCCGCGCCGGCTCCGTCCCGGATCACCGGCTCCGTATCGAAGACCTCCTTAAGGCGCCGGTAGGAGGCGGTGCCCCGGGAAAGCGTCTGAAAGATCATGGCCAGCATCATCATCCCGTTCAGGATCTGGGAAATATAGGTGACGGCCGCCATGACCTCGCCGGGCTGCATCCCGCCCCTCTGGACGTGAATGGCGCCGATCCAGATCAGAGCGACGGTGGCCAGGTTCAGAATGATGTTCATGACCGGCCGCAGGTAGCTCATCAGGATCAGGATGCGCAGCTGGGTCTTCACCAGCGCCTGGTTGGCTTTCCCGAAACGGGCTTCCTCCCGCTCCTCCTGAATGAAGGCCTTGACCAGGCGGGCGCCGTTAATGTTCTCTCGAATAACCGTGTTCATGCTGTCGATCCGCTTCTGCAGGCGCATGAACAGCGGATTGGTCCGCCACAGAATGAAAATGATATCGATCAGGACCAGCGGGAAGGCGATGGCCAGGATCACCAGAAAATGCTGGTTCAGAGAGAGCAGAGTAATGGTGCCGACCACCATGAACATGATGCAGCGTACGAATCCGCGCACCGACTGCTGGACCAGACGCTCCAGCTGGGTCACATCGTTGGTGATCCGGGTGATCAGCGAGCCCGTGGTGAAGGCGTCGGTCTGCTCGAAGGACAGATGCATGATCCGTTCAAAGCATCGTTTGCGGATGTCGTTGCCGAATCGCTGGCTGCAGAAATTGGCCATGGTGCCGCTGAGGATCCCCGACAGGCCCCCGGCCAGCACGACCAGCAGCATGATCAGACCGGTGGAGGAGATCAGCTGCAGATCCGGCGTGCCGTTTCCGGACAGCCCGAGGATGCCGTCGTCGACGATCGTCGCCATCAGCTTCGGCTGGATCATATCGACGGCGACCTCGCAGATCATGAACAGTATGGCAAGCAGTGCGAAGTGCCAGTATTTCAGTAATATCTTCAGCATAGTTATGATTATACACCCGATGTATAATTTTCACCACACCGATTTTATAATGTGGACCTGGTTTATCCAGAAAAGTCCTTGACAATAACTGAACGTTCATTTAATATAGATCATGCAAAGGCTGGGAAGGAGCCGGTTATGAGAACGAGAGATTACGACAAACAGCGGCGGATCAAGGAATCCATGGTCCGGCTCATTCTGCGGGACGGGCTGGCCTCCACATCGGTTGCCAAGATCGCCAGAGATGCGGGGGTGTCCCCGGCAACGATCTACGTATATTATGACAGCAAGGAAGCGATGCTGGCGGAGGTGTTCCGGGAGTGCTCCCGGGAGACCTATGTTTACCTGCAGCAGCAGCTCTCTCCGGAGATGGACGGACGGGAACTGATCCGGAGCATCGTACAGGGCTACTACACCTATACGGTGGAGCACGAGGCGATGTTCAGCTTCGTGGAGCAGTGCTCCCGATGCCCCGGCGTGGCTCAGGGGTTTGCCGAGGAGGACTGCTTCTGCGGGATCTTCGATCTGATCCATGAGTATCAGCGGCGGGGGATCCTGCGGCAGTACAGCGATGAGAATGTTGCGGCGGTGCTGCTGGCGCCGGTGAAATTCATCGCCATGAACCGCAGCTGCGCCGGCAGGGACATCGATGAACAGCTGGGGGAGCTGGTACAGATGCTCCAGCTTTTGCTCGTCAGACAATAACAGAAGAGAAAGGGGTTAAAATAGAATGTTAGTAGTACCAGTTTACAACATGATTCTGACACCGGACGCGACGGTGTACTTCCAGATGGATCAGCTGAAGCGAAGCGCGGGAGGACGGGAGATCTCCAATCACGAGAGGGTCATCCTGATTGTAGCGAAGGAGAACGAGGACTTCGCCAGCCTGGATGAGGACAGTTTCTATCCCATCGGTGTGGCCGGCACGATCACAGAGATCAATGCCCAGGGTTACGCGGCCATTCAGACCCAGTACCGGGTCGACATCGAGAGCGTCGGCGTCAATCCTGACCGGACCTTCCAGCTGACCATCAGCCGCCGCAATGAGCTGGACGATCTGGACAGCGCCGTGGAGGCCGAGAAGCTGAAGAGCCTGAAGAAGGAGATGCTGGACTTCGTATCCGGCTTCGAGTGGGGCGCCTCCGCCGAATTCTATATCCGGCAGCTGCGGACGCTGGGTATGGCGGCCTGCATGATGTCGCCGTGGGTGAAGATCACCAACGAAGAACGGTATGCCATCCTGGCGGAGGACAGCCGGCTGCGGCGGGCGGAACGGATCGAGGAGATCCTCTACGATTTCCTCGAGGTGGGCCGGATCACCAACGAAGCCGTCAGCTCCCAGCAGCAGGAGCAGCAGCAGATGTACCGTGAATCCGCCATCAAGCGGCAGATGGAGCATCTGCAGAAGGAACTGGATGAGATGCACCCGGAGAACGTATCCGACGTGCAGAAGTTCGAGAAGAAGATCGCCGAGTCCGGCATGAATGAGACCGCCCGCAAGGAAGCGGAGAAGGTGCTGAACCGGCTGAAGCAGGAGCGAAAGGAGAGCGCCGAATCGGGACTGCTCTACGATTATCTGGACTTCGTCACGGGCCTTTCATGGCAGAAGGAAGACGCCCACCACATCGATCTGGAGGCGGCGCGGCAGATTCTGGATGAGGATCACTACGGGCTGAAGAAGGTCAAGGACCGGATCGTGCAGCAGATCGCGGTCATGAATCTGAAGAAACAGCAGTCCGGCTCGATCCTGCTCTTCGTCGGTGCTCCCGGTACCGGCAAGACCAGCATCGGCCGGAGCATCGCCCGGGCCCTGGGAAGGGAGTATGTCCGGGTCAGTCTGGGCGGTGTGCACGACGAATCCGATATCCGGGGACACCGCAGGACCTACATCGGCGCCATGCCGGGACGGATCATGGACGGCATCAGCAAGAGCGGTGTCTCCAATCCGGTCATGGTGCTGGACGAGGTGGATAAGATGTCCGAATCCTTCCACGGAAGCCCGGCCAGCGCTTTGCTCGAGGTGCTGGATCCGGAACAGAACAACACCTTCACCGATCACTATATGAACGTACCCTACGATCTGTCGGATGTGCTGTTCATCTGTACCGCCAATACGGCGGACACCATTCCGGAGCCGCTGCTGAACCGGATGGAGGTGATCCAGTTCACCGGATACACCCCGCTGGAGAAGCTGCAGATCGCCAGGAGACACCTGGCGCCGAAGTCCATGGAGAAGATGGGGATCACATCCGAACAGCTGGAGATCACCGACGATGCGCTGAACACGCTGATCGAGGAGTACACCATGGAGGCAGGTGTGCGGGGGCTGCGAAAGCGGATCGATACCCTGTGCCGGATCCTGGCGGTGCGCGTATCCGAGCAGCCGGAGGAGAAGATGACGGTCACCCCCGATACCGTACGGGACGAGATGGAGGAGCGGCCGATCATCCACGATACCATCCTGCCGAAGCCCCATACAGGAGTCGTCACAGGCCTTGCCTGGACACCGGTGGGGGGAGAGATCCTCTACATCGAGACCATGCTGACCAAGGGAGAGGGCAATCTGACTATCACCGGTCAGCTGGGGGATGTGATGCAGGAGTCGGCGAAGATCGCCATCAGCCTGGTGAAGCAGCTGTTCCCGGAGGAAGCGCAGAAGCTGAAGGAAAACGACCTTCACATTCACGTTCCGGCCGGCGCAGTGCCGAAGGACGGTCCCTCCGCCGGCGTGACCCTGACCACAGCGCTGGCATCTCTTCTGACCGGCAGGGTCGTGGATCCCCACATCGCCATGACGGGAGAAGTGTCGCTGCGGGGCGCGGTGACCCCCATCGGCGGTCTGCCGGAGAAACTGATGGCGGCCCAGCGGGCGGGGGTGACGAAGGTGTTCATCCCCCAGCCCAACATGCACGATCTGAAGGATGTGGCCCAGGAGGTGCTGGATAAGATCGAAGTGACCGCCGTCAGCGACGTGAAGGATATCCTGCAGGCGACCGGGATCATGTGAAGTGGGACTACCAACGGGGTTCGAAATCGTGTATACTTACGATGGAGGGAAAAACGATGAAGAACCTTGGAATCAAACAGAGAACGAACAGGACTGCTTGTATTTTAGCGGCCCTGTTTTTGCTTATAGCGATCCCGGTGCTGGGCGGGTGCGGCTCCCAGGAGCCCGAATCGGCTGTGGAGGAAACCGCAGCACCCGAGGAGACGACACAGGCGGCGGTCAGCGACGGAGAGAACCTGCGGCATTTCAGCGCGAAGGAGTTTGACGGCGGCAGGTTCACCGAGGAGGAGCTCGCCGAAAAGGACCTGACCATCATCAGCGTCTGGTCCACCGCGGAATCCGGCAGCGTGAACGAACTGTGGGAGCTGGCGGCCATCGAGGAGCAGCTGATGGACAATGTGCGGCTGGCCGTTTACTGTGAGGACGGCAGCGACAAAAAAGACCGGGCGGAGGACCTCCTGCAGCAGGCAGGATTCGGGGGAACCGCCCTCTACAAAGCCACCGGTGACCTGAAGGCCGTTCTGGGAGGGATCGAGGAATACCCCACCGCGCTGTTTTTTGACAGCGAAGGCAGTCAGATCGGCGAGCCTCTGATCGGAGTGCCGGAGGATACGGGGCAGACGTACCGGGAGAAGATCAACCAGTGTCTGGGAGACATGGGCAAGGGCATGATCGGCCCCTGATGACGCCAAAAAACCGGCCGATTCATCTGTTATGAGACAGGAATCTTTGGTATAATATTCGAAGCGGTTTATTACTATGCATCTTCGGTGCATCCGCATCAGAAGGAACAGGAGCAATCAATGAGTGAACAGATAGCCGCGCAGACGGCCATGGAGGAGGATATCCGGCAGACGGTCATCGCCTGGCTCAGAGATGTCTTTGAGAACGGCAGGTACCGGCTGGGAAACCGGGGCACCGTTGCCCCCAGCAAGGACTATTTTCTTGAGATCACCAATACCACCAATCTGGATCTGCGTCAGCTGCAGATGAAGATCGAGATCTACAAGGACCAGATCAAGGTGGATCAGGTGACCGCCCGCACCGGCGCCGACGGAATCAAATCCGGCAAGACCGGGCAGCTGGCCTTCTTCACCGGGCAGACCGGCTTCAGCGCGCTGAAGGTCCTGCCGGAGACGGTGACCTATAAGGCGGACTGGATCCCCGATCAGGCGATGCTGACCCAGCCGAAGAAGAAGCATCTGTTCGGCGGCAAGAAAAAATCCAACATCTCCGAGGCATTCCGCGTAGGGACCGGGGATCTGCTGAAGACCAAGCGAAACGAATACGTCCAAAGGCTGGACGAGCTTCGATCCCAGACCCGGGATGAGGAGATCCGGCAGGGGCTGGAGCAGCTGATTCCCATCGTGCAGAATATTTTTCGCCGGGTATCCGAGGTGCCGGGCTCTGAGACCGAGATCAAGCGCCTGACGGACCGGTACCTTCCGATGATCATCAACTCCACCGAGTCCTATCTGTCCTATGCGAAGAAGAACATCACCGGTGAGGATATGGACGATCTGAAGGAGGAGGTCATCAGCGGGATCACGCTGGTCACCGAAGCCTGCGGCAATCTGCTGAACCGGCTCTATGAGGACGGAATCGTGGATGCCTCTACGGATATCAGCGTGCTTAAGATGATGTTAAAACAAGACGGGCTGCTCGGCTCGGATTTTGAGAAATAGTTGCTGTCAGAGGCCGGCAGATCCGGCAGGAGGAACGCAATGGATGAAATGAACAACAATGAAGTAATGGAAGAAGTTACGCAGGCGCAGGCCGTAGCGCAGGTGGCGGATCAGGCGGTGCCCGCTCCGGCTGCGGTGCAGGCCGCGGTGGCCGAGACCGAGGCGAAGTTCACCCCGGAGGAGCAGGCGAAGATCGACCAGTTCGCTGAGACCATCGATGTGAGCGATACGACCATGGTCCTTCAGTACGGCGTAGGCGCCCAGCAAAAGCTGGCGGAGTTCTCCGAGTCCGCGCTGAACAGCGTGAAGACCCAGGATCTGGGATCCGTCGGAAACCTGCTGTCGGATCTGGTGACGGAGATCAAGACCAGCGGCGAAGAGAAGAAGGGCCTGTTCGGGATGTTCCAGAGCGCGGAGAAGAAGCTGGAGCACAAGAAGGCTCAGTACGCAGCCGCGGAGAAGAATGTGGATAAGATCGCGGACGCGCTGCAGGATCATCAGGTCATTCTGATGAAGGATATCGCGCTGCTGGATAAACTGTACGAGAAGAATCATCTGTACTTCAAGGAGCTGTCCATGTACATCGAAGCCGGCAAGAAGAAGCTGGCTGACGTGCGCGCGGGAGAGCTGGTAGAGCTGCAGAGGAAGGCAGAGGAGAGCAAGCTGCCCGAGGATATCCAGGCTTTGCAGGATCTCAGCGACAAATGCGAACGGTTCGAGAAGAAGATCTACGATCTGGAGCTGACCAGAACGGTCGCCCTGCAGATGGCGCCCCAGATCCGCATGGTCCAGAACAACGACTCCCTCATGTCGGAGAAGATCCAGTCGACTCTGGTCAATTCCCTGCCGCTGTGGAAAAGCCAGATGCTGATCGCTCTGGGGCTGGCCCACTCTCAGGAGGCGGCGAAGGCGCAGCAGCTGGTCACCGACGCAACCAATCAGATGCTGATTCAGAACGCCGAAGCGCTGCATCAGGCGACGGTGGCATCCGCCAAGGAATACGAGAGAGGCATCGTAGACATGGAAACCCTCGAAAAGACACAGGCCAACCTGATCTCTACCATTGACGAAGTGATCAAAATTCAGGACGACGGACGGGCGAAGCGCCGCGAGGCGGAGGCGAAGCTGGTCAAGCTGGAGGATGAGCTGCGGACCAAGATCATGTACGCGGCGGGAAGAACAGCGGAGCAGCAGTCCGCCGCGCCGGTACAGACGGCGGCGCCGGATGCTCAGGTCAGCGTGATGAGCGATGACCCCTTCGGACTGTACACAGAATAGCTAGTTGATGAAGTTGACAATCAGGTAATTGGGACATGGAAATATTTTATACAGTGGTGGCGCTGCTGGGCGGGCTGGCTCTGTTTCTCTATGGCATGCGGATCATGGGGGACGGACTGAAGTCCAGCTCCGGCGGCGCGATGAAGGCGGCACTGGCGAAGGTGACGGGCAAACCCATCATGGGCTTCCTGCTCGGCATGGTGGTTGCCTGCATGATCCAGAGCTCGACGGCAACCATCGTGCTGACCGTCGGCCTGGTGGGCGCAGGATTCCTGACCTTCCGTCAGTCGGTGGGCATCGTCCTGGGGGCGAATGTCGGTACGGCGATCACGGCCCAGATCATTCGTCTGATGGACGTGGACGCCGGAGCCGGAAGCGTTTTGTATTTCTTTAAATCGGACAATCTGGCGCCGCTGGCCCTGACCATCGGCATCGTTCTGATCATGTTCGTGAAGGGGAAGGGCGCCTCCTCGGCGGGAACGATCTGCATGGGATTCGGCATCCTCTTCGTGGGACTGATGAACATGAGCTCGGTGGTTTCCTCCTTCGGCGACGAGCTGTCCCATATCCTGGTTTCCTTCGAAGGTAATTACGTGCTGGGATTCCTGTCCAGCGTGGCGGTGACGGGAATCATCCAGAGTTCCTCTGCGGTCGTCGGCATCCTGCAGACCATCGCAAGCTCCGTGGGAGTGCATTTCTGCGGTGTGTTCGCGATGATCATCGGCGTCAACATCGGTGACTGCCTGACGACCTATCTGGTCTGCCGGATCGGCGCCAAGCCTGAGCAGATCCGGACCTGTCTGATCCATATCATCTACAATGTATGCGCGGCGATCCTGATCATTGCGGCGCTGTTCGTGCTGCGGCAGACCGGCGTCCTCGGCGATGAGATATGGTACATGGGACTGAAGTCCGGCGGTGTGGCGAACATCCACGGTCTGTTTCGACTGGTGCCGGCCATCTGCCTGCTTCCCTTCGCCAATGTCTTTGCCCGGATCGCGGAGCGGATCGTTCCGGACAGTCCCGAGGCCCTGGAAGACAGCGAGATCGAGGCGTCCCTGCGCCGTCTGGATGAGCGTCTGATCGCTAACCCGCGCCTGGCGCTGGATGAAGCGGAACAGGTGCTGATCACCATGTCCGAGGTCGCGACTCACAATTACGACGCGGCTGCCCAGCAGCTGTTTGAATTTGAGGAAGCCAGAGAGGATCGGATCCGCCGCCGGGAGGATCTGCTGGACCGGATGGCGGATGCCTCCAACCAGTATCTGGTGGCCATTTCCCCGAACATCACCCTGGAATCCGACCGGAGAAATCAGAGCTTCCAGCTGAAAGCGCTGGTCTGCTTCGAGAGAATCGGAGATCTGGCGGTCAACATCATCGATACTCTGAAGGAGCAGCGGGAGGCAGGCAAGGAGTTCTCCTCCGAGGCTCAGGAGGAGATCCGCATCGCCATGGGCGCGGTCCGGGACGTTCTCGTCTTATCCTCCGAAGCCTATGCCAACAATGATATCGCCATGGCCCGCCGGGTCGAGCCCTTTGAGGAGGTCATCGATGAGATGGTCGAGGACCTCAAGGGACGTCACGTGGAGCGGATGATGCAGGGCCAGTGCGAGGTCTTCAGCGGCATCCAGTTCCAGAACATCCTGCTGAATCTGGAGCGGGTCTCCGACCAGTGCTCCGATCTGGCGGTCTACCTGCTGGGCCGCTCCTTCCCGGAGATCAGCGGAAACGAGCATGAATACCTGCACAACCTCCACCACGCCAACGACCCGGCCTACATGGAGGAGTTCCGGAAGGTCCACGATCGTTATTTCGGCGAGCTGGACCAGCTGTACGGCACCCAGGATCAGGTCACCATGGATCTGGAGAAATAGACATAATAAAAAGCTGGCCATCGATCGCAGCGGATCGAATGCGCCAGCTTTTTTATTGGTCTTAGAAGGCCGACGGTCTGCCGGCCAGTGGTCTGCCGGTTACTGCCGGATGGCCGGTGTCCAGTGCTCCTGTCCGTAGATGTCGGTCAGCTTGTAAAGAATCATCACATCGCCGTTTCCGACATCGGTGTTGGTGATCTTCGCGCTGTCCGGATCATCGACGGTCCAGGTTTTGCCTAACTTGTACTTGTCCTGATACTTGCCGTCGTAGGTGTAGTAGTCGCAGAGGAACTTCACCTGATCACCCTCGTTCAGGCTGGTCAGATTCTTGGCGATGGTCTGGGTGACATCCTCGTCGTAATCGTAGCACACGCCGGCGACGGAGCCGATCCCTTCCGGATCGATGGAGAGGATCAGGTGCGCTTCCTGCCCGTTGAGGGTGATGGGCACGTAGCCGCTGGATGTGGCGCCGGCGTCACTTTCCAGTGTTTCGGTATGATAGTAGGCCACCGGCTGCCCGTTGATGGAGATCCAGGAGCGGTCCAGAGCCGGGAGCAGGTTGCCGTCGTCATCGAACTCAAATATATTGTCCAGACCCAGCTCGATGTAGCCTTCCCCGTCATCGTAGAGCATGTTCATGTCAGCGCTCTGGATCAGATCCCACTGATCTTCCGTCAGGATCAGAGCCTGCGATCCGGCAGCGTTCTGCTGCCAGACCAGATCCTCTGAGGTGATGGTGTTGGCCGTCACGTAACCCGCGATGGTATCCGCGTCCAGCCCGCCTTCCGTCATATAATCCATATTGGAGCTGTCCAGTCCGTCGATGCCGATGGATCTGCCGCTGAAGCCGCTGGAGAACAGCGTGCCGATCAGCTGCTGCATGGCCTGGCTCGTCAGATCCGAGGATCCGGAGCCGCTTCCCATCAGTGCTTCAAACGGATTGGCCGTTCCGCCGGAAACCGCCTGACCTGCCGTCTGCATCTGAGCGAACTGGCGGATGCAGGAGGTGTAGTCATCGTCCATTCCGATGGCTTCGTAGGTGTGGGTCATGCTGTCCACCTGGCTCAGCTTCTTATATGGGAAGTAGATCGAAAGCCCGTAAGCGTTGGCAGTATTGCTGGAGGTGACATTGTACTTGACCGCCTCGGTCAGCGTCTTCGCCAGATTCTTGCCGGCGCTGGTGTCCATCAGGCTGGCGAAGTGGATCAGGTCGATCTGATCGATGCCGGTGCTGCGGGCGAATTCCTTGCTGCTGCTGCGGGCGCTCGCAACCTGCTTGTAATCGCCGCCGCTGATCTTGCCTGCGGCGTCCTCCGCGAAAGCGCTCAGCTTCTCCGGCAGCGTCTGGGACAGTTCCGCCAGGTCGGTGACGGACAGGGTCGTGGACTGTCCGGGGCATTTCTTCGCGCACTGCTTCGTGAAGTCGTCCGCGATCATCTTGCCGATCTGCAGGGTCTCCAGGGACGGGTTCTCGGAAAGGCTGGTCAGCCAGTTGGTGTAATACCAGCCGATGCCCGGCTCCGTTTCTTCGCTTCCGATCATGTAATCGGCGTAATTGCCCAGCATGAGGGCGGTCTCCGTGGTCGCCATCAGGCAGGCGTCAAAGCCGATAAAGTCGTATTTGATCCCCGCGTCCTTGAGGGCTGTGTTGATATTCGCCAGCGTCATGGAGCCGCTGCGGGGGTATTTCTCGTCGTATCCGTAGCCGCTGATGGAGCCGCCGCCGTGATCCCAGAAGATCAGGGACGTGCGGCTTGCCGGGAAGTTCTTCGCTCCCCATTTGATGAACCCGGAAAGGGTGGAGGCCTTTGTCATGGAGTCGCTGCCGGCGTTATCGATCAGGCATTTGATGCCGCCGTTGCTGATCTGCCAGACCTGATTCTTGCTGCTGCTGATGGTGCTGTTTCTCCAGCTTCTGCAGCCGCCGGTGTAAACGATCAGATTGATGTTCTTGCCGACGGTGGCGCTGATCATTTCGTTCAGATCGCTGGTGGCCATGGCCGACTTGGATTCCAGGTCGGTACCGCACATGTAGACCAGGATGGTGTTCGTATCGGTGCCGTCGCCCCTGATGGCAGTGTATTTCGCCCGGGCGTCCGGGGAGACCTTCGTGTTGAGCACGCCGGAGCCGCCGGAAGAGGAGCTGTCGTTATACCATCCGTTGTAGGTGCCGCTGCCGTACTGGACGGCTTCCTGATAGTCGGTGCCCCCGTCCATGCCGTTCATCGCAAGGCCTCCGCCGCCGAAGACCAGACCCAAAATGACAACGATGATGCCCATGAGCCCGCCTTTGCTGCGGGTCACTGCGCGAAGTCCGCCGCCGGAGGAGCCGGAGCTGCTGCCGCCGGAGCTTCCGAAGGATCCGCCGCTGTGGGAGCCGGAATTGTGGCCGCCGTGGGAGCTGCTGTGGGAGCCCCCGGAATGACCGGAACCGCCGCTTCCGCCGCCGAAAAATCCGCCGCTTCCGGCGCTGCTTCCGCCGAGTCCCCCGCCGGTCTTGCCGACACCGCTTCCGCCGCCGGAGTGGGTTACCTTACGTCCTGCAGGTCTGTTTTTATCCATAGTATTCCTCCTTAGGATTTCTGTACTTTGTATCCTTCCACGGTGACGGTCGCCACCTCAGTGCCCAGTTCGTCCCGGATGTCCACCCGGTAGCAGCAGGTTTTGCGGCCGTCCTTGATGCGGCAGGTCTCGGCGATCAGATGCCGGCCTTTGGCCGGTGACAGGTAAATGATGTGGCTGCCGAGGGTGACGCAGGGGTCCGCGTCAAAGTTCGAGGCGATGGCAAAGGCGAAGTCCGACATGGTGAAATAGACGCCGCCCATCACCGCGCCGATGGCGTTGTAGTGCCCTTCGTTCAGGTCCAGCTCGACCTTCGCGTACTTCGGACCGACGGCGGTGATCTCGATGCCCGTCACCTCCGTCGCGTATTTGTCGTTCTTGAAAAAATCTCTTGCTCTTTCCAGATCGGTCATCTGTGATCCCCTTTCGGACAGGAGATCTCCATGATCTCCTCCACTGCATGGTGCAGCTTTTGGGCGATATCGGTCTCGGCTGCCTTGTAGTACATCTCCTTGCCGTCCCTGCGGGAGACGATCAGTTCGTTCGTCTTCAAAATCCGCAGATGGTGGGAAACGGCGGGGCTGGACATGTCCGTCATGGCAGCGATGTCTGTGACGCATTCCTCCACATGGCACAGGATCCAGAAGATCCGCAGCCGGCTGGGATCCCCCAGCTGTTTCATCAGTCCCGCGACGGTCTGAAAGTCCGCCGGATCCGGGCTGCGCTCCATGATGTGTTCGGAGCCGCTGTCATGGGAATGGGGAAGTGTTTTGTGTTGATCCATTCGTTCGTACCTCACAATCTGTATTTTAATGCAAAGGCTGGAGGTTTTCAAGGTTGACGGCTGCGGGAATGTGTGCTATGATACAGAAAAACAATTAAGCAATCGTTTAATTGAAGAACTAAGGTTGTGTCAGGTGACTTAGGAAAACCGGAATTGTCACGGGAAGGGAGAAAATAACCTGTTGGGTGACAAAATGTGAAATGGATTGTCACGGGAGAATCAAAAAAGTGAAGCTTCGTGACAATTCAGATAAGCAATTGTCACGGGAAGGGTAGAAGAAAGCTTCTGTGTGACAAATTCATCCGTACGAACCGGCTTTTATAGAGCAAATTGTCACGGCGATATCAATAATGACAGGATTCGTGACAATAAGAGCGAAGAATTGTCATACAATGGACAAATATTGTTTGTTTCGTGACAATTCTAAATAGAGAATTTGACACTACCAGAACCGAAAAGGAGAATCTGAAATGAAGAAGACCTACAAGATCGATGTGGACTGCGCCAACTGCGCGAACAAGATGGAAGTTGCCGCTCAGAAGACGGAAGGCGTCAAGGACGCCACCGTGAATTTCATGGCACTCAAGATGAAAGTCGAATTCGAAGAGGGCGCGGAACCAGCCGAAGTCATGGAGCGCGTCCGTACCAACTGTAAGAAGATCGAAGACGATATGGAGATCTTCCTGTAGGGGGATCCTGACGGCGACACTGCGGAGACTGGCCTGTTATGAATAAGAAGCAAAAGAACAATCTCATAAGGATCATCATCGCGGCGGTGCTTCTGATCGCGCTGCATTTCATCGAGCTGGACCGGCCGGTCATGCTGGTGCTGTACCTGGTGCCGTATCTGGTGGTGGGCTACGATATTCTCCGAAAGGCTGGCAAGGGCATCGTGAACCGCCAGCCTTTGGATGAAAATCTGCTGATGGCCATCGCGACCATCGGAGCGCTGGCGCTGGCCGTCTACCGGACCGGGGATTTCACGGAGGCAGTCGCCGTCATGCTGTTCTATCAGGTAGGCGAGCTGTTTCAGAGCTACGCTGTGGGACGCAGCCGCCGCAACATTGGCGAGCTGATGGACATCCGCCCGGACTACGCGAACATCGAAGGTCCGGAGGGGATCCAGCAGGTGGATCCGGATGAGGTGGAGGTCGGTACGCTGATCCTGGTGCAGCCGGGGGAGAAGATCCCCATCGACGGCACCGTGGAGGAGGGCAGCGCCAGCCTGGATACCAGCGCGCTGACCGGGGAAAGCGTGCCCCGCAGCGTGCACGAGGGTGACGAGGTCATCAGCGGATGCATCAACACGAACGGGGTGCTGCGGATCCGCACGAGCCGGGAGTTCGATGAGTCCACGGCCTCGAAGATCCTGGACATGGTGGAGAATGCCAGCTCCCGCAAGTCCCGCTCGGAGAATTTCATTTCGCGCTTTGCCCGGGTCTATACGCCGGTGGTCGTTCTCTGCGCGGTGGCCCTGGCGATCCTGCCGCCGCTGGTGCAGATCCTGACGGGGCTGGGGATGACCGGGGTTGGCGTCGGAGCTGGCGCCGGTGCTGGTGCAGCCGGCAGCGCCGGATCGGGAGCAGCCGCCATCTGGAGCGTCTGGATCTACCGTGCGCTGACGTTCCTGGTCGTCAGCTGCCCCTGCGCGCTGGTCATCAGCATCCCACTCAGCTTCTTCGCCGGGATCGGCGGCGCCAGCCGGGAGGGCATCCTGGTCAAGGGGTCCAATTACCTGGAGGCGTTGTCGAAGGTTCGGACGGTGGTCATGGATAAGACCGGCACCCTGACCAGGGGTGTGTTCGAAGTGGTCCGGGTCGTGCCCGCGGGGATCGAACCTGCGGCTTCCGCCGGGGGAGCCGGGTTTGAGAATGCCTCTGCAGGGGGTGAGATTGCCTCTGCCGGAAGCACCCGGGGTGAGATTGCCCCTGCCGGAAGCACCGGATTTGAGATTTCCGCCGACGAAATGGCGGCGAGGGCGCAGCTGCTGCATCTGGCGGCGGCCGCGGAGCGCCATTCCTCTCATCCGATCGCCCAGGCCCTGCGCAGGGCCAGTGAGCAGGCGGATGAGGCCCTGCCGTTCGCAGGCCAGCAGGTTTCGGCTGCTACGTTCGATGGACCCCAGGTGGAAGACGTCGAGGAGATCGCCGGGCACGGGATCCGCGCCCGGGTGGACGGTCGGCTGGTCTGCGTCGGCAACCGGAAGATGATGCAGCTGGCCGGCGCTGCGGCAGGCAGGGATGGAGCGGCTTCGGAGCCGGCAGGTGAGGTGGCTTCGGAGCCGGCAGGTGAGGTGGCTTTGGAGCCGGCAGGAGAGCCGATGGCCGATGCCGCCTTCGATGAAGGAACCGTGGTCTTCGTCGCGGTGGATGGCAGGTACGCCGGCAGGATCGTGATCGCCGACGTCATCAAAGACAATGCGGCTGCGGCGATTTCCAGAATGCAGGCGGCCGGCGTCAATCGCACGGTCATGCTCACCGGAGACAACAGGGCAGCAGCGGAAATGGTCGGAAAGAAACTGGGAATTACGGAGATCCGCAGCGACCTGCTGCCGGCGGATAAAGTCACAGCTGTGGAGGCCCTGCTTCAGGATCTGGGCGCAGCGAAGGATGATCCCCGCCGGGGCCGTCTTGCCTTTGTCGGCGACGGGATCAACGATGCGCCGGTGCTCTCCCGGGCGGACATCGGCATCGCCATGGGCGCGCTGGGGTCCGACGCCGCAATCGAAGCGGCTGACGTGGTGCTGATGGACGATGATCCGCTGAAGATCTCCAAGGCGATCCGCATCTCACGCAAATGTATGCGGATCGTTCAGGAAAACATCTGGTTCGCCATCGGCATCAAAGTGCTGTGTCTGATTCTCTGCGCGCTGGGCATCGTCGGTATGTGGGCTGCCATCTTCGCGGACGTCGGTGTCATGGTGCTGGCCGTCCTGAATGCCATGCGGACTCTGTTCGTCAGGAAGCTGTAGACTGCAGTGACTGAGAGAGAGGTTGCTGCTTGACCCATGTGCCATGTCGTACAGAATCCATGATCCAGCTGCAACATCAACATAGAACTCTGCCAGATATAAGAAAATGTGCTGAATCTGGCAGAGTTTTTTTCAATGAGCCCATGAAAACTCTGCCAGATTATCAGAAGACCAGTTGTTTGGCAGAGTTTGAGAAGAATTTCACCCATAAGAACGATAGAACTCTGCCAGAACAGCCTGTGAACCGTATTTCTGGCAGAGATGCCGATAGTGAGTAACCGGCGGCGAGCAACCGATAGTGAGTAACCGGCGGCGAGCAACCGATAGTGAGTAACCGGCGGCGAGCGACCGGCAGCGAGCCACGAGCAGCGCCGCGGCCGAAACTGCGTTCGTCCGAACAGAAGAAATAAACAGCAGAATATGATATACTGAGACCATGCGAGGCAAGAAGATTCAGAGCAACAACGAAGGAAGCGGCAACCAGAGCCGACAGTCAAAAAACGAGATCGATATGCTTCACGGAACGCTATGGAGCAAAATCATCCTGTTCGCATTGCCGTTCATGGCGACCAGCGTCATGCAGCAGCTGTTCAACGCGACGGACACGGCGGTGGTGGGGCGGTTCGCCTCAAGCCAGGCCATGGCAGCGGTGGGAGCCAACGCGTCGGTCATCGCGCTGATCGTCGGACTGTTCACCGGCATGGCGATGGGAACGAACGTGGCGGTCGCAAGGCTGATCGGACAGGGCAGGGACACCCGGATACACGATGCGGTGGCCACCTCTATGACGACGGCCATCCTCAGCGGGCTGCTGCTCGTCCTCATCGGCAATCTGGTGGCCAGGCCGCTCCTCGGGATCATGGGCACGCCGGAGGATATTCTCGAGAAAGCGATCCTGTATCTGCGGCTCTACATGCTCGGCATGCCGTTTCTCATGATCTATAATTTCGGTTCGGCGATCCTGCGCAGCAAAGGCGACAGCAAGCGGCCGATGTACTGCCTGCTGGCATCCGGCGTCATCAACGTGGGGCTGAATCTGCTGTTTGTCATCGTTTTTCACTGGAACGAGGCGGGAGTCGCCATCGCCACGGACATTTCCAGCGGCATCAGCGCGGCGGTGATCCTGATCCTTCTGGCAAGGGAGGAGGAGCGGTTCCAGGTCCGGCTGCGCCACCTGTATCTTCGCAAAAAACCACTTCTGGAAATCATGCGCATCGGCATTCCGGCCGGTCTGCAGGGCATGGTCTTCTCGTTTTCGAATATCATCCTTCAGTCGGCGATCAACAGCTTCGGCTCGTCCGCGGTGGCGGGATCGGCGGCGGCCCAGACCTTTGAGTTCATCGCCTACTTCGTCATCAATTCCTTTACCCAGGCGGCGGTCACATTCACCTCGCAGAACTACGGTGCGGGGGATCTGAAGCGCTGCCGGGAGGTATACCGCTGGTGCATTCTGTTCGGCGTCTGTTCCTCGGCGGCCGTGGATATCAGCTTCATGCTGCTGCGCTATCCGCTGATCGGCCTGTTTGCAACGGATCCGGAGGTCATCGCGTTTGGCGCGACCCGGATCATCACCGTCTGTCTTTTCAACTTCGTGGCCAATTCCTATGAAGTGACCAGCGGCGCTCTGCGGGGGATGGGCTATTCCGTCCTTCCCACCGTTCTGACGATCATCGGCTCGTGCCTTTTCCGGATCGCCTGGGTCTTCGTCGTACTCCCCCGGTTCGGGTCGTTCCAGAGCATCATCATCGTCTATCCCATCTCCTGGGCCTTCACCGGCATCATGGTCCTCACCGCCTACGCCCTCGTCTGCCGCAGGCAGAACCGCTCCGCTGCCTGATTTCATGCAAAGGCTGGCGCAGCCTGCCGCAAAAGCTGGCAACCCCTTGGGCACCAGCCTTTGCATGGGTATTGACAAATACCCTACGGGGGTATACTATTTACGACAGGAGGAACGCCGAAGAAATACGGCGATCAATACTATGGAAGAACAGATTCTAAGGGAAAACGCCTGCGCTCACTGCGCCCACAGGGACGAGAGAACGAAAGAACGCACCGATAAAGAATTCCGCAGTCTGATGAACCGGCTGAAGCGGATCGAAGGGCAGATCCGGGGCATCGAGGGGATGCTGGAGAAGGACGCCTATTGTCCGGACATCCTGATCCAGGTGTCTTCGGTGACCAGCGCGCTCAATAGTTTCAATAAGGAACTGCTGGCCAGCCATGTCCGGACCTGCGTGGCCGAAGACATACGGCAGGGCAACGATGAGACCATCGACGAGCTGGTGGATGTGCTGAAGAAACTGATGAAGTAGGTAAAGTATGAGTTTGCAGAAATATAATGTAACAGGAATGAGCTGCGCGGCCTGCCAGGCCAGAGTCGAGAAGGCCGTGGCGAAAGTACCGGGAGTAGACTCCGTGGCGGTCAGCCTTCTGACCAATTCCATGGGCGTGGAGGGATCGGCGGATCCGGCGGAAATCATCCGGGCCGTGGAGAACGCCGGCTATGGCGCCAGCGCCTCCGCAGACACAGGTGCAGGGGGTGCCGGGCAGTCCCGGGGTTTTGCAGCCTCCCGCGGCGATGCGGCCGCGGCGAAAGCCCGGATGCGGGAGCAGGAGGCGGCGCTGGAGGACAGGGAAACACCGAAACTGCGGCGGCGGCTGATCGCCTCCGTCTGCATTCTGATCGTCCTGATGTACGGATCCATGGGGCACATGATGCTCGGCTGGCCGCTGCCGGCTTTCTTCGACGGAAACCACATCGCCATGGGGATGGGCCAGATGATCCTGGCCGCCGTCATCATGATGATCAACGGGAAGTTTTTCAGCAGCGGATTCCGCAGCCTCCTGCATCTGGCGCCCAACATGGACACCCTGGTGGCCATGGGTTCCATGACCTCCTTTGTGTGGAGCGTGCTCATTCTCTTCAAAATGACCGCGGATCAGCTGGCGGGAAGCGAAGAAGCCGTCATGGCGGATATGCACAACTTCTATTTCGAGTCGGCGGCGATGATCGTCACCCTGATCACCATCGGCAAGATGCTGGAAGCCATGTCAAAGGGCCGCACCACCGATGCCCTGAAGGGTCTGCTGCGGATGGCGCCGCAGACAGCGGTCATCGAAGGGCCTGACGGGAAGGAGACGGAGATCCCCATCGAGCAGCTGGGAGTCGGGGATGTCTTCATCGTTCGTCCGGGGGACAGCATTCCGGTGGACGGAGAGATTATCGAAGGCAACACCGCAGTCAACGAGGCGGCCCTCACCGGCGAGAGCGTGCCGGTGGATAAGCAGCCGGGGGATCCGGTGTCCGCCGCGACCGTCAACACCTCCGGCTATATTAAAGCCAGGGCCACCCGGATCGGAGAAGATACCACGCTGGCGCAGATCATCCGGATGGTCAGCGACGCGGCGGCGACCAAGGCGCCCATCGCCAAGATCGCGGACCGGGTGTCCGGAATCTTCGTCCCGGCGGTCATCGGTATCGCCATCTGCGTGATCCTGATCTGGCTGCTGGTCGGGGCCGAAACAGGATACGCTCTGGCCAGAGGCATTTCCGTGCTGGTCATCAGCTGTCCCTGCGCCCTCGGCCTTGCGACGCCGGTGGCGATTATGGTCGGAAACGGAGTCGGCGCGAGAAACGGCATTCTGTTCAAAACGGCGGCGTCCCTGGAATCCGCCGGCCGGACCCAGATCATCGCGCTGGATAAGACCGGAACCATTACGAAAGGCGAGCCGGAGGTCACGGATCTGATCCCGGCCGCGGGAGTAAGCGAGGAAGAACTGCTGACGTATGCGGCGGCGCTGGAATCCCGCAGCGAGCATCCGCTGGCCCGTGCGATCGTCCGCCGGGCGGAGGAAATGCGGCAGAATGCGGCGGGGACCGATGAGAATGACGCTGCGAACGAGATGCTCCCCGTCGAGGAGTTCCGCGTGCTCCCGGGCAGCGGCCTTGAGGGAGTTCTGAAGGGGCAGAGGCTTGCCGGCGGCAATCTGGACTTCATGCAGGAGGGTTTGGATGCGCACCCGGCCGGTGCATGTCAGACCGAAGCGCATCCGGCTGGTGCGGCCGGCCCGGCCGGCTGCGCCGATCTGAGGGAGGCCGCTTCCGCTCTGGCCGCAGAGGGCAAGACCCCGATGGCCTTTGCCCTCGGAGAAAGGCCCCTCGGCATCATCGCCGTGGCCGATACCATCAAGGAGGACAGCCCCGAGGCGATCCGGCAGCTGAAGAACATGGGCATCCGGGTGGTCATGCTGACCGGAGACAACGAGCAGACGGCGCAGACCATCGGAGCACAGGTAGGCGTCGATGAGGTGATCGCCGGCGTGCTCCCCTCCGGCAAGGACGCGGTCATCCAAAGGCTGGCCGCCCGGGGACAGGTGGCGATGGTGGGTGACGGCATCAACGATGCTCCCGCCCTGACCCGCGCCGATACCGGAATCGCCATCGGTGCAGGCACCGATGTGGCCATCGACGCCGCGGACGTGGTGCTGATGAACAGCCGCCTCTCCGATGTGGCGGCAGCCATCCGGCTCAGCCGCAGGACCCTGCGCAACATTCACGAGAATCTGTTCTGGGCTTTCATTTATAATATCCTGCTGATCCCCCTGGCCGCCGGAGCCTATGTGCATCTCATGGGGGGATGGTCCATGAATCCCATGCTCGGGGCTGCGGCCATGAGCCTGTCCAGCTTTTGCGTATGCATGAACGCGCTGCGGCTGAACCTGGCGGACATCAGTGATCCGAAGCACGACAAGCCGCTCCGAAAGAAGACAGCGGAGCCGGCGGAAGATATCGAAGACATCAAAGAAAAGGAGAAGGAAACCATGAAAAAGACAATCAACATCGAAGGCATGATGTGCCCCCACTGCGAAGCGACCGTGAAGAAGGCGCTGGAGGCGCTGGACGGCGTGACGGAAGCCACCGTCAGCCACGAGGCGGATACGGCCGTCGTTGAGCTCGCCGCGGAGGTCGGCGATGACATCCTGACCAGAGCCATCGAAGAAAAGGATTACAAAGTCCTTTCCATAGGGTAAAATAGGATATGGTGTAGCAGAGGAGTAAGGAGGAGCACACATGGGTAGAGTGTACACATCCGTAGACCAGCTGATCGGAGGAACGCCGCTGCTGGAGCTGACAGGGATCGAGAAGAGCGAGCAGCTGCAGGCGAAGATCTTCGCGAAGCTGGAGTATTTTAATCCGGCCGGATCCGTCAAGGACCGGGTGGCGAGGTCCATCATTGACGATGCGGAGGCCAGCGGCCGGCTGAGCGAGGGAGGAACCATCATCGAGCCGACCTCCGGCAACACCGGCATTGGTCTTGCCGCCATCGCGGCGGCCCGGGGATACAGGGCGATCATCGTCATGCCGGACAGCATGTCGGTGGAGCGGCAGCTGCTGATGAAGGCTTACGGGGCGGAGCTGGTCCTCACACCGGGAGCCGGCGGCATGGCCGGTGCCATCACAAAGGCTGAGGAGATCCAGGCGCAGACCCCGGGGAGCATCATTGCCGGGCAGTTCGTCAACCCGGCGAACCCGAAGGCTCATTTTGAGACCACCGGGCCGGAGATCTGGGAGGACCTGGAGGGGCAGGTCGATATTCTGGTGGCCGGCGTGGGTACCGGCGGAACTCTGACAGGTGCCGGAGAGTATCTGAAGTCCAAAGACGCCAATGTGCAGGTCGTCGCCGTGGAGCCGGCGGATTCTCCGCTTCTTTCCGGCGGAAAGGCTGGCCCGCACCCGCTGCAGGGCATCGGCGCCAATTTCATTCCGGAGGTGCTGGACCGGGAGATCTACGATGAGATCATCACGGTGAGCGGCGGGGACGCCTATCACACGGCCAATGAGATCGGCTGCCGGGAAGGCGTGCTGGTGGGGATCACCGCCGGCGCCGCGCTGTGGGCCGGGATTCAGCTGGCGAAGCGGTCGGAGAACGAGGGGAAACATATCGTCTGCATCCTCCCCGATACCGGCGAAAGATATCTCTCGACCCCGGGATTCATCGGTTGACAGAATCCTCCGGAGATGATAGCATAATACCGGAATTAAACAGCGAAGCAAGGCAATTATTCGGAAGCCGGTGAGAATCCGGCACTGTGTCTCAGCAACCGTGATATCTACGAACGGACAACAGAGTCACTGGGGATCGTCCCCGGGAAGGCGTCCAAGTAGGTTTGATGATTCAGTCGGTAGACCTGCCGGAGCTTTGAACCAGTCAGTCTTCTGAGGTGAGGCGGCGGCGTTATTTACGCATAGCTGCGGCATTGGGCCGCGGTGATCGGCGAGAGCAGCAGCGCACCCGGAAGCGGGTGCGTTTTTATATCGCCTTTTCATCCGCAGATGCAGTCTGCGCCAATGTTTCCCCAACATGGATTTCTGCATCTGCTTTCCTTTTTTGTGGCAGGATGATAGAATGAGACCCATAGACAGAAAGGGAAGGTTCCATGGCATTTGAGCACTATACCCGAAGCGGGACAAAAATGCTGCGATGCGGCTATACGACAGGAACCTGCGCGGCTCTTGCGGCAGCGGCGGCAACGCGGCTTTTGTTATGCGGGAAAGCGCCGCAGACGGTCCGGCTGATGACTGGCAAGGGCATTCCCGTAGAGGTTCCGGTCACGGAGTTCGGCCTGGAGCCGTCCGGGGCGGAGCGCAGCCTGAACAAGCCGTCCTGTGCCTGGGCGGCGATTCCGAAGGACGCCGGCGATGATGCGGATGTGACCGACGGAATGCTGATCCGGGCGGATGTGAAGCGCTGCGGCGAGCCGGGGGTGCACATCGACGGAGGCCGGGGTGTCGGCCGGGTGACAAAGCCGGGCCTGGATCAGCCGGTGGGAAACGCGGCCATCAATTCCGGCCCCCGGAGAATGATCGAAGAGGCGGTGCGCGCCGTCCTTGAGGAGCTGGATCCGGAAGGAATCGGTCTGAACGGGGCGGATCCGCGGCGGGGCGGCATCGAGGTGATCATTTCCGTTCCGGAAGGGGAAGCTGCCGCGCAGAAGACCTTCAACCCCAAGCTCGGCATCGTGGGGGGCATCTCGATCCTGGGCACCACCGGGATCGTGGAACCCATGAGCGAGCAGGCGCTGGTGGATACCATCGAAGTCGAGCTGAAGCAGATCGCCGCGGAATCGACGGATCTGATCCTGGCGCCCGGCAACTACGGCGCCGACTACATCCAGGGACACGATCTGGACAGCCTGGGGATCCCGGTGCTGAAGTTCTCCAATTTTCTCGGAGAGACCCTGGATATGATCGCCGGAAGTCCCGTCGATACGGTGCTTCTGGTGGCCCACGCGGGCAAGCTGTCCAAGGTGGCCGCCGGAATCATGAACACCCACTCGAAATACGCGGATGGCAGGAACGAGGTCTTCTGCGCCCATGCCGCCATCTGCGGCGGGAGCACCAGCCTTTGCAGGAAGCTGATGGAGGCGGCGACCACCGATGCCTGCATCGAGCTGCTGGAGGAAGAGGGACTTCGGGAGCCTGTGATAGGGAGCATGATGAAGGCGATCCAGGAAAAGCTGGAGCACCGCGCGGCGGGCAGCTGCCGGATCGGAGCACTGATGTTTTCGAATGTATACGGACTGCTCGGCATGACAGAGCCGGGGCAGCAGATATTAAGCATGTGGGAGGAACGACAGAAATGATTCATTTTGTAGGAGCGGGGCCGGGAGCGGCTGATCTGATCACCCTGCGGGGAGCGCGGCTTCTGGAGCAGACCGACGTGATCATCTACGCGGGAAGCCTGGTGAATCCGGCGCTGCTGGATTATGCAAAGGCCGGATGCGAGATCTACAACAGCGCGACGATGACGCTGGAGGAAGTGATCGAAGTCATGAAGAAGGCGGAGGCAGAGGGCCGGGATACCGTCCGGCTGCACACCGGCGATGCCAGCCTTTACGGGGCGATCCGGGAACAGATGGACCGGCTGGATGCCCTTGGGATCGAGTATGAGGACATCCCGGGCGTTTCCAGCTTCAGCGGGGCAGCGGCGGCGCTGAATGCGGAATACACCCTGCCGGAGGTGAGCCAGAGCGTTGTCATCACCCGCATGGCGGGGCGGACTCCGGTGCCGGAGAAGGAGAGCATCCGGGAATTCGCCAGACACGACTGCACCATGGTCATTTTCCTTTCGACAGGGCTGCTGGAGGACGTCAGCCGGGAACTGATGGAGGGAGGTTATGCTCCCGATGCTCCCGCGGCCATCGTCTACAAGGCGACCTGGCCGGAGGAGAAGGTCGTGCGCTGCACGGTAAGCACCCTGGCGCAGGCCGCTGCGGACAACCAGATCACGAAAACGGCGCTGATCCTGGTGGGGGGGTTTCTGGGAAGCGAATACGAACGAAGCAAGCTGTACGATCCGTCCTTTACGACGGAGTTCCGGCAGGCAAGCCACAGCGAATAGAACGGGTGCGGGAGCATGAACGAGAGCAGCAGTATGGGAAAACAACAGAAGATCGGCTGCATCGCCTTCACGGACCGGGGGCAGGCTCTGGCGGAGAAGATCGCCCGGGCCCTGGGGGCAGAAGCAGCCCGCAGCGGAAGGCCCCGGAGCGTCCACCGGTGGACGGAAGAGAATTTCGGGAAGCTGGATGCGCTCATCTATGTGGGGGCAGCGGGGATCGCGGTGCGCGCCATCGCGCCCTTTGTGAAGGACAAGCAGACGGATCCGGCGGTGGTGGTGATCGACGAGCGGGCCCTGCATGTGATCCCGCTTCTCTCCGGGCATCTGGGCGGAGCCAACGATCTGGCCCGGCGGATCGCGCAGATCACGGGAAGCGACTGCGTGATCACGACGGCCACCGATGTGAACGGGGTGTTCGCGGTGGACGAATGGTCGAAGCACCAGTCCTGCGTGCTCCTGGAAAAAGAAAAGATCATGCACATTTCCAGCACGCTTCTGGCCGGCGGCCGCATCAGCGTCTACAGCCAGTGGCCGGTCCGGGGCGAGGTGCCCGAGGGGATCGATCTGATCTCGCCCCAGGTCATTCCCTATGCGTATGACGCAGAGGAGGAAGCGGAGGGAGCCGCCGGATTCAGTACCAATGACATCGACGTCAGCCTGGATATCGAGGTGGTGGGACGCCATCCCCTCCATCTGGTTCCCAGGATCTGCGTGCTGGGCATCGGATGCCGCAGGGGTACCTCTCAGCAGGCCATTGAGGAAATGCTGTTTGACGTGCTGGAGCTGACCTGTGTTCATCCGGCGGCGATCACAGCGGTGGCGTCCATCGATCTGAAAAAAGACGAACCCGGCCTCACCAGCTTTTGCGCGGAGCACGGCTGGCCCCTTCTGACCTACAGCAGTGAGCAGCTGCAGCAGGTGAAGGGGGATTTCACTCCGTCGGCGTTCGTGGCGTCGATTACCGGCGTGGACAACGTGTGTGAGCGCAGCGCGGTGCTGGCCTCGGGAGGAACGCTGATTCAGGGCAAGGTCGCTTCCGGCGGGGTGACGATGGCGATGGCGCAGATGAATTACGAGCCGGACTGGACCTGGCGCAGTGAAGAGAACGAGTGAGGAAGGATATGAACAAGGTTTATGCGGTTGGGATCGGCCCCGGCGGCCGGGAGTTTTTTACGGAAGAGGCGATGGAGGCGCTGCGGCGGGCGGATGTGATCGCCGGCTATACGGTGTATGTGGACCTGGTGCGGGATCTGTTCCCGGACAAGGAGATGTTCACGACGCCGATGAAGCAGGAGATCGAGCGCTGCCGCTGGGCGATCGAAACTGCAAAGGCTGGCAGGTCCGTTGCCATGGTCTGCAGCGGGGATGCGGGGGTATACGGAATGGCCGGGCTGCTGTATGAGCTGGCGGAGCAGTACGGAGACGTGGATGTGGAGGTGGTCAGCGGCGTGACCGCCGCCATTTCGGGAGCCGCGGTGCTGGGAGCGCCCATCGGACACGATTTCTGCGTGATCTCCCTGTCAGACCTGCTGACCCCGTGGGAGCTGATCGAGACCCGCCTGCGCTGCGCAGCGGAGGGGGATTTCGCGGTATGCCTGTACAATCCGAAGTCAAAAAAACGCAGCGATTATCTGGAGAAGGCGGTGCAGATCCTGATGGAGCACAAGCCGGCGGATACGGTCTGCGGCTGGGTGAAGAACATCGGCCGGCAGGGCCAGGAATATCGGATCGTTTCTCTGGCGGACCTTCCGGCGGAGCCCATCGATATGTTTACCACGGTGTTTATCGGATCGGAATCGACCAGAATGATCGACGGACACATGGTCACCCCCAGGGGATATGAGAAACGGAGTTCCTTTCATAAGGATCAGGATGAGAAATAGCGAAGCCATGGGGTAGTATAACGGAACCTTGTGGGGAGGTAACCCCATAAGATTGCTTGACACTACCCCAGATGTCACCGCGGACGGGAGGAAATCTGGGGTAGTATTTCGTAACTCTATGGGGTTGCCTTCCCATGGATATGTCAGATACGACCCCATCAGGAGAAATAAATGAGAGCAGTCATCTTCGGAGGAACAACAGAAGGACGGAATCTGTCCCTGGCGCTGGCAGGGGAGGGCGCTGACGTAGTGGTCAGTGTCGCTTCGGAATACGGTGCGGAGGAGCAGGGCTGCGCGGACGGTATCACCGTAGCCGAAGGCCTGAAGGACGTGCCTGAGATCCGGGAACTGATTCGGGGCGCGGATGTGGTGATCGACGCGACTCACCCCTATGCAGTCCTGGTCACAGAAAACATCCGGCAGGCGGCGGAAGCAGAGAGCATCGACCTGCTGCGGCTGGTCCGGGAGAAGGATCCGGCAGAACTGCAGCCTGCAGAAGCGCCGGAGCGTTTGGCGCACCAAGCTGCGAGAGCGCCGGGCCGTCCGGCGCACCAGACCATAGATGCGCCGGTCCACCGGATCGCTGCAGATGCAGCGGAGGCGGCGCAGATGGCGCTGGATATCGCAGGTCCCAGGGGTCGCGTGCTGCTGACCACCGGATCCAAGGATCTGGCCGTCTATGCTGCGGTGATCGATCCGGAGAATCTGTACGCCCGGGTGCTGCCCCTGGGGCAGAGCATTCACCTCTGTGAGGAGGCGAAGATCCCCCACAGGAACATCATCGCGATTCAGGGCCCCTTCAGTCAGGCGCTGAACGAAGCGGTGATCCGGGATTATAATATCGATGTAATGGTAACCAAAGACAGCGGCGCTGCCGGAGGCTTCGCGGAGAAGATCCGGGCCTGTGAGGCCTGCGGGATTCCCGCAGTGGTGATCGCCCGGCCCCGGGAAGAGGGCCTTTCCTATGAAGAGGTGCTGGCAGTTTGCAGGGAGAAGATAAAATGAAAGTGATTTTGGCAGGGACCGGGTGCGGAAGTCCCGGGTCGATGACCGTGGAGGTCAGAGAAGCGATTCTGCAGGCAGATCTTCTGATCGGCGCGAAGCGGCTTCTGGAAAGCATTCCTTTCGCCGGGGAGACCGAGCGCATCGCAGCGATCTATCCGGAGGAGATAATGGACGCGATCCGGCAGGCGCAGCAGGAGCGCGCAGCTGCCGATGCGGCAGCTGCATCCGGCGACGGCGCCGCAGCGGAAGCGCCGCAGATCTGTGTCCTCTACAGCGGGGATTCCGGATTCTATTCCGGGACCAGGAGCCTCCAGCCTGTGCTTAAAGAGGCGGGGATTGAGGCGGAGATCCTGCCGGGAATCTCCAGCATTCAGGTGTTCGCGGCCCGGCTCGGACAGCCCTGGCAGGACTGGCGGCTGGTATCCGCCCACGGAACGGACTGCGACGCGGTGGCGGAGGTCATGCAGGGAAGACCGGTGTTTTTCCTGACCGGCGGAAGGCTGGGTCCGGCGGAACTTGCCCGGCAGCTGACGGAAGCAGGTCTCGGGGCACTGGAGCTTGCCGCAGGGGAGCGGCTGACCTATGAGGACGAGCGGATCATGAGAGGAACGGCAGAGGAATTCACCCAAATGACTTTCGCGCCCCTGTCAGTAATGCTGGCGCAGCCGGCGCCGTGGGCCGGGGATCTGACGCCGGGCATCCGGGACGGAGCGTTCATCCGGGGCGACGTGCCGATGACCAAGCAGACGGTCCGGGCAGCGATCCTGAGCGAGATGCAGGTGAGGGAAGAGGACATCGTCTGGGATGTGGGCGCGGGTACCGGCAGCGTATCCGTAGAGCTTGCGATGAAAGCAAGGCGCGGACGGGTCTATGCGGTGGAGCGCGACCGGGACGGGAGCATCCTGATCCGGCAGAACCGGGAAAAGTTCGGCGTGTGGAACCTCTGCCCGGTGGACGGAGCGGCGCCCCAGGCGCTTTCGGATCTTCCGAAGCCGGACAAGGTCTTCATCGGGGGCTCCGGCGGGACGCTGAAGGAGATCCTCGGGATCGCTCTGGGAAAGAACGGCCGCGTGCGGATCTGCGTGTCGGCCATCGTACTGGAGACCATGCAGGAGGCGGTGCAGGTGATGAGCGCGGCGGGGATGGAGGTGCAGATCCGCCAGGTTGCGGTGAGCGCCGCGAAAGCCCTGGGCAAACGGCACATGATGACCGCGGAAAACCCGATCTTTATTATCACAGGACAGCGGCGCGAGGAAAGCGGCGAGTAACAGGAGGAGACGATGCTGCGATTCATGATCACAGCGGCACAATCGAACAGCGGCAAGACAGCCGTGACCTGCGGGCTTCTGGCGCTTTTGCGGCGCAAAGGCTATGATCCCTGCGCCTTCAAGTGCGGTCCGGATTACATCGATCCGATGTTTCACCGGTCGGTGCTGGGCATCGACAGCGACAATCTGGATGTGTTTCTCGCGGGAGAAGACGGGGTGCGGTCGGCATATGAACGCGGCTGCGCGGGCCATGACGCGGCGGTCATCGAAGGCGTCATGGGATATTATGACGGAATGACGGCATCAGGAACGAAGGCCAGCGCCTGGCATGTGGGAAGTCTTCTGGAGGTGCCGGCGGTCCTGGTGCTGCGGCCGAAGGGAGCAGCGCTGACGCTGGCGGCCGTGATCCGCGGACTTGCATCTTTTCGCAGTTCCAGCCGGATCTGCGGGTGCATCCTGAACGACTGCAGCGAGACCTTTTTCCGGACGTACGGTCCGGCCATCGAAGAGGAAAGCGGCATCCCGATCCTCGGCTATGTTCCCCATATGCAGGAGGCGGATTTCGAAAGCCGCCATCTGGGGCTGATGACGGCGGATGAGATCGAGGAGCTGGGCCAGCGGATCGACCGGATCGGCGAGCGAATGGAGGAGACCATCGACTGGCCGCGTCTTCTGGCGGCGGCCGGCGCAAAGGCTGGCGAGTCCAGGGCAAAGAGCGCCGGTTCCCTGCAGCGTCCCGAGGCAGCAGGCGGATCCGGTGCGTCCCGGGTGCGGATCGCCGTGGCAAGAGACAAGGCTTTTAACTTTATCTACGCGGCATCGATCCGGGCGATGGAGGAAGCGGGAGCGGAGATCCTCTGGTTCAGCCCTCTCAGGGACCGGAAGCTGCCGGAGGGGGCCTGCGGGCTCTACCTTCCGGGAGGTTATCCGGAGCTGTACGCGAAACAGTTGTGGGAAAACACCCCGATGCGAACCTCCATCCGGGAGGCGGCCCTCGGCGGTCTTCCCACCATCGCCGAGTGCGGCGGATTCCTGTATCTGGGGAGGGAGCTTGCGGATGACAAAGGATCCTCCTGGAAAATGTGCGATGTTCTACCGGGGCAGGCCGATGGAAAGGGCAGACTGGTTCGGTTTGGCTACGGCAGGATCAGCTGCGATCGGCAGAGCATGCTGTTTCGTCCCGGAGAGCAGGTACCGGTTCATGAATTCCATTACTGGGATACGAGCGAGCAGGGAAGCGACCTGCTGCTGACGAAGAATTCCAACGGAAAACAGTGGGCTTTCGGATACGCGACGGATACCATGTATGCGGGGTTCCCGCATCTGTATCTGGCCGGATCCCCCCAGGGAATTGCCGGCGGTGAAACGCTGGCGCAGCGGTTCGTGACTGCTGCCCGGAAATACGAGGGCGGCAGCCGGAGTCTGCTGCTGGACCGCAGCGGTGATCCGGCAGAGGGCCCGGAGGCGAAGCGATGATACTGTTTCTGCTTTTGTTTGAGCTGTCCGTCATTTTCGGATTCCTGCTGGACCTGCTGCTTGCCGATCCGGCAAAGCTTCCGCATCCAGTGGTGATCATCGGCCGGGGCATCACATTTCTCGAAAAGCACCTGCGGGCGATCTTTGCGGACACGCCCCGGGGACGGCGCCGGGGCGGCGCAGTCATGGCGGCACTGATTCCGGTAACGACCTTCATCGTTACCGCCAGCCTTTGCATCGCGGCCTGGCTCATCCATCCGATCGCCTTTTTCCTACTGCACACGCTGTGGTGCTGGCAGGCGGTGGCGATCCGGGGTCTGGCCAAAGAAGCGAAGAACGTCTACCGGTGCCTCACGAACCGGGAGGATCCATCCTGGCTGATCGCTTCCCGCAAGGCGGTTTCACGGATCGTCGGCCGGGATACGCAGGCGCTGGATGCGGACGGTGTCATGCGGGCGGCGGTGGAGACGGTTGCGGAGAATTATTCCGACGGGGTCATCGCTCCGTATCTGTACATGATGATCGGAGGCGCGCCCCTGGCGCTGACCTACAAGTCGATCAACACCATGGACAGCATGGTCGGATACAAAAACGAGAAATACATCGATTTCGGCCGGGTCCCGGCGCATCTGGACGACGCAGCCGGATATATCCCGGCGCGGCTGGGGGCGCTTCTGTGGATCTGCGCGGCGGCAATGACCGGCCGCAGCGCCCGGGGAGCATGGAGGATCTGGCGAAGAGACAACCGCAATCATGCCAGCCCCAATTCCGCGCAGACGGAGTCGGCCTGTGCGGGGGCACTGGGGATACGCCTGGCGGGCCCGGCGTATTACTTTGGTGAGTTCTACGACAAACCCACCATCGGCGATGACCTGCGGCCCATCGAGCCGGAGGACATTCTGCGGACCAATCGGATGCTGTATGCGGCATCCATTCTGGCGGTGCTCCTGTGCATGGCCGGAAGCTGCGTTTTTCTCATGCTGGTGGGGTGAGATGCTTTTCGGAGACAATACGAAAATCGTAATTGTCACGGGATGAGTGAAAAAGACCTCATATGTGACAAAAAGACAGATGGATTGTCACGATAGGAGCGGAACTATCCTCCTGCGTGACAAAATAGTTCGTGGATTGTCACACAAAGTATAAAAAAAGACAATCGCATGACAATATCGGTTGGAACAGGTGACCATTTTGTCACGATGACTTCAAAAAAGGCAAGGTGTGTGACAATCGATCTGCCAGATTGTCACGCGGCGGGTGAATAGAGTGCTTCGCGTGACAAAGACCGCGGAGACGATGGACAAAGGATGACGGAGGTACGGAGTTGAGCGAGAATGCGCTGACCCATGGCGGCGACTGGGCCGGGTTTGAAATGGAATATGGCAGGCAGCCGCTGGATTTCAGCATGAATGTCAATCCGCTGGGGATCTCACCGGCGGCGGCAGCGGCGATCGCAGAGGCGGCGGCCCGGGCGGACCGTTATCCGGATCCCCTCTGCCGGACTCTTACGCAAAGGCTGGCGGAAGCGGAAGGGATCCCGCAGGATCGGATCTTCTGTGGCAATGGTGCCGCGGATATCATCTTCCGGCTGGCTCAGGCGCTGAAGCCGGAGCCACCGAAGGCCCCGGTCTTGCTGGTGACGGCACCGACCTTTTCTGAATATGAGACGGCGTTTGCAGAAAACGGCTGGCAGATCCGGCGGTATATGCTGCGGGAGAGCCGGGGATTTCAGATCGGTGAGGATATCCTGGACGCGATCGGCGAAGATACGGACGCCGTATTTCTATGCGAGCCCAACAACCCGACCGGGATCACGACGGATCACCGGCTGCTGCAAAGGATCTGTGATCACTGCCGCAGGGCGGGAACGGATCTCGTGATCGATGAGTGCTTCAACGGATTTCTGACAGATCCGCAGGCCCATACCATGGTGCCGCAGCTGCGGACCGAAACCGGCAGCCTTATTATCATGAAAGCGTTCACGAAGCTCTACGGCATGGCGGGCGTCCGGCTGGGCTACTGCCTCTGCGGGGACGCGGAGATGACGGAGAGACTTCGCCGCGCCGGCCCTCCCTGGAACGTCTCATCCCTTGCCCAGGCGGCGGGGATCGCAGCGCTGGAGGATACGGATCACGTGAAACGGGGACTGAAGATCACGGAGCAGCAGCGTCCCTGGCTGAAAGCGAGGCTGGCGGAATTGCTCAGCCGGGGGGACAGCGGAGCTCAGGAACAGCCGGCCGCAGGACAGCCGGTCGCAGAACAGTCGATCACAGGAAATCCGGCCACCGTTTACGGTGAGGCAAACTACCTGCTGTTTCGCGCATGGCCGGGTCTGGACCGGCAGCTTCGCCGCCGCGGGATCCTGATCCGAAACTGCAGCAATTACCCGGGACTTGGCGAAGGCTGGTACCGGATCGCAGTGAGAACACAGGAAGAAAACATACGATTGATCGAGGCAATCAAAGAGGAACTGGTATGAAAACAAAATGCATCATGATCCAGGGGACCATGTCCGACGCAGGTAAAAGCGTCGTCTGCGCAGCGCTTTGCAGAATCTTCCGGCAGGACGGATATTCCGTGGCACCCTTCAAGAGCCAGAACATGGCCCTGAACAGCTACATCACCCGGGACGGTTTTGAGATGGGGCGGGCTCAGGTCATGCAGGCAGAAGCCGCCGGGATTGAGCCCGACGTACGGATGAACCCGGTGCTGCTGAAGCCCTCCAGTGATACCGGCAGCCAGATCATCGTCCTGGGAGAGATCCGGGATGAGATGTCCGCCATGGAGTATCACCATTACAAAAAACAGCTGCTGCCGGAGGTGCGGAAGGCCTTCGACGAGCTGGCGGCGGAGCACGATATCATCGTCATCGAAGGCGCGGGAAGCCCCGCGGAGATCAATCTGGCAGAGAACGACATCGTCAACATGGGACTGGCAAGGTGTTTGAATGCTCCCGTGCTCCTGGTGGGCGACATCGACCGGGGAGGGGTGTTTGCCCAGCTGTACGGGACGGCGGAGCTGATGGAGCCGGAGGACCGGGCCCGGATCGAGGGCATGATCATCAACAAGTTCCGGGGCGACGTGGAGATCCTGAAACCGGGTCTGGAGATGCTGGAGGAGAAGACCCGCATCCCGGTGCTGGGCGTTGTGCCCATGCTCCACGTGGATCTGGATGATGAGGATTCCCTGTCCTCCCGGCTGGACCAGAAGCAGGCCGCCGCTCCCATCGATATCGCGGTGATCCGCCTGCCCAGACTTTCCAATTTTACCGATTTCAACGCACTGGAGATGGAGGAACTGTCCGGCGTCCGCTATGTCAGAGACGTGAAGGAGCTGGGCCGCCCGGACCTGATCATCCTGCCCGGAACGAAGAATACCATGGACGATCTGCTGTGGCTGCGCCAGTGCGGACTGGAGGCGGCCATCCTGAAGCACGCGGCGGCCGGCGGACCGGTGCTGGGAGTGTGCGGCGGCTATCAGATGCTGGGAGAGAACCTGTACAACCCGGAAAAGCTGGAGGGCGATACGGAATACCTCCACGGGCTGGGACTGCTGCCGGTGGACACGACCTTCACCCCGCAGAAATCCAGGACCAGAGTGCAGGGCACCGTGCAGGCGGAGCCTTTCGAAGGGATCCGGCTGGACAGCTACGAGATCCACATGGGAGTCAGCGCCGTGCGGGGCGAGCCCTTCTGCGCGCTGGATAACGGCAAGACGGACGGCTGTCATCAGGGAAACGTTTACGGGACCTATCTGCACGGGCTGTTTGATACCGGCGAGCTGACGGAGGCGCTGATCCGCTGCCTGGCCCGCCGCAAGGGTCTGGATCCGGGGGCGATCCGGGTGATTCCCCATGAGGAATACGTGCAGATGCAGTACGATATTCTGGCGGATGGGGTGCGCGCGGCTCTCGATATGGAGAAGATCTACAAGATCATGGACCGCTACTGATGCAAAGGCTGGAGAATGCGAGGAGAACAGAAGATGAGTACTTATCAATACGTCCGTCCGGCGGACATCGAAAAAGAAAGCATGCGCATCATCGAGGCAGAGATGGGGGAGCGGGGCATCGAGGTTCCGGCGGAGCATCTGGCAGTGGTGAAGCGGGTGATTCATACGACTGCGGATTTTGATTACGGAAGGAATCTGAAATTCACGGAGCACGCGGTGGAGCGGAGCATCGCAGCCCTGCAGGAGGGTGGGTGCGTCTTCATCACGGATACCAACATGGCCCTGTCCGGGATCAGCAAGCCCTCTCTGAAGAAGCTGGACGCAGAGGCCGTCTGCTACATGGCGGATCCTCAGATCATGCGGCAGGCGAAGGAGGAAGGGACCACCCGGGCGACCGCCAGCATGCGCCGGGGCGCGGCGGAGCATCCCGACGCGATCTTTGTCAGCGGCAATGCTCCCACGGCGCTGATCACCCTGTCGGAGATGATCCGGGAAGGCCTTCGCCCGACACTGATAGTGGCGGTTCCCGTCGGCTTCGTCAACGTGGTGGAGAGCAAGCAGGAGCTGTTTGAACTCTGCGCAGAAAATGACATCCCCGCCATTGCAGCCTTTGGGAGAAAAGGCGGCAGCAACGTGGCGGCCTCGATCTGCAACGCACTGCTGTATTCCGCGGTCGGAACCATCGACCCGATGAAGCGGGGCTGGCAGAAGTGAGGCGGATGGAATGGTTCTGCAGACGGTGCCCTTTGTCGTGATCGAACGGGGGATGCGGCGGTAGCTGGCAGCTCTGTGCAGCAGCCAGCAGCTGCACGTGACGGTCCCGTCCAATTGCAGCGGGATTACAGACGATTTTGATGCATGCGGATCAAAAACCAGTATAACCTGAGATGCTTTTAGGACAAATCCTCGGCCGTGAGCCTCAGCTCGCAGGATTTGCCCCAATTTTTCATATTCCTTGAGGACGATTTGGACCGAGGAAGAGCATATGGATCAAACCGGGGATGGAAACTCGGCATTTCGTTCCGCCATCATCAAAACAACTGAATTTTGGTTTGGCTTCGTGTCGCCAGCCTCGATCACTCATGTCTGAGCAATACGGGAGATTCGTGAAACCCGAAAATATCATCCCTTGCGTCGGATGCGGCGGGATGGTACAATACGTTTGAACAATTGAATAGGAAACGAAATCGGTGCCCGCGCCGGGACACAGCGGAAGCTGCTGTCCGGTTCGGGATAATAGGGAATCAGGTGAGAGTCCTGAACGATCCGGTCACTGTGAATGGGTAGTCTTGATGCGAGACCATTGGAGCGAGCGCTCTGAGAAGGTGCATTGAGGTGATGATCCTGAGTCAGGAAACCTGCCGGTTTTAAGATTGACGCAATGAGCTTCCGAAGAAGGTTCTGCCAATGATAAGACGCGGATAGAAGTCGCAGGTCAGGCTTCTGTTTCTGTGCGGCGACGATATGCCAACCCTTCGCAGGTCATTGCGGAGGGTTTTGTTTTTGCCTGTCTGCTGGTGACGGACAGTGCGGAATAAAGTGTTTATTGATAAGCTGACGAGAAAGAGAGGACAAAGAGAAATGAAAAAAATGAAGTGGCTGCTTGCAGCCGTACTGTCCCTGTCAATGGTATTTGCCATGGGAAGTACAGTGTTTGCAGACGAAAACGACGAGGGCGAAGCAGAGGTGTTCGTTGACAATGAAACGACATTAGAAGACGGTGAGTATTCAGCTGAAGATTACACTTTTACATTATTGAAGAAATCAGACGGATCTGTGGCAACAGCTCTCTCGCTTGAGAAAGTAATCGTTACTGATGCAGAGGCAATGGGAGTTTTCAAGGTTGATAAAAACACAAAGACACATCTGTACACAGGCGAACTTGATAGCTCTGATGATGTACCTTCGTTGGTTGATGAAACAGGCAATTGTGGAGAAGGTGTCTATGCGGTTGATACCGAAGATACTCTGACTGCTGTTGTGCCGGTCGACATCAACGGCGAAGAATCAATTGCAGTCCGGACATATATGAAAAGCAGCTATAAATGGGTCAACTATAGTTATCTGATCGAAATGGACGAGCCGGATTGGAAGCCAACCCAGAATCAGGAAAAGTCTGAAAAGGTTATTTCCAGCATGGGAATGGTCTCGCTGGCTGAGCAGGGGACGGAACTGTATGTCAATGAGGACGGGACGATTACGGTGGAAGTCACTACAAAACCGATGACATCGAACAGATACTCTAAATTCGCGGTTTCCCTGACACAATTTGAATTGAAAGATGCGGAGCAATACGCAGAAGGAATTGATGTAACAGTTGGAACAGCGAAGGATAACTACACCTACAAAGGTGAGGATTATGGCCAGATCCCTTATTATTGGAGCATGTTTGAATTTAACGTTCCGATCGAACAAATAGGAGTTCCCATCCATATTGGAGTATACAATGATCTGAAAAAAGTAAATGATGATACGAAAGAATATGTAATTGACGAAGCTAGTGCATCGTGGCAGAGAATATTGACATGGACGATCACCAACACACCGGAACTGATCGAGGATATCAGAGACATTGCAGCGGACACAGAGGATCAGGAGTTGGCATCACGGATGATCGCTGAAGCAGATCTGCTGGAAGTTCAGGCAGTACTTGAAGAGGCTAAAGCTGACCCGACAAACAAAGAAAAGGTTCAGAAAGCACTGGATGCTATTGCGAAAATGACCGACACGCAGAAAGAAGCACTGGCCGAAGACATCGCTGCAGTAAATACGGCAAAAGAGGCGATTGATCTGGAGGATGCTAAGACAGCCATCGCAGCAGCCAAGGCCGATGCGACCAATAAGGACAAGGTGCAGGCTGCACTGGATGCTATCGCGAAATTGACCGACGCGCAGAAAGAAGAACTGGCGGCAGACATTACAGAAGTAAATACGGCAAAAGAGCAGATCGAGATTTATGAAGCTGCCCAGACAGCCATCGCAGCAGCCAAGGCCGATCCGACCAACAAGGACAAGGTACAGGCCGCTCTGGCAGCCATTGCCAAGCTGACAGATGCGCAGAAGGCGGACGAGACGCTGGCGGCAGACATCAAGACGGTAAGCGATGCCAAGACCGCGATCGATAAGAAGGATGCGCAGGCCAGGACCAACGCCGAGATCAGCAAGATCAAGGCATCCACGATCACGCTGAAGAAGGCAAAGGCTGGCAAGAAGAAGGTCACGGTTACCTGGAAGAAGGACGCGAACGTCGCCGGCTATGAGATTTCCTACAAGGTGGCCGGAGCCAAGGCCAAGACCGTGAAGATCACGAAGAATTCCACCACGAAGAAAGTGATCAAGAAGCTGAAGAAGGGCAAGAAGTGCACAGTAAAGATCAGAGGCTTCAAGAAGATCAATAACCAGATGGTCTACACCAAGTGGTCCAAGGCCAAGACCGTCAAGGTCAAGTAATCCGGGTACTATTCACTCCGGAATGCAGTGATTCATCAGGGGAACCATCCGTTTCGGATGGTTCCCTATCATGGTTTTGCGGATTGCATCAGAAGAGGGCATCCTGCAGGTGCGCTGTTCTGGTATAATCGGTTTGAGGAAGACAACGAAAGGAACGACAGAAATGAGGAGTGTTCGAAGCAAGCTGTTAGCAATCATGCTGGCAATCATGGTGACCATGAGTTTCTCGGTACCAGCCTTTGCAGAAGATGCAGCGGAGGCGGATCCCGGAGAAAAGGAGCAGGCAGAGAAGGTCGTCGAGAAGGAGACCGAGCCGCCGAAGGAAGAAAAGACCGTCGAGCAGACGAAGGCGCCGGAAGAAACCAGGGCGCCGGAGGAGCCGAAGGCCTCTGAAACAGATGCTCAGCAGCCGCAGTCCCACGGGGATTCGGATGGAAACGCGGAAGTCAGGGACACGGAGGATTCCAAAGACGCAGCGGACGTCAAAAAGAAGGGGGCGGCAAAAGCTGCTTCTGCCGGCAATGCGGTCTACAAAGAAGTGAATAACGCGACCGATCTGGCCGACGGAGACTATCAGCCCGAAAGCTTCACCTTCACCGGGGGCACCGGCAAGACGAAGCTTTCCTGCGATAAGATCACCGTATCCGGCGGCAAGGCCAAAGCCGTCATCCGGATCAGCAGTACGAACTTCACCCATCTGTTCACCGGCAAGATCGATTCGGACAAGAATACGGATGACGTTAATACCGACCTGTATGATCCGGACAGCGGCAAGCTGGGCAAGGGCGTTTATCAGATGAAAGCGGATGGCAGCGGAATGATCGCGACCATTCCGGTCAGCCTCGGAAGCAAGATGGATCTGGGCGGGCGCACGACGGCGATGTCGGAAGCCCACTGGATCGACTACACCATCACCGTCACGGCGAAGGCAGAGAACCGCACGGGCGATGCCAGTCTGGAGGACGGCACCTATAAGCCGGACAGCTTCACTTTCACCGGCGGCACCGGCAAGGCGACCATGACCTGCGAGAAGGTCGTTATCAAAAATGGCAAGGCCTATGCCGTACTCAAGGCCAGCAGCGCAAACATGACCCATCTTTATATGGGCACGGCGGAGTCCACGGACGAAACGCCGGCGCTTTACGATCCGAAAACCGGCACCTGCGGCAAGGATGTGACACCCATCAGCAGTCAGACCGTGACCGCTGAAGTGATGCTGAATCAGGATCAGCCCTGCGCGGTCCGCACGACTGCCATGTCGGCGCCCCACTGGGTCAACTATACCTACCATTTGACGCTGAACGCATCCTCCGAGAAGATCAGCGACAGCACCGACCTTCCGGAAAGCGGCTCCTCCGGTTCCGACGATCCGGCAGCTCCCGGCGGACAGACCGATCCCAGCGGACCGGCAAATCCAGGGAGCCAGACCGATCCGGTGAGCCCGGCAGGAGGGCAGACGCTGACGGCCGGCACCTACAAGGTCAAGGCCACCACCGACCGGAAGATGTTCTATCTCTATCCGAAGGAATCGGATCCGGCATGGACGATCCTGACGATCAATAAGGATAAGACCATGACGGCGACCATCACTCTGACCGGCGATGGGTACGATTATGTTTACATGGGCACGCCGGCGCAGGCGAAAAAGGCCGGCAAGAACAACTGGATCAAGGCCAGGATCGTGAACGGCTACTACACCTTCACCATTCCGGTGTCTGCGCTGGACAAGAAGCTGACCATCACCCCGCACTCGAAGAAATACGAGTCGGACGGCGATCCCAAGACCGATCCCTGGCGGCCGGACAAGTGGATCATCTTTTACAGCAAGGACGCCCAGAAGACTTCCAGCGGCGCCAGCATCACCACCGGAAAGAAGAAAAAAGAATCCGAAAAGACCAGCGGAACCCAGACGAAATTCAAGAACAACAAAAAAGCCGACAAGGTCTCCAAGTGGAAGGACGATTCCAGCAAGAGCACCAGTGCGGTCAACAATTCCACCAGCCTGAAGGACGGCGTCTATACGCCGGACCGGTTCAGCTGGAGCGGAGGCTCCGGGCGGCTTGCCTACATCCGCTGCAATAAGATCACAGTCACCGGCGGCAAGGCATACGCGACCATCGAATTCGGCAGCAGCAAATACGATTCCCTGAAGGCCAACGGACGGGTCTACTCCAAGCAGGGCGGCGGCAACTCCAAGTTCGTCATTCCGGTGAAGCTCAACGCCAACAACACCATCATCGGACGTACGACCGCCATGTCCCAGCCCCACTGGGTCAAATATAACATTTTCATTTATAAAGCCGGGGCCGGCGCGGGCAGAAAGGCTGCCGCGGGCACCGACGGACATGTGACCAACACCAAGAAGCTGACCGATAAGGCACCGGACCTTCTGGGTCTGAAGGTCAAGGGGACGGAAAATGTGAAGTATGCGAAGTATTTCAAGATTTTCCGCTACGAGAACGACATCACGCTGGTCAGCATCGATCAGGGCACCGATACGGCTCTGGAGAAAAAAGAAACGGCGGGTAAGGACGCCGCTGCGTCGGACAGCGATGCAAAGGCTGGAGATGCCGGTGCAAAGGCTGAGCCGTCCGGGACCATCGCGGATCAGATCGTAAGCAGTCAGGAAAAACCGACGGCTGCAGAGGAAGCGGATGCGGCGGATGCCACGGCGCAGGAAGCGGCTGAGGCAGAGGCCGAAACAGGCGGCGATACTGATGCGACAGCGGCGGAGCAGAAGATCGAATACGATGAGGAAGGAAAGCCCATCGCCAAATCGGACAATGAGATCACAAACGAGCTGTATCAGAACAATGTCGTCAATTACCTGATCGTGCCGAAGGGAGCAGAGCTTCCCGCCGGTCTGGACAAGGATTGTGTTATAATAACGAAGCCGGTGAAGGATGCGTACATCGCATCGGAAGCGGCGCTGGATACCATCACACAGCTCGGACATCTGGATTCGGTGGCCATCATCGGTATGAATCCGGAAGACATCACCAATCCGAAGGCGGCCAAAGCCGTGGAGAAAGAAAAGATCCTGACCCAGGACAATTACGAGACGCCCGAGTTTCGCGATATCGTCCGCGCGGAAGCGGATCTGGTCATTCTGCCGGGGCAGATCCTGCCGAAGAAGCTGACGAAGAAGAGCTCCGATGAGGATAAGGCGCTGTCCGAAGAGCAGCAGAAGATCCTGCAGAAGCTGCAGACCAGATATTCGTCTCTGTCGGTTCCCATGATGATCGACCGCTCGGAGCAGGAAGCGACCAACTTCGCGGCGGCGGAATGGGTCAAGGTCTACGGCGTGATCGCCGGGGAAGAGAAGGCAGCTGCAGAACAGTTTGATCAGTATATCAAGAAGAACAAAGAGGAAAAGATCAGCCATGAGTAATCACAGCCTAGGAAGAACAATCAGAAAAAATCGATGGCTTGCCCTGCTGCTGGCCATGTGCATGGCGCTGGCGGGACTGACCGGATGCGGCGGCAGCGGCAGCGGCGGCGGAACAACAGCCGAAGACGCAGACGGTGCTGCGGCGGCAGGACCCGAAATCCCGGGACTGACTTATGAGTCCACCCTGGAGCTGGACCGGGCCACCGAGTACAGCGTTTACCGCTATGAGGGCGGGTATGACCTGATCGACATCCACGACCATCAGCGGTTCCTGCTGGTACCGGAGGGAGAGATCGCGCCGGAAGGTCTGGAAGAGGATATCATCGTTCTCTACAAGCCGATCGACCGGATCTACCTGGCGGCGACCGCCACCATGGCCATGTTCTACTCCATGAATGCCCAGGATCACATCCGGATGTCCTCCATCAAGAAGGACGCCTGGACCTTTGATGAGCCGAAGGCCGACATGGAGGCGGGCAAGATCATCTATGCCGGCAAATACAGCGCGCCGGATTATGAGACCATGCTGGACGAGGACTGCAATCTGGCCATCGAATCGACCATGATCGATCACACGCCGGAGGTGCAGGAGATGATCGAGGACCTGGGGATCCCGGTGCTGGTGGACCGCTCCAGCTATGAGTCCGATCCCATGGGCAGAGCGGAATGGATCCGGCTGTATGGCGTTCTCACCGATCATGAGGAAGAGGCGGACGCTTTCTTCGACGAGCAGATGGCATCCATCAAGGAGCTGGATGATTTTCAGAATACCGAGAAAACCGTCGCGTTCTTCTATATTTCCTCGGACGGCAAAGTCGTCGTCCGCCGGAGCACCGACTACATTCCGAAGATGATTGAGATCGCCGGAGCCAGATACATCTTCAAGGATCTGGACGACGAAAGCGGCAGGACATCCATTGACATGTCCATCGAAACATTCTATGATACAGCCGTGGATGCGGATTATATCATCTACAACGGCAGCATCGACGGATCCGTCAAGAGTCTGGATGACCTGAAGGCGAAGGATCCGGTCATGGAGAAGATGGCGGCGGTTCAGAACGGAAACTGCTGGGTGACCGGCAGCTCCATGTATCAGAGAACGGATATCGTAGCGGATATGATCCTCGATTTTCACAAGCTGTTCTCCGAGGATGAACCGACGGATCTGAAGTACATTCAGAAACTGCAGTAATTCAGTAATCGTATGAAGGATAAAAACAAGGAAATTTCAACAAACAGGACCGCCGGCGCCCCAGCCGGTGGTTTTCATGCGGAGAATTTTCGCCGGCGGAGCCGCTGCATCATGGTTTTTGTGATCCTGCTGATCGCCTTCGCGGTGATCACGGTGATAAACATCAATTCCGGCAATGTCCATATCAGCGTCGGTGAGATCGTCCGGGCCATCTTCCTGCGGGAGGGGGATGAGAAGACCCTGGACATCATCTGGACCATCCGGCTGCCCCGGATCTTCGTATCGATGATCCTCGGCGGAGCGCTGGCGCTGGCGGGCTTCCTGCTGCAGACGTTCTTTGAGAATCCGATTGCGGGACCCTATGTGCTGGGCATTTCCTCCGGCGCCAAGATGGTGGTCGCCTTCGTTCTGATCGTGTTCCTGCAGAACGCGAAGCACGTGTCTTCCTTCACGCTGATCGCGGCGGCTTTCGTCGGATCCATGATCGCGACCCTGTTCGTCCTGGCGGTTTCCCACCGGGTGCCGAACATGGGCATGCTGCTGGTCGCCGGCATCATGGTCGGCTACATCTGCAACGCGGTGACGGAATTCATGATCACCTTCGCGGAGGACTCGGACATCGCCAACCTCCACGGCTGGTCCCAGGGAAGTTTCTCCGGTATGACCTGGTCCAACGTAGGCGTGTGCCTGGTGGTCTGCGGCGTGGGTTTCATTCTCACGATGATGCTTTCCAAGCCCATCGGGGCGTATCAGATGGGAGAGATGTACGCCCAGAGCCTGGGGGTCAATATCAGGTTCTTCCGGGCGGCGCTGATCACATTATCCAGCCTTCTGTCCGCGTGCGTTACAGCCTTTGCGGGACCGATCTCCTTCGTGGGGATCGCCGTTCCGTTCCTGGTGAAAGGCGCCATGGGCACGTCGAAACCGCTGGTGGTCATCCCCGGGTGCGCCCTGGGCGGCGGCGTATTCTGTATGGTGTGCGATCTGATCGCCCGGCTGGCCTTCGCGCCCATCGAGCTGAACATCAGCACGGTGACCGCGGTATTCGGCGCGCCGGTCGTCATCTACATGATGATCAGCAGAAGGAGGATGCGGGGATGAGTCAGAACGAAAAAGCCTACATCCGCATGGATGACCTGTCGGTGGGCTACAACGGCAAGGCCCTGATCCGGGACATCTGCATCGACATCCGGAAGGGGGATATCGTCACGCTGATCGGCCCCAACGGCGCCGGCAAGTCTACGATCCTCAAGAGCATCACCCGTCAGCTGGCCCTGATCGGCGGCAAGGTCTATTTCGATGAGCAGAATCTTCATTCGATGCCTGCCCGGGATCTGTCCCAGAAGATGGCGGTGGTGCTCACGGAGCGGCTCAAGACCGATCTTCTGACCTGCTATGACATCGTTGCCAGCGGCCGCTACCCGTATACGGGCAAGCTGGGGCTGCTGACGGAGGAAGATGAGCGCATGGTGGACGAGGCAATGGCGGTGGTCCACGCCACGGAGCTGGGGCCGAAGGATTTCAATGCCATCAGCGACGGACAGCGGCAGCGGATCCTGCTGGCCCGGGCCATCTGCCAGGATCCGGAGATTATCATTCTGGACGAGCCCACGTCGTTTCTGGACATCCGGTACAAGCTGGAGCTGCTGACGATCCTGCGGAGCATGGCGAAGAAGAAGGGGATCACGGTCATCATGTCCCTGCACGAGATCGATCTGGCGGAGAAGATCTCGGACCGGATCATCTGCGTGAAGGGCGACCGGATCTACCGCTACGGCGTTCCGGAGGAGATCTTCCACGAGGATATGATCCGGGAGCTGTACAGTCTGGACAACGGGTTCTTCGATCCGCTGTTCGGCAGCATCGAGCTTCCGGCGCCCGCAGGGGATGCAAAGGCTGGCGGCAGCGCTCCTTTCGGACGGGAGGAAGATGCCGGGAGCAGGGCGCCCCGGGTGCTGGTGCTGAGCTCCGGGGGCAGCGGGATCCCCGTTTACCGGCGCCTGCAGAAGGAAAACGCGCCCTTCATCGCCGGTGTACTGAGCGAAAATGACATCGACTATCAGCTGGCAAGGCTTCTTGCGGCTGAGGTGATCACCACCCCGCCCTTCGAGGAGATCGCAGAGCCAGCCTTTGCGAGAGCGAAGGAGTGCGTGGAGCAGTGCGGGAGGGTCATCGCAGCGGAGTTTCCCATCGGAACGACGAACGCCCGGATGCGGGATCTGATCGATCTGGCGGAAAGGCTGGGAAAACTGGAACGTGTTTAGTATAGGAGGAAACGTATTATGATGAGATTTGGTTGGTTCAAGGATCAGGACAACGTCGTGTACTCGGACATCAACGAGTTCGCGGATCACTTCGGCAGGGAGACCGGCGTGCAGAATTTCCGGGAGAAGCTGGAGGCGTTCCGGGACAATCCGGTGAAGGAGGGCATTCTGGTCAAAGGGAAAAAGCGGACGACTCTGAAGCTGTTCATTCCGGACCTGTATTTCGAGGATAAGCCGGAGAAACTGCCCATGGGCGATACCGTATGGGTCTACATGGGCGAGTACTATCCGTGCCACTGCGTGTACTGGCCCCAGGAGGAGACAGAGGAGTAATTTCTGCGAAGTAGCAATTCCAAACCGATTCGGGCGCCGAAGCTGCATTGACAACTGCGGCGTCTTTTTCATCTTTATTACCCGAATACGGGTTGCATGAAATACCCGAATTTGGTTGACAAACGGGTAAAATGGATGTATGATTACGATAAAGGAGATGAGCAGGCATGACGATCGAAGAAATGAAGAAACTGAAGAGGGAACGGGGATACACCAACGAGCAGATCTGCGAGGGCTCCGGCGTTCCGCTGGGAACGGTGCAGAAGATCTTTTCCGGGGAGACCCGCTCGCCGCGCTATCATACACTGCAGGCTCTGGAGAAGTTCTTCACGGAGGAACACTACGCGACTTACCCGGGTCCGGTTTACGACTATCCTCCGGAGGGCGAACGCGTGCTGGTGAAGGAGGGCAGCGCCGCGGAGCACTACAGAGCGGTCCCCCAGGGGAAGCATACGGCGGAGGATTATTACCCGCTGAGGGAGCATGAGCGGATCGAGCTGATCGACGGAGTCATCTATAATCTGGCGGCGCCGACGACGAAGCATCAGTTTGTTATATATGAAATTATGACGGATCTGAAACTGTTCATCCGAGCCCGCGGGGGCGACTGCATTCCTTTCTCTGCGCCGGTCTCGGTCCACATCGACTGTGATGACGATACGGTGGTTGAGCCGGATATCAGCATCGTATGCGACCGCAGTCAGCTGGTGAATAACCGCATCTGGGGCGCGCCCGATCTGATCATGGAGATCCTCTCCCCCTCCACCCGCAGGAAGGATATGACCATCAAGCACCGGAAGTATGCGGACGCCGGCGTGCGGGAATACTGGATCATCGATCTGCAGAACCAGAAGGTCATCGTCTATGATTTTGAACATGATTTTCTGATCAGCATATACACGTTTCAGGATCGCGTTCCGGTGGGGATCTGGGAGGGAGCATGCGAGATCGACTTCCCGCAGATCGCCGCCCAGATGACAGCGATCTATGGGGATGGGGAGTGATTTGGCATCGCTCTTCAGAATGAGATTGATAACCTCTCACACATACAGTATACTGCTCTTATACATCAATGCGGGAAGCAGATACTATGGATGAATCGGAGGGAAGGAGAATGGATAAGAGAAAGATAACCATCGCCTGCTGCCAGATGCAGTCGGCGCTGGGAGCGAAAGAACAGAATATCAGCAAGATGATTTCCATGCTGGAGGAAGCGGTCACCGGCGGAGATACGGATCTGGTCATTTTTCCGGAGCTGGCGGTGACGGGATACGAGTGCGGGGAGCTCTATCAGAGCCTGGCGGAGCCCTTCCCGGACGGGGATACAGCACAGATCCTTTCGGAGCAGGCGAAGAAGCACGGGGTCCATCTCATTTACGGATTTGTGGAACAGGGCATGAAAGATGGACGGCCGGTACTGTACAACTCCGCGGCGCTCATTGACGATCAGGGCCGGCCCCTGGGGTGCTACCGGAAGTCGCATCTGGTGGACGGAGAAGAAACCAGATTTTTCGAGAAGGGAACGGAATACAACGTATATGAAACCTCCATCGGCAGAATCGGCCTCATGATCTGCTGGGATATGGCGTATCCGGAAGTGGCCAGGATCCTGGCACTGAAGGGCGCGGAGATCATCGCGGCCCCTGCGGCGTGGGAAACGGAACCGAACGAGGGAGACTGGGAGATCGTCAACACGGCACGCTCCTTCGACAATGTCGTTTATCTGGCATCCTGCAATCACGTCGGTACAGACAGAGAGCTCAGCTTCTTCGGCAGAAGCAGGATCTCGGGGCCGCTGGGAAGACCCATCGCGGCGGCGGCAGATCAGGAGCAGATCATCAGAGCAGCTGTGGACCTGGATCAGCTCCAGCCTTTGCGTGAGGGGTACTATGTTCTGCTGAAGGACAGAAATCCGTCCACATATGAAGAAATCGTGAAATAGGAACAGGAGGGTATGGATTATGGCAAGTGATCAGGAGAAATCCTTTAAGGAACTGCTCCGGGAGGAACTGGAGGCCAGGATCGAAGAGATCGAGTCGCCGGACTACGAATACGTGCCGCGGCTGACGAAGGCGGATTATATCGGAATGGTGGCAACAGCAGCGGCCTGCGTTGTGATCATCATTATCGGAATTCTGTAGAGAGGGGGTGGGTCTGAATGAATAAGAATGAACAAAACGCGAATCAGGAAGCGGTATTCGGAATCATCCCGATGCGAAGCTCGGAGAGAACCCACGGGTTCTGGGCCATTGCAGCTGTCACGATCGTCTATTCGATGGCGCCCTGGTGCTTTACCCAGGGCGGTGCGATTATCTCGGTGATCGGACTGAAGGCGGCGCTGACCAACACCCTCGGTGTTGTGGTGCTGTTCAGCATCATCTACCTGCTGGCGGTCATCATTCCTGCCCGGGAGGGGATCGATACGTGGATCTATCAACGGGCCTGTTTCGGGTACAAGGGGATCGTTGTGATCTGGTTCGTCGCGATCTTCGCGACCTGGGGATGGGAGGCGATCCTGACGCAGATTCACGGGACCTCCATCAGCGCGCTGTACACCATAGCAACGGGCAATGTGCTGTCGGATTCGTGGATCCCCTGGCTGGGAGCCACCTGTGTGATCATCGGGTTCATCATAGCGCTCATGGGCCCGGATGTGATTACGAAGATATCTTATGTCGTCATTCCCGGCATCATCATCGCCTGCATCGTATTGTTCGTCTTCGTTTTTAAGAACTATTCCTGGAGCGAGCTGATGAGCATGCAGGCTGTGGAACCGATCGGGGAGACCTTCCGTGAGAATTACATGATCGCTACGGAATGGAATCTGGCGTTTGTCTGCGCCTGGTATACGGTAATCGGTGTCATCCCCAGACTGGGCAAGACGGAGCGCGGCAGTTACTGGGGATTCATGACGGGATTCGGCGTGGTCTATGCGCTGATCGCCTGTGTCGGTGCCTTCGGCGCGCTTGCGGTTTCGGATATTGCCGGGGTCTATTCCAATGACCCGTCGATCTGGTTCGAAGAGATCGGCGGCGGACTGGCGATCCTGTCGATGATCTGTCTGATCTGCTCCAACATCTCGATCATGGCGGTTGCGATGTACAGCCTTTCGGTGAGCACGAAAGCCGTGCTGCCGAACTGGAGCTACCGCAAGATTCTGATCGCATGGTCCATCTGGGTGCTGTTCCTCAACTTCACCGGCGTAGTCATGGAGTATTACAGCGTATTCCTTTCGGTGATCGGGTTCATCGGCGGTCCGACGGTCATCATCATTCTGGTGGATTACTTCCTCGTGCGGCGGCAGAAGATCTCGGTCCGGGATATGTTCGAGCAGGGCAGGGAGAACGCGTATTACTATACCGGAGGCTTCAATGTGCTGGGCTATATCGCCTTCCTGGCAGGAACGGTTGCCTACTTTATGGTTTACGATCCGATCAATGCCGTGGCGCGGATGGAGATCTTTAATATCACCACCGGCACCGGTCTCTCCTGCCTGGTTGCAGGTCTGGTGTACGGGTTCGGCGCTATGATTCCCTCCGTCAGGAAATATCTGCTTCGGGATGTGAAGTAGTGTTTGGACCCTGCCGGGCGGAGTTCTGAGTGAACATTTAAGAAACAATCTGGGGTGTTGATTGAGCATCATCAGAGTGGTATAATATTGACGCTGACCCGCAGAAGGGCTGCGGGTCAGTATTTATTGGGAATACAGAACCGTCAGGTGCCGGATCGAAAGACTCCGGATAATAGGGAAACAGGTGTGAGACCTGTGCGAACTCGTCACTGTAAGCGGAGGGTTTTGTCCACCCGGCTGCCCCGGCAGCCAAGGCCACTGGAACGTTTCATTCTGGGAAGGCGGACGAAACAGAGACCCGTAAGCCAGGAGACCTGCCTGCCGGAAGTGCGAATGGCCGTGGAGGCCGTTCCTGCCACGAGACACTGGCGAGTGATACCGATTGAGAACACAATGAATTCTTCAGGAGGCCTTTGCTCGGGTGGGCGAAGGCTTTTGTATTCTTCAAACGTTATATCTATCACAAGAGGAGGCTTTCATATGAAGAATCTGAGAAAATTTCTTGTAGTCGGCCTGGCGCTGGTCATGGCGCTCGGCATGACGGTCATGTTCGCGGGCTGCGGAGAATCCGAAGAGCCGGCGGCAGATGACCAGGCGGCGGTCACCGAGGATGTGGATGCAGTCGCGGCATGCAATGCAGCGATCGAAGCGATCCAGGTCCAGGAGAGAACGGACGAGACCGATGCGCAGTGTGAGGCTGCGAAGGCTGCGTACGATGCTCTGACCGATGAGCAGAAGGAACAGCTGGACGATCCGGACTACTTCGGTCTGGACACCGGCGATGCGTCTAAGGATGATCCGCTGAACGGCGATGACATCGGCGAGAACGAACTGCTGGTCTGCAGCTTCGGCACATCCTTCAACGACAGCCGTGCTACCGACATCGGCGGCGTGGAGAAGGCGCTGCAGGAAGCATATCCGGACTGGTCCGTCAGAAGAGCGTTCACCGCGCAGATCATCATCAACCACGTACAGGCTCGTGACGGTGAGAAGATCGACAACGTTCAGCAGGCGCTGGACAGAGCCGTTGCCAACGGAGTCAAGAACCTGGTCATCCAGCCGACGCACCTGATGCACGGCGCGGAGTATGACGAGCTGACCGAGGCCGTTGAGGCGGTGAAGGACAACTTCGAATCCGTCGAGATCTCTGAGCCCCTGCTGGGCGAGGTTGGCGCGGATGCTTCCGAGATCAATGCGGACAAGGAAGCGGTCGCCAAGGCTGCTGTTGCTGAGGCAGTCAGCGTTGCAGGCGCGGACTCCATCGATGCTCTGGCAGAGGATGGAACCGCCATCGTCTTCATGGGACACGGCACAGGCCACGAAGCCAACGTAACCTATGACCAGATGCAGACACAGATGGAACAGCTGGGATATAAGAACGTCTTCATCGGTACCGTTGAGGGCAACCCGCCGGATACGGCTCTGCCGGAAGTCAAGAAGGCTGTTGAAGCAGCTGGCTACAGCAAGGTCATCCTGCGTCCGCTGATGGTCGTTGCAGGAGACCATGCCAACAACGACATGGCAGCTGACGAAGAAGGAACCTGGTACTATGGATTTGTCAACGGCGGTGAGTTCGAGGTCGAAGGCGCTGACGCTCCGGTGGAGATCGGCGACGGTCTTGGCGCGGACAACGTCTCCTGCCAGATCGAAGGACTGGGCAGAATTGCTGACGTAGAGAAGATCTACGTTGAGCATGCCGGCGCAGTGATCAAATAAGATTTCGTACAAAGAACCGGGAATTTCGGTTCCCGAAGTATAACGAATGACAGGGAAGTACCGGCACAGGGAGACAAATCTCCTGCCGGTGCTTCTTCCCGTTTTTAGCCGAAAGGTATATTTATGAAGAGAACATTTTATTTATTACTGATCGTTGTTATGACAACCCTCGGAGCCCTCGCCCTGAGCGGCTGCGGCGGATCCGGCGATGATGCGGCTTCCGGCGGTGCTGAAGCGGCAGGTCTGGAGGACGGAACCTATGTGGTAGATTTCGTCTCGGACCACAACATGTTCCATGTCAACGATTACAACAACGACAAGGGCATCCTGACCGTGAAGGGCGGAGAGATGACGGTCCACGTCAGCCTGCAGTCCAAGAAGATCGTCAACCTGTTCTACGGCAATAAGGAGGACGCCCAGAAGGAAGGCGCCGAGATGCTGCCCCGGACCGTTGACACCATCGATTACGGCGACGGGTATACGGAGGAGGTTTACGGATTTGATGTTCCGGTTCCGGCGCTGGACGAGCCTTTCGAAGTATCCATCATCGGTACCCACGGAAACTGGTACACCCACAACGTGACGGTCTCCAATCCGGTCCCCGGAGATGACATCCACGCCGGAACCGAGATCGATCTGGAGGACGGCGAGTATCAGGTAGACGTTGCGAAGGAGGGCGGCACCGGCAGAGCGGACATCGACAGCCCCACCACCATGACGGTGAAGAACGGTGAAGCTATCATGACCGTGACCTGGTCCAGCGAGAACTACGACTACATGATCGTGGATGAAGAGAAGTATGAGCCGGTGAACGAGAGCGGCAATTCCGTGTTCGAGATTCCGGTCTCGAAGCTCAACGAGCCCATGAAGGTCATTGCGGATACCACGGCCATGAGCGAGCCCCATGAGATCGAGTACGAACTGACCGTGACGCTGGTGGAAGAATAAAAAGGAGAACCCAATGAAAGGAATCGCATACGGTGTGGGCGTCGGCCCCGGAGATCCGGAACTGATGACCCTCAAGGCCTGCCGGCTGATCCGGGAAAACGACGTGATCGCACTGCCGGGAAAAGAACCCAGAGAAACCGTCGCATATAAGATCGCCGTCGCTGCTGTGCCGGAGCTGGCCAACAAGGAGCTGGTGCCCGTCTATATGCCCATGGTCATGGACCGGCAGGTACAGCGGGAGAATCACCGCAGGGGGGCGGAGAAGATCGCGGAGTACCTGGAGCAGGGAAAGAACGTGGTCTATCTGACGCTGGGCGATTCCAGTGTCTACTGTACCTTCACCTACCTGCAGCCATACCTTGAGGCGGCCGGCTATCAGACCGAGCTGGTCAGCGGGATCACCTCGTTCTGCGCGGCAGCTTCCCGGCTGAACATTCCCATCGTGGAGTGGAACGAGCCCATGCACGTGATGCCGGCGCTGCACAAGCTGAGTGACGGGCTGGATCAGGACGGGACGTATGTCCTGATGAAATCCGGCAGCCACATGAAGGAAGTCAAGGAGATCCTGCGGGCAAGCGGCAAGCAGGTGCAGATGGTGGAGGACTGCGGCATGCCATCCGAGAAGGTGTACCGCAGCCTGGAGGAGATCCCCGATGAAGCGGGTTATTTCTCGCTGATCATCGCGAAGGATCCGAAAGAAGACAGATAACCGCCGGGACAGCCGGCAGCAGGTAGTTCCATGATTGAGATCAGAAACCTCACAAAAAAATTCGGCGATTTCACCGCAGTGGGCGGGCTGGATCTGACCATCGAAACCGGGGAATTCTTCGGACTGTTGGGACCCAACGGCGCCGGCAAGACCACGACCATCAGCATGCTGTCCACGGTGCTCCTTCCTACGGCGGGAGAGATCCGCATCGACGGACAGAAGCTGGACCGCAAGGCCTCTGCCGTGAAGCGCAAGCTCAGCATCATCACCCAGGAGTATTCCATGCGCCAGGACATGACCATGGATGAGGTCATGGAATACCAGGGCAGGCTTTACTATATGCCGAAAAAAGAGATCCGGGCCCGAAGCGACGAGCTGCTGGAGTTTGCCGGACTGATCGACTACCGGCACCGGGTGGTGCGCCACCTTTCCGGAGGCATGAAGCGAAAGCTGATGATCTGCCGGGCGCTGATGACGGAGCCGGAGATCCTGCTGCTGGACGAGCCGACGGCGGGAATGGACGCCATTTCCCGGCGCCAGATGTGGAACCTGCTGCGTCAGCTGCACAGCAGGAACATCACCATCCTGCTGACGACCCACTACATCGATGAAGCCCAGTCCCTGTGCGAGCGGGTGGCGCTCATCGACAAAGGCCGGCTGGATACCATCGATACGCCGGACGCGCTGATCAGCGCTCTGGGGCATTTCGCGGTGGATGAGAATTCGGATGAAACGCTCGTGAGCCATTATTTCCCCACCCGGGAGGAGGCCATCGAATACCTGTCCGGCGCGGGGCGGGATGCGACCCTGCGAAATACCACACTGGAAGACGTATTCATCGAACGGATCGGAAGGAGGATCGATCAGAAGTAATGGGCGTGCTGGCGGTTTTATGGGAAAAATGGAGAGAATTCCGCAGGGATTTCTACAAAATAACGCTGGCGGCCGTCATCACTCCGCTGATGTATCTGATCGTCTTCGGCCTGGGGATCCAGACGACCTCCCACGGGGAGCCGTATCTGAACTTCCTGATCCCGGGCATCGTTTCGCTGTCCACCATGACCGGAAGCTTCAGCGCGGTGGCCCAGAACATGAGCGTGCAGCGTCTCTATGAGAAGGCGCTGGATCAGGTCATGGTCTCGCCCACGCCGCTGTGGCAGTTCATTCTGGGACAGGTCATCGGAGGGAGCCTTCGGGGAATGTACTCGGGCTGCATGATCCTTTTGCTGACCCTGCCCATCCGCACGGGGCTGATCTTCAACGGACTGTCCTTCCTGATCCTGTTTCTGAACGGTACGGTGTTCGCCACCCTGGCGCTGGTGCTGTCCTTCCTGGCGAAGAGCTACACCGACGCGCCCCGGTATACGGCGTACATCATCACGCCCATGTCGTTTCTGTGCAATACCTTCTTCTCCACCGACGCGATGCCGGGAGGGATCCGTCAAGTGGTGGCGGCGCTGCCCCTGTCACAGACCAGCGGCATGATCCGCGGGATCTCGGACGGCACCGGCTATTCCCCCTGGGGCGTGGTCATACTGATCGGATACCTGATCTGTTTCTCGCTGATCTCGGTGGGCTTTATCTATAAGAAGAAGAATCTTTAGGAGGGTTTCATGCAAAGGCTGGACAAGGCGCTGCTGGTGGTCAGCTTCGGAACCACCCATGAGGAAACAAGAAAGAAGACTATTGACGCCATCGAGGAGCATCTGGCGGCGGCCTTCCCGGACCGGAGACTCTACCGGGGATGGACCAGCCGGATGATCGTGAAGCGGCTGCGGGACCGGGATGGAGCTGAAGATGCCGCGGGGCTGGCGGAGTCCGCAGCGAAGTCTGCGGACGGTCCCGCCGCGAACTCCGCCGTCGGTCCCGCCGCGAACTCCGCCGTCGGTCCCGCCGCGAACCAGGTCCATACGGACACCCTGGAGGAAGCGCTGGAACGAATGCAGGCGGAGGGGATCCGGGACGTGCTGGTGCAGCCGACCCATATGATCCCCGGAGCAGAAAACGACCGAATGCTTTCCGCTCTTTCGGAAGCGGTCGGCCGGTTTGATTGTATTCGGGCTGGCCAGCCTTTGCTCAGCACGGAGGAGGACCGGGAGCAGCTGGCGAAGATCCTGGCGGAGCAGCTTCTGGGAGCGGAATTGTCCGGGGAACGGACGGAGGAACCGGGAGCCGGCGAAGCGTCCGGCGCCGGCGGAGCCCCCGGCGCGAGGGCGCTGGTGCTGATGGGCCACGGATCGGCGAAGAGGCCGGAAGCGAACCGGATCTATGACCAGATGCAGCAGGCATTTCGGAATGTCGGCTGTGAAAACGTGTATGTGGGCACCGTCGAAGGAACGCCCACGCTGGAGGATGTGCTGGAGCAGATGCAGGCCCACGCCGGTGAAGTGATCCTGGCGCCGCTGATGATCGTGGCGGGAGATCACGCGAAGAACGACATGGCAGGACCGGAGGAGGATTCCTGGCAAAGCCGGCTGGAGGCGGCCGGTCACCCGGTGGTTTCTGTGCTGCGGGGCCTGGGAGAGTACCCCGCCGTACAGGAGATGCTGGTGCGGCATGCCCGGGCAGCGGAGCGGATCAAATAACTAGAGAAACTCAGTGAACAGAAGTAACAGATGCTGCAAGAAAACCAGGTTTGTCACGGGAGGGGTAAAAAAGACCTCCTGTATGACAAAATAGAAAATGGATTGTCACAGGAAGAGCAAAAAAGTGAAACACCGTGACAAAACTGGTATGCCAGACAATTGTTTTCAAAGGAAATTGTCACGGTAGTGTCAAAAAAGATGTTCCGCGTGACAAATGATCCCTCGGTTTGTCACGGGAAGAGCAGTTTTTGGGACCTTCGTGACAAACGATCAGAGAAATTGTCACCATGGAGTTAAAAAATAGGCTTTGCGTGACAAAAGCGATATGTGGGAAACCATTTGACGTTGCCCGGAAATAACAAGGAGCAGAAATGACAGGACGAGCCGACAAAGTGCATACGAGACGCGAAGGCAGAAGGCTGATCACAGCCCTTGTTTTCGTGCTTCTGCTCGGCTGCTTCTGTCCGGCTTTTGCGGCGGAGGGCTACGACCAGGTGGCGACCTCCGGTGATATGGCCGCTTCGAAAGAGGTCAAAAGCTACGGCATGGTGCCGATCCGGGCGGCGGATGTGAATGAGGGCAATTACAAGATCGAGGTTCGCTCCAGTTCCACGTTCTTTCGGATCGAGAAGGCCGTGCTCAAGGTCAAAGACGGGAAGATGACTGCCGATATCACGCTGTACAGCACCAGCTACAAATTCGTCTATCCGGGGACGGCACAGGAAGCCGCCGCAGCGCCCCTGGAGGAATACACGGAGCTGAAGGAACGGTCCGGACAGGGCAGCTTTGAGATGGAGGTCAGCGGCCTGAATGAGGAGATCTCCTGCGCCGCCTTCAGTAAGAAAAAAAAGAAATGGTACGACCGCACGATCCTGTTCGAGGCGGGGTCCCTTCCGAAGGAGGCCCTCGCCATCCAGGTGCCGGACTACGACAAGATCGATCAGGCGGTGGAGGCCTATGAGAACGGTGAAGGGGCCGGCAGCGGGAACGCGTCTTCCGGCGCCGATGCAAAGGCTGGAGCGGACTCCGGGGAGGGTGCGCTGGCTTCCTATGATCCTGTGCCGCTGAATATGGAGGACGGTGAGTACTCCATCCAGGTCAATATGGCCGGGGGCAGCGGCAGGGCATCCGTTTCGTCTCCGACCTGGCTGATCGTGAAGGACGGCAAAGCCTGGGCAAGGCTTCTGTGGTCCAGCACCTACTACGACTATATGATCGTAGGCGGAGAGAAATACCTGAACGAGACGAAGGACGGAGGGAATTCCTCCTTCACCATCCCCATTGCGGTCATGGATGATCCCATGCCGGTGATCGCCGATACCACGGCCATGGGAGATCCGGTGGAGATCGAATACGAACTGACCTTCTATCAGGATTCCATCGGTTCGAAGAGCCAGATCCCGCAGGAAGCGGCGACCAACGTGCTGATCCTGGCGCTGATCATCATCGTGATCGGCGGGATCCTGAACATTGTGATCAAAAAGAGGCGGAAACAATGAGTGAGTCAAACGAAAACAGAGACCGGCCCTGGTTCCCGCTGTATGTCGATCTGAGCGAGAGGGACATCCTGTTCGTGGGGGGCGGCAGCATCGCTGCCAGAAGGATCGCAGTCCTGCAGCCCTTCGCGGAGCACATCACGGTAGTATCTCCCGAGGCGGAGGAGAGCATCCGGAATCTGGCGGATGCGGGAAGCGTTGTATGGATCCGGCGGAGATTCGAAGAAAAAGATCTGGAGGGAAGGGATATCGTCTTTGCGGCGACCGCAGACAAGGAGCTGAACCGGCAGATCGCGGATCTGTGCCGAAAGAAGCAGATCTGTGTCAACGCGTCCAGCGATAAAGAGCTGTGTGATTTTTATTTCCCGGGGATCGTGCGGCAGGGAGAGACCGTCATTGGTGTGAACGCATCGGGCAGGGATCACCGCAGGGCGAAGGCCGTCCGGCAGCGGATCCAGAAGGTGCTGACAGAGGAGGAAGTATGAGACCGGTAAGGATAGGAACCAGAGAAAGCAGGCTCGCCATCATCCAGAGCGAACTGGTGGGGAGCTTCCTGACAGACCACGGCATCGCATACGAACTGGTGCCTATGAAGACAACGGGAGATAAGATCCTGAACAAGACTTTGGATAAGATCGGAGGCAAGGGCCTGTTTGTCCGGGAGCTGGACCAGGCGTTGATGGACAGACGCAGCGACATTTCGGTCCACTCGCTGAAGGACCTTCCGATGGAGGTTCCGGAGGAGCTTCCGGTGATCGCCGTCTCCAGGCGGGAAGATCCCAGAGATGTGCTGGTGCTCCCGGAGGGGCAGAGCGAGATCGACTTCCGCAGACCCATTGGAAGCTCCAGCTTCCGCAGACGGATCCAGATCGAAAAGCTTTATCCCCAGGCAACCGTGGAGAGCGTCCGGGGGAACGTGCAGACCCGGCTGAGAAAGCTGGACGAAGGTCAGTACGGAGCGCTGATCCTGGCGGCCGCCGGGCTGATCCGGCTGGGACTGGAGGACAGGATCAGTCGGTACTTCGAGCCGGAGGAGATCCTTCCCGCCGCCGGGCAGGGAGTGCTGGCGGTGCAGGCGAAACAGGGCGCAGACTGCCCCTGGGCCGCGGATTATAACGATCTCAGAACCCAGCGGGAAGTATTGGCGGAGCGGGCCTTCGTGCGATGGCTGGACGGAGGATGCTCCTCGCCCATCGCAGCCTTTGCGGTATGCCGTGACGAACAGCTGCGGCTGGAGGGACTCTACTACGATGAGGCGAGCGGAGCATGGCACAGAGAATCCATGACCGGCGATCCGGAGCATCCCGAGCGCCTGGGGGTCGAGCTGGCGAAGGCGATGAAGGCGCGTTACGAATAAGGTAAGGAGCATTGGATATGAACAAAGGTAAGGTATGGCTGGTGGGAGCAGGACCCGGAGATCCGGGGCTGCTGACTGTGAAGGCGGCGGAAGTGATCCGGCAGGCGGATCTGATCGTCTACGATGCGCTCATCGGAGACTCGCTGTTCTCTCTGTTCCCGAAGGAGGCGGAGCACATCAACGTCGGCAAGCGGTCCGGCAATCACACCATGCCCCAGGATAAAATCGACGAGCTGCTCCTGGCGCAGGCGCTGCAGGGGAAAAAAGTCGTCCGGCTCAAGGGAGGTGATCCCTTCCTCTTCGGAAGAGGCGGAGAGGAGCTGGAGCTGCTGGCGGAGCACGGAATCGACTACGAGATCGTGCCGGGAATCCCATCACCCATCGCGGTGCCCGCCTATAACGGCATCCCGGTCACCCACAGAGATTACACCTCGTCCCTGCACATCATCACGGGGCACAAGCGAAAGGGCTCCAGCGAGGACATCGACTTCGAAGTCCTGGTGCGCACGAAGGGGACTCTGGTCTTTCTGATGGGGATCGCCCGGCTCGGTTACATCTGCGAGGGGCTTCTGAATGCGGGAATGGATCCGCAGATGCCGGCAGCGGTGCTGCAGCAGGGAACGACGGCAGGGCAGAAGCGGATCGTCGCGGGCCTGGCGGATCTTGAGGAGGAGGTCCGGAGGCAGGGCGTCGAAACACCGGCCATCATCATCGTCGGCCGGGTCTGCGCTCTGGCGGATCAGTTCGCCTGGGCAGAGAAACGGCCGCTGGCGGGCAGCCGGATCATCGTGACCCGTCCCCGGGGTATGATTTCCGGGATGGCGGCGCGGCTTCGCCGTCTGGGTGCGGAGGTGCTGGAGCTTCCGTCCATCGAGACAGAGGCGAGAGAGGATCAGAGCCTGCTGGAAGAGGCGCTGGATCACATCAGCGATTTCCGGTGGATCGTGTTTACCAGTCCCACCGGCGTGCGGGTGTTCTTCGATGTCCTGAAGGCAGGCGGCAGGGATGTCCGCAGTCTGGCCCCTCTGAAGATCGCGGCCATCGGAACCGGCACCAGAAAGGAGCTGTCGGAGCATGGGCTGAACGCTGATTTCATGCCGTCGGTCTACGACGGGGAGACCCTGGGCAGGGAACTGGCGGCCCTGGTGGAGCCGGAGGACCGGATCCTGATCCCACGGGCTGCCGCAGGGAATATCCAGCTTTTGCAAAGGCTGGAGGAGGCCGGGGCGAAGGTCACGGACATCGCGACCTACGATACCGTTGACGCGGCGCAGGATCTGGTGGATGAGGCGGCGCTGTTTGAAAGCGGCAAAATCGACTGCGCGGTATTCACCAGCGCATCCACCGTGCGCGGGTTCGTCAGCCGCAATCCCGGGCTGGATTTCCGCCTGGTCCGTGCGGCGTGCATCGGTAAGCAGACCAGGGCCTGCGCCGAACAGTACGGAATGAAAACTTTCATGTCGGAGGAAGCCAGCATGGACAGCCTGACCGAGCTGGTGATCCGGATGAAAGAGCAGGAAGATAACGTGAAGGGAGAAACAAAATGGAAATGATCATGAGACCGAGAAGACTGCGTACGACGGAAGCGATGAGAAAAATGGTCAGAGAGACCAGGATCGATAAGTCCTCTCTCATCTATCCGATCTTCACGATGGACGGAACGAATATCAAGGAAGAGATTCCGTCGATGCCGGGACAGTACCGCTACAGCGTGGACCAGCTGCCGTATGCTTTGGAGGAAGCGGCGCAGCTGGGCGTAAACAACATTCTGATGTTCGGTATACCGGAGCACAAGGACGAATGCGGCAGCCAGGCCTACGCCCATGACGGAATCGTTCAGAGAGCCCTTCGGGAGGGAAAGAAGCATTTCCCGGATATGCTCTTCATCGCGGATGTCTGCATGTGCGAATACACCTCCCACGGGCACTGCGGGATCCTGCACGGCCACGATGTGGATAACGATGAAACGCTGGTCAAGCTGGCGGAGATCGCCAGCTCCCAGGCGGAGGCGGGGGCGGACGTCGTGGCTCCGTCGGATATGATGGACGGCCATGTAACAGCAATTCGCCGCAAGCTGGATGAGGACGGATTCAAGAACATTCCCATCATGTCCTATGCCGTGAAATTCGCGTCGGCGTTCTATGGGCCGTTCCGGGACGCGGCGGATTCGGCACCTCAGTTCGGCGACCGCAAGAGCTATCAGATGGATTACCACAACGGCCGGGAGGCGATGAAGGAAGCTCTGCTGGATGTGCAGGAGGGAACGGATTTCCTCATCGTAAAGCCTGCCATGGCGTTTTATGATCTGCTGGAGCGGGTCGTGCAGGCGACCAATATCCCGGTGGCGACCTACAGCGTCAGCGGGGAATATTCGATGGTCAAGGCGGCGGCGATGAACGGCTGGATCGACGAGGAGAGAATCATCGGCGAGATGGCGGTGGGCGCTTACCGCAGCGGTGCCGGAATGTATATCACCTACTTTGCGAAAGAACTGGCGAAGATGATCGACGAGGGAAAGATCGGCTAGAATTGACAGACAGAACGGAGAACGACAGATGAACACTTCGCTGATAAGCGCAGAAAACACGTGGGCATTGTTTGCCATCATTGCGGGAATTGCCACGCTGGCCGTCTGGCTGGAGCAGAAGACCCGCATCGGCTCGAAGCTTACGGGATGCGTCATGGCCCTGATCGGCGCCATGATCCTGTCCAATACGGGGATCATTCCGCTGGATGCGGCGGCCTACGATTTCGTATGGGATTACATCATCCCGCTGTCGATCCCGATGCTGCTGTTCAACGCGGACATCCGCAAGATCGGCCGGGAAAGCGGCAGGCTGCTCATCATCTATCTGATCAGCGGGATCGGCACCATCGCCGGAGGCATTCTCGCCTTCAACCTGCTCAAGGGAGCTTTCGCGGACCTGGGGCTGGTGCTGCCCATGATGATCGGAACCTACACCGGCGGCAGCGTGAATCTCGTTGCCATGGCGGATGCCTATCAGGTGGGAGGAGAACTCGTGTCTTCCTCGGTGGTCGCGGACAACCTGCTGATGGCCCTGTATTTCTTCGCTCTGATCGCGGCGGCGGGATCGAAATTCTTCCTGAAAAAATACAGGCATCCCCTGATCGATGAGCTGCAGTCGGCCGGCGGCGGGGACGGAAGTCCGGCGGGGGCGGCTTCCTTCTGGACGCCTAAGCAGATTTCCCTGAAGGACATCGCCCTTTGCATTGCACTGTCCCTGGCCATCGTGGCGGTCTCGGTGAAGCTCTCCGGAGTCCTCGGGGAGGTGATCCCCACATCGAATTTCGGGCTGGCCCTTCTGAACGGGCTGCTGGGCAGCCAGTATCTGATCATTACGACGCTGACGATGCTGGTGGCGACTCTCTTCCCGAAGCAGGTGGGAAGCATCCCCGGGGCTCAGGAGATCGGAACGTACCTGATCCATATTTTCTTCGCGGTGATCGGGGTGCCGGCTTCCATCTACATGATCGTGACGAAGGCGCCGCTGCTGCTGCTGTTCTGCGGAATGATCGTGTTCATGAACATGCTGTTCTCCTTCATCTTCGGCAAAGTGTTCCGGTTCAGTCTGGAGGAGATCATCATCGCCTCCAACGCCAACATCGGCGGTCCGACGACGGCGGCGGCCATGGCCATTGCCAAAGGCTGGAACGCCCTGATCGTCCCGGCCATCCTGGTGGGAACGCTGGGGTATGTTCTCGGCAATTATTACGGGATCTTCGCCGGAACGATGATCGGATTATAAAGCAAGCCCCGGGCCGCGCTGCAGGCAGGTCCCGGGGCTGTGTTTTTTAAAAAGAAGCATTGCGATTCGCCGGTTACACATTCACCTCCGCGGTGATGCCCAGCGCGTCTTTGTTCGCATCGAGGATGGGCTGCACGACTTCAGCCAGGAATTCTTCGGTCTGCTGCGGCGCCCGGCCCACGTAGTTTTCGGGGCGCATGACCTTCTGCAGGGATTCCATATCGGTTCCAAAGGCTGGATCGGCGGCGATCCGCTCCAGCAGGTCATTGGCTTCGCCTTCTTCCTTGACTTTCCTGCCGGCGGCCATGGAGTGAACGCGGATCTTCTCGTGAAGTTCCTGCCGGTTGCCGCCAGCCTTTACAGCATCCATCATGACGTTTTCGGTGGCCATGAAGGGCAGCTCGGACATGAGGCGCTTCTCGATGACCTTCGGATAGACCACCAGACCGTCCGCCACGTTCATGTAGAGCGTCAGCACGCCGTCCAGCGCCAGGAAGGCCTCGCTGATGCTGACCCGCTTGTTGGCGGAGTCATCCAGTGTCCGCTCGAACCACTGGGTCGCGGCGGTGATCATCGGATTCATGCAGTCGCTGATGATGTAATTGGAGATGGCAGCGATCCGCTCGCTGCGCATGGGGTTGCGCTTGTAGGCCATGGCGGAGGATCCGATCTGACCCTTCTCGAAGGGCTCCTCGACCTCCTTCAGGTGCTGCAGCAGGCGGATGTCGTTGCTGAACTTATGCGCGCTCTGGGCGATGCCGGCCAGGACGGCCAGGACGCGGGAGTCGATTTTTCGCGAATAGGTCTGCCCGGAAACGGCATAGCAGCGTTCAAAGCCCATCTTCTGTGCGATCTTCGCTTCCAGTTCCTTGCACTTCTCGTGATCGCCTTCGAAGAGCTCCAGGAAGCTGGCCTGGGTG
>JAFUCA010000025.1 GCA_017459895.1 Bacillota bacterium | reverse complement strand
GTCCCCTTGGAGCCCAGCAGCTTCAGGGAACCGATCAGATAATCCAGATCCTCCAGATCGAAGGTCAGATCCTGCAGCCACAGGGTCGCCCGCTTACCGACGGTGGTGGGCTGGGCCGGCTGGAAATGGGTAAAGGCCAGGGTCGGCAGGGCTTTGTATTCCTCCGCGAACTTCGCCAGCGCAGCGATGACGTTGATCAGCTTCTTTCGGATCAGCTGCAGGCCTTCCCGCATGATGATCAGATCCGCGTTGTCGGTAACGTAACAGCTGGTGGCCCCCAGATGGATGATGCCCGCAGCATCCGGACACTGCAGTCCGTAGGCATAGACGTGGCTCATGACATCGTGGCGGACGATCTTCTCCCGGGCCTTGGCTTCCTCGTAGTTGATGTCTTCGATGTGCTGCTTCAGTTGGTCGACCTGCGCCTGGGTGACGGGCAGGCCCAGTTCCATCTCGGACTCCGCCAGTGCGATCCAGAGCCTGCGCCAGGTCGAGAACTTCTTATCCGGGGAAAACAGGTATTTCATCTCCGCTCCGGCATACCGCTCGGAGAACGGGCTGGTGTATTCGTTGTTCATTTCGCCTCCTGTAGGATCCATCGGGCCATGCCGACGCGCTGCGGCCCGCTCTGATGATATTGCTGAATTGCTGCAACAATTTTACCATATTACCGGAGAAAAAGGTATCCTCTTTCAGGCGGCCAGGATCTTTTTCAGCCCTGCATCCGCGGCAGGATCTTCGTTCTGATGATCGCCTCGATCTCCCGCATATCGATCCCGTCCGAGGCATCGTAAGTGCAGATCATGTTGGTCCACTCGCAGATATCAATGCTCTCGTACATTTTGCGGCGCCAAAGCTGGTGATCCCGGTAACCCGGAACGCTCATCATGCCGCAGTACTCCCAGTAGAACTCGTTGCCATCCGCATCCAGAAAGGTGAAATCCGGTGCCAGCTCATACCGTCCGGCGCGGATCACCTGCTCATAGCGAAACGGAATGTCAAATCGATACAGCATTTCTGCGATCAGAAGCTCGGCGCGGCTTCGCATGGCAAGCCCCCGGCTGGTAATGTGGATCTTTTCTTCCGGCCGATAGGTGCTCTGTTCAAAAGGCCGGGCAGCCCAGGCGTGCTGTGCGGACAGGGATGATCCGTCCAGAAACGCGAGGGAAAGAAGCTCCTTATCCAAGGCCTGGTAGGGTCTTCGCATCTGGGAGCGGACTGTGCTGAATTCCAGAGACTTAAGGCCAGCCTTTGCACACTCAAGAACGCGGATGTTGTTATCGAGAATCCTCAGCGTGATCCGCAGATATTCCTTGAGCGCCAGCTCCCGCAGCAGGGGATCGTCTTCCGAGATCTCGGTCCGCTGGTAACGGATTGACCCGCCGGAGTACCTTCCCCTTGGAACGGCATGGGAGTAAACCGGCCGTTTTCGCACCATGACCCGGTTCAGTCCGCCGGGAGGACTCAGTGACAGTCTTTTGCTGCAGATTGCTCTGCGGGAAAGCAGAATCTGCAACAAGAGGTCGATTTCCTGAATGATATAGTCCATCCTGTACCTCCGTTTTGTTGATTCATTTTTGAGATTACGATATCTGCAACAATTCTGAGCGTTTTGTTGCAGAAATGGTTTTTCGGGAAAAACTTCTGCAACAAGGGGCCGGGTTTCGCGGTCTGAAGGGGTGAAACGACCCACCGGAAAGCCCTGTGTTGCAGAAATTCATAACGAGAGACCGAATCTGCAATCACAGACGACCTGACTCTCTCGAATCAACCACATGTTACTATAAATGCCATATAATGTCAACCATAAATTGTTAATTAAGAAAATAATAACCAATTATGGATGAGGAATACAGAATCGGGCGGGCTCAGTACTCAAATCAGGCAGATGACCGTCAATCCTCGCATATAAGTGCGGCAAAAACTTCTCCCACTTCCGGTTGAGCCGGCCCGGAATCTGTGATAAAATCAAGCTTGCCGACTGCTGCCGGCGGTTTTTCTGTGCAAAGGCTGGACAGGCAGGTCCACGGAAGCCGGAGGGCGTGCAGTCAGGAAAGAACAATCGATAAGGAGAGAAGATCATGACAGAAGTAACCGTCAGACAGCTGTATAGAGAAACAGAGCAGTTCGCGGATCAGCAGATCACGGTCCGGGGCTGGATCAGAACCAACCGCGGATCGAACCGGTTCGGATTCATCGAACTGAACGACGGATCGTTTTTTAAATCCGTGCAGATCGTTTATGAGGCAGAGCTGCTGGAGAATTTCGCGGAGATCTCCAAGGCGCCGATTTCGGCGGCGCTGAACGTAACGGGACAGTTCGTTCTGACGCCGGAGGCCAAGCAGCCCTTTGAGATCAAGGCGCAGCAGGTCAGCATCGAAGCCGATTCCGCGGCGGACTACCCCCTGCAGAAGAAGCGCCATTCCATGGAATTCCTGCGGGAGATCGCGCACCTGCGTCCGAGAAGCAACACCTTCTCCGCCGTATTCCGGGTCCGCTCCCTGGTGGCCTACGCGCTGCACCGGTTCTTCCAGGACAATGACTTCGTATATGTCCATACACCGCTGATCACCGCCAGCGACGCGGAGGGCGCCGGTGAGATGTTCCAGGTGACCACGCTGGATCTGAATGATCCGCCCCGCACCGAGGACGGCGGGATCGATTACAGCGAGGACTTTTTCGGTAAGAAGACCTGCCTGACCGTCAGCGGTCAGCTGGAGGGTGAGATCTTCGCCCTGGCATTCCGCAACATCTACACCTTCGGGCCTACCTTCCGGGCAGAGAATTCCAACACCGCCCGCCACGCCTCCGAGTTCTGGATGATCGAGCCGGAGATGGCGTTCTGTGATCTGGCAGGCAATATGGAGGTGGCCGAGGCCATGATCAAATACGTGATCAATTACGTTCTCGAGAACGCGCCGGAGGAGATGGAATTCTTCAACAAGTTCGTCGATAAGGGCCTTCTGCAAAGGCTGGACAACATCGTTTCCTCAGACTTTGCGAGAGTCACCTACACCGAAGCCATCGACCTGCTGCTGAAGTCCGGCGAGAAATTCGACTATCCGGTGGAGTGGGGCATCGACCTGCAGACGGAGCACGAGCGTTACATCACTGAGAAGATCTTCAAGAAACCGGTCTTCGTCACCGACTACCCGAAGGAGATCAAGGCCTTCTACATGCGGCTCAACGACGACAACAAGACCGTGGCGGCCTGCGATCTGCTGGTGCCGGGGGTCGGCGAGATCATCGGCGGAAGCCAGAGAGAGGAACGTTACGATCTGCTTAAGAGCCGGATCGAAGAGATGGGCATGACCGAGGAAGACTACTGGTGGTATCTGGAACTGCGCAAGTACGGCGGCGTGGTTCACTCCGGATTCGGACTGGGCTTTGAACGGATCATCATGTACATCACCGGTATGAGCAACATCCGCGACGTACTGCCGTTCCCGCGCACGCCGAAGACGTGCGAGTTCTAAAACGCAGGGGGCGTTACAGATAAAAAACCATTGCTATGGATAATCTGCAATGGTACAATAATTTTGTATGTGATTAAAAGTGGCAGCTGCCACATGAGAAAATATTATTAGGAGGTCTCATTGAATGAAGGGCTATAAAGGCGAAAACATCAGAAACATCGCGCTGGTAGGACATGGCGGCTGCGGTAAAACTACATTCCTGGAAGCAGGGCTGCTGGCGACGGGTGTGATCAGCAGACTGGGCAAGGTCGAAGACGGACAGACCGTGTCCGACTACGACAAGATGGAAATCGAGAAGGGATATTCCATCAACGCCACCGTCGTTCCGGTGGAGTATAACAAGGTGAAGCTGAACTTTGTCGACACACCGGGATCCTTTGATTTCGTAGGCGAGGTCAACTCCGCGCTGAGAGCCGTTGAGGCAGCGGTCATCGTCGTCGACGCGGCGTCCGGCATCCAGGTCGGAACCGAGAAGGCATGGGATTCCTGCAAGAAGTTCGGTGTTCCCAGGTTCTTCCTGATCAACAAGACCGATAAGGACAACGTTAATCTGGACGAAACCATCCAGGCTTTGAAGGATAAATTCGGAACCGCCGTCGTCACGCTGGACGACAGAGAATCCCTCGAAGAGGAGATCGCGGGTACCGATGAGGAACTGATGGAATACTATTTCGAGAACATGGAGCTGACCGATGAGATGTTCGCGAAGGGCCTGACCAAGGGCATTGGCCAGGGCGACATCGTTCCGGTATTCTCCTGCTCCGCAATGACCGGTGACGGCGTCGAGGCAGTTCTGCAGAACTTCATCGATTTCGTTCCGAAGGCGGCAGATCACGAGCCGTATCCGGCACTGGATGAATCCGATGCGGAGATCGAGGTTCCGGTGGATCCGGCAGGCAAGCCGGCGGTCTTCATCTTCAAGACGCTGGCAGACTCCTTCCTGGGCAAGATCTCCCTGGCGAAGGTCATCAGCGGCACCATCAAGTCCGGTCAGCCGATCTACAATGCGAACTCCGAGAGAGATGAGAAGCTGGGCTCCCTGTTCTTCGTCAGAGGCAAGAACCAGGAAGATGCTCCGGAAGTCGTCGCGGGAGATATCGTAGCGATCGGTAAGCTGCAGAACACGAAGACGGGCGACACGCTCTGCGAGAAGGCGAACATCATCAAGCTGCCGAAGGTCGAGTTCCCGTCCCCGACACTGTATCAGGCGGTCGAGCCGGCCAAGAGCGGTGACGACGAGAAGATGGGCAGCGGCCTGAAGAGACTGATGGAGGAGGATCCGTCCTTCGTCCTGGAAAACAACATCGAAACCCACCAGACGCTGATCGGCGGTCAGGGTGAGATCCAGCTGAACATCATGAAGGATAAGCTGAAGGATAAGTTCGGCGTGGATGTCAACACCGTCCCGCAGAAGATCGCGTACCGTGAGACCATCAAGGGCAACTCCGATGTTCAGGGTAAGCACAAGAAGCAGACCGGCGGCGCAGGCCAGTACGGTGATGTATGGATCCGGTTCAGCCCGTCTCAGGAAGAGTTCGAATTCGGTGAAGAGCTGTTCGGCGGTTCCGTTCCGAAGAACTACGTCCCGGCAGTCGAGAAGGGCCTGAGAGAATGCATGGAGAAGGGCCCCCTCGCAGGATGCAAGGTTCAGAACGTCAAGGCGATCCTGTACGATGGTTCCTACCACGAAGTAGACTCCAACGAAATGGCCTTCAAGATCGCGGCATCCCTGGCATTCAAGAAGGGTATTGCCGAGGCGAAGCCCTGTCTGCTTGAGCCGATCATGAAGCTGGAGATCCACGTTCCGGACGACTTCGTCGGTGCTGTTATGGGCGACCTGCCGACACGGCGCGGCGCGGTCCTGGGTATGGAGCCGACCGCAGGCGGCGGACAGAAGCTGATGGCAGAAGCGCCGCAGGCAGAGCTGCTGGACTATGCCATCGCGCTGAGAACCATGACCCAGGCCAGAGGCGTCTTCGAGATGGAATTCTCCAAGTACGAGGAGGTTCCGTCCAACATTGCTCAGAAGATTATCGAGGATTATAAGAAGGAGCAGGAAGCGAAATAAGCTCGTCCGGCTCATAAATCGTGCATAACTTTGTCAGCCCCCATCTTCGGGTACTCACGTACTTCAGTACGTTCCGTTCCCTCAGGTGGGGGCTTTTGATGTCCTGCCCGCATCTTTGATGCGGCGCGCAGGCCACACGCGAGAATCACAGCAGCTTGCTGCGTGGTGATTCTTCCGTCGCGTTCTGCATCAATTCTGAGCCGGACGAGGTGACAGACCGATTCTCTTGATTCCATCTGGATTTCAGATTCAGCGCCTCCGTCCCCGCCGCCGGCGGAAACAGGACTCGCAGATGCCGTAGGGATAGTCGGCGGGAAGGGTGCGGCCGCAGAGGCGGCAGCGCTTGCGGAAGTTCCGTTTGTCGGACAGGAGAAGCTGGTTGATCTTATCCGCGAGCTCCTGCTTCTCGTCCATCCGCGGATCCTCGATGCCGATCCTGCGAAGCAGCTGGTGGCGCACGTCCAGCGCTTTGTACTGCAGCTCGCAGCCCTCCAGAGTGTCCGTGTCGAACATAGGAACCTCCGGAATGGCATCCACGCTGATGGCGATGACGCTCTCCAGCCAGTAGAGGACCAGCTGTTCGTTCTTCACGTCCACCGGACAGGTGATCAGCTCATACAAAAGCTGGCGGTCCAGCTTCCGGGCGATCTTGCCGCCCAGCTCGTTCAGCAGGAAGGCGGCCTCGGTCATGTCCTCCCGGGTGAACCCCGAAACGATGGGAAGCCGCTGCCATTCGTCGAACAGCCGGTGAAAGGGAAAGCCGGTCTCGATGGCTTCTCTGGGGAAGGGAATGGTGATGTCCCGCAGCTGGCGGCCGGTGCGCTGCAGGGCTTTCTTCACGGTGTCCGGATCCTTCACGGACAGGACTTCGCCCTTGTCGTAGATCCCGTAGCGTCCGGCCCGGCCGGCGATCTGGCGGATCTCGCTGTCGGTCAGGGTCCGGTCATCCTCGCCGTCGAATTTGGTCAGCTCCCGGAAGATGATGCGCCGGATGGGCAGGGAGATTCCCATGCCGATGGCGTCGGTGGAGACAACGACGGTGTTTTCTCCGGCGGCGAATTTGCGCACTTCCTCCCGGCGGGAGGCCGGCGGCAGGGCGCCGTAGATGACGCTGGCCTTTTTGCCCAGGTTTTGCAGCTCACCGGCGGTGGCCAGGACCGCCTTCCGGGAGAAGACGATGACCGCGTCCCCGTCCTGCACCTGCTTCATGCTGTCGATGGTTCCCGAGAACACGAGAGGCGCCAGCCGCTCGTGCCACTGCACGTCGTAATCCGCGTCGAAGCTGTCCAGCAGGCGGCAGATCAGCTGCTGCGCATCGGGAGAAAGGCAGATGTGGACCTCCGCTGCATCCACCAGAAAGATCGCCTTGGTCCAGCTTCCGCCCCGGAAGGGATCGGAGATCATCTGGGCTTCATCGATGACGGCAACGTCGTAGCGTTTTGTGAAGCTGCAGAGCTCAATGGTGGAAGCCGTGATCTGCGCGCCGGCGGTGCGGATGAATTCCTCTCCGGTCAGAAGCTCGCAGAGAACCCCTTGGGCGTTCAGCGTATCGTACATCTCCAGAGCCAGCAGACGCAGCGGCCCCAGATACACGCCGGTGCGGGCGGCCTTCAGCGCCTGCAGAGCATCGTAGGTCTTCCCGGAGTTGGTCGGTCCGATGTGCAGAATGAACCGGCGGTCCAGCTGCCGGGCTTTTTCCCGGTACTGGACGATGTCGAATTCCTTCAGAAATGAGATGATGTCCTTATTGATCTTCTTTGATTTGTTGCGTCCTTTGCGCCGGCGCTGATTTCCCATTACAGAACCTTCATCCCTTCCTGCGCCAGCCAGAACAGGACCAGAAGCTGGGCCCGTGCTCCGGTCCGCACCTGTGGGTCGGTCATGATGGCCAGGGCCTGCTCGTAGGAATACCAGCGGCTGGTGATCTCTTCGTTTTCTTCCTGTTCCGCCCGGCCCTGCTGCCGGACGGTGACGATAGCGCAGGCGGCTGTTTCATCGGTCAGTCCGATGCACGAAAATGCCGGAGGCAGAACCATGACCCGGTCTGCGATACAGCCGGTCTCTTCCCGAAGCTCCCGGATGGCGGCCGCGCGGACATCCTCGCCGGGATCGACCAGACCGGCAGGGATGGCGACTAAGTAATCATTGACCGGCATACGGAATTCCCGGGTCAGCAGGATCCGCCGGTTTACCGGATCCACGGGAAGGATCGCCACAGCGCTCACCGGAAGGTTCCGCCCCAGCCTTTGCATGGACAGATCCTTGTTGCGGGAAACGATATCGTACTGAGCGATGTGAGAGGTCTCCCGGTTTTCGTACATTGCGGAATAAACATTGAAATATGGCATCTCCAGAACGGTCTCCAGAGAATTGAGCTTCATCTTTGGCATGGGTGTTTCTCCTTCATCTGTATCAATGTTGCTGTATTGATTCTATCATACCTGCCGGGCGAGGGGAACCGGGCTGTTTCAGCGGTAAAAGTCAATATCAGACAAGTTTGCATGGACTAACTATAGTTCGATATGACATACTGAAATTAAAGAAGTTTAATCAGAAAAGGACATCAAAAACATGACAACACTACGGGAACTTACACCAGGAGAACATGGCAGGATCTTACACGTGGGCGGAGAGGGAAGCCTGCGGCAGCACTTTCTTGATATGGGAGTGATTCCGGGGACGGTCGTTTCCGTGGTAAAATACGCGCCCATGGGCGATCCGGTGGAGCTGATCGTGCAGGGGTATAAGCTGACGCTGCGGCTGGATGATGCGGAGCACATCGAAGTTGAGCCGGTGAAGAAGCCGGAGCATATTCCGGCCGGAGCACGAAAGAGCCTGGAGCCCGGCGCCGGTCCGGCAAACACGAATCCGGCCTGGGAGCATCCGGGACTGGGAGAAGGCGGAAGATTTCATCCGAAGGGCAGCGGCGATCCTCTGCCGGAGGATGAGCTCCTGACCTTCGCGCTGGTGGGCAATCAGAACAGCGGGAAGACGACCCTGTTCAACCAGCTGACGGGAGCGAACCAGCACGTGGGTAATTTCCCCGGCGTGACGGTGGACCGAAAGGACGGGGTGATTCGCGGATACGGAAACAGCCGGATCACGGATCTGCCCGGCATCTATTCCATGTCTCCTTACACCAGTGAGGAGATCATTTCCCGCGGATTCGTTCTGGACGAGAAGCCCAAGGGGATCATCAATATCGTTGATGCGACCAACATCGAACGAAACCTGTATCTGACGATGCAGCTGCTGGAGATGGGTGTGCCCATGGTGGTGGCGCTGAATATGATGGATGAGGTGACGGCCAACGGAGGCAGCATCGACATCAACCGGATGGAAGCGCAGCTGGGCGTTCCGGTGGTGGCGATCTCCGCGGCAAAGAACCAGGGCGTTGACGAACTGGTCCGGCATGCCATCCACGTGGCGCAGTTTCAGGAGAGGCCGCTGCGGCAGGATTTCTGCGATGCCAGTGAAGCCGGCGGCGCCGTGCACCGGTGCCTGCACGGGATCATCCACCTGATTGAAGACCATGCCCTGCGGGCCGGGCTTCCCGTGCGGTTTGCCGCCAGCAAACTGATCGAAGGCGATCCGCTGATCGCCATGCAGCTGCAGCTGGAGCCCAATGAGGCGGAGATGGTGGAGCACATCATCCTGCAAATGGAGAAAGAACGCGGCCTGGACCGCAGCGCTGCCATTGCCGATATGCGGTTTTCCTTCATACGCCGGGTGTGTGACAGCACCGTACATAAACCCGCGGAGAGCCGGGAACGTCTGCGAAGCGAGAGGTTGGACCGGATCCTGACCGGAAAGTACACGGCGATTCCGGCGTTCATCGGAATCATGGGGATGGTGTTCTGGCTGACCTTCAATGTGATCGGCGCCTGGCTGCAGGGCCTGGTGGAGACCGGCGTGGGAATACTGACGGAGATCGTGGATCAGATCCTGACGGCCGGGAACGTCAATGCCGCCATCCACAGCCTGATCATCGGCGGAATCTTCGAAGGCGTCGGCGTAGTGCTCAGCTTCCTGCCGATCATCGTGACCCTGTTCTTTTTCCTGTCGATCCTCGAGGACAGCGGCTACATCGCCCGGGTCGCCTTCTTCATGGACAAACTGCTGCGAAAGATCGGTCTTTCCGGCCGGAGCATCGTCCCCATGCTGATCGGCTTCGGCTGCACGGTGCCGGCGGTCATGGCCACCCGGACCCTGCCCAGTGAGCGGGACCGGAAGATGACCATCCTGCTGACGCCCTTCATGAGCTGCTCGGCGAAGGTACCGATCTATGCCTTCTTCACCAGCGCTTTCTTCCCGGGGCACGGCGGTCTGATCATGACGGGACTGTATGTGCTGGGGATCGTTCTGGGAATTCTGGCAGCCTTTCTGTACAAGAAACTGTTTAAGGGAGAGGCAGTGCCCTTCGTCATGGAGCTTCCGGATTACCGGCTGCCCGGGGCGAAGAATGTGCTGCGCCTCATGTGGGATAAGGCGAAGGATTTCCTGCAGCGGGCCTTCTCCATCATTCTGATCGCCACCATCATCATCTGGTTCCTCCAGAGCTTTGACCCCCATCTGAACCTGGTGGAGGATTCTCAGCAGAGCATCCTGGCCATCGTCGCCGGGTGGATGACGCCGCTTATGGCACCGGCGGGACTGGGGGACTGGCGGATCTGCACCGCCCTGATCGGCGGATTCATGGCGAAGGAGACGGTGGTCTCAACTCTGGGGATCCTGTTCGGCGGCAATGTGACCGCCGTCATGTCCTCCCTGACTGCCGCGTGCCTGCTGGTCTTTTCCCTTCTCTATACGCCCTGCGTGGCGGCCATAGCCTCGACCAAGCGGGAGCTGGGCTGGAAGTGGGCGGCCGGCGTGGTCATCTGGCAGTGCGTGATCGCCTGGGTCCTGGCGGCGCTGATCCATATGATCGGAAGCGCGCTGCTGTGACGGCAGGCGGGGCATAGGACCTTGATAATATACCGCTGCAGCGGTATTCCCTACAGTACGCTGAATGATCTTGCCTGCGGCAAGGTGAATATTGACCAGTGCCGGGTCAGCCTTCTGCGAAAACTGGCTGAGGCATTGGAACTGCCCATGGAAGAAGTCTGCCGGATCTGCTCCCGTCAGCCGATCGAAGTTCATACGTCCTACGATGTCGATGCCCGGGTGTTCGTGCGGCACAAGTCGTACTTTACGGAGTTTGCCTACAACGATGAGTCCGTTGAGATCGAGCTCTGCCGGGTCAGTGAGGATACACGCTGTTACATCGAAGAGATCGCTGCATGGCGCACGGAAGATTATATCCGCAGAAGACGGCTGGAGGAGTTCCGGTAGGAGGAGACGCAATGGAGTATTTCCTGATGCGAAAGGATGAGGTCGTGACCCTCTGTAATATGACGGATGACGGGCAGTGTGGTCCCGTACACGGAGGAGGAGATCGATTCGATCGAAGTCAACAGCTTTGAGAATACCGAGAAAGAACTTCTGAGGCTGGTGACGGACCGCTCCCTCCTCGATCTGTCAAAAGCTCTGCCGCCGGAGCGGATCCGCGAGCTGTATCAGAGGGATTCACAGATTTCGGCCTCCCGGATCGATCACATCGTGCGGCTCTACATGCAAAAGCTGGAGCGTCTGGGAAGGTAGCTCCGCCGTTTTCCATCTGCTCCGGCCGCGAAAAAGGAACTTTCGCGTTTTTATGGTTTCATAGGCGGGTCGGATCTCGAAATCTCCTTTCGCAAAGACTGGCGACCGCCTTCGGTCAGAGATCTCGATACATTGAATCGCTGGGAATCTCGAACGACAGCCCGCCTGGGGCGAGAATGTCGACTGCCTTTCTATGATAGAGGAGACCTTTTCGAGATTCTGGCCTTCCGGGATGCGCGGGATCTCGAATGTTCGTTATGTCTCCCGTCACTTTCGTCCTTTCACATGGATGTCCTCAGCGGCTGTTTTGATTCGGCCGCGTTTTTGATTCTTGAACATTTCGCACTCACGAAAACATCACTGGATCTACAAATTCAATTCACAGGTTCTTTGAAATTCGGGAATACAATCTCAGACAAATCACGAAAGCAGGTTGGATTCTATGAAGAAGCGAATCATCGCCGCATCGGCAGTGGCGGCAGCAGTGGCGGTTGCCCTTGCGTTCACACATCTGCCCCGGGCGGAGGCAGTCACCTATACCGATGCTGAGGCCAGCGCCTATACGATGGAGCAGACACTGACAGCAGCCGGACAGATCAGAGCGGCATCCACAGAAGAGATCGCCTTCAGCACATCGAAGACCTTCGCCGGCATGTGTGTGGAGGAAGGGGATGCGGTGCGGCAGGGCCAGCACCTGATCAGCTACAGCGACGGGACGTACGAGGATGCTCCGGCAAACGGAGTCATATCGGATATCGATGCTCCGCAGACGGGCAGCGTCGCAGAGGAAGACAATACGCTGACTTTGTCAGAAACGGATGAGCTGATCCTGGAGATATCTGTGCCCGAGGATGAGATCGGCAAGCTCGCAAAGGGCGATGAGGCGAAGATCACCGTAAATGCGGACAGCAGCAAGACTTTTAACGGGACCATCACCTCGATCAAGGCCTTATCCGCTGACCTGCTGGATGAAGCAGAAACAGACTCCACGGAAGACGGGGAAGCGTCCGGCGCCGGCGGCGAAAGCAGTGCCAGCGGAGGCTTCGATGACTCCGGCGGGAGCACGGCGTATTATGCCGCTTCTCTGGAGCTGATCAATGATGGGACGCTGAAGCCAGGGATGAGCGCAAGCTGCACCGTGACCATTTCCCATAGAAGCGTCCTGGCAGTGCCGATTGAGGCGGTGCAGTTTGATGAGGACGATGCGCCATATGTCGAGACAGTATCCGGAAGCGGTGTAGAGAAAACATCCGTTACGATCGGAGAGAGCGACGCCAATTATGTCGAAATCACGGAAGGTCTGTCAGAGGGGGATCAGGTCCGTATCGAGGTCCGCAGGTAGGGAGAAGCAGATGAGCAGAAAGGAAATCAAAAAATGATCGAACTGGAATCTCTCAGGAAACGATTCGCCATGGGCGAAGAGACCGTCACAGCGGTCGATGGAATCAGCATGACCGTCGGGGATGGGGATTTCGTTTCCATCGTCGGCCCGTCCGGATCAGGCAAGTCGACGCTGATGAATATCATCGGAATGCTGGACACGGCGGACGAGGGCACCTATTGGTTCGACGGGACGGATGTGACCGGACTGGATGACGATGAACAGACGGTACTCCGGGGAAGGAACATCGGATTCATCTTCCAGAGTTTTCACCTCCTTCCGCGGATGACGGCAGAGGAGAATGTGATGGTGCCGCTCCTCTATCGCGGGGTCAGCGAAAAAGATGCCAGAGAGAAGGCCGGCCAGCTTTTGCAAAGGCTGGGGCTGGGCAATCGGAAGGATCACCTGCCTTCACAGCTCTCCGGAGGGCAGCAGCAAAGAGCCGCTATTGCCAGAGCCCTGGTCGGAGATCCGAAACTGATTCTTGCGGATGAACCCACAGGAGCTCTGGATCAGGCAACGGGCCGGAGCATCATTTCACTAATGAAAGAACTGAACGAAGCAGGGCAGACCATCGTGCTGATCACCCATGATCTGCAGATCGCGCAGCAGGCGAAGCGGATCATCCGGATCGAAGACGGGAGGATCGTCGCATGAACCCGGCACTGACCATTCGAACGGCATATCGAAATATCAAAGACAACCGGCTCCGATCCGCGCTGACGATTCTGGGACTCGTGATCGGGATCGCTTCGGTCATCATTCTGGTCGGGATCGGCAACGGGGCGGCAAACAGCGTGAAAGATCAGGTAGCCTCCCTTGGAGCGGATATCGTGACCGTCAACATCTCTGATTCGGACAGCGGCCTCAGCCAGGAAGAAACAGAGGGCCTGGAGGAGCTGTCTCTGGTGGATTCGGCAACTCCGTACCAGACGCTCAGCGCCAGCCTTTCCAGCGGCGGAGAGGTTTCAGAGCAGGCCGGCGTTGTCGCAGCAGGAGAAGAGTACGTGAGCCTGATGGGATATACCATTGCCTCGGGACGGGATATCTCAAAGATCGATGTGGACAATTACACGAAAGTCTGTGTGATTGGAAGCGATGTGGCGGAGGAATTCTGGGGAGCTTCGGATGCGGTTGGCCATACCATCCGGATCGACGGTGACAGCTATACTGTGATCGGTGTGCTGGAGAGCACAGGCTCATCCATGGGAAACAATGTGGATCAGATGTGTCTGTTGCCGGTCACCACGGCCAAATACCTGGGAGCGGACAGCGGGGTCTGCAGCCTGTACGTCAAGGCGGTAAGCGAGGATTCTGCCTCGGAGGCCGCGGCGCAGATCGAAAGCTACCTTGGCCGGATCTGCGGGATCGGAGAGGATTACTATGATGTCTCGACGCAGAGCATGATGCTGGATGCCATGGACGATATCAATAATACATTATCGCTGCTGCTGGGCGGCATCGCAGGGATCTCCCTGCTGGTCGGAGGGATCGGCGTCATGAACGTGATGCTGGTGTCGGTGACCGAGCGGACCCGGGAGATCGGGATCCGCAAGTCCCTGGGCGCCCGCCGCAAAGATATTCTGGTTCAGTTCCTGATGGAAGCGCTGGTGCTCAGCATCGCCGGCGGCGTGATCGGCATCGTATGCGGGTTTACCGGAGGACAGATCGCGGTGCTTGCGGGGGCATCCTTTGCGCCAGGGGTGCAGATGGTCGTGCTCGCCTTCGCGGTAAGCGTAGCGGTGGGGCTGGTGTTCGGGATCCTGCCGGCAAGACGTGCGGCCGGACTTCGCCCGGTAGAGGCGCTTCGGTATGAATGATAAATAATGCCAGATACTTCCCGCAGGAGCGTGGAACTTGAACATTGAAAACACAGCACTTTAACCGTGGCGAGGAGAGCCATCCCTTTCGGTGCTGCAGATTGCTTCACGAATAACAAAAATCTGCAACACAAGAGTGCATCGGTACCCAATTCGGGGGAGAATAATTCGGCTTATTGTAGATTCGATCTTCGGAAAACAGAAATCTGCAACAAAATCCCGGAATTATTGCAGATTCGTGTCCCTTGATTTTAATACTGCAATCACAGGTTTGAATAACCCCTTCTGGGGTCAATATCCAGGGGTGGAGCCAGCCCTTGTTGCAGATTTTGAAAGAAGAAACAGAAAACTGCAATTCCTTTCCGGCCAACGGATTACAGTGGATTGGTTTTGAATAATCATAATTTCGTGCGAGAAGTTTGACAAAAGAATTGGCATAAAAACATAGAACGAGGGAAAACATGAAAAAGAGGATCGCATATATCGTTATCGGACTGCTGCTGATGGTCCCGGCTGCGCTTTCTTATGCGGGAAGCGGTCTGCTGTCCGGATTCCCGTCGTCAGCGACGGAGGGGGATACGGTCGCATTTACCGCAGGTCTGTCCGGGGATGAAGAGGGCAGCCTGGAAGCGTCGATCAGTCCGTCCTCCGGCGCGAGCCTGTCGGTCAGCGGAGATACGATCAAAGTGAGCTTCAGCGAGGCGGGATCCTACACGGTTACCGCCAGCACCGCAGAGCGTACGGACAGCTGCACGGTTACTGTGACTGCGCAGGAGCCGTCCGAATCGGAGGACGGCTCCGGGGATGACGGAGCCACCGGAGATGGAGATTCCGGTGACGGCGGATCCGCCGACGGAGATTCAGGAGATTCCGGGGACTCCGGAAGCGACAGCCCGGTCAGCGGGGACGGTGATCAGGCCAGCGGCAGCGCGGACCGGGATGATAGGGATGCGGCGCCGGACGATAAAGGTGGGAAGACCGGTGCCGGTGAAAGGGGCGGAGCGTCTATGAAGGGCGGCTCCGGAATGGGCTCCGTCTCCGGCGGAGCTGCGATCTCCGGCGGATCGGGCAGCGGCAGCGCGTCTTCGGCGGATAAAACCACCTATACTGGATCCGCGGACAACTATCTGGAATCCCTGCGTGTCAGCGGATACGAATTCACGCAGAATTTCAACAAGACGAATGATACCTATTTCATCACAGTGAAATCGGGCGTGGACAGCGTCAATGTGAAAGCGGCTGCAGCAGATGAAAACGCGGAGGTGGTCATCACAGGAACAGAGGATCTGAGCACAGGACGAAACAAGGTTCTGGTCAGCGTCACAGCGGAGAATGGAAGCGTCCGGGTCTATCGGATCTATGTTGATGTGAAGTAGAGCAGCCTGGAGCAGGAGAAAAAGATGAGTAAAGCATTAATAAACAGAAGATTTCCGGTAAAAAGAGCGGCCGTCATCGGCGGGGCTGCCATCGCGATCATCATCGTGCTGGGGGCAGCCTTTGGAAGAGGGGCAGCGAAGGAAGATGCGGATGCGGCCGAAACGACGACGTCTGCAGCGACGGTCATGACCATCGAGAACACCCTGTCCTCCGATGGGGAAGTGATCAGCTCGCTGGAGGAGAAACTGAGTCCGCACACTTCCTACTATCTGGAGGAAGTGAAGGTCGAAGCGGGAGATGCGCTGGAGGAGGGGGACACGATCCTGACCTACACCAACGGATCGAAGATGACGGCTCCCTATAGCTGCGTCGTCAAATCCTGGGATCTGCCGGAGGAAGAGGAACAGCTCACCACCGACCACAGCGTAACCGTCGCCGGGACCGATGTGCTTCAGATGGAGCTTTCCGTCAGTGAGAATCAGGTGTCGCTGATCAAAGCCGGCGATGAAGCGAACGTACAGGTGGAAGCGGCAGACGCGGATTTTGAAGGCGTCGTGACCTCGGTCAGCGAGGTGGGGGATTACTCCAGCTCCGGATCGACGTTTACGGCGAAGGTGACATTCGAAAACGACGGCTCGGTAAAACTGGGGATGAGCGGGACGGCATCCATCGTTCTTGAAAAGGCTGAGAATGCCCTTTGCGTTCCGCTGGGCGCGGTGACCACATCTGATAATGAGAGCAGGGTGACCGTTCAGAAAGAGGACGGGAGCACCGAAGAGGTGACCGTGACGACAGGGATCAGGAACGATGCCTACATTCAGATCACCGATGGACTGAGCGAAGGGGACACCGTCGCAGTGCCTGTAACGGAAGATGACAGTTCCGGATTCGGAGGCGGATTCATGAACGGGCCGGGCGGGATGTCCGGCGGCGGATCGGACGGCGGCAGAAAACCCGGAGGAGATGGCGGACAGCCGCCAGGGCAGAGGAACTGATTTCTCACATGCAAATATATTTGCACTCCCGGCCGCCCCGTGATACAATAAAAACATCACGGGACGGCGAAAGGAGACGGGCATGCGAGGCAAGGACTACATGGCGGTGCTGAACGCGATGACGGAGGTCATGGGTGAAGCGATTCATATCGTGGACGCGTACGGCAAAACGATTCTTTATAATGAAGCGATGGCGCAGCTGGAGAAGATCTCGGTGGAGGATGCGCTGGGCAAATCCTTCCGGCAGGTGTTCGGGAGCATTCCCGAGGCGGAGAGCACACTGTATCAGGCCCTCGTGAACCGGCGGGAGATCCGCAGCAAGCAGCAGACCTATCTGAACATCTACGGCAAGCAGGTCACGACCATCAACACGACCATCCCGATCATCGTGGATGACCGGGTCGTGGCGGCGATGGAGGTGGCCCGGGATATCACGGAGATCAAGGATATGAGCGACCGGATCATGTCTCTGCAGGACAGCATTTCCGCGGAGAGCCGCCACGAGATCCCGGCAGAGGAAATGGAGGCACTGAAGCGCAGCAGCGGGATCCGGCGGTACCATTTTTCGGACATCATCGGAGAGGATCCGAAGTTCCTGCAGGCAGTGGAGCGCGCCCAGAAGGCATCCTCGAATACGGCATCCGTCTTCATCTACGGGGAGACCGGTACCGGCAAGGAACTGTTCGCCCAGAGCATCCATTACGGCGGCAAGCGGCATAAGAAGCCGTTTCTGGCCCAGAACTGCGCGGCGATCCCGGAAAGCCTGCTGGAGGGAATCCTGTTCGGAACGGAGAAGGGCGGCTTCACCGGCGCCGTCGACCGGGCCGGGCTGTTCGAACAGGCCAGCGGCGGAACGCTGCTGCTGGACGAGGTCAGCGCCATGCCCTACGAGCTGCAGAGCAAGCTTTTGCGGGTGCTGCAGGAGAAATACATCCGCCGGGTGGGCGGAAGCAAGGACATTCTCGTGGATGTGCGGATCATCGCCACCGTCAACGAATCCCCCCAGGAACTGATCGAACGGGGAGCGCTGCGGCCGGACCTGTACTACCGGCTGAACGTGATCGGCATCAATATTCCGCCCCTGCGGGAGCGGCGCAGCGACATTCCGATCCTGGCCGACCGCTTCGTCAAGAAGTACAACGAGGAATACGGCAGGGAGATCTGGATGATCGCGGACGCGGCCCTCGAGAAACTGAAAAACTACGATTATCCCGGCAATGTCCGGGAGCTGGAGAACATCATCATGTCGGCGGTGTCCCTGGCGGAGGAAGACCACGTTCTGACCGCGGACGATATCAGCATCCAGCAGGGCTACCATGAGAGCTCCTCCGACATCAGCGGCTACCGCCGGGAGGAAGGCTCGCTGGCGGAGTATCTGGCGGATATCGAGCAGACGGTGATCCGCCGGTATCTGACGGCCAACGGCGGCAATGTCTCGAAAACGGCGAAGGATCTGGGAATGCTGCGCCAGAACCTGCAGCACAAACTGAAAAAATATGAAATTCTGTGAATAATATACACAGAAGCAAAAATAATTGCACTGTAATGCAAATATATTTGCGAATTTAACCGATTTCCGCGAACCGCGGGACGGTGGATTTCGATCATGCAAAGGCTGGAAACATTGGAATTCCAGCCTTTGCACAGTATTGGACAAAAGTTGGCACGGCGCTTGCTTTAGTATAGGGGCACAATACGTTATGGCAACAATTTTCAATTCACACTTATACGAAAAGGAGAAAAACATGGAAAACGTAAAAGTAATCATTTGGGGACTTGGTGCAATGGGCGGCGGTATCGCTGATATGCTTCTGAGCAAGAAGGGCGTTGACATTGTCGGCGTTGCTGGCAGAGAGCACAAGCAGGGACATTCGATGTATGAGTACATCAAGACCGAGAGAGGCGACAGAGAAGACGTACTGATCTCCGCACCGGAAGACATCATCAAGCCGGGTGCTGCTGACATCGTTGTTCTGTGCACAGACTCCTTCACAAAGGAAGCTTTCCCGAGAATGAAGTTCATCCTGGAGCAGGGCATCAACTGCGTAACCTCCGCTGAGGAAATGGCTTATCCTGCTGCTCAGAATCCGGATCTGGCTGCTGAGCTGGACAAGATCGCCAAGGAAAACGGCGTTTCCATTCTGGGAACCGGCATCAACCCGGGACACATCATGGACATGCTCGTACTGGTTATGACCGGCTGCATGACCGATGTTAAGCACATCCTGTCCAAGAGAGTTAACTCCCTGTCTCCGTTCGGACCGGCTGTTATGTCCGAGCAGGGCATCGGCATCTCCGTCGAAGAGTTCAAAGAAAGAAAAGCTAACCACACCATGGCTGGCCACGTTGGATTCGCTGAGTCCGTCGGCATGATGGCTGAGGGTCTGGGACTGACCGTTGAGGAGTTCTCCCAGGATATGAACCCGATCGTAACCGACGTTGACAGAAAGTCTCCGTACGGATTCGCGGCTGCCGGCTCCTGCGCTGGCGTTGCCATGGAAGCTGACGCTGTTCTGTCCAACGGCATGAAGGTCAGAATGGAGCATCCGCAGCAGATCGAGCCGGAACAGGTTGGCGTTCAGACCGGCGACTATGTCATCATCGACGGTACTCCGGCAGTTAACATGGTCAACAGCCCTGAGGTTGAGGGCGGCCTGGGAACCATCGCGATGTGCGCGAACATGATCCCGCAGGTCATCAACGCTGAACCGGGTCTGAAGACAATGATCGACCTGCCGATTCCGCGTTGCCTGATGGGTGATGTCAGAGACAGAATCGACCCGGCAAAGAAGATCGTTAAATAAGATCATCTGAAGAGAATCAAGCATATGAGGCACACCAGACACGGTTCGGCGTGCCTCATATTTTCAGAAGTGCCACGCCTCTGCGGCGTGGAGCTAAGGAGGATTAGTAAATGGCTAAAAAAGGTGATTGGGTCCGCATCCACAGCGTCGTACTGAAGGCGGAAGAAAGAACAGCGAAGCTGCCGGACGATACCAAGGCATGCGACCTGGAGCAGTGGACGAAGGGCTTTTTGCTCGAAGACGCTGAGATCGGAGACGAAGTAACAGTAGAAACAGTCGTCGGCAGAACCGAGAAGGGTACTCTGATCGACGACGCTCCGTACTATGATCATGATTACGGTCATTTCGTACCGGAACTGATCGAAGTAGATAAGGTATTGAGAGAAGAAATGGCAGAGATCGGAGGTATTAGATAATGGCACTGGCAAAAGACTATGCATCCGTCATGGGAAGATCCAATGAGATCCAGAAGAAAGCGCTGGGACTGGACTATGACGATTTTGAAACCTCTCCGATCGCTTTCGATTATGATAAGCTGATGACTTCCACAGGCTACACCCTGGAAGAGGTCAACCGAGTTCAGAGCCAGTTCGGTGTCGGCAATACACCGCTGCTGGAGGCAAGAAACATCACGAAGCTGGCCAGAAAGTACGCGAAGCCCGGTTACGGCGCCCGCATCTTCATCAAGGATGAAGCCGCGAACCCGTCCGGATCCTTCAAGGACAGAAGAGCTGCCTGCGCTGTTTACCACGCGAAAAAGCTGGGATACAAGGGCGTTATGGCTGCTACTTCCGGAAACTACGGTGCTGCTGTCGCGTCCCAGGCTGCGATCCAGGGACTGAAGTGCATCATCGTTCAGGAATGCTACGACTCCAAGGGCGTCGGCCAGCCGGAGATCGTTGAGAAGGCCCGTAAGTGCGAGGCGCTGGGCGCAGAAGTCGTTCAGCTGACCGTAGGACCGGAGCTGTTCTACTCCTTCCTGTCCATCCTGGAAGACACAGGTTACTTCAATGCTTCCCTGTACTCTCCCTTCGGTATCGCCGGTGTCGACACACTGGGATATGAGATCGTTATGCAGTGCAGAGAAAAGCTGGGCAAGGACCCGGATATGGTCGTCTGCACCACTGCCGGCGGCGGCATGACCACCGGTACCGCCCGCGGCGTCCGGATGGCTGGCTGCGATGCTGAGATCGTCGGTGCTTCCATCGACCTGTCCGGCCTCTCCATGGCTTCCGACGTTGACTTCAATAAGAAGTCCTGTACCACAGGCCACACCGGATTCGGCGTTCCTTACGCTACCGATCCGGACCACTCCGACGTTCCCCGTTCCGCTGCGAGACCGCTGAGATACATGGACAGATACGTCACCATCACCCAGGGCGAGATCATGGAGATGACCGAGATGCTGGCACAGCTGGAAGGCATCGAGAGAGGTCCTGCAGGACAGACATCCCTGGCTGCAGCCTTCTCCCTGGCACAGGATCTGCCGGAAGATGCGATCCTGGTGGTTTCCGAGACAGAGTATACCGGCGCAGGCAAGCACGTACAGCCGCAGCTGTGGTTTGCGAAGCAGAACGGAATCGACGTCAGACTGGGCGATCCGAAGGATGAGGTCCCGGGCAAGAGCGTCATTCTGCCGGCAACTCCCGCGCTGTTCCAGTACAAGGAAGCGGACATCGACCACTTCAGACAGAGCCTGATCAAGAAGGCCGTCAAGAAGGCCGGCGTGAAGCCGACGGACAGCGATCTGCAGTTCCTGGCCGAGGAGACCAAGACGGATGTGGAATTCGTCAAGAAGACTCTGGAAGAGAACGGACTGCTTTAATCACGTGAACTGAATTTACAGGGGCCGCGGCGGCTGGTCCGCGGCGGCCCCATTGAAAGGAAATAAAAGGATGAGAAGAGAAGACGATTTTGAACAGCGCAGACAGCATATCGCGAATCTGACTGACGAAGAGCTCTACAACCGTTTCTGGGAGCTGACCGAACAGGTTGTAGCGCCACTGCTCGAACTGGGCAGAAAAAACACGACTCCTTCCGTAGAGAGAGCCGTCCTGCTGAGAATGGGCGTATCCTCTCTGGACACCCAGAAGATCGTGGAAGGCTGCATGGACCGCGGACTGATGGGTCATGGCGCGGGCCATGTCGTTTACAAGGTATCGAAGGCGAAGGATATCTCCATTCGCGAAGCCAGCATCAAACTGGCCCAGGGCGAGTACTGGGATGACGCCGTAGCATTATTCAAGAAGGAGGCGTAACCATGTCAGATTTCAAACTGGAACCGAACGAAAAATTAGACGTCAGAAATATTATCAAGGATCTGGACAAGTACGAGCCGAGAAGAAGAGGCTGGCACTGGAGAGAGCCGGCTCCGGGTCTGAAGATGGGCCCCTTTGAGTACAAGGACTGCTCCAAGCCGCTGAAGAACAGCGTTGGTCTGCCTCCGGCGAAGTATTTTGAGAACATCGACCCGCAGCCGATGCCGGTCATCACCACCGAGATCGCATCCGGCCGTTTCGAGGACGATATCAGAAGAATGCGTATGGGCGCATGGCACGGCGCGGACCATCTGATGGTCATCCGTCACATGGGACAGTCCCACATCGACGGACTGATGGAAGGTACACCCCAGGGCATCGGCGGTGTTCCCATCACCCGTAAGCAGGTCAGAGCGCAGAGAAAAGCCTGCGACATCATCGAGGATGAAGTCGGTCGTCCGATCAACTATCACTCCTACGTATCCGGCGTTGCCGGTCCGGACGTCGCGGTCATGTTCGCCGAGGAAGGCGTCAACGGCGCGCACCAGGACCCGCAGTACAACGTCCTGTACAGAGACATCAACGCAGTCAGATCCTTCGTTGATGCCTGTGAATCAAAGAAAATCATGGCATGGGCAGGCATGCTGCAGATCGACGGCGCTCACAACGCCAACGCTACCGCAAGAGACGCATGGAAGGTCATGCCGGAGCTGATCGTGCAGCACTCCATCAACTCCCTGTTCTCAGAAAGAGTCGGCATCGATCCGAGCCTGATCAGCCTTTCCACGGTACCGCCGACAGCTGTTCCGGGACCGCTGATCTACTACGATCTGCCCTACGCAGTCGCTCTGAGAGACATCTGCCGCAGATACAAGATGAGAGCGCAGCAGAACACCAAGTACATCTGCTCCTCCGCGAGAGAAGCGACGGTAACCCACGTACTGGATATGTTCATCTCCAAGCTGACCAGCGCGGACATCCAGTCCACCATCACCCCGGACGAAGGACGTAACGTTCCGTGGCACATCTACAACATCGAGGCATGCGACAACGCGAAGCAGACCCTGATCGGTCTGGACGGCCTGATGGATCTGGTGGAGCTGAAGATGGACGGCCCTCTGGGAGAGATGGCAAGAGACATCAAGGAAAGAGCGCTCCTGTTCATGGAAGAGATCATCGAGGTCGGCGGTTACTTCAACGCGGTACAGGAAGGCTTCTTCGTCGACTCCGGTAAGTATCCGGAGAGAAACGGCGACGGAATCGCCCGTAACATTCAGGGCGGCGTCGGCTATGGCTATATCTTTGAGAGAGAAGACGACTACATGGCTCCGGTCACGGCTCACTACGGCTACAACAACGTAGAGCAGTACGGCGGAGATCCGGCGGATCCGGCAGCTCTGATCGGCGGATGTACCTTCGAAGACAGAAGCAAGATCGTCTACATCGACGAGCTGGATGAAGAGGACAACGTCAATGTCCGGCTGGACAACGTCAAGAAGTATCTGGACGGTGACTACATCAAGCCTGAGATGGAGTGGTGCGGTGACGGTGTCGTCATGATGACCATGTGCATCCCGGCCAACACCCGTGTATCCGAAGCGGTCGCGCTGGAGATCGGAAACAAGCTGGGTCTGGACGAGCCGACCGTCATCAGTAAGGAAGTCCTGCAGAACGCAGAGGGCACGAGAATCGAGATGAAGGGCAAGATCCCCTTCGATATCGATCCTTCCGTCCTGGACATTCCGGCCCCGCCGCATCATCAGAGCGACGCGGTCCTGTACAAGGAATTCGAGGATCATCCGATGGTCGTCGTCTGCGGAACCGTCGGCAACGACGAGCACTCCGTAGGTCTGCGTGAGATCATCAACATCAAGCACGGCGGCATCGAGAAGTGGGGCGTCAAGGTCAACTATCTGGGCACCTCCGTTCCGGTAGAAAAGCTGGTGGACGCGGCGGTCGAGCTGAACGCGAATGCCATCCTGGCATCCACGATCATCTCCCACGACAACATCCACTACAAGAACATGAAGCGGATCAATGAACTGGCCATCGAAAAGGGCATCCGTGACAAGGTCATCATCGCGGCCGGCGGAACCCAGGTCGTTCCGGAAGAAGCCCGTGAAGTCGGCATGGATGAAGGATTTGGCCGTGATTCCCACGGTATCGACGTGGCAACCTTCCTCTGCGAAGAGGCCATGAGAAGACGCGGAGAGGAACCGCCGGAGGTTCAGGAAGTCGTATAAGACAAACTCTTGACATCGTATGGTAAGGTGTTTTATATTGAGGAGAGCCGGGGCCGGATTATCGGCTCCGGCTTTCGTCAATGAAAAGGAGAAAAAGGAATGAAGGTAGATGTTCTGGTAGCCGAGATCGGCTCAACGACAACAGTAGTAAACGCATTCAAAGACATCGATTCGGAAGATCCGGTCTTCTGGGGCCAGGGGCAGGCGCCCACGTCCGTGCTGGAAGGCGATGTCCGGGTGGGCCTGCAGGGCGCCATTGACGACCTCTGTGCGAAGAAAGGGATCGACCGGCTCGAATACGACGAGATGCTGGCCACTTCCTCCGCGGCCGGCGGACTGAAGATGACGGTCCACGGCCTGGTCTACGATATGACGGCCAAGGCGGCCAAGGAAGCAGCGCTGGGGGCCGGCGGCATCATTCACTTTGTCACCGCGGGCAGGCTGCGCCGCACGGATCTGGCGAAGATCAAGGAGATCCAGCCGAACCTGATCCTGATCGCCGGCGGCGTGGATTACGGCGAGCGGGATACGGCCCTGGACAATGCGGAGAAGATCCGTTCCCTCGGCCTGAAGACGCCGATCATCTATGCCGGCAACATCGAGAACCAGGAGGAGATGGAGCTGATCTTCGATGAAGAGAGCGGCCAGAAACTCTACAATGTCGACAACGTCTATCCGAAGATCGATGATCTGAATGTGGAGCCCTGCCGCAGGGTCATTCAGGATGCCTTCGAGGATCACATCACCAATGCTCCCGGCATGGAGCACGTGCGGGATATGGTGAGCGGTCCCATCATTCCAACCCCCGGCGCGGTCATGGAGTGCACCAAGCTGCTCCACGAGTGCATCGGCGATCTGATGGTGCTGGACATCGGCGGAGCGACGACGGACGTCCATTCCGTGGCCACGGAATCGGATCAGGTGGCCCGCATCATGATCTCCCCGGAACCGAAAGCGAAGCGGACCGTCGAGGGGGACCTGGGCCTTTACGTGAACCGATATAAGGTCATCGAGTCCATCGGCGAAGAAAAGTTCGCCAGCCTTTGCGAGAAGGCGGGGATCGATCCGGAGAAGACGCTGGAGACCTACGTGGCGATCCCGAAGAACGAAGACGAATTCAAGCTGGTGGAGATTCTGGCGGAGGAGGCCTGCATGAAAGCGGTCGAACGCCACGCCGGCCAGATCCGGTACATTTACGGTCCTTCCGGCCGGTCCTCGGTGGCAGAGGGTAAGGACCTGACACCGGTCAAATACATCGTCGGCACCGGCGGCGCCATGACCCGGCTTCCCCATCGCAGGGAGATCATGGGCCGGATCTGCGAATACGATGAGACCGGGACCCGGCTGTTCCCGACCTCCCATGCGGAGATCCTGGTGGACAACGACTACATCATGGCTTCTCTGGGCGTTCTCTCCAAGACCCACCGGGAAGGGACCATCCGGCTTTTGGAAAAGAGCCTGGGGGTCAGATTCGATGATCTGGGCAAGAAGACCCGGGGCGAGCACAACGCAGCCGATGCCGATGCAAAGGCTGGAGCAGCCGGCGATGTCCCCGCTGCCCTGGCCGGCGTGGCCGCGGAGCTTGCGGAGAAGGACGCGGACCGGGAGGAGATGATCAAGCACATCCTGGAATGCGAGGAGCAGGGCTACGACATGACCGAGTACAAGCTGGACTACGGTCTGATCACCGAAGAAGAGGCCGAAGCCGCCCGCGCCGCGAAGGCGAAGGCCGAGGGCGAGCGGATCATGGAGGAAGCCGCCCTGAACGACCGGAAGATGGTACGCGCCTGCGGCGTAGGGGAACTGGGGGAGGACGGCCGCCCGAACTGCAACCGGGAATGCCACATCTGCGCCCACGTCCACTGCCCGTTCCGGAACGCGTAGGTCCCGGACTTCGGGGCATGTTGCACCGTTACGATGCAAAACTACCGTCATGACACAGAAACTACCGTCATGACACAGAAACTATCGTCATGATACAGAAACTACCGTCATGATACAGAAACTATCGTCATGATACAGAAACTACCGTCATGATACAGAACTCTGCCAGTCACATGAAATGTTGTGGATTTGGCAGAGTTTTTCGTTGTCATTTTGACTCCGGCAACATAAACTCTGCCAGACGACTTCGAGATGAGTAATACTGGCAGAGTTTTTTTCGATGTCTCCGTGACAACTCTGCCAGTTCACTGAGAAATGACGCTGTCAGGCAGTGTTCAGGAAGGATAACTGCAAGTTGGATGACACTGACTCTGCCAAAATAGCTTTCGAACGTGGTTTCTGGCAGAGTCGCTGCCATTCCGTTCGCCCGGTTGCAAGGTTCCGTTCATCCGGTTGCAAAAGCCCGATCGCTCCTGTAGAATTAGATCAACAAAAGAGACAAAGGGAGGACCCATGAGACGAGTTCTGATCATAACCACCGGCGGGACGATCGCTTCGGTCGAGTCACCGGACGGACTTGTGCCCGGCATCACAAGCCAGCAGCTGCGGGCGTATCTGCCCCATATAGGAAATGAGATCGACATTGACATCAAGTCTCTGTTTCACATCGACAGTACGGATATGGAAGCGGATCACTGGATCCGGATCGCCCGTGCCGTGCGTGACAACTATGCGGACTACGATGGATTCGTCATCTGCCACGGAACGGATACCATGGCTTACACCGCGGCGATCCTGTCCTATCTGATCCGGAATTCGGACAAGCCTGTCGTACTCACCGGAGCACAGAGACCGATCGGCTTTGAGATCACCGACGCCAAATCGAACCTGCAGGACAGCATCCTCTATGCGGCGGATCCCGCATCCTGCGGGGTGCAGATCGTATTTGCCGGCAAGGTCATTGCCGGGACCCGGGCGCGCAAGGTCCGGTCCATGAGTTATGCGGCCTTTGCCAGCATCAACCTGCCGGAGATCGCGGAGATCCGGAGCGGCCGGATCATCCGCTACCTGACCGACCGGGAATATTACCGGCCGGAGCGGGAGCATGGCGATCCGGCGCTTGCAAAGACTGACCATACAGAATCGCAGCCGGTGCAGTTCTCGGATCGAATCAACCCCAACGTCTTCCTGCTGAAGCTGACTCCCGGCATGCAGCCGGGACTGATCCCGGATATCTTTCGGCTCTACGATGCCATCGTGATCGAAAGCTTCGGCGCCGGAGGGATCCCGGCAGTGCTGCAGCAGACCCTGTTTGAGGAGATGGAGAAGTACGGACCGGAGGAAAAGGTCCTGGCGATGACGACCCAGGTGACCTACGAGGGCAGCCATCTGGAGACCTATGAGGTCGGCCGCAGGATCGCGGACCGGTTCCAGATCCTGGAGGCCCGCGACATGACTCTGGAAGCCACGATCGCCAAGCTCATGTGGATCCTGGCGGACCTCGGACAGAGCTGGGAAGAGATCCGGACAAGATTCTATGCGCCGGTCGGAAAGGATACGCTGCTATGACCAGGCACTTCTTTCTCGTGAACCCCGCCGCCGGCCAGGGAAAGGCCCTGGATCTGATCCCGGACATACATGCGGTGTGTCAGGTCGCCGGCATTGACTATGAAGTTCATGAAACGACGGCGCCGGGGGATGCGGAGCGGTTTGTGCGCAGCTGCTGCGAGAAGCAGGCGGCGGTGGACGGCGCGACAGCTTCTGCAGACAGGCAGGCTGCCCGCGCTACAGCTTCTGCAGACAGGCAGGCTGCCAGTTCCCTGCGCTTTTATGCCTGCGGAGGAGACGGAACATTGAACGAAGTGGTCAACGGAGCGGCCGGGTATGACTTCGCGGAGATCGGCTGCATCCCGGCGGGGACCGGCAATGATTTCATCCGGAATTTCCCGGAAGGGCGGTTCGATGACCTGATTGCTCAGATCCGGGGACAGGCCAGCCTTTGCGATCTGATCCGCTACGAGGGGATCTGTGACGACGCGTATGTATCCCGTTACTGCGTCAACATGTTCAATATCGGCTTCGACAGCAACGTGGTCGACCTGACGGCCAGGATGAAGAAGCTGCCTCTGATGAGCGGATCGCTGGCGTACCTGGCCAGTGTCTTCGCGATGCTGGCGGAGAAAAAGGGGGCGGATCTTCGCGTGGAGTATGGGGATGGTTTTGTTCACGACGGCAAGCTCCTGCTGATCGCCGTCGCCAACGGGTGTTTCTGCGGAGGGGGCGTCAAAGGGATCCCCAGGGCCGTGACCGATGACGGCAGGTTCGACGTAAGTCTGGTCCGAAACATTCCCCGGCATACCTTCGTCCGGCTGTTCCCTAAGTACATGAAGGGAACCCATCTTTCAGACAGACGGCTGTCGGACGTGATCCGCTACACCCGGGAAACATCTCTGCACATCTCACCGAACCGAAAAACCATGAAGCTCTGCGTGGACGGTGAAATCACAAAGGCTGGAGCGGTCCGGTTCACCATCGCGCCAAAGGCTTTTCGATTTGTGGTTCCCGGATCGAAATAAAACTCTTGACACACAACTTTCATCATGGCATAATCGTGAAGATGGCCAAAAGCCAGATACCAAAAAGAAACAATCCACGGAGGACCTGATGAGAGACCGAATGAACACACCAATCAGAATGGCGGACGCGAGGAGCACCTTGCGGGAGGCGTGTTCTCCCCTTGACGCGGATGCTCGTTTCAATGAATATTCTATTTTACCCGGTTTTACAGATGTACATGTTCATCTGAGAGAACCGGGTTTTTTATATAAGGAAACCATCGCGACGGGAACAAAGGCTGCCGCGGCCGGCGGGTTCGTACACGTTCTGACGATGCCGAACCTGGACCCGGTGCCGGATAATGCGGAGCATCTGCGGGCACAGACGGAGATCATCCTGCGGGATGCCTGCATCGGTGTACATCCCCTCGGTTCGCTGACCTGCGGAGAGAAGGGGGAGCGGGTCTCCGACATCGAGGCTCTGGCACCGTACGTTGCAGGCTTCAGCGATGACGGCGTCGGCGTAATGGACGACGGGCTCATGCGGGAAGCCATGGAGCGGGTGAAGGCGGCGGGGAGCATCGCCGTGGCCCATTGTGAGGATACGCGGTTTTCAAGGGAGAGCCGGGAGGCGGAGTACTGGCAGCTGATCCGGGACCTCTATCTGGCGGAGATGACCGGATGTCCCTATCATATGTGTCACGTGTCCACCAGAGAATCGGTGGCCCTGATCCGGGAGGCGAAGGAGGCGGGGCTGGATGTGACCTGTGAAACGGCGCCCCATTATCTGACGCTCACCGATGAAGAGATCGAAGACGACGGACGGTTCAAGATGAATCCGCCGATCAAGGCGAAGAAGGATCGGGATGCATTGATCGAAGCGGTCTGTGACGGGACCATCGATATGATCGCCACCGATCACGCACCCCACAGCGCGGAGGAAAAGTCCGGGGGATTCGCCGGCAGCGCTTACGGGATCGTGGGTCTGGAGACGGCGTTCCCGGTGCTCTACACGAAGCTGGTAAAGCCCGGGTTCCTCCCCATGCAAAGGCTGGTGGAGCTGCTGACGAGCGCGCCGAATAAACGGTTTGGGATCGAGGAGGACCTGCCGGAGGAAGCGGATCCCGCGCCCACATTCAGCGTCTGGGATCTGGATGAGTCCTATGAGATCCGGCCGGAGCAGTTCCTAAGCAAAGGAAAAAGCACGCCCTTTGCCGGCTGGGAGGTCAGCGGCCGGTGCGTGATGACGGTATACAAGGGAAAGGTTGTTTACAGAAGATGAGAAATGACATTGCGACCATAGCAGGCAATCAGCGGATCGCTGCCGGGACCTGGGAGATGATTCTGCAGATGCCCCGCACCCATGAGGTGCGGCAGGCGCTGGGAAAGATCCGCCCGGGACAGTTCCTCAATCTGAAGCTGGCGGAGCATTACCTTCGCCGTCCGATCTCGATCTGCGACTGGGATGAAGAGAGACAGAGCATCACGATCATTTACAAAGTCGTGGGCGGCGGCACCCAGGCCATGAGCCGGATGTCTGCGGGAGAGCCGGTGGACCTGCTCTGGCCCCTGGGAAACGGATATGATCTTGAGCCGGCGGCCGAAGCTGCGAGCTCTGCCGGCGGCGCGCCGCTGCTCATCGGCGGAGGCGTCGGAGTGCCTCCGATGGCAGGCCTTTGCCGCAGACTGATCCGGGAAGGAACGGACGGCAGCGGTGATGCGAGGGGCGGATCCGGCCGTCCGCTGGTGATCCTGGGCTTTCGCAGCGCAGAGGATGCGTTTTACCTGGAGCACTTCGAGCGGATGGGAGCACGGGTGATCGCAGTGACCGAGGACGGGAGCATGGGACAAAAGGGTTTTGTCACGGATGCGATGCGCGCGCTGCAGGAGGAGCAGGGACCTGCTTATTGCAGCAGCTTCTTCGCCTGCGGCCCCGAGGCGATGCTGCGGGCGGTCTGTGAGGCTATGCCGGAGGGCATTCCGGGCCAGCTGAGCTTCGAAGAGCGGATGGGATGCGGCTTCGGCGCCTGCATGGGATGCTCCTGCAGGACGAAGTATGGGAATAAACGGATCTGCAAGGACGGTCCGGTGCTCAGAAGGGAAGAGATCCTATGGTAAAGAAACAAACAGAACATCCGGAGCGGGCGGCTGCCCCGGGTTCCTTCGAAGGCCTTCGAACCAGCCTTTGCGGGATCGAACTGGACAATCCGGTCATGGCGGCCAGCGGCACCTTCGGTTACGGCCGGGAGTTCGCAGAGGTCTACGATATCAATCTGCTGGGAACCTTCTCCTTTAAGGGGACGACGCCGGAGCCGAGGTTCGGCAATGAGACTCCGAGAATCGCCGAATGCACCGAGGGAATGCTCAACAGCGTAGGACTGCAGAATCCCGGAGTGGACGCGGTGGTCCGCGAGGAGCTGCCGGCGCTGGCGAAGGTATTTCATAAGAAGGTCATGGCCAATGTCTGCGGCGGAAGCCCGGAGGAGTACGCGCTGGTGGCGGAGAAGCTGGAGCCCAGTGATCAGGTGGGATGGCTGGAGGTCAACATCTCCTGTCCGAACGTGAAGAACGGAGGGATGGCCTTCGGGACGGATCCAAAGGCTGCGGCGGAGGTGATCCGCGCTGTCCGCCGTGTTACGGACAAGCCGGTGATCGCCAAGCTGTCGCCGAACGTGACCGACATCACCGAGATCGCCCGGGCTTGTGAAGCGGCAGGGGCGGATGGGCTTACCGCCATCAATACTCTGCTGGGAATGCGGATCGACCTGAAGAGCCGCAGGCCTGTGCTGGCGAATACCATGGGCGGATTTTCCGGACCGGCGGTGCTCCCGGTGGCGCTGCGCTGCGTCTATCAGGTGAGCCGGGCGGTGAAGATCCCTGTCATCGGCTGCGGCGGTGTCCGCACCGCGAGGGATGTGCTGGAGATGATGATGGCTGGCGCCTGCGCGGTTCAGGTGGGATCGGAAAACCTGGTCAACCCGGCCGCCTGCCGGGATATCATCGAGGCCCTGCCAGCGGCCATGGAGCGGTACGGGATCCGGAGCCTGCGGGAACTCCTCTGACGGCAGGCCTTGGGGAGCGGTATGATCAGTTGAGGAAGAAAATACATGGCTGGATGAACCGGAGCAGAGTGATCCCGTCGTGTCCCGATATTGTTTCAAAAACAGTCAGTTTTGAGGTGAACGGATCAAAAACGAAGAAATATAAGAATCATTTGTGTCAAAACAGGTTCATTCGGGCCAGGGAACCAGCCTTTGGGCACAAAATCAGAGAATCATTGGATCGTTTTGGACCAGAACGATCCTACCCGACACAAAATACAGTGGAAATACTGATTTTTCGAGACAGACGTCCCGAAAACGGATAAAGACGAGGACATTTTGGACGCGAAGAACGGGAAGGATCAAAGCGAGATAACGAATAGGAGAAGGATATGGGAAAAGATGTGATCGTCGCCTGCGATTTCAGCAGCGCGGAAGAAGTATATGCATTTCTGGATCGGTTTGAGAGCCGGCCTTATGTGAAGATCGGCATGGAGCTGTTCTATGCGGAGGGACCGCAGATCGTGCGGGAACTGAAGCGGCGGGGACACAAGGTGTTTCTGGATCTGAAGCTCCACGACATTCCCAATACCGTGGAGAAAGCCATGCGAGTGCTCTCCGGACTGGAAGTGGATATGTGCAATGTCCACGCCGCCGGAACGGTGAAGATGATGGAAGCCGCCCTGCGGGGACTGACGGAAGGAAGCAGCCGCAACGGGGCAGATCCCGGTGCATGCGGTACGATGTCCGCTGCAGGGAATCGCCCCCTTCTGATCGCGGTGACCCAGCTTACCTCCACCTCGCAGGAGCAGTTGGAGCAGGACATTCTGATCACGCAGCCCATGGAGCAGGTGGTCGCCTCCTACGCGGAGCACGCCAAGGAAGCCGGTCTGGACGGGGTGGTATGCTCCCCCCTGGAGGCGCCCGCGGTGCACCAGCGGATGGGCAGCGGCTTTCTGACCGTAACCCCGGGGGTCCGCCTGGCGGGGGATGCGGCCGGCGATCAGAGCCGGGTCACGACGCCGGCGAAGGCGAAGGAGCTGGGCTCCGATTACATCGTCGTCGGACGGAGCATCACAGCGGCTGAGGATCCGGTTGCAGCGTACGAGCAGTGCAGAAAGGAGTTTATCGAATGAAGACAAAAGCAGCCAGAGCATTATTGCAGACCGGCGCGGTGTTCTTCCGCCCGGAGGAGCCCTTTACCTGGGCCAGCGGGATCAAGAGCCCGGTCTACACGGACAACCGGCTGGTGCTGACGGACCCGCAGGCAAGACGGGTGATCGAGGAGGGGCTGATCGAGCTGATCCGGGAAACGTACCCCGAGGCACAGGCGCTGTTCGGAACGGCAACGGCAGGGATCCCTCACGCAGCCATCGCAGGATATGCCATGGATCTTCCCATGGGCTACGTTCGCTCCGGGGCCAAGGATCACGGCCGGGCAAACCGCATCGAAGGCAGAGTGGAGCCCGGCAGCAAGGCAGTCGTCATCGAGGATCTGATCTCCACCGGCGGCAGCGTGATCAGCGCCGCCCAGGCTTTGCAGGAGGCAGGGGCCGAGGTTCTGGGAGTGATCTGCATCTTCTCATATAATCTGGAAAAGAGCCGTACAGCCTTTGCGCAGGCGAAGCTGGAATACCACAGCCTGACGGATTTCGATACGGTGGCGAAGGCCGCGGCGGAAGACGGATATATCAGCGCGGGCGACATCGCTCAGCTGATGGAATTCAGAAACAGTTTGTAAAAATCATATAAATGGAGGTAATTGAATTGAGACATCTGATCGACATTATGGACCTGAGTATCGAAGAGCTGGATGAGATGATCGCCGTGGCGAAGGACATCATCCAGCGGCCCCAGGAGTACGCCCACAAGTGCGCCGGCAAGAAGCTGGCTACCCTGTTCTTTGAGCCGTCCACGAGGACTCGCCTGAGCTTTGAGGCAGCTATGTATGAGCTGGGCGGAAACGTGCTGGGTTTCTCGGAGGCCCAGAGTTCCTCCGCGGCGAAGGGTGAGAGCGTGGCGGATACGATCCGCACCGTCGGCTGCTATGCGGACATCATCGCCATGCGGCATCCGAAGGAAGGCGCTCCCGTGGCGGGCATCCGCAGATCCACGGTTCCGGTCATCAACGCCGGTGACGGAGGCCACAACCATCCGACTCAGACCCTGACGGACCTGCTGACCATCAGCCGGGAAAAAGACCGGCTCAGCGGCCTGACCATCGGGCTCTGCGGAGACCTGAAGTTCGGCCGGACGGTCCATTCCCTGATCAATGCCATGTCCCGCTACCCGGACAACAAGTTCATCCTGATCTCTCCGGAAGAACTGAAGATCCCGGAATACCTCAAATACGAGACCATGATCAAGAAAAATCTGGAGTTCGTGGAGACCGGCGATCTGGAAGGCGCCATGCCCGAGCTGGACATCCTCTACATGACCCGGGTCCAGAGAGAGCGGTTCTTTAACGAGCAGGACTATCTGCGTCTCAAGGACAGCTACATTCTCACCCCGGACAAGCTGGAGAATGCAAAGGCTGATCTGTCCATCCTCCACCCGCTGCCGAGAGTCAACGAGATCTCGGTCGCCGTGGATGACGATCCCAGAGCCAGATACTTCGAGCAGGTGCTCAACGGCAAATACATTCGGATGGCGCTCATTCTGAAACTGTTGGATGAGGCGGCAGCATAGGAAGCAGGAAAGGAGAACAGAATATGATCATTGGAAAAATCGAAGACGGTATCGTGCTGGACCACATCAAAGCCGGCAGCGGAATGAAGCTGTATGATATATTGAACCTGGACAAGCTGGAGTGCGAGGTGGCGCTGATCCAGAACGCCCCCAGCGAGAAAATGGGACGCAAGGACATCCTGAAGATCGACAAGCTGATCGATCTGAACATCGATGCGGTGGGCTATGTTGATCCGGGGATCACGGTCAATATCATCAAGGGAGGGGAGCTGGCCAAGCGGACCCATCTGGAACTGCCGGAGGAAGTCGTGGATATCATCCGGTGCAAGAATCCCCGCTGCATCACCACCATCGAGCAGGAGCTGCCCCAGGTCTTCACCCTGACCGACCGGAAGAACAAGGTCTATCGCTGCCGCTACTGCGAGAGCAAGGCAGAGTAAAGAATCACATTCATAGTAAAATCAAATATAACACCGGACCCGGCGAAGCCACAGAAAAAGGGCCGCAGCACCAATCAATGCTGCAAGCCCTTTTTCTTTAGTGCTTCTTACCGCAGAAATCTGCGGACGAGGAATGCGATACTCTTGCGCTTCTGCGCCGGCCGGCTATTTGCCGGCCTCAATGTCAGCGATCTGCCGGGCAACGCTGGCGAAGGAGGTGGATCCCGCCGACTTCTTCGCCTCGATGCAGCTTCGGACGGCGATCTTCTCGTAGATGTCCTCGCCGAAGGCATCGGAGAAGGAGTGGAATTCCTCTATGGTCAGCTCATCCAGAGCCTTGCCGTTTTCGATGGCGTAGAGGACCATCCGGCCGATGATCTCGTGGCAGTCCCGGAAGGGGATGCCCTTGGCGACCAGGTAGTCGGCGGCGTCGGTGGCATTCATGTAGCCGTATTTGGCGGCTTCCGCCATCTTCTGCTCCCGCACCTTCATGGTCCGGATCATCTCGGTGAAGATGCCCAGAGACGCCTTCACGGTGTCCACGGCATCGAAGACCGGCTCCTTGTCCTCCTGCAGATCCTTATTGTAGGCCAGGGGCAGACCCTTGCAGATGGTCAGCAGCGCCATCAGATCCCCGTAGACCCGGCCGGACTTGCCGCGGATCAGCTCCGCCATGTCCGGATTCTTCTTCTGGGGCATGATGCTGCTGCCGGTGGAGTAGGCGTCATCGATCTCGATGAAGCTGAATTCCACACTGCTCCACAGGATCAGCTCCTCGCAGAACCGGGACAGGTGCATCATGGTGATGGAGCAGCAGTTCAGAAACTCCAAAGCGAAGTCCCGGTCCGCGACCGCATCCATCCCGTTGGGGAGCACGGAGGCAAATCCCAGCTCGGATGCCAGGAAATCCCGGTCGGTGTTATAGGTGGTTCCCGCCAGGGCCCCGCTGCCCAGGGGCAGACGGTCGATGCGGGTGAGGCAGTCGCAGAACCGCTCCTTATCCCGGGCGAACATCTGATAGTAGGCCAGCAGATGATAGGCCAGGGTGACGGGCTGGGCCCGCTGCAGGTGGGTGTAGCCCGGCATGATCGTCTCCTGATGCTCCTTCGCCAGCGCCAGGAGCGTATCCAGCAGCTGCGACAGAAGCTCGTCCACCGCGGCGCTCTCCTTCTTCAGATAGAGCCGGAAATCCACGGCCACCTGGTCGTTGCGGCTCCGGGCGGTGTGCAGCTTCTTGCCGGTCTGGCCGATCCGTTCCGTCAGGACTGTTTCGATGTTCATATGGATGTCTTCGGACTCCACGGTAAATTCGATCTTTCCCGCTTCGATGTCCGCCAGGATCTCCTGCAAAGCCTGGACGATCTGCTGTGATTCCTCCGGGGTCAGGATCCCCTGTTTGCCCAGCATTTTCGCGTGGGCGATGCTGCCGGTGATGTCTTCCCTGTACAGTCTCTGGTCGAAGCCAATGGACGCGTTAAACTCATCCGCCGATGAGGCAGACGCCTTGGCGAACCTTCCTTTCCATAATTTCACGGCGGCACCTCCGGTTACTCGATGAAGTCACTGCCCTTGAGGACCTTCCACTCCAGACTCTCGTGCTCCGGGGCTCCGCCTTCGACGGTCAGCTTCTGGATCGCACGGATCTTGAGCGGCAGCGAGAACAGGTTGATGAAGCCTTCCGCGTCGGACTGGTTGTAGACATCGTCCTTACTGAAGGTGGCGAACTCTTCGTTGTAGAGGGAGTACGGGGATTTCCGCGCAGCCACATAAGCGCAGCCCTTGTAGAGCTTCATCCGGACCGTGCCGGTGACCTGCTCCTGCGTCTTATCGACAAAGGCGCTGATCGCCTCCCTCAGCGGGGTGAACCAAAGGCCGTCGTAGACCAGCTGGGAGAATTTCTGCGCGACGATCATCCGGTACTGGGTGGTGTCCCGGTCGAGGATCAGCTGCTCCAGTCCCTGGTGGGCCGCGAACAGGATGGTGCCTCCCGGGGTCTCATAGACGCCACGGGACTTCATGCCCACGAGACGGTTCTCGATGATGTCTACGGTTCCGATGCCGTTTTTGCTGCCCAGCTCATTGACCTTCGCCAGCAGCTCGATGGGCGGCAGTTTCTCGCCGTCGATGGCGACAGGAACGCCCTGCTCGAAATCGATGTCCACATAGGTCGGCTCATCGGGAGCATCCTCCGGCGCCACACTCAGCACGTGGATGGATTTCAGATGCTCGTTCCACGGATTCTCCAGCTCGCCGCCCTCGTGGCTGATGTGCCAGACGTTCTCGTCACGGCTGTAGATCTTCGCGTTGGACTGACTGATAGGAATGCCTCTGGACTGCGCATATTCGATCATCTCTTCTCTGGACGAGAAATCCCATTCCGGGGAACGCCACGGCGCGAATACGGTGATCGCCGGATTCAGCGCGTTGATGGAAGCCTCGAAACGAACCTGGTCGTTGCCCTTGCCGGTGCAGCCGTGAACGACGGTGTAAGCGCCTTCCTGCTCGCAGATCTCCACCAGCTTCTTCGCCATCAGCGGACGGGCCATGGAAGTGCCCAGCATGTAGACGCCTTCGTAGATGGCATCCGCCTTCAGGGTCGGCCAGATGTAATCGGTGATGAATTCTTCTCTCAGGTCGATGGTGATCGCCTTGATGGCGCCGGTGGCCATCGCCTTCTTTTCGATCGCGTCGAAGTCTTCCTTCTGTCCCGCGTTGCAGCAGACCGCGATGACGTCATAGTCATACTTCTCGGTCAACCACTTCATGATGACGGACGTGTCCAGTCCGCCGGAATACGCCAGTACTACCTTTTCTTTTGCCATTGTTTTCTCCTCCTAAAGCACTTAAAATACCGCACTAATAAACGGCACATGAATGATTATACAACAATATGAATAATATTCAACCCCGTTTCGACAAATATTCATGTTTTTTTAAAGAAACAAAGTGTGCTATAATTGGGCAGACACAGAAAACAGGGAGGTTCCAAGAAATGGATCTGGATATCATCAAGAGAAGAATCGAGAAACGGGTAAAGTCAGCCTTTGCAGAATACCAGGCGCAGGAGGATGTGCAGACGAAGTTCGCGGAGCCGGCCTTCGGATACATCAGCACGATCCATCCGATGTTCGACACCTTCTTCGCCCGGGGAGAGAATGACCATCCGAAGAACATCTGGCGGCCGGGCTACACAATGATCGTTTACTACATTCCCTTCGCGGAGGACATCCCGAGATTCAATGAAGCGGACGGCACGCCCAATCCGGCGTGGCTGAAGGCCATTGAGGAGTCCCGGTGGCTGGCCATGAAGGTCAACGCGGCAATCGTAGAGATTCTGACCAAGGTGGGCCGGATCTATTCGAGAAGCAGCACCATGATGGACTGGGATCACGAGAAGCACAGATATGGCTGGAACAACAATATCGCCGGTTACCTGGCGGGCATCGGCACCTTCGGCCCGGCGGGCAGCCTGATCACAGAATACGGATACGGCGGACGGGTCGGCACGATGATGACCGACGGTGTTTACGTGAAGAAGCCGGAAACGGTGGATGGGGCGGTTCTCGACGCGGAGTTTCAGAAGGTGATGACCGCCTGCTGCTATGCCGGCGCCCGGGATGTTCACTGCAGCCAGGAGATGATCGCGGCCTGTCCCGGCGGAGCCATCGCGGAAGACGGCATCGACCGTGGGAAGTGCCAGGCCTACTGCGAGACCATCAACAAGGCGGATCCGTGTCCGCAGATGTGCGGCCGGTGCTTCGGTTTCCGGTAAGCAAAGGCTGGCGGGGCTTTCCTAAGCCAGCAGCGGCAGGATCACGTAGAAGCCGATGATGCCGCAGACCACGCCGCACAGGGCGCCGGCGGCCACATCCCGGATGAAATGGACGCCGCCCATGACCCGGTTGACCGCCAGCGCGGCTCCCACCAGACCGATGAGCACGCCGGCCAGCGGATAGAAATAAAACACGGTCATGGCGATGAGAAACATGCAGAAGATGTGCCGGCTGGGGAAGGAATGGCCGCGGGTCTTCTTATCGATGATCGGCTCAAGGTCAAAAACCTCATAGGGACGGGGCCGGTTGATCCGGTCCCGGACGATGCTGAGCAGGATAAACGAGATAGCAGGAATCACGATGGCGGGCACAAGCCCGTCATTTTTCGTGACCGCAAGCAGCGCCAGCAATGCCGGATACAGCAGATAGACCGCCCCGGTCACGATGCGGTTGAACCATATGATATATTGTTTCATCAGGGGGACGGATCGGATCGCGTCCACCATCGCGCGATAGGATTGTTCTTTCATAGTTCCACCCGGTTCAGCGTTCCGCCGTTTCTGTAGTCGATCAGATTCTCCGCCAGCACATCAATGATCTTCTGCCGCATCTCCATCGGCACCCAGGCGATGTGGGGTGTAATGATGCAGTTTTCGAGGCCGATCAGCGGGTTGTCCTCTGCCGCCGGCTCCCGGCTGAGCACATCAACGGCGGCTCCCGCAATCCGGCCGCTGGCCAGAGCCTTCGCCAGGGCGTCTTCATCCACCAGTCCGCCCCGGGCCGTATTGATGAGAAACGCGCCGGGCTTCATCTGAGCGATGAAATCCTCGTTGATCATTTTCGCATTGTCCGCGGTCAGCGGGCAGTGAAGGGTGACCACATCGGAACGGATGGCGGCCTCCCGGTCCTGGCTGTAGATATTCACGGTCATACCCAGGGCTTCGGCGATCCGGGCGACCCGCTGTCCGATGCTCCCGTAGCCGATGATGCCCAGGCTTTTGCCGGCCAGAAGGACCACCGGAGTCTTCCAGTAGGAAAAGTGCTCGCAGCGGCACCAGTCGCCGGCCTGAACGCTGTCGTTGTGCAGTCCCACGTGATTGGTCAGCTCCAGCATCAGGGCGATGGTATGCTGCGCGACGGATTCCGTAGAATACGCCGGGATGTTCGTCACGGCGATGCCCAGATCCTTCGCTGCCGCGATATCGATGTTGTTGTAGCCGGTGGCGGTGGAACCGATGTATTTCAGATTGGGAGCATGCTCCATCAGCTTCCGTGTGATGAAGCACTTGCTGGTCATCAGCACATCGCAGTCGCCGATGCGCTCCGCCAGAAGTTCTTCCGGCGTCCGTTCATAAACGACAAACTCATCGCAGAGCGCCTCCAGTTTCGCCCAGGAGAGATCCCCGGGATTGATGGTGTGGCCGTCCAGCAGTACGATTTTCATGATATTGGTCTCCGTTGTTTTCGCTCTTTCGAATGCATTGCTTACGAAATCAGTATATCCCGGGAACCTCTAAAAATCAATTGGCTTCTAATCTTATGTCTGCTAAAATAAAACCAGTATCGGACATGGGAGCGTGGGAACAATGGGAACAGGTAATGACAACGAAAACAGAAACACAAGATGGGTCGACGCGGACCGGCTTGAGATCCCGGAGATCACGCGGCCCGGATTCGAAGCGCCGGTTCTGAAGCGGCGGATCTGGGAGCCGCCGGCGGAAGCGGATGCCGCGGATCCCCCGGCAAAGGCCCAAACGCCGCGGCGGTGGCAGCTTCGTCTTCTGAGGATGAATTCGCCGGCAAGAGAGTGCTTCACGACCGAAGAGGATCGTTTTACCATCGGCAAAAGCACAGACGCGGATTATACCATCGCCGGGAATCCTGCGGTCAGCCGGATCCATGCGGTGATCTACCGGGTCGGAAACGATTATTATCTGGAGGACCAGGGCTCGCTGAACCACACCTTTGTCAACGAGGAGATGATCACAGGTCCCTATCGTCTGCGCAGCAGTCTGCTGATCCGTTTCGCGAACGAAGATTTCCTTTTTACGATGAGGGAGGTAACAGAATCCGCCGGACCGGGTATATAGATCACAGAAACGATAAATCAACGGAAGGATACGTCGGATGAAGGATTGGAAGAATGACGAATTACTGCGGACCTATGATGTGCTGGAGCGGATCGGCGAAGGCGGCGGCGGAGTCGTATACACGGCATACCACCGGCGTCTGCAGAAAATGGTCGTTCTCAAGAAGATCATAGATCCGGACTATTCCGCGGACAGAAACCGTCAGGAAGTCGATATTCTCAAAAACATCAATCACTCCTACCTTCCCCATGTGCTGGATTTTCTCGAGACCTCCGAAGGGGTGTTCACGGTGATGGACTTCATCCCCGGGAAGACGCTGCAGCATTACCTGAAGGAGGGAGTGCAGATGGCGAAGGAGGATCTGCTGAAGTGGGCGATGCAGATCTGCAGCGCGCTGCATTATCTTCACACCCGGAGAATTCCGATCATCCACGGCGATATCAAGCCATCGAACATCATGCTGAAACCGGATGGAGATATCTGTCTGATCGATTTCAACATTTCCTTCTACTTTAATAACAATACTGTTCTGGGATGTACCAGAGGATATTCCTCTCCGGAACAGATCCTGGCTGTGGCCGGCAGGAGAAAGAATCAGGACGCACGGCTCATGATCGATCCCAGAACGGATATTTACAGCGTCGGCGCGACCCTGTATCATCTGGCCACCGGACGCATCCGCAAGGACAGCGGCGCGCCGGCCGATGTCCGGCAGCTGGCAGGATCGGTGGGATGGCCTTTCGCCCAGGTGATCGCCAGGGCGGTGGAGCCGGATCCGGCAAACCGCTTTCAGAGCGCCTACGATATGTATCAGGCCCTGAAGGTGGTTCCGCAGCAGAGCAGCCGGAGGCTGCAGCAGAAACAAAAAAGAAACCGCAGGCCCATCCTGGCGGCGGCCTGCGTCATCGCGCTCCTGTGTGCGGGAGCTGCCGGAATCCTGGCGATGCAGAAGCATAAGGTCGCTGAGTATGACCGGCAGATCGAGGAAGCGGAAGCTCTGGTCGAAGCCGGTGATTACGAGGAAGCCCGTGAGGCCAGTCAGAAGGCGATCGATCTGATCGGGGATGAGGCAGAGGGCTATTACTGGAAGGATCTCACGTACTATGAGGAGGGCGATTTTCAGGACTGCAGCCGGCAGCTGGAACGGGACATCGGCAAGGTCGATCAGAAGACGCTGTCTGCCGATTCACAGAAGAGCCTTCTGGATCTGTACTGTCTGCAGGGGAGAGCTTATCTGGAGCAGGAAGGCAGGAGCGAAGAAGCTGCCGCAGCCTTTGCAGAGGCGGAGGATTTTTCGGGAAACCAGATGGACGCCGCATCCTTCCGGGACTATGCGGTTGCTCTGGCCAGAGACGGGCAGACCGAAACCGCCCGCGGGAAAATCAAAAACGCGAGAAAGGCAGCGAGGGAAGGCCGCGGGAATCTGCCGGAGTACGCCATCTCCTATACCGAAGGAGAGATACTCATGCAGGACGGGAGGCGGTCGGATGCACTGGATTGTTTTCAGGATGCCGCCGGGCAGATGCGGGGCGGAAGCCTGAGCCGGGACGACCAGTATCTGCAGTATCGCACCTATATGGCGATGTACGACGTATACCGCGACTGGAAGGACTGGGACGGATGCGCGGATGCCATGGAAGAGGCGCTGGGCGAGCTGGAGGATTCCACATGGGAGATCTCGGTGCGCAGGAAACTGGCCGCCGCCTACAGCAAACAAAAGAGATACGGCGCCGCGGCGGAACAGTACCGCCTGACAGCTATGGCGGACAGCGGCAGATGGAACGACTGGAGGGACGCCGCGATATGCTGTTTTCATGATCGGAATATCCGGGGCATGTTTTCTCTGGCAGAGGATTACCGGAACCGGTACGGAGAGGACACCTTCCGGTACTGGTTTCTGATGGCCTACGCGGAGCGGTGCAGTCAGGATATGCGTCCGTCCGGACAGGCGGATTACGACACATTCAGAGAGTACTACAGCTATGCCGGACAGACGAGGACCAGCCGTGATCAAAGCGACTGGGAGGAACTGACAGGATTATACAATGAAGTTAACAGGTACTGAACTCTCCGCACATTGGAGAAGAACGATATCATACGCCATCGCAGGAACCTTCCTGCTGATCGCCCTGAGCGCATTCCTGCCGGTGATGAGGATCCCAGGAGGACAGGAAATCTACGGATGGGACCTGATGCATTCTCTGCAAAGGCTGGAGGATTTGGGTTCGCTTCCTCTGATCGGAAGATTTGCGGAAAGCCTCAGCGGCATTGCGCTGAAGGAAATGATTCGGTTTTTTCTGGCGGCATGGATCCTTTCATTCGCACTGGGAATCGCCGAGAGCGCATTGGCGCTGCTGCTGAGAGGGGAACGGCTCCTGCTGTCCTCCGGGCTGGGGGTGCTGGTCAATCTGACTCTGAAGCTCATTGTGATCCGGCAGATGCGTTTTCTGAACGATCAGGTGCACATGGAAGTGCTGCAGGTGCCGATGTCATCGATCCTTGTATGGTCCGTGTTTCATGTCGGCATACTCGCACTGGTGGTCTGGTATCTGGCACGCAGCAGGATGGAGTATAGGAAGCGGGAAGAATATCGGTTTCAGGAGAGGCTGCTCATTGACGAGCCATTCAGGAAAGGAAGTGAAATCGTGACAACGGACAGAGAGTTTTACGGGGCGATCATCGGACTTGCAGGAAAGTATGAAGGAAAAGGATATCCGATGCTCCGAGGGGAAACGGTGTTCATCGGAAGCACCGGGGGCGATGATATTCCGGTGGATCACGGGGAGGAGGCATCCCTTTGTCAGATCAGTTTCGATGAGGAGCTGAAGGAATATCACGTTCACCCCACCGCCAGAAGGTGCGTACATATGAAGAGCGGCCAGCCTTTGGGACAGCATCGTCTGTACTGTCTGCCCAGAGGAACGGAGATAACGATTTCCGATGCGGGCGATCGTTTCAGACTGGCATGAGATCCGGAGCAACAATGACAGAGGAGGAGCATGATGAATCAGGAAAAGGAATTATATACCCGGCGGGAACTGACCAGAGAAGAAGAGGCGCAGGCGGATGCGCTGTACCGGGAGCTTGGCAGGGCATATTACGAGGGAGCATTTGAGGATCCGCTGCCCCAGCTGCTGCCCCTCTTTGATCAGCTGACCGAGCTGCTCAGGGAGCCGGAGAAAGAACCCTTCCGATGTCCCAGCTGCGGCGCTGAGCTGAGCGAGGGGGATGCCTTCTGCGCGGAATGCGGCTGCCGGCTGATCCCGGAAGAGCCGAAACCGGCGGCGCCGGAGGCACCGGCACAGATCGTGTGTCCTTCCTGCGGAGCCGTCATGGGGCCGGCAGCGAAGTTCTGCGGAAGGTGCGGAACGAGAATTGTCTGAAGGGACTGTAACACTTTCACCCGGACAGGGTATGATAAAACGTAAGCGTTAAAATCAGAAATCAAATTATCATTTATGCAATAGGAGGAATCACATGAGAACTTGTAGCAATTGCGGAGCAGAAGTACCTGATACAGCGAAGTTTTGCAGAACCTGCGGGGCCAACCTGGCAGACTCGGAAGACGTTACCGTTATTCTGGATGGAGGATCCCAGGGTCCGGCAGATCACCCGGCCGGTGCGATTCCGGTGATCCCCCCGGCAAAACCGTTTGACGCAGACCGCGGCAGCAGCCGGGAAGAAAATGCCGGCGGCTACCAGGGGGACGGCTACGGCGGATATTCCGAAACGGGCGCAGATGGCAGCCGCCAGAGGGGCGGCTATCCCGGCGGCGGTTACCAGGGCGGCGGTTACCAGGGCGGCGGTTACCAGGGCGGTGGTTACCAGGGCGGCGGCTACCAGGGCGGCGGCAGAGGCGGCTATCCCGGCGGCGGAGCAAGATCCTATGCTCCCCCGGCCCAGGCACCGAATTGGGATCATACCAGAGAGTTCGACGCGAAGGATGTGTCCGAGAACAAGGCCGTAGCGATGCTGGTCTATCTGATGGGCTTCATCGGCATCATCATCGCGCTGCTGGCGGGAACCACTTCTCCTTACGCGGCGTTCCATGTACGGCAGGGCCTGAAGTTCGTTGTCCTGGATACGCTGATTGTCATCGTAGGCGTCGTGTTCCTCTTGATCATGATGCCCTTCACCGCAGGAAGTCTGATCGGCAGTCTCAACAGCGGTATGATGAGCGGGAACTTCGATCTGGGCGGCACAGCGGCCCTGGGTGCCTTCACGACCATCATCTATGCCGCTCTGGGAATCTTCTCCCTGATTCTGGGAATCGTGAAGATTATCTGCTTCTTCTCCATCTGCAAGGGTGAAGCCAAGGAACCGCCGATCGTCCGCGCGTTTGGATTCTTAAGATAACAGGAAGGTCTGATATGTTTTGTGAGTATTGCGGCAAAGAGATCCCGGAAGGCCATGCCTTCTGCGTCCACTGCGGAGCACCGGTGGATCAGACGGAGATGATCGGAGATACTCCGTTTCGGGAGGAGGGATTCGATCCTCCCGAAACCTATGCTCCGGAAAATCTTTCGCAGCCGGATCCATACGAAGAATACGATTTTGATCAAGAGCAGGAGCCGAAAGGAAAACCGAAATGGCTCCTGCCGGTTTTGTTTCTCGGGCTGGCAGCCCTTTCCGTAGCAGCGGGGATGTTTGTTGCCGGCATGGTCAGCGATCACAACGACGGCAAGGACGCGGATCCGGCAGCCGCAGAAACGACGATAGAAGAGGAGGCAGAGGAGGCCGCCGAAGAAACCGAAACGGCAGAGGAAGAAGCCGCGGCAGACCTGGACGGAGCGCAGCAGCGGGTCTATGCTTCAAAAAACATCGGAGATTACGCGGAGAACACCATCGCCAGCTTCGATGAGGCGATCCGTCAAAATGCGGAATGCGTGGAACAGGATGTGGTGATGGCCGCGGACGGGACCCTGTTTGTCAGCCATGACCGGGGGTATAACGGAATGCCCGCCGGCGCGATTGCCTCCGATGGCATTCCTCGGCTGGAGGATGTCTTCCAGCGCTACGGAACCGAGATCACCTACGTCGTTGAGATCAAGGCGAACGATACAGCCGCTTCGTATGAGCTGCTGTCACTGATCGATGAATACGAACTGCAGGACAACATCATCGTGCAATCGTTCTATCCGGGAATTCTGAGAGAGGTCAAGAGAGAATTGCCGGAGGCTCCTTCCATCATTCTCCATAATAACGGCGATATGAATCAGGTGACCTTCGACGAGGCACTCCGGCTGGACTGCGCGGACACGGTTGCGGTCAGCCGTGAGGAAGGGATGATGACCGAGAGCAACTGCCGGGCGGCGCATCAGGCCGGAAAGAGATTTGCGGTGTGGGATCTCTCAGAGAAACAGCAGATCCTTGACGCCATCGAGATGGATGTTGACTGCTATTTCACCAACGCTCCGGCGCTGGCTCTGGACCTGGAAAAAAATTATCGATAAAAAATGAAAAAAACCGTAACATATCCCGGCTGGCTGTGTACATAGTTTCAAAAGAAACGATCAACACTTGATTTTTAGCGGAGGAAGAAGAAAATGTATACAGCAGAAATGAATGTTACCTATTGTGATCACTGCGGAGCACCGGTTCCGGCGGGAAGCGCGTTCTGCGAGGAGTGCGGCGCATTTATCGAATATCCGGACATGCAGGCATCGTCCGGTTCCGGCAAGAAGCTGATGGTCGCGCTGATCGCGGTCTGCATGGTTGTGGCCGGCTGTCTGAGCGGTCTGGTCTTCCAGAACGCGGATGCGGAGACCGCTGATCATAAGGAGAAGGCGAAAACCGAGCAGGCCTGTGTGAACGAGGAAACGGCCGATCCGGAGGATGCGGACCGGATGGCTCTGGAAGCAGCCGATCCAAAGGCTGAGGCAGCTTATGCGGGCGCGCAGAACCCGGAATATAACGGTCAGAAGATGCCTGCAGGGCAGTCCCAGACCATGCCGATGACGAAACAGCAGAAGAACCCGCAGGTGAAGACGCCGCAGAAGAACCCGCAGATGCAGACACCGCAGGTGAAGACGCCGAAACAAAATGTGACAGCTCCGGAGCAGCCGAAGGATACGAAGACCGCACCGGCCGCACCGAAAAAGAAGACCGCGGCACAGCCTGAGAAAAGCGGCAAGGGAACAGAGCCTGAGCCGAAGGCAGATCCGATCGAGGATCCGGAGGATGAATTGGTCATAGTCGTCCCGGATGACGATGAGTCGGACGAGGATGAGGATCTGGAGGAAGACGAGGATCTGAACGACGACGATGAAGCGGTAGACGACGATGAAGCGGTAGACGACGATGAAGCGGTGGACGATGATGAAGCGGTGGACGATGGCGACAGCGATGATCCGGATGACGAAGACGAGGATCTGAGCGATGATGACGAAAGCCAGGACGACGAAGAAGACTCCGAAGACGAGGACGCTGTCGATGAAGATTCCGACGACGAGGATTCCGGATTCTGGACCTGGTGGTGGTAGGAGATCGATCCTGCCGGATGAAGCGGATGAAGAACAGACTGTGCAGGCCATATAAGTGGTTCTGCACAGCTTTTTTGTGGTATAATTCAAGACATAATGAAACGAAAACGTTACCCATGGGTCATATGCATAATATTGATTCTTCTGGTGAATGCTTCCATCCTTGCCTGGATGATCACAGACCGGTATCAGGGTCTGCGGCAGGAGGAGGACAGCATTCGCGCGGCAGCAGACATTGCGGAGGCGGCGGCAGCCGCATCCGATTCGGCGCGCCGGGCACAGGGAAAGGCAGAGAAAGCGCTGATCAAGGCTCAGGCGGCAGAGCACATCTGCCCCCATCGCGGTTCATCGGGAGAATCGCTGGAGCATTCCTTCACCGCCTATGATGAAGCGATCCGGGACGGAGCGGTCATGATCGAACAGGACATCGTCATTTCCGCGGAGGGAACGCTCTATGTTTCCCATGACCTCAGTCCTTACCGGATGTGCGGGGTGGACCGGGCATTTTCGGACATGACCGATGCCCAGATCGATCAGCTGCGGACCTATGCCGGAGAGAAAGTACTGCGCCTCAGCGATGTCTTTGACCGATACCGGGATTCGGTTCAGTATGTCGTAGAGCTGAAGAGCGCGGATCAGAGGACCATCGATGCGTTTATTGCGCTGGTGGAGCAATACGGCAATCAGCAGCGGGTCACAGCAGAGTGCTTCGAGCAGGAAGTGCTGCGGATACTGGAGGAACGCTTCCCGGATATGCCGAAGCTTTTTCTGTGCAGAACGCAGGCAGCGATTGATCAGGGGTGCGAACTGCCGTATGCGGATATCATTTCGGTTCGGGAGGATCTGATGACGGAGGCAAACGCCCGCCGCGTTCACGACAGCGGCAAAGGATTCAGCGCCTGGCCGATGTACAATGAAGACGAGATCCGCAGGGCCATCGATCTGGATACGGATATCTATTTCGCCGACGATGTGAAGCTGGCGTTCACGCTGGAAGAAGAATATGGCTATCAGAAACGAAATGAGAAATAACAGACGTGCCAGGCTTATAGGGGCGGGGATCCTGTGGATCCTGCTGCTTCTGGTCGTCTGCGGCTGCGCCGGGAAGAGCGATCAGCAGCAGACGCAGCCGGATAAGACTGCTGCAGTGCAGGAGCAGGCAGCAGAGGAGCAGGCAGGGGAGATGCCCGCGCAGCAGCCGGAGGATCCGGATACGCCGGCGACGGTCTTTTTCGCTTCCGATTATCAGGAGGAGGAAGGCTGGGCTTCCCCGAAGGATACCTTGACGGACATTCTGGAAGAAGTGAAGGAGGCCGGTCAGAACCCGGAGGAAGTGGTTTTTCTGGGGGATTATACCAACGACCGGGTTCTCCACGATTACCAGATCAGTCCGGAGGAGTCCATCGAAGAGATCCGCGGCGTCCTGCAGGAGGTATTCCCTTCGCTCCGCCCGGATCAGTTGCTGTTTGTTCAGGGCAACCACGATCAGCTGACCCGGTCCATTGCAGCGTCCGGGCTTCACGAATTCGATGATTACCTGGTGTACGTGCTCAACACGGAGAACGATTTCCCCTGGAAGCAGGGAAAGGTATCGGGGTGTCTGAAAAAAGTGAAGCGCGCCTCGAAGGAGATGCAGGAGTGCTTTGATGAGCTGATCGCCCGGGGGGAGAGCCGTCCGGTCTTTATTGCCGGGCACGTCCCCCTTCATTTCACAGCCCGAACCTCCTCGCGGCATACCACCGGAGACAATCTGTATGCGTCGCTGATTTTTGATGTGGTGAATCAGGCAGCGGAGTCACTGGACATTGTCTATCTGTTCGGGCATAATCATTCCAAAGGCTGGGACTGCTATATGGGCGGCGGCAGCGTTTACAGGGCAGCGGGGGATACACTGCTCATTCCAGCCTTTGCAGAAACAGACGTCCATACCGATCGGTACGAAGAAAAAACACTGCGGTTCACCTACCTGAACGGGGGCTACGTCGGATACTACATGAACTGCGGCCCGGAGGAGCTGGACGCGGGGCGTGCGGAGGAATACTCTGCCGCCGATGAGGCTCTGACCGCGGTCGTATGTGAGATCTGGCCGGACCGTCTGGAACTGACCCGGTATGATCGGGACGGGATACATCCGCTGGGCTCGGCGGGACAGCCGGATCCGTACAAGGATTACATCGATACCGGGCTGATCGGCAGCGACCGGTACAGTCAGGCGGCGGACAGCCCGCAGGTGGTCCGGAGACATTCGCAGGAATAAAGGGGGAAAGGAAATGTCAATGCCAGGAGTAGTGAAACAGAGCGCGGCTTTCGCACTCGCCCTGATAATGGCGCTCACCTGCGCTCCCGCGTGCGGGTATGCGGCAGAGACCGAAGGCGGAGGAGGCCAGGCGGCCCAGCTGGTCACAGTAAGCGATGCGCAGGGAAGCGCTGTTTCACTGAACCAGATCGATCCGAGGGATTACGACGGGTATGTCTGCGTCCTGAAGGAGGACGTAACCGAGGAGCAGATCGATCAGATCGAAGAGAACATTGAAGAAATCGATGATGCGGAGGTCGCGGAGGAAGTCTGCAGCGGAGAGATCTATGCCGCCGAGTCCCTTGAGACCATAGAGGAGATCGCGGATCTTTCCGCCATTGATTACATCGAACCGAACTACCTGTTTCGTATCGACTATACAGCGGATCCCTTTGATTTCTATAATGCGGGGATGATCAACACGATCGGAATCAAAGACGTCTGGAATGCCGGTGTTCTGGGTGCGGGGATCGGCGGTGCCAAAACGCCGGTGATCGCGGTCATGGATACGGGTCTGGCCGGATTCAATACCCAGAGCAGAAGACACGAGGATCTGGATTTCAGCCGGATCCCCTACGGTCTGCGCGCCGGGTCTTTCAGTTCCATTGAGGATTACAACGGGCACGGTACGTTTGTGATCGGAGAGATCCTGGCGACGATGGAAAATCACAGGGGCATCAGCGGGATGATGCCAAAGGCGCAGATCGTGCCGGTCAAGGTGCTGAACAATTCCGGCATGGGTGATCTGAAGAGCATTGTATCTGCGCTGAACAAGCTGACAAAAAAACACAATGTGGATGTGGTCAATATGAGCTTCAGCGCGGCATACTATTCGGCCTCCTTTGATAAAGCCTGCCGGAAGGCGGCGCGAAAGGGGATGATCCTGGTGGCAGCCGCGGGCAATAACGGCGATCCCAGCTTCCGTTATCCGGCGGCCTATGACAGTGTCATCGGAGTATCGGCGGTGAAGAGCAACGGGGCCAAATGGAGCTACTCGGAGTACAATGATTCGGTGGATGTGGCAGCGCCGGGAGTCGGCGTGGCGGGACTTTCCATTTACTCTCCGAAGACCTACGAGCAGCAGAGCGGAACATCCATGGCGGCGCCGGTGATATCGGCCGCGGCCGCGATGGTCAAGTCCATCGATCCCTCCGTGAAGCACAACCAGTTTGTGAACATTCTCGCGAAGACCTCGAAGGACCAGGGAAAAAAAGGCTACGATGTGCATTACGGCCTCGGCGTGGTCAATTTCGCGAAGGCATATAGTTACGTGAAGGCCAACAAAGGCCGGATCCCGGCGGTGAAGGTCAAAAAAAGCCAAAAGCCGAAAAAGGCGAAGATCCGGAAACTGAAGGTAAGAAAAAAGAGCGTAACGATCAAGGTGAAAAAGATCAAAAAAGCGACGAGCTATCAGGTTGCGATCCGGCCCAAGGGAGGCAAAACCACGAAGCTGCGTTTCGCGAAAAGAAAGTTTACCATTCTGGGCTTTTCCAGGAAGTCCACCTACTATATCAAGGTGCGGGCTGTGCGCAATGTGAACGGGGTGAACGTATACGGGAAGTGGTCCAAACAGAAAAAGATCAAAACAAAATAGCATTTTCAGCGGGAAGGAATGAACCATATGCGTGTAATCTGCGCCGGCAAGACGACGGCGGGACGGATCCGGACATCCAACGAGGACAATCTGTTTCTGGACGGGATCTGGATCGAGGACGGAAAACAGGCGGGACAGCGGCCTGCAGAGGGGGAGCGCCTGTGGCACACCTATGGGGTATGTGACGGAATGGGCGGCGAAAGCTACGGAGAGATCGCATCACTGCTGGCGGTAAAGACACTGGCGGACTTCGACCGGCCGGATCTGGCGCAGCATTTTCGCGACTACATTGCGCAGGCAAACCGGCTCATATGTGAGGAGACGCAGCGGCGTCTGGTAAATCGGATGGGGGCCGCGGTGGCGGTGCTGAGCATCGCTGAAGACCGTGCGGCGATCTGCAATCTGGGCGACTGCCGGATCTATCGCTTTGGCAGCGAGGGTCTGCGGCAGCTTTCCCGGGATCACCGGGAGCAGAGCCCGGGGCTGGGGAAGGGTACCCTTACCCAGCATCTGGGGATTCCGGAGGACGATTTTCTCCTGGAGCCGTATATCCTCACCGATATTCCGCTGGAGGAGGAGACGGTATTTCTGCTGTGCAGCGACGGACTTACGGACATGATCCCGGACGGGATGCTGGAGGCGCTGCTGCGGGAGCACGGAAGAGAGACTCCGGCGTCGGTTGCCGGAAGACTTCTGCACGCGGCAGCGGAGCAGGGAGGCAGGGATAATATCACGGCGATGGTGGTTCAGATTACGGCATAGAGAAAGGGAGCGCAGACGATGGCAACGCAGGATGACAGATTCTTTGAGGAGATCTACAGAGATTACAAGGACAAGGTACAGGCTTACATCTGGAAAAGAGTCGGAGACGCGCATATCGCGGAAGATCTGACCAGCGATGTGTTTTTTAAGTGCTACAAGAACATTGACCGCTACGACCCCGGGAAGGCGGCGGTTTCCACCTGGGTGTTTACCATCGTCAACAATACCCTGAAGAATTATTACCGGGACCGCAAGAGCACGGCGTCCATCGATAATATGGAGGGATTCGAGCCATCCTATGAGGACGATATGGATCAGGCCATGCGGCTGGAGGAGATCCGCCAGTATCTGGACGAGGCGCTGCAGCAGCTGGACGAGACGAGGCGAAAGATTCTCCTGATGAGATATTATGATGAGATGAAGACAAAGGATATCGCAGACGCTCTGGGAATGACCGCCGGCAATGTGCGTGTAATACTGACACGAACGCTGAAGAAACTGAACATTGATGCCAGAGACAATGAACTGCTGCGGGTGTTGTGACATGGCGGAACGAAAGCGACTGGCGGACACCCGAACGGTTTTGCAGATCGAAGCGACCGAGTGCGGCGCAGCATGTCTGTCCATGATCCTGCAGTATTTCGGGCAATACGTTTCTCTGGAGCAGCTGCGGGCGGAAACCGATGTCTCCAGGGACGGAAGCAGCGCCAGAAACATTGTCCGGGCAGCTGCGCGCCGGGGCCTGCAGTGCGACGGATACGAGGTCGATGTCGAGGGCCTCTCCGAGCTGCCGGTTCCCTGCATCCTGTGGTGGCAGCGGAATCATTTCGTGGTCTACGAAGGGATGAAGGGGGGATTCTGTTACATCAACGATCCGGCGTACGGCAAGCGGCGCATCGATATGCAAACGCTGGAGCGCAGCTTTTCAGACATCGCCCTGACCTTTTCCCCCGGGGAGGATTTTAAGAATCATCCGGAATACGGTGTAAAACCGAACACTTTCTTCAGCAGCGGCAGAATCGGCCCGCTGCTTCATTCCCATGGGGCGCTGGCAGCATCGTCCGTTCTCTTCGGACTGCTCTGCGTGGCAGGTGGGCTTCTGGCTGCGGCCCTGCCCGGGATCTTTCCCCCCGGGACACCGCAGGGGCTGCGCTTATGCTTTCTGGCAGGGTGTCTGCTGTGCTGTCTGATGGGATATTTCCTGTGCGAATATCAGCTTCGACGGCTGGAGGAACGAAGCCAGCTGCAGTTTTCATGGAGATTCCTGCGCCGGCTGTTTCGGATGCCCATTTCTTTTTTTGAACAGAGATCGCCGTCGGATCTGGTGGAGCGGGTCCGCCGCAATGATCGGATCAGCCGATTTACGGCACACACCCTGCTGCAGGGAGGAATCGATGCCGGATGTGTGGCTGCCTGCCTGATCTTCTCGGGATGGTATTTCACGCCGGCGGCTTCCCTTCTGATCCTCTGCGGCCTGCTGCTGGCATTCGGCCTGCAGCAGATGCTGGAGCGCACCATCGTTTTTGATGAAACGCGGGCGTCCATCAGCGAAGCCAGGCTGGCGGGGACGGTGCTGTCGGGCATCGGGAAGCTGGAGACGATTCTGAATCTGGATCTGGGACGCAAATTCGCGGCGGAGGCAAAAGACCAGCAGCAGGAGGCGGCGGAGATCGCGGCCAGGATCAAGCGGATCCGGATCGCTGAAGCGGCAGGCAGGTATGTGATCTACGGCTGCTGCCTGGCGGCGGTCATTCCGATGGGCCGGCCGGACGCATCAGCCGGAGTCATCTATACGTGGCTGATCCTCTTCCTTATGATGATCCCTTCCGCGGAGTCGATCGTGCGGACCGGCATGCAGAGCCGCCGGATCAGCGAGGAGCTCGCCTCCGTGGATGATATTATGCCGATGAGAGAGGAAATGCTTCGGCCCGGCGGCGAGGAAGCGCCGGCGGCAAATCCCTACAGGAAGCTGCAGGGGAACATCCGGTGTCTGAAGATGGGCTTTTCCTACGGAGCGTTCGGCGAGGCGATCGTGCAGGATCTGAACCTGTATCTGCCCGTCGGGTCTTCTCTTGCGGTCACCGGCCCCTCCGGCAGCGGCAAGTCGACGATCGGGAAGCTCTTTGGGGGCCTTCTGGAACCCTCCGAGGGGACAATCTATTACGACGGGAAGGCTGCCGGCGAGATCCCGGATCAGGTGATCTTCGCCAGCATCGCGATGGTCCGGCAGAAGTCGGAACTGTTCGCGGGAACCATCCGCAGCAATATCACCATGTGGAATCCGAACATCTCCGAGGAAGAGATCCGCAGGGCCGTGGAGGATGCGGCACTGTCGGATTGCATCGCGGAGCGTCCGGAGGGACTGGAAACGGTTCTGGGAGAAAGAGGAAGCGGTCTTTCCGGAGGAGAACGGCAAAGGCTGGAGATCGCCAGAGCTCTGGCAACGGATCCGTCGATCCTGATCCTCGACGAGGCATTCAGCGCGATCGATGATGATACGACGGAACGAATCCTGAGCAATATCCGCAGAAGGGGATGCACTCTGATCATCATAACTCACGATCCGCTGCTCATCGAAGAATGCAGCCGGCATCTGGATCTCGATACGGGCGGAGGTGGAGTATGATCTATCTGAGCACAGGAAAAACCTTTCAGACTCACACCGGCAGGAACGCATACCGGATTTGCAGCGGCAGAGCGCTGGTATTTCTCGTTCCCGAAAAGGAGGGGATCTTTCAGAGACCTCTGAACCTGATGAAAGCCGAAGCCGGCGTCACCGTGCCGGGACTGCTGTATACCGACGGGAACTACGTTACCTGGAGACTGCAGCTGGAAGCGACCGAGGAATGCGAGCTGCAGGAGATCCGGGATGGTGTTACCACCCCGCTGAAAAAAAAGTTCCTCCAGCGGGCGTCCATTTCCCCGGAGGGAGAGACGGATTTCGCCAGAATACTGACTGAACACTATGTTTCGAAGGTCCTGATCGAGGAGGATCTGTTCATCTATAAGAGCGCGCAGGCGAGAGAAAATGACCGGCGGGAGGCCCTGGAGACGATCCGGGGTGTGACCGAAGGCGGACGTGCCCCTTCGAAGACGCCTTCCCGGGAGAAATCGGAGACCCGGAAAGAGCAGGCTCTCATCCTGCACTGGATCCGGGCGGCCCGCCGGCTGCTGCCGGTCATGGAGCCCAAAAGGCTGGCCCTCGTATCCCTTCTGACTGCGGCGGCCGGCGCCTGCGGGCTGCTCATGGCAGCCGGCGCGGACTTCTTTTCCCTCGGGCAGTGGAGAGCAGCTCTTGCAGTCTGCGTATTTCTGGCGGCGTTTATGGCCTTCCGAAGCCTGGCGAGGGCGCAGCTGCTCAGGGAGGCGAACCGGATCGCGGGACTTGCTCAGCAGGAGAAGCTGGAGGAAGTATTTCTGCGGGGGATCGATGCCGCAGCCCTTCGTGACCGGCGGGCACGGGCGGTCTCGCTGCTGTATGAATATGATCGCGTAGAACAGGCCATCATGAATCTTTATGAGTCCGGATCCGGTGTTGTGCTGGCAGCTGTTTTCTGGGGGTTCATGCTGACCCGGAGTTCTGCAGCAGCAGCTGCTGCTGCGGTGCTGACGATCATCGGCGGAGTTCTGATCTACTGCGGCAGGAGAGCGGCCCGGCCGCTGCGGCGCAGGGCAGGGCAGATCCGGCGCGGAGCAGAGCGCAGTCTCTATCAGTATCTCGCGAATATTGCCAAGGTGCGCCTGTCCGGGGCGAGCGAATATGTGATCCGTCAGTACTACACCGAAGTTGCCGAGCAGAAGCGGGCGGAGCGGGCTGCCTGGCAGAGAGAAGTGGCCGGGAAACTGCTGATGCGGTGTTTTGCCGGTGCTGCCGTGTTTGCGGCAGCGGCCCTGCCCTTCGGTATACTGCAGGGGAGTCTGCCGCATCTTCCGGCAGCAGTCATCACCGGACTTCTGGTTTGTTTTGAAGGACTGCGGGGATCCCTGGGACTGGTGAAGCTTCGCGCAGAAGCGGATCCGCTGCGGGGACTGGCAGCAGAGAAAAAAGAACACCTGCCAGGAAGCTCCGATGAGCCGGAGGATCGCAGCGGAGATGGATCCGGGACCCGGCGGGGGCCGCTGATTTTGAATCACGGGTCTTTTTCCTACGAGGGACGCACGGTGCTGGAGGAGATCTCCTGTTCGGTGTCAGAAGGAGAATACCTGGGAATCGCCGGGCCTTCCGGCTGCGGCAAGTCCACCCTCCTGCGCATATTGTCCGCAATGGCGCCGGCGGATCAGGGGACTCTGTACTTCGACGGATGTCCCATCACGGAAGACAATCCCCAGCGGATCCGGACCCACGCCGGGATCGTGCTTCAGGATGACCAGCTTTTGGGCGGGAGCATAAGAGAGAACATTCTGGCGGGACGGCCGGGAACCGGCGACTATTCCCTCACCAGGGCAGCGGAGCTTGCTCTGCTGACGGACGATATCGCCCAGATGCCGATGGGGTATGAGACACTGATCAGCGAGCGGGCGGAGACGGTATCGGCCGGTCAGAAGCAAAAGATCCTTCTGGCCCGGGCGCTGATCTCCCAGCCGCAGATCCTGTTTCTGGACGAGGCCGAAAGCGAACTGGATCAGAAAACACAGGAGATGCTGTATGAGAATATCCGCAGGGAGGTGTCCATGGGGGTCATCGTATCTCATCACTACCGAACCCTGTCGAAATGTGATAGAATTATAGTGCTGGAAAATGGGAAAATTACAGAAGAAGGAACGCCGGATGAGCTGATCCGCCGGGAAGGACATTTTTTCCGGCTGATGAGACAGCAGCTTGTAACAGATTCTTCTGCGCCGGGTATACAGACATGAAAACAAATTCTGGCAGTAACGATGTAAGGAGATCAGAACAATGAGAAAGATCACAGAAGATGAATTCAGGGATTATCTTGAGTTAAAGAAGTTCATGAACGAGGTGCCCGGTGCTGCGAAGGGAAAGACAGTGAAACGACATCTTTCTCTGGATCAGCTGGATGAGGTCAGAGCGGCCAGAGGAGATCAGGAATTTGCTATGTTCATGGATGAGATGCGTGCGAGAAAAGAAAAGGAAGAGAAGTAAATGAGCATCAATCGCAGGATAGAAGAAGGCTGTCTGATTCTCGAAAACACAGAGAACGGAGAAATCGTCCGGATCAGGGAAACCATTGACGGCGGCCGCGCGAAGGTCGAGCCGGAGGGGAGGCTGACCCAGGAAGCGGTGCATGATCTGGAGGATGAACTGACCTCCATGGTGCTGATGTGCCGCCAGGTGACGATCGATATGTCATCCGTTCAGTACATATCGAACTCGGTGATCCACATGATCCTGAAGATTCAGCACATGATGGATGATCAGGAGGGGACGCTGAAGATCAGCGGTGTCGGAGACAGTATCTGGAGCCGCTTTCAGGAGATGGGATTGGAGGATGTTTTTGAAATAGAGCGTACACAGGATTTCCTGCAGTGAGGTAGACCGTGCGAATCAAGTGCAGTGCAGAAGTATACGAAGGATCGGAAGCCTATATTTTTATCAGCTACAGTCATCAGGATCAGGAACTGGTGTATCCCTATATCGAACGGCTGAACCGGGACGGTTACAGGATCTGGTATGATGAAGGGATCACGCCGGGGGATGAGTGGCCCGAAAATATCGCAATGCATCTGGAGAGATGCAGTGTTTTTATCGCGTTTATTACGGAGGCCAGCGCGAACTCGCACAACTGCCGAAACGAGATCAATTACGCCGTTCAAAGAGAGAAGAGCTTTGTTTCCCTTTTCCTGGATGATGCGGCGCTGTCCAGAGGAATGGAGCTGATCCTGTCCAGCGTGCAGGGGATCTACCGCAGCAAATACGATTCCGACGAAGCCTTCATCCGCAAGCTGTATGAGACAGAAGCTCTGAATCAGTGCAAGGGGCAGCCGGCCCGGACCTTCTCCGCCATCGAAGATTTTGATGACGATGAGACGGTGACGCTGACCCAGGGGATCCCGGGGTTTTCGGCGGGAGATCTGGAGACCTATCTGCTCAGGGTGAGGACGCAGGAGAAGATCCACATCCGCAAAAACGAGTTTACCCTCGGCAGGAGCAAGGCCCAGGCGGACTATGTGATCACCGGAGAGTATTCCATCAGCAGGAGACACGCCACCGTTCGAAAAATCCGAAACAGCTATACCATCACGGACAATGATTCCTTAAATCATGTGGGGCTCAATGGACGGCTCATCGCACCGGGAACCGAATATGACATCGGAGCGTACGATATCGTATCCCTGGCGAAGGAGCATCTGGTTTTTTTCAAGAATTACAATGAATCGGCCCGAAAACAGACCCCGGGTTATGTGCTTCGCAGCGGAGGCAAAAGCTGGAGTATCGGAGATCGGGCAGTTACCAGAATCGGAAGCCAGCCTTTGGAGGAAGATGGCTCGGGAAATGAGGTGTGGATCGCGGATCCGGGAGTGGCGGCGCAGCAGGCGCTGCTGATCGCGGCATCCGATGGGATGTATCTGGTGGATATCTCGGAGAACCGCAGCACGAGGATCAATGACCGGCCGCTGTCCTTCTGTACGAGAATCCGCCTGCAGCCGGGAGACCGGATCACGGTGGGAAGCCAGGTGCTTGAGATCGAACGAAAACTATAACTACAGTTGAGGAGAAGAAGATGACGGACTGCACAAAGTACGAACCGATATTCGGGGCTTGGTACATCAAGAAAAAATTAGGCGCCGGCAGTTTCGGGGAAGTCTACGAAATCGAACGGAAGGAATTCGGGAAGACCTATCGCTCGGCTCTCAAAGTGATGAGCGTCCCCTTCAGCGACGATGAGGTCCGGGCGATGATGGCGGACGGAACCGATCTGGATTCCATCGCGACTTACTACGAGGGTGTGGTGAAGGACATCGCGCAGGAAAACGCGATCATGTCGGAGCTCAGGGGAAACAGCCATATCGTCAGCTACGAAGATCATCAGATCATTCCCCATGAGGATGGCATCGGCTACGATATCCTGATCCGCATGGAACTTCTGACATCTCTGATCGACCATCTGCTGCACCATCCGATGACCGAGCGGGACGTCATCAAGCTTGGCAAAGACCTTTGCCAGGCTTTGATCGTCTGTGAACAGAAGAAGATCATTCACCGGGACATCAAGCCGGGGAATATTTTTCTGTCGGATACGGGAGATTACAAGCTGGGGGACTTCGGTATTGCCCGTTCCATCGAGAAGAGCACCGGAGAGCTTTCGAGAAAAGGGACCTACACCTATATGGCGCCGGAGGTTTACAAGGGTGAGAAATACGGAATCGGCGCCGATATTTATTCTCTGGGGATGGTCATGTACTACCTGCTGAACGGCAGGCGCATGCCCTTCCTGCCGCTGCCGCCGGAACCGGTGACGTACAATCAGAAGATGGACGCGCTGCAGCGCCGTATGGATGGAGAGCCGTTTCCGGCGCCGCTGGAAGGGGATCCGATGCTCGCAGAGATCGTGATGACCGCCTGCGCCTATCGTCCGGAGGATCGGTTCCAAAGCCCGGAAGCACTGCTGACGGCGCTGAAATCGGTGGGAGAAGGCGGAACCAAGGCTCTGCGCCACAGCGCGGCGAAGGCAGATCCCTCGACCCTTGGCAGGACACCGGTTTCCGCGGAGGAAGAGAGGACCGAGCTTCTGAGAGAAAGCACCGCCACTTCGGGAACGGGATCGCAGCCAGTCTATTCTCCGATTCCCCCCGCAGGCGCTGCCACCTATGATTCGGGGGACAGGACGATCCTGGATACAGGGCAGTTCGATGACAGCAGCTACGGGGGAATTGTTGCCCGCGGCTATCAGGAGCCGTCGTATCAGACCTCCCCGCAGCCGGAGACGCGCTCCGGGAAATCCCGGAAGATCCTGCTCATCGCAGCCGCGGTCATCGTGATCCTTGCCGGCGGCTTTTTCGGAATGAAACTGATGGGCGGCGGTGATGAGGAAGCATCAGAGGATACAAATGAAGCGAGCAAGGTGACGCTGACGACGGAGGATATCGAAGTCATCGACAGTGACATCAATTACAGTCAGCTCGGCGCCGGCAATTACCAGGGATGGACGATCAGCGATCAGGGTGTGGATGTTCTGATCAGAGTCAGCAATCACGGCAGTCAGCCGCTGCGGGCCTTCACCTATCAGCTGAAGCAGAAGGGAGCCGAAGAGCCCCTGATCAACCGGGATTCCGGCTCCGACTACAACGGGACCCAGCAGTTCCTGGCCATCGGCTATGTGGATGCGGGTGAAACCGGTCTGATGTACACGAAGCTGATCCTGGATCAGGGTACGAAATCAAAACAGGGAAAGATCAAACCGGTGGAGATCGTCGCGGACGGAACACTGGGAGACTACAGCTGCCCCACGGGAAGACTGATCGAGCATAACGAAACGGCGGACACGTATCCGGTGAAGGTCAGCAACGATAACGATGAGCCGATCCATGCCGGAGCAACCGTTCTCCTTCTCCGCAAGAACCTGAGCGGTGCGAACAGTCTGGGGGCCAACTGGGGCGCCGGCACCATCGACAAAGAGATCGGTGACGCCACCAAAAAACTGAAAAACGAGATATACAATCCGGACATCGATGATCCCAAGACACCGGATCAGTTCGATGTCATCGTCTACGATCCCTATTATCTGGCGGATCCGGATTTTCCGGCGGACAGTGAAGAGGAATCGGAGGAGTAGCAGCCAATGGGTAATACGCAGCGACAGAACCTGCAGCCGAGACTGATCGTGATCGGAAGTCAGGGAGAATTGCATCAGTATGAATTCGGCCGTTTCGGAGGGCCGGTCGTTCGCATCGGAAGGAAACCGGAAGGCAATGATATCGTCATTGGCGACGGATTTGTTTCCTCGCATCACGGACGGATCTTTCTGGAGAACGGACGGTTTTACTACTGCGATGACCGCAGCTCCAACGGCAGCTTCGTCATTTCGGCTTCGGGCACCAGCCTTCTGAAAAACACGGACGTTCCGGTGGAACTGAGCAACCATTCCACCATCCGTATCGGCAGCGCCAGCAATCCGGACAAGCGGATCCTGATCTGGTTCTCCTTCATGAACGCAGCGGAGACGGTCACCCGCAAGGACCTGGGGCAGAGCCGGATCACCATCGGCCGCGCCGAGACCTGCGATATCGTTCTGGCGCATCCCAGCATTTCCAGGGTACATGCGACGATCACCCGGCAGGACGGCAGATACGTTCTGGCGGATTCCCGCAGCACCAACGGCATTCTGGTGAACGGCCAGCCTTTGGAGCACCCGGTGATCCTGGAGAGCAAGGATGTGATTCAGATCTCCGGATTCCAGATGATCTATGCCGGAGACAGCATCTACTACAAGGATCAGATCAGCGGAATCGGTATCATTGCCAGAAACATCAATAAGATCGTGGGCAGCGGCAAGGGAAAGAAACAGATCCTCCATCAGGCGAACGTTACCATCAACGCCAATGAGTTCGTGGCGATCATCGGAGGAAGCGGCGCCGGCAAATCCACCATCATGAATGTTCTCAACGGATTCGACCGCAGCTATACCGGAGAGGTGTTTTTTAACAATATCAACCTGAAACGTAATTTCCAGTATCTGAAGAGCATCATCGGCTACGTGCCCCAGGAGGATATCATCTACGAGAATCTGACCCTGCGAAAGATGCTTCAGTACACTGCTCAGCTGCGGATGCCAAAGGACATCAGCCGAGGTGAGATTCAGGCGCGCATCGACAGCGTTCTGCATACGCTGGATCTGACCCAGCACCAGAATACGCTGATTCGCAAGATGTCCGGCGGCCAGAAAAAGCGGGCCAGCATTGCGGTGGAGCTTCTGGCGGATCCGAAGCTGTTTTTCCTGGACGAGCCGACCTCGGGACTGGACCCGGGAACGGAGAAGAGCCTGATGATCTCCATGCGAAAGCTCTGCAAGGAGCAGTCCCGGACGATCATCATGGTCACCCATACCACCCAGAGCCTGCACCTGTGCGATAAGGTCGTTTTCATGGGCCCCGGCGGCAGGGTGTGCTTCGTGGGACATGTGGACGAGGCGAAAAAATTCTTCGGAAACGACGACCTGACGGAGATCTACAATATTATCGCGAAGAATCCTGCCTTTTGGGAGAGGCGGTTCGCTCAGACCGGCAGCGGCGACCGGCCGGCCATCGGCACCGCCGGGGATGTCATCCGCAACCGCCGGCCCAGGGTTCCCGCAGTGAATCAGTTTGTCACACTGGTGAGCCGGTATACGGAACTGCTGATGAACGACCGAAGGAAGCTTCTGATCCTGATGCTGGAACCGATTCTGATCGGTCTGCTGCTGTACATCGTTGCCGGAACCCATGTGTTCGATGTTTTCAACACAGAGATGCCGAAGGATCTGAAGGAAACGCCGATTGCCATTCTGGCGTACAACCAGACCAAATCCATCATGTTTACCTTAAGCTGCGCGGCGATCTGGATCGGCCTGTTCAATTCCATCCAGGAGATCTGCAAAGAACGTAGCATCCTGAAGCGGGAATACATGGCGAATCTGCTGCTGCCGGTCTACATGGGCTCCAAGGTCATCGTGCAGATGGTCATCGGGCTGGTGCAGGCGGTTCTGCTGACCATGACCTTCCTGCTGACGGTGGATCATTTCAAGGACGGCGGCAAGGTGGAGATCCGGTATGATGACGTACAGACGCTGTTCAACGGCGGCGGGGAGTATCTGGAGATCATTCTGACGGTCTGGCTGACGATCATCGCCTCCATGGCCCTGGGGCTGATCGTATCCTCCATCGTTAAATCCGGAGACAAGGCCATGGTCGTCGCGCCCTTCCTGCTGATCGTTCAGCTGCTGTTTTCCGGCTTCCTGTTCGATCTGAAGGATACGATCGGAGAGGTCATATCCTACGTCACCGTCAGCAAATGGTCCGTGGAGGGGCTCTGCCGGATCGCGAATCTGGGAAACATCGGCCCGGACTTCGTGGAAAAGATCAAGGATGAACCCACGGACTTCGACTGGAATGCGCCGGCGGTCCTGGCCGACTGGTGGGTGATGGCACTCATGGCCCTGATCTGCATCGCGGTCAGCGTCGTCGTGCTGCGCAGCGTTGCCCGGGACGGACGGTAACCTCAGAAAGAGAAATACGAATGAAAAAAAAGATATTCGTCATTGCGCTGACCTTCGCGCTGGTGATCATTCTGCCGGCGATCACGCTTCTGGCAGCCCGCGAGAGCGACAACCTGTCCCCCGGCTGGCATGGCAAGGGAGACGGACGGTACTACGTTCTCGACGATGGGAGCCGGGCGGAAGGGTACCTTCAGATCAGCGGCAAACCATATTATTTTAATGAAAACGGAGCGCCTGCGGACAAAGGCTGGATCGGCCGGGATTCCGAAGAGACGTATTACTGCGAAGGCGGCGGTGAGCTGGCCACCGGCTGGAAGTATCTGGAGAAGAAGGTCTGGTACTTCTATCAGGCATCGGATCCGGGACAGAATCCGGTCGGCCTGCTGGCAAGAAGCTACACCACCCCCGGACAGATCACCCTCGATGAGGACGGGTGCGTCGACGGCGATGAGGCGCTGGCGCTGGCCTACGGGATGGATGTGCTGAACCGGACGGAATGGACGCTGGAGGCGGCATATAAGTATTCGGCCTCCCTTCGCTTCGAAGAGGGCGCCGACGAGCATTACGGATTTACGACCTGCAGCTGTGCCCTGTACGGGTTTGAACACGGTGCGGGCAATTGCCTCGCCTGGTCGGGAACCTTCTGCGTGATGGCCAGGCTGCTGGGATACGACTGCCGCCAGATCTGGGGCACTCTTTCCTGGAAGGGGATCCGCCCCCACGCCTGGACGGAGATCTGGACGGACGGGCAGTGCCGGGTCTACGACCCGCGCAAGCACGACGGAGAGGATATGGCGGGCTTTGATGTGCAGTACGGGGATAAGGGAACCTATAAATACGACCTCGACAGCAAGGAGTACCTCGAATTTGCGGGAGAAAGGGAATAATATGAAGAAAAAACTGTTGTGCATACTGATGACTATGGTGATGATGGGATCGATGGCGGCGCTCACTTCCTGCGGCGGCAGCGAAGGAGAGTTCACGAACGACAGTCAGCAGGAAGTTACCGAGGAGACCGTACACGCGGCGGATCCGATGACCGATGAGGAAATGCAGAACGATGACTCCGAAGGATGCATTGAGGATTCCGAAGACCTCCTCTACTGAGAGGGTGATCCAGCTGTCCGCTATGCGGGTATTCGCCTGCATCGGCATCGTTGTGCTGCACACGGTCTTTGCCGCCAATGAATACTTCGCGGACACGGTCTCGGCCGGAGAGAATCTCGCCTGCCGCATGACAGAGAACAATATGATGTGGGCGGTCCCCGTGTTCGTCATGGTGACCGGCGTGCTGCAGCTGAATCCGGGGAAGCCCCTCAGTCTGCGCAGGCTGTACGGCAGATATGTTCTGCGGATCCTCCTTGCGTTGGTGGCCTGCTGTCTGGTGTTTCGGGTGTTCGATATCATTATGGACGGCGAAGCCTTCACGGCGGGTGCGGTTTTGAAGGCCTTCGAGGAGCTGATCACCGCCCGCTGCTGGGGACATCTGTGGTACCTGTACCTTCTGATCGGGCTGTACGTTCTTCTGCCCTTTTACCGCAGGCTGACGGAGCACTGTACGGATTCGGAGCTTCTGTATCTGTGCGGGGCGTTTCTTCTGTTCGTATCGATCATTCCCATGATCGAAGGCTTCGGACTGCACGTGGGATTCTATATCAGCGAGTCCATCATCTACCCGCTGTATCTGTTCGCGGGGCACATGATCTATACCGGCAGGCTGCAGATCAGCGGTCCCATGGGGCTTCTCCTTCTGATCGGCGGCACGGTCTGCATCCTCATCCTCGATTATCTGAAGTATGGCGCGGGAGTCAGTGTGCCGGGGGAACTGTTCGGTTACGCATCTCCTCTGGTCATCGCCCAGACCATGGGCGTATTCACCCTCCTGTGCAAAGGCTGGAGCTGCGGAAGAAGAACGGCTCGTTTCCTGGAGACGGTCGACGGGTGTTCCTTTGGGATCTATCTGATCCATATGGCATTCATCCGGCTCCTGTTTCGTTATATGCAGATCAATCCCTTCCAGGGAAGCGCTGCGGCGCTGCTCGTCGGAATCATCGCCGGGATATTGATCCTTTCCTTCGCCGTCACCTGGATTCTGAAACGGATCCCGGGGGTCCGCTGGGTGCTGTAATATCAATGCCGGGAAAGTAATAAAGAGAGGAAACAGAAATGGAGTTTGAACGTTACGGCAGTCGGCGGGACGGAAATGCCAGATTTTGCGAAAGCTGCGGAGCATCGCTGAAGGATGGAGCGCGATTCTGCGAAAACTGCGGAGCACCGGTCCGGAGCATTCCGCCGAAGGAAAGCGTGCCGGAGGTTCCCTGGTATCCGGAGGCTGCGGAGGATCTGGGACCGAAAAAAACCGGCACGCTAAAATGGATCCTGATCGGCCTCGGGATCGGTCTGGGGATCCTGCTTTTGATTTTTGGGACGATGCATTTTCTGAAGGCAGCGGACCAGGAAAAGGAAGATTCCGAAAGAGCTGCAGCGGAGCAGACCACAGAGGCTTCGGATTACGATGATTCCGATGCCGCGGAATACGATACGGAATACGGGACAGACGATGATTCGGATGACTACGGCAGTTATGAGGAAGCGCAGAGCGGATGGGATGAGAACAACTATACCGCCAACTACGCGGTCTACGCAACCGAAGAAGAACTGTATGATCCCGGCACGCCGGTATTTTTCCCGGACAGCAGCGAGCGGTACCTGAGCGACGAGGAAGTGCTGGGCATGAATGAGCATCAGCTGCAGAAAGCGGTCAATGATATCTACGCGAGAAACGGGAAAATCTTCAAGACGGAGCTTTTTCAGTACTACTATGATTCACAGACGTGGTACTATGGATTTACGAGGGATGATGATGAGATCCACGCCGGCATGAACGATTACGAGAAGAAAAACGTCGATCTTCTGAAAAAGCATCAATAGGAGCCGGCTCTGTCACCGGCCCTGTCAGAATCCGGCCGGGATCCCGAGATACCGGCACATACCGGCCGCAAGTCCCTTGCCGTAGTCATCGTACTGCGTCGTGAGGATGTGGTTATCCGCGCGGATCGCGCCGGTCTCAAACAGGACCGCCGGGCAGTGGACTTTCCCGCTGGAGAGGGTATCCAGATCCTCCCGGTAGGTCAGCCCCCGGTCAGGGATGTCGATGTATTCATGAACGCTCTCGTTCAGCGCTTCGGCCAGGACGCGCTGCTCCTCGGTCCGGTACAGCGGCATGGTGCCGGATTCCGCTTCCTCCCAGTCACAGTGGAGGTTCACGAAGGCATCCACCTCCCGGTGCGCGTCGAGAAAATCGAGGGTATAAGCCAGGTTCTGATTGTTGTCGTCATCGGCGTCGGTATAGACTTCGACCCCGGACTGCCGCAGGAAAGAAGCCATCGCCCGGGCGATGGGAATCATCATCTTCGCTTCTTCGTAGTTTTCGCTGCCGTCGGACCAGGAAGCGCCGGGATCCCAGTTCCCGTTGTCCTCAATGCCGTGGCCTGTTTCAATGTAGACGGTGAAGCCGGTGGGATCCGGTGGTTCGGAATCCGAGGGTTTCTGACTGGTGTCTCCATCGGCGGCCGTTTCTGCAGAGGAGCCGGGCTGCGGCGCACCTCCGTTACCGGCGGGGGAATCCGACAGGAAGTAATACATTCCGAGGCCGGTGACGATGACCGCCGCCGCCCCGATGAGGATCAGCAGGATGTATCGGACAGTTTCTTTTCTCATGGCCTTATTCTACCACAGGATCGGATGCGGATGTAACATTCCGGTGAGCTACGTGTACAAAAGGCAGGGGGACATAACAATCATGCATATCACGAAATCAGACATCATTACAATCATTATTATCTGCATCCTTATGATCTGTACGCTGTTTGTCATCAAACCGACCATCGTCCGGGGAGAATCGATGACTCCCACGCTACAGGACGGAAGCTACCTGATCCTGAACAAGCTGGCATACTGCAGGCATGAGCCGGAATACGGGGACGTCATCGTCGTGCGAAGTGATTACGATGGCGGGGAACTGCTGATCAAGCGGGTGATCGGTGTGGCGGGAGACGAGATCCGCATCGATGCCCATGACGTTTACCGAAACGGGCAAAGGCTGGACGAGACGTACACCAACGCGGACCTGGAAGAATACGAACCGGAGGAACAGCAGACCTGGGTCGTGCCGGAGGATGCGCTCTTTGTGCTGGGGGATCACCGCTCCGTCAGCGCCGACAGCCGGAGAAGGGATGTGGGGTTTATTTCCTGCGATGATATCGTCGGCAAAGCCGTCCTGAGGCTGTTCCCGTTTGATGAGATCGGACGGCTGGAGTGAGGCAGTTCACACATCGCCTGCGAGAAGTAAAGACTTGCCCGACTCCGTCCAATAGCAACGACATTATGGACACTTTTGATGCATGCGGATCGAAAACTCGTATATCTTAGAATACTTTTGGGACAAATCCTCGATTTCAAACATCAGCGAATGGGGTTTGTCCCGATTATTTATATTTTATGACTTCGATTGGATCGAGACAGAGCATCTGGATCGAACTAGCGAAAGAAATACGGTGTTTTGTTCCGTCATCATCAAAATAGCTAAATTTTACTGTCGTTTTGTACCGCCGGTTTCAGATAATGAGTCAAGCCTTTTTTGAGTGTAAATTGTTTTTCAGGCATTCTGTGACATCTTTCTCTGCAGGAAAGTCTTGTGGGTAGCTGGTGCACAGTTTGTGACCGGGTGATGCAACGCCGTGCCGGAGGATGTGCTCTTCGTGCTTGGGGATCACCGCTCCGTCAGCGCCGAAGAAGCCGTAATATATATTGACAATATTCAGATGATTCAGTACAATAAATCAAAGTTACTTTAACAGATCAGTAAAAAATACAACAGGAGGGATATTATGGCACAGAAATATTGCTGCAAGGCTTGCGATTATGTTTACAACCCACAGAAAGGCGACCTCGAAGGCGGCGTAGCTCCCGGTGTTGCGTTTGAAGATCTTCCGGAGAACTGGATCTGCCCGGAATGCGGTGTTGGCAAGGAATACTTCGAGCCGGTTGGGGTGAAGGAAGACTAATCGCAGAAGACAGAAACACAATGAGTTATGACTGGGGCTGTTGCAAAAGACATTCGAGAATTAACAATGTCGAGGCAGCAGCCTCTTTGATGTTTCAGGATGGATTGCCAACATGTTGCCTACCACGAAATCGCTTTTTCTGTTCAAATATGGTAGCGACCTACCATATGCTCCGGCTTTTGCAGATCGGTGGTAGGAGAGGAGCATCATCGGAGAGAAGAAGAGCAACGTTGTGTTATTAACATAAGAATATACAGCAAATAGATACAATTCAAGAACTTCGCTAAGTATACGAGCTCTCTGTTCTACCATTTTTGAACGATTTCTCCTCTGATATGGTAGGGAGCTACCATATCGTGCGGAACTTCGGAAATTATGGTAGACAAGCGCGCGGAAGGGAGCCGCTAAAGGCCCCGGGACTAGAAACCCCGTAAGGATATTGGCGGACAAAGCCCTGCTGGTGCCATAGTATGGCATGCATCAGGGAATTGTGGTATACTAAACTATCACAGAACCAGCCTTTGCACGGGAATCGAGGTGGCCAATGAATCTGTCAGGACAGACCATCGTCGCGGCGACACGCAACGAACATAAGATCAGAGAGATCGATCAGATCACCCGTCAGTTCGGGATGAAGATCGTTTCACGGGATGAGGCCGGGATCCCGGCGGTGGAGATCGTTGAAGACGGAACGACCTTTGAGGAGAATTCCTACAAGAAGGCATACGAGATCATGAAGCTGTGCGGGCAGATCACCATCGCGGATGACTCGGGCATTGAGGCGGACGCGCTGGGTGGGGCGCCGGGGATCTATTCGGCGCGGTACGCGGCTATGAGCGATGACCTGAGGGAAGACCTGATCCCGGGAGAGGACAGCGATGACGAAGCCAACAACGCCAAGCTGATCCGTCTGCTGACTCCGTTTCCCTACGAGGAGCGGACCGGCCGGTTCGTGTCGGTGATCACGATGGTGTTCCCGGACGGCAGCCATATTACTGCCAGGGGAACTGTCGAGGGTCACATTCTTCTGGAGGAACGGGGAAGCGGCGGGTTCGGCTACGATCCGATGTTCGTTCCGGACGGCTACGATCAGACCTTCGGACAGCTTCCGGCGGAGCTGAAGAATCGGATCAGTCACAGGGCGAATGCGCTGGAGCAGCTTAAGCAAAAGCTGGAGACACTGAAATAGGCGATGAAAGAATTCAAAGATCGGTTTATCAGAATGTTCATCATGGGATTCCGTCAGCTGCAGGATCCGTACTATCAGGGGTTCGCGGCGCAGGTTTCCTTTTATTTCGTTCTGTCCATTGTGCCGATCATCATTTTGATCGTCCAGGTGCTGGGTCTGTTCAACATCAGCATGGGTACGGCGCTGTCGCTGCTGTACGAGTACACGGGCCGGCAGCTGTCGGGACTTATGAGCAATCTGTTCACCTTCTCCTCCATCGGCTTCGGTAACATCGTCTATATCGTGATCGCGCTGTGGGCGGGGTCCAGGGCATCCTTCGCGCTGACCCGGATCGCCAACTACACGCTGACTGAAGGCGCCAGCACCGGACGGAATTACTTCATCGAAAGAGTCCGGGCGATCGGCACCCTGTTCGTTACGATCGCCACGATCGTCGTATCCATTGTCATCCTCTGTTACGGCAAGCTGATCCTGTCCTCCGTATTCACGCTGATCGGACAGGACCCGGACCGGTATGTGGAGAGCATCTGGTTCTGGCTGCGGTGGCCTCTGGGTTTCCTCCTTTACTTTGGTATGATCGGATTCAATTTCTATATGCTTCCCACTAAGCGTAAGCCCTTCGTGAAAGTCATCCCCGGAACCATCTTCGCGGCTCTGGGCATGTTGGTCGTCACGGCGATGTACTCCCTCTATACCAGTTCTCTGGCCAACTACGATATCGTATACGGGGCGCTCTCCTCGGTGGTCGCGATCCTGATCTGGTTCTTCTTCCTGGCCTGGGTACTGCTTCTGGGTGTGCTCTGCAACAAAGTCTGGGAGGACACGAAGCAGCCCTTCAGCAAGCGGCGCCCGCCGGAGCATCTGCTCATGGAGGAAGAATGGCGCCAGAGCAAGTTCGATACCGATCCGGAGGAGTTCGGCCTGGGAACCATCAAGGACATCCTCCTCGGCGAGGATGCGGCGCCGGCCAAGAAGGTCGAATGGGATAAAGACAGCCGGGATCAGAAATAAAGAACAACAAAAAAGGAGCCGTTCAAATGCGAACCGCTCCTGTTTCTTATCTCCGCCGTTTAATTCCGACCGCAGCAGTGCTTGTATTTCTTGCCGCTGCCGCAGGGGCAGGGATCGTTGCGTCCGATCTTGGGGGACTGCCGCCGCACCGTCTTCGAAGCCTTATATTCCTTCGCGATCTCGGTCATCCTCTCCTCTCCGAGAATGTCCACCCACTGAGGCAGGCCGTAGAGGTACTCGGCGTCGGCCTTCAGCATGTTGAAGAACAGCGTTTCGGGAACGATCTCCAGATGGACCGGAGTGGACTCATCAAAGCCGTCCAGCTCGTTTTTCTCTTTGATGCTCTCATTGATCCCGTCCAGAAATCCCATGAAGATCACGGGGCGGACCTCGTATTTCTCAGCCAGCTCGCCCAGCGTGCCGTCCACGGGCTCCTCCGGATGATCCAGAATGTCGCTGTAGATCTTCGTCTCCGCTTCACTGTATTCCTTCCAGAACGCGTCAAAGGTTTCTCTGGTCTGTCCTTCGATCAGCTTTGTCCATTCCTTAAAAAGTGTCATTGCTTTCTCCTTCTATAACTAAACTAATGTTTTCGCAATCTCCATCACATCTCCCATGACCGCGCTGCCGGTGGGAAGGGGGCCTGCGCCCGGTCCGTAGAACATCAGATTGCCTACAGCATTGCCTTCAACGAATACCGCGTTGTATTCTCTGTGAACACCGCTGAGGGGGTGGGTGTCGATGATCCTCATCGGACGGACTTCGTACTTGATGGATCCATCCTCCATCCTCTCGGCGTAGGCAATCAGCTTGATCAGCTGGTTCTTCGAGCGGGCATCCTCGATGTCGGCTGCGGTGACCTCGGTGATCCCCTTCGTCGGGATATCCTTCGGGTGGACGTAGTGATCGAACATCAGAGCCATCAGGATGCTCAGTTTATTGGCAGCGTCGATCCCCTCCACATCAGCGGTGGGATCCGCCTCCGCGAAGCCCTTCGCCTGGGCGTCCTTCAGCACCTCATCGTAGGACAGACCTTCCGTCGTCATCTTATCGAGGATGTAGTTCGTGGTTCCGTTGACGATGCCCAGCACCCGGCTGAACCTGTTCGCCTGCAGGCATCCGGTCAGAGCGGTCAGAACGGGGATGCCCCCGCCGACGCTGGCCTCGAAACGAAGCTGCACGCCGCCTTCCTCCGCCGCCTTTCTCAGGCGGTGATAGTTGGCAGCCACCGCAGCCTTATTGGCGGTGACCACATGCTTGCCGCTGCGCAGAGCGCTTTCGATGAGGGTTGCTGCCGGCTCGACTCCTCCCAGCAGCTCGATCACGATGTCTATTTCGGGATCCTCGAAGATGTCCTCTGCCTTCGCGACGAACTTCTCCCTCGGCACCTCAATGCCGCGGTCCCGGTCGATGTCTTTCTCAAGGATCCTGACGATATTGACGGGGGCGCCTACGCTGCCCTCGATCTGGTCACGGTTCATTTCCAGGGTCTTGTAGGTGCCGGTTCCGATATTGCCAAGTCCCAGCAGTCCGATCTTGATCTCTTTCAAAATAATGTCCTCCATACGCTTTTTCATTAATGAATACATTCTACACGATTCACGCAAAAAAGTCACTGAAAACATGAGGGAAGGAGGATTTTTCACAAGCAGAGTGATATACTGAACCGGATGGAGGTAAGACAATGGCACTGCATATCGTACTGGTGGAACCGGAGATTCCGCCGAACACCGGAAACATCGCCCGCAGCTGCGCGGCGACGGGAAGCGTTCTTCACCTGGTGAAGCCCCTGGGCTTTTCCATTGACGACAGGAGCCTGAAGAGAGCCGGTCTGGATTACTGGCCCTATGTACAGGTTCGGATCCACGAGAGTCTGGAGGAGTTTCTGGAGGAATACAGGGACCGCCGCCCCCGGATGTTCCTGGCGACGACGAAGGGGGAGCGCTGCTATACCGACGTTGCCTTTCAGGATGAGGACATGATCCTGTTCGGCCGGGAGACGGCGGGCCTTCCCCGGGACTTCATTGAAGCGAACCGGCAGCGGAGCATCCGGATTCCCCTCAGCGAGGATACCCGGCTGCGTTCGCTCAACCTCTCAAATTCGGTCAGCATCATCCTGTTTGAGGCTCTGCGCCAGATGAATTTCCCCGGGTTGGAATAATTCTTGCTTTAGCGCCCAAACCTCTGCCCAAACCCAGAGGTTTGTGGTATACTTAACGTGAGATATTGCTAGGTTCGAGGTGTGCTGTCCATGAGCATGAAGCTGGGATACGATCTGACAATCGAACAGACCCAAAAGCTGGTGATGACGCCGGAGCTGATTCAGGCGATCAAGATCCTGCAGTTTAACATACAGGAACTGGAATCGTATGTTCAGGATCAGATCCTGACGAATCCGGTTCTCGAGCAGGAAGCCGAACCGCAGACGGACCAGCCTTTGCATGAGGAGGACGGGACACAGGAGCCGGCTTCGTCCCGGAACGAATCCCAGGACTGGGAGGAGTACATCCGCGGCAGCTACGAAGAGGGCCGGGACGGTCAGTGGGATCGGCAGTGGATCGAGCGGCAGGATGACAGCGCGGATTTTTATGAGCGGTACGTCGACAGCGATCTGACGCTTCCGGAGCATCTGATGTTTCAGCTGCAGCTGACGGCTCGCTGCGAGACGGAGGAACGGATCGGACGATACATCATTGAGTCACTGGACGAGAACGGATATCTGACCGTTACGGTGGAGGAGATCGCCGAAACGCTGCAGGCGGAGCATTCACAGGTGGAGGACGCGCTGCGTCTGATTCAGGGGATGGATCCGGCGGGCGTGGGAGCACGGGATCTCCGGGAGTGTCTCCTGATTCAGCTGGAGGCGCTGGGACTTGCGACGGACGCGTTCCGCACGCTGGTGACGGAGCATCTGGAGGACCTGGCGGACAACCGCCTCAGTGTGATCGCCAGGAAAGTGGGAGCATCCACGGAGGAGGTCCAGCAGATGGTGGATGTGATCCGCACGCTGGAACCGAAGCCGGGCCGCCAGTTCGCAGGGGGAGAAGAGACCAAGTACATCATTCCGGATGTCATCATAGAGAAGACCGAGAGCGGGTTTTCGATCACGGTCAACAACAATAATACGCCCCAGCTGAAGGTCAGCTCCTATTACCGGAAGCTTCTGCACCAGGCCAAGGATGACGACCAGCTTTCGAACTATCTGTCGGAGCGGGTCAATTCGGCGCTCTGGCTGATCCGGAGCATCGATCAGCGAAAGCAGACCATATATAATGTAACGGAGGCCATCGTCCGGCATCAGCAGGATTTCTTCGAGCGCGGCAGTAAGTATATGAAGACACTGACCCTGCGGGATATCGCGGAGGACGTGGGGATCCATGAGTCCACCGTATCCCGGTCGATCAACGGCAAATATCTGCAATGCTCCTACGGGATCTTCGAGCTGCGGCATTTCTTCTCCGCAGGAGTGAAAGCGGAATCCGGAGAGGGCGTTTCTTCGAGCAGTGTCAAGGAGTTTATCCGGGAGATCGTGGGCAGCGAGGATCCGAAGAAGCCCTTCAGCGATCAGGCGATCGTCGGGAAGCTGTCCGCCAAGGGATTCGAAATATCCCGCCGGACGGTTGCCAAATACAGGGATGAGATGAACATACCCTCCTCATCCCGAAGAAAGAGATATTGATTCTGCCCCGCGGGCGGATCGGTATATAAGGTACTATAGTGTGTTTTAACGCAGGAGGAATTACAATGGCTATTAAGGTTGGAATCAGTGGATTTGGTCGTATCTCACGTCTGGCGATCCGTACAGCGATGGACATGCCCGACATCGAGATCGCAGGCATCAACTATCGTAACGCAGACCTGGAGTATCTGGAATACATGCTCAAGTACGATTCCGTATTCGGCAGATTCCCGGCACCTCTGGGACTCTATGAAGGCGGTCTGGTTCTCAACGGCAAGGAAGTTCCGGTCTACAGCGAGTCGAATCCGTCCATGATCCCCTGGGATGCATGCGGGGCGGAATACATCGTCGAAGGTACCGGCGCGTACAATACCGCAGAGAAGGCGCAGCCGCACATCGATGCGGGAGCCAAGCACGTCATCATTACGGCGCCGGCCAAGGATGACTCCCCGACGTTCGTCTGCGGCGTCAATCTGGACAAGTACACCTCCGACATGAAGGTCGTTTCCAATGCGTCCTGTACCACCAACTGTCTGGCACCGCTGTGCAAGGTTCTGGAGGACAACTTCGGCATCGATCAGGGCCTGATGGCGACGATCCACGCGGCGACATCCAAGCAGGTCACCGTCGACAAGAGAAACATGAAGGATTGGAGAATCGGTCGTTCCGCGTTCAACAGCATCATCCCGACCACCACCGGCGCGGCCAAGGCAGTGGCCAAGGTCATCCCGTCGCTGAAGGGCAAGATGACCGGCTTCGCTTACCGTGTCCCGACCAATGACGTTTCCGTCGTTGACCTGAACGTCATGCTGAAGAAGTCCACGACGCTGGATGAGATCAACGCGGCCATGAAGTGGGCATCCGAGCACGAGCTCAAGGGCATCCTGGAATACGTGACCGACAAGTGCGTCACCATCGACTTCGTCGGAGATACCCACACCTCCATCTTCGATGCTTCCATGGGAATCGCGCTGAACGACAAGTTCTTCAAGCTGATCGCTTACTACGACAACGAGTACGGCTATGCCACGAAGGTCATGGAGCTGATCAGACATATGTACAAGGTGGACCACAACGAAATCTAAGGAGTTAATAAAATGAAAAAAACAGTCAGAGATGTCGATGTAGCAGGTAAGAAATGTCTGGTCAGATGCGATTTCAACGTTCCTATGAAGGACGGGAAGATCGCCGATGATTTCCGGATCGTATCGGCGCTGCCGACCATTCAGTATCTGGTGGAGAACAAGGCCTGCGTGATCCTTATGTCCCATATGGGCAAGCCGAAGGGCGAGGCGAAGCCGGAGCTGTCCCTGCGGCCGGTGGCGGACCGTCTGAGTGAGCTGCTGGGCCAGGAAGTCAAGTTCAGCTCCTGCCCCACCGTGGTCTGCGATCACATCCGGGAGACTGCTGCGGCGCTGCAGCCCGGCGAGGTGATGCTTCTGGAGAACACCAGATACCGGAAGGAAGAGACCAAGAGCGAAGAACCTTTCACCGGAGAGCTGGCTTCCCTGGGCGAGCTGTTTGTCAACGACGCCTTCGGGACCGCCCACAGAGATCACAGTTCCACTGCTGGTATCGCCAGATACCTTCCGACCGTATCGGGTTTTCTGATCGAGAAGGAAGTCAAATTCCTGGGAGATGCCGTCGAGTCTCCGGAGCGTCCCTTCGTGGCGATCATGGGCGGAGCCAAGGTCGGGGACAAGATCCCGGTCATCGAGAACCTGATGAAGAAGGTAGATTCCATCATCATCGGCGGCGGCATGACCTACACCTTCCTCAAGGCGCAGGGCTATGAGATCGGCACATCCATTCTGGACGCGGACAGCATCGAGCTGTCGAAGGAACTTCTCGCAAAGGCTGAGGCGGCCGGAGTGAAGATCCTCCTGCCGGTGGATGCGGTGGTGACCGATGACTTCGCAGATAATAATGTAATCAAAACCGTCGATGCGGCCGAAATGCCGGCGGACATGATGGGAATGGATATCGGACCGAAGACGATCGAGCTGTTCCGCGCGGCGATCGCCGAGGCGAAGACCATCGTCTGGAACGGACCGATGGGCGTATTTGAGAATCCGAAGTTCGAAACCGGAACGAAGGCTGTGGCGCAGGCGCTGGCGGACAGCGATGCGGTCACCGTCATCGGCGGCGGAGATTCCGCAGCGGCGGTGGAGCAGTTCGGACTGAAGGATAAGATGACCCACGTTTCCACGGGCGGCGGCGCTTCCATGGAATTCCTGGAGGGCAAGGTGCTGCCGGGCATCGCCTGCATCGAAGAAAAGTAACAGGAGGTATTAGCACATGAGAATTCCGTTTATCGCGGGCAACTGGAAAATGTTTAAGACAAAGGCGGACGCGTCAGCCTTTGCAGAAGAGTTCAAGGCGCTCTATCGGGGAACCGATGTGAAGGCAGCCATCTGCGCTCCCTTCACCGATCTGCAGACCCTGGTGGATGCCTTCGCGGGAACCGGCATCGGTGTCGGCGCACAGAACGTGCACTTCGCCGATGAGGGAGCCTACACCGGAGAGATCTCCGCGGCTATGCTGGAGGAGATCGGCGTGGATTACTGCATCGTCGGCCATTCCGAGCGGCGGCAGTATTTCGCGGAGACCGATGAGACGGTCAACCGGAAGCTGAAGAAACTGCTGGCGGGGCCGATCCGTCCGATCATGTGCGTCGGAGAGAGCCTGGAGCAGAGGGATTCGGGAGAACTCTTTGATTTCGTGCGCAGCCAGCTGGTCGGCGGACTGGACGGAATATCCGCAGAGGACATGCGGCGGGTGGTCATAGCCTATGAACCGATCTGGGCCATCGGAACGGGCCGGACGGCGAGCCCGGAGCAGGCGGAAGAGATGTGCGCGTTCATCCGTCAGGTCCTTATCGAGCTGTACGATGAAGATACGGCGGATGAAGTGATCCTGCAGTACGGCGGCAGCGTCAAGCCGGCGAACGCTACGGAGATCATGAACATGGATGAGATCGATGGAGCTCTGGTGGGAGGCGCCAGCCTGAAGCCGGCGGACCTGATGGCGATCATTGATTTCTGATAAATAACCATTGTCAAGGAGGAAAACACATGGCTTATATCGAAGATATTATTGCAAGAGAAGTGCTGGATTCCAGAGGGAATCCGACGGTAGAGGTAGAGGTAGTGCTGGAAGACGGCTCTGAGGGAAGAGCGATCGTGCCCTCCGGCGCATCCACCGGTGTTCATGAAGCAGTGGAGCTCAGAGACGGTGACGAAGCCAGATACCTGGGCAAGGGTACCCTGAAGGCAGTTGCGAATGTCAACGACATCATCGCGGAAGAGGTTATCGGCTGGGAAGCGACCGATCAGATCGGTCTGGACAAGCTGCTGATCGAGCTGGACGGAACCGAGAACAAGGGTAAGCTGGGCGCCAACGCGATTCTGGGCGTTTCCATGGCGGTTGCCAGAGCTGCGGCGCAGTCCTGCGGACTTCCGCTGTTCCAGTATCTGGGCGGCATGAACGGCAAGGTGCTGCCGACACCGATGATGAACATCCTCAACGGCGGAGCCCATGCGGACAACACCGTCGATATTCAGGAATTCATGATCATGCCGGTGGGCGCAGACTCCTTCCGGGAAGCGCTGCGCATGGGCGCGGAGACCTTCCACAACCTGAAGAAGATCCTGAAGGGCAAGGGCCTGAACACCGCAGTGGGCGATGAGGGCGGCTACGCTCCGGACCTGGCGACCAACGAAGAAGCGATCCAGGTGATCATCGAAGCCATCGAGAAGGCCGGGTACGAGCCGGGCAAGGACATCCGCATCGCGCTGGACGTCGCGGCCAGCGAGTTCTACGATGTCGACGGCAAGATCTATAACCTGACCGGTGAGGGCGTCAGCAGAACGGCAGAAGAAATGGTAGAGTACTACAAGATGCTCTGCGACAAGTATCCGATCATCTCCATCGAGGACGGCCTGGCAGAGGATGACTGGGAAGGCTGGCAGCTGATGACCAGAGAGCTGGGCGGCAGGATCCAGCTGGTGGGCGATGACCTGTTCGTTACGAACACGAAGCGTCTGGCGAAGGGCATCGAGGTCGGCGCCGGCAACTCCATCCTGATCAAGGTCAACCAGATCGGAACCCTGACCGAAACCTTCGATGCCATCGAGATGGCGAAGAAGGCCGGCTACACCGCTGTCGTTTCCCACAGAAGCGGCGAGACCGAGGATACCACCATCGCGGATATCGTTGTGGGCCTCAACGCGGGTCAGATCAAGACCGGTTCGGCTTCCAGAACCGACCGTATCGCCAAGTACAATCAGCTGCTCCGTCTGGAGGAACTGCTGGGCGACTGCGCGCAGTACGCGGGACTGGATGCGTTCTATAACATCAAATAGTCAATGAAGATATGCTTTTTCAAGGGGCTGCCGCACTGATGCGGCGGCTCCTTTTTTCCTGCGATGACGATGATCTGTACGGTTTTGTACCTAAACGGGAGTTCGGATACTTTAGGTACAAAATCTGAAGAGAGTTTTTGTACCTAAATCAGACTTCAGACGTTATTACGCGAAGTCATCATTAGGTACAATAATGGAATATATTACCAACTCGAGCGACCGCGTTCTTATTTACCGGCATGAAAACACCCCTCTTCATTTATACGAAAAGTCTGAAAATACAAACATCGATCTGTACTTAAAATCGCCCTCGGTTGCTGTTGATTTCTCAAAATGAGTATGATAAACTGACACAGTTAGATAGAAGGAGGGATACTATGAGTCTGGCTCTTAAAATTATTCTGCTGATCGCCAGCATTATTCTGACCGTGAGCATCCTGCTGCAGTCCAGTAACAGCGCAGGTCTGTCCGGTTCCATCGGCGGCGGCGCAGAGCAGCTGTTCGGTAAGAAGAGAAGCTCCGGATACGACGCGATCCTGAGCAAGATCTCCACCGTGACGGCGATCCTGTTCATCGTGCTGTCTCTGATCCTGGTTGCGATCGAGTAGGACGGCAGGTATATGAAGGAAATAACCGGACCGACTCAGGTCCGGACAAATTATTTCATATTATAATCATCATGTATTCGTGTTGAGACGGCCGGGGCAGAGATCCTGAAGAATGCTGCTGAAGCCGTCGTAGACGTGAGGAGGTATCATCAAAATGAAAGCTTTAGCTCTGATTGCCGTATGTGCGGCAGTCGTCGGCCTGGTCGTGGCAGTGATCCTGGCAAGCTGGATCAAGAAGTCCGATCAGGGAACAGACCGGATGAAGGAGATCTCCGGTTTTATCAGAGAAGGCGCGTTCGCGTTCCTGAAGAGAGAGTACAAGATCATGGCGATCGTAATCATCGTTCTGGCACTGCTCATCGGCATCGGCCTGCAGAGCGTGACCACAGCGATCCTGTACGTGTTCGGCGCGGTGCTGTCCGTACTGGCCGGCTTCTTCGGAATGAACGTTGCTACCTGGGGTAATGTGAGAACCGCGGCAGCGGCGAAGGACTCCGGAATGAACAAGGCACTGAAGATCGCCTTCCGTTCCGGTGCGGTCATGGGTCTGGCGGTATCCGGCCTGGGACTGTTCGGTCTGGGAATCGTTGTTGTCTGCCTGGATCTGGCGACCGTTGTTCAGTGTGTCACCGGATTCGGATTCGGCGCTTCCTCGATGGCTCTGTTCGGACGTGTCGGCGGCGGTATCTACACCAAAGCGGCTGACGTCGGCGCTGACCTGGTAGGTAAGGTCGAGGCCGGCATCCCGGAAGATGACCCGAGAAACCCGGCGGTTATCGCTGACAACGTCGGTGACAACGTCGGTGACGTTGCTGGTATGGGTTCCGACCTGTACGAGTCCTACTGCGGATCCATCATCTCCGCCATCACTCTGGCGGCAGTTGCGGCAGCAGCTTCCGGCGGTCTGTTCGACGAAGCTACAGCAGCACTCTTCCCGCTGATCATTGCGGCCATCGGCATCATTTCCTCCATCATCGGTATCCTGATGGTAAGAGGCAAGGAAGGCTCCAACCCGGCCAATGCTCTGAACATGGGAACATACATCGCATCCGGTATCGTGGTTATCTGCTCCATCATTCTGTCGAAGGCCATGCTGGGAAGCTTCGCTTTCTCGATTGCGATCATCGCAGGACTGATCGTGGGCGTTGCCATCGGTAAGATCACTGAGATCTACACCTCCGGAGATTACAAATCCGTCAAGAAGATCGCGGAACAGTCCCAGACCGGTTCTGCTACCACGATCATCAGCGGCCTGGGCGTCGGCATGATGTCCACCGTATGGCCGATCATCTGCATCGCGGTCGGTATCTTCGCGGCTTACTTCGCGACAGAGACCGTCGGCACAGGCATGGGTATGTACGGCATCGCTCTGGCGGCGGTCGGCATGCTGTCCACCACAGGTATGACCGTTGCGGTCGACGCTTATGGTCCGGTATCCGATAATGCCGGCGGTATCGCAGAGATGTCCGAGCTGCCCCACGAAGTCAGAGAGATCACAGATAAGCTGGATGCTGTCGGCAACACCACTGCTGCCATCGGTAAGGGATTCGCTATCGGATCCGCGGCTCTGACAGCGCTGGCTCTGTTCGCTTCTTACTCTGCAGTGACCGGTCTGTCCGCTATCAGCCTGCTGAACCCGATCGTCATCATCGGCCTGTTCATCGGCGCGATGCTGCCGTTCATGTTCTCTGCTTTCACCATGAACTCGGTAGGCAGAGCAGCGAACCAGATGATCGAGGAAGTCAGAAGACAGTTCCGCTCCGACGAGGGCATCCTGGCAGGAACCGTGAAGCCGGACTATGCCCACTGCGTTGACATCTCCACACAGGCAGCTCTGAAGGAAATGATCGTTCCCGGCCTGATGGCGATCATCGCTCCGCTGGTTATCGGCATCGTTCTCGGACCTGAGGCTCTGGGCGGCATGCTGGCCGGCGCGCTGGCATCCGGCGTCCTGATGGCTCTGATGATGGCCAACGCCGGCGGCGCATGGGACAATGCCAAGAAGTTTGTTGAAGAAGGACATTACGGCGGCAAGGGTTCCGATACCCACAAGGCTACCGTTGTCGGCGACACCGTAGGTGACCCGTTCAAGGATACTTCCGGTCCGTCCATCAACATCCTGATCAAGCTGATGACCATCGTATCCGTCGTATTCGCTCCGCTGTTCGTAGCGATCGGCGGCCTGATCGGCTAATTCTGCGAAGAGAAATCAATAAGGAAGGGCTGCCCGATTGCGGCGGCCCTTTTTATCGAAAATAATCCTTGACGCTTGACATCGGCTAAGATATAATTATTGAGCGACTTTATGAATAAAACGAAACAAGAGCAGGAATGCTCTTAGTTTTAGGTTAAACGGAGGACACAGAAATGAGAGTTAAGGTGACACTGGCATGCACCGAATGCAAGCAGAGAAATTACAACACAATCAAGAACAAGAAGAACGATCCTGACCGTATCGAAATGAACAAATACTGCCCGTTCTGCAGGAAGCACACGGCACACAAGGAAACCAAGTAGGGAGATAAAGCAGCATGGCTAAGAATTCCAATAAACTGTCATCAAATCAGACCGGTGCCAAGGAGAAGAAGCCGAAGGCCAAGACCAGTGCTGTTACGATGGCTGAGAAGAGAGCAGCCCAGCGGAAGAACCAGCCGAAGCAGAAGCGGGAAAGAGGCCGCATGAAGGAATACTTCAAGGGCGTGAAGCTGGAAATGAAGAAGGTCGTATGGCCGACGAGAAATGAACTGGGTGCGTACACCGCAGTTGTACTCGCGACATGCGCCGCTTTTGCGCTGGTGTTCTGGGGCGTCGACTCAGGTGTACTGGCTGCCATCAAGGCGATCTGCTTCTAAACCGGAATCGTATTTGAGCGGGAGTTTACAGTAACATGAGCGAAGAAATCAAAGAAAAAAAGAAACTGGACCTGGAGGGACTGGAAGGTCTGCGGGGCGACGGTGAAGCCAAATGGTACGTTGTCCATACCTATTCCGGTCACGAGAACAAGGTTAAGGTCAATATCGAGAAGCTCGTTGAGAACCGGGGGATGCAGGATCTGATTCTGGAAGTCATCGTTCCGACGGAAGACATCGTCGAGATGAAGGACGGCCAGAGAAAGATCAAGACGAAGAAGATGTTTCCCGGCTACGTGCTGGTGAAGATGATCGTCACCAATGAATCCTGGTACCTGGTGAGAAACACCCAGGGAGTCACCGGGTTCGTCGGTCACGGATCCGATCCGGTGCCTCTGACGCTGGAAGAAGTGCGCCGCATGGGCATCGAGAAGATCTACATCGATCTGGACATCCGGATCGGTGACACCGTGAAGGTCATCAACGGGCCCTTCGAGAACTTTATGGGAGTGGTTGAAGAAGTCAACATGGAGAAGCAGACCCTGCGGGCGAGAGTCTCCATGTTCGGCCGTGACACACCGGTAGAACTGGATTTCGCGCAGGTCGACAAGCTCGACTGAGAGACCTGCCCCGGTCTCATCAGCGCAAATCCGTTTCTATATAGAATTTCCGAAGAAAGGAGGATATTATGGCTAAGAAGATCGCAGGATACATCAAACTGCAGATTCCGGCAGGGCAGGCCAATCCGGCACCACCGGTAGGACCGGCACTGGGTCAGCACGGTGTGAACATTATGGATTTCTGTAAGCAGTTCAACGCGAAGACACAGGACCAGCCCGGAATGATCATTCCTGTCGTGATCACCGTTTACGCGGATCACAGCTTCTCATTCATCACGAAGACACCGCCGGCAGCCGTTCTGCTCAAGAAGGCAGCTGGTCTGGATTCAGCTTCCGGCGAACCGAACAAGACCAAGGTCGCTACGCTGAGCCGTGCACAGGCTGAGGAGATCGCTAAAATCAAGATGCCGGACCTGAACGCAGCGGATCTTGATGCGGCAACAGAGATGATCAAGGGCACCGCAAGGAGCATGGGAATCGTTATCGAAGACTAAATGAGAGTGGGAGACCGGGAATCTTCTGTGAGCGCGAAGGCGCAGAGGAAGCGCAGAGGAGGAGTCGTTAATACCACAGAAAGGAATCAGAAATGCCTAAGAGAGGTAAGAAGTACAAGGACTCCCTGAAGGAGTACGACAAGGCACAGCAGTATGAAGTCGAAGAGGCGCTGGATCTGGTCGCCAAGACAGCCAAGGCCAAGTTCGACGAAACAGTAGAAGCTCATTTCAAGATGGGTGTCGACGGAAGACACGCGGATCAGCAGATCCGAGGCGCGATCGTCCTCCCGAACGGAACCGGCAACACCAAGAGAGTGCTGGTATTCGCGAAGGGACCGAAGGCGACGGAGGCTGAGGAAGCCGGTGCGGATTATGTCGGCGCAGAGGAAATGGCACAGAAGATTCAGCAGGAAGGCTGGTTCGAGTTTGATGCCGTTATCGCTACCCCGGATATGATGAGCGTTGTAGGACGTCTGGGAAGAATCCTGGGACCGAAGGGTCTCATGCCGAACCCGAAGTCCGGCACCGTCACCATGGACGTTGCCAAAGCGATTCAGGAGACCAAGGCTGGTAAGGTCGAGTATCGTCTCGACAAGACCAACATCATCCACTGCCCCATTGGTAAAGCGTCCTTCGGAACCGAGAAGCTGGCTGAGAACTTCAACGCTCTGGCACAGGCCATCATCAAGGCGAAGCCGGCAGC
>JAFUCA010000001.1 GCA_017459895.1 Bacillota bacterium | reverse complement strand
GTGAACAGGAAGATGCTCGGTGCGATAACTTTGATTCCGTAGTACATCATGGACGGAATGACGCCGCCCGCCTTCCATGAAGCGATCATGGCACCTACGACTGCCAGGATCAGCATCGCCTGCATGGACCGGTTGATCGCTGCCAGGATGCCCTGCTCCATGTAGCTCCATTTCCAGCCGTTGACTGCGCCGATGATTCCTGCCACGCAGGCTGCGCAGATCAGACCGGTGTGTGCTTCACCGCCGTTGTCGCCCATGACGTTCCAGAACAGGAATACGACCATGCCGACGATCGCGAGGACGCACTGCCACATAGGTACTTTTCTACCCATAATAAGTCCTCCTTACCAAATAAGTAAATATAATTTCAGCCATCTGCAGGCAATATACACCACCTTTGCCAGCAGATTTGGTTAAATTATACATCGGAAGTATATAAAAGTCAATCCATTCAGCTTATTTGTATATGTGTCCTAAAGGCTGGTTTTATCCCGTTTGAGGCTTCTCCCCGGACCGCCGCTCCCCCCTCTGCTCGCATCCGAAAAGCAGGATTGATTGAATCCGCCGCTTATTTGTGGTAAGATTCAGAGCAGGAGGTGCCCGCTATGACAATTCGCAATAACGGCCAGAGGCGTGACCCGAAGCGCATACTCAGCGCGCTGTTTCTGCTCGTGGTCGCCCTGATCTGTCTCTATTTCACATTCAATAACGGCTTTCGCTGGAGCTGGCTGGTGATTTCGGTCGCCCTGCTGTACCTCTCATTCGCCATGTTCCGCAGTTCCAACGAAGTCTGAGTCGGGTGAGGCCTGCGGTGCGGCCGGCCGGCCTGTTACCATATCACCGTCTTGTCCCCGAAGCGCGTCCTCTCCACCCGATGCACCTGACCCTTGCGATCCGTAAGGGTTTTTGATTGGACCGGATGCTCCGTGATCATCAGCGGGATCGGTCCGTCCAAAGCCGCGTCCGCCTCGAAGGATGCTTCGATGATCTCCACCCCGCATTCTTCAAACGCCCGCCGGGCCTGCTCGTTGTACACGTTCAGCCCGTGGCCGCCGTAGACCTTCACCCCGGCCTTCTGAAACGGCCGGATCCAGCCGGTGTTGTTTACGATGATCCCAGACTCCTTCACCGCCTGCGTGATCTCTTCAAAGTGCTGACTGATCCAAGCATCCGCGTTTCCCTTCGTGATCTCCGGCAGACAGGGCATCCCGGCCTCTCCCGCCATGAAATCCATGAGGGGCACCGGCCTTCCAAGCCGTACGGATACCGCCGGCGGCTGCGGGATCCTCAGATGGTCCTCCGCCAGTTCTTCCTCCGCTTTTCTCAGTTCCTCAACATCCGCCGGAGCGCGCCGCACCCTTCTCTTTTCCTGCAAAAGCTGGCGAATCCCTTCCCGCCGCATGCGGTTGATCTGCGAAACGGGGACCGCGCATCTGCCGTCCAGCATCACTTCGATATCCTCCGGCGCCGCCGTAAACGGCGTTCCCCCCAGCTTGGCCAGCTGGTCGCGGATCCGTCCGGGATCTGCCGGGCGGCTTACCGCCTGCTGGGCCGGCTCCGGGGAACGGACACACACCGGCCATTCCTCCCCGGCCGCCACTGTGTCGTGGTGGCAGTCTGCCGCAGCTTCCCGGATCCGCAGTTGGGCCGGATCCCCGGTCACTGCCGTAAATTCCAGAAGCAGCGGAATGGGCCGCTTCATCTGCCGGTCCAGATCCTCTGTCGTTTCCCCGCGAAAGCTTTGCCGCGCCTGCTCCTGCTGCGCGCGGCTGGTCACGCGAAACACCCGGTCTCCCGCCTGGATCCGGCCCTTCATATCGCCGATGCGAAGGGCTCCGCCGGGAAGCTCCCTGCGGAAGGTCACGACACCCCCGGCGTCCCTTCCGCCTGCCGCGCTTCTATCGCCTGCCGGACGGATCTCCACGCCGTCTCCTTCCGCCAGATCCCCCTGCAGAGCCACATCCACCAGCGCGGCGTCCTTCTTCGCTGCCCCGGCAGCGGCGGACCGGTCCGGCCCCGCGGATTTCGGCGTCACCACCGAGCGAACTTTGCCTACATAGATTCCGGTATTCTTCGGAGACTGGCCGGACAGCAGATTTTCGCCGGGATTCCCATGCAGATATCCCGCAGTGAATCCGCCCCGGCTGTAAATCTGCGTCAGGGCCGCCTTGTCCTCCGCCGTCACACGGATGTCACCGGACCGGGCAAACTGATCCAGATACCTGCGGTAGATCCCGGTCACCACCGCCACGTACTCCGGCGATTTCAGCCGGCCTTCGATCTTCAGGGAATCCACCCCCGCGCAGCACAGGTCCGGAAGCTCCTCCAGCAGGCATAGATCCTTCGGACTGAGGAAGTAACCGGTCCTTCCCTGATCGTCAGTATAGGGCAGGCGGCAGGGCTGGGCGCAGAGACCCCGGTTGCCGCTGCGGGTGCCGTTTCCCAGCAGTCGGCTCATCTGGCACTGGCCGGAATAGCACATACAGAGGGCGCCGTGCACGAAGACCTCCACCTCGCAGCTGCGCCCTGCTTCATCCGGCGCGTGGCAGGCCGCCGAAAAGTTCCGGATCTCCTCCAGGCTCAGTTCCCTGGCCGGCACGATGCGGCGGATGCCGAGTTCCTTCATCAGTTCCACCGCCTGCGGGTTATACACCGTGGCCTGGGTCGACAGGTGGACCGGCAGTTCCGGAAGGTGCTTTCCCAGCACACGGATCAGACCCATGTCCGCCGCGATGACGGCATCCGCGCCGATCTCCCACAGCGCCGCCGCATAGTCGAGAGCGTCCGGCAGCTCCCGGTCCTTCAGCAAAGTATTGAAGGTCACGTAGACCTTCACGCTGCGCTCGTGGGCATAGCCGATGGCATCCCGGAGCCTGGGCAGGGGGAAATTCTCAGCCTTTGCGCGGGCATTAAAACGGGCGCCGCCCAGATAGACCGCGTCCGCACCGTTATTGACTGCTGCATAAAGCTGCGCCGGTCCTCCGACCGGCGCAAGCAATTCAGGTATTCTTCTCATTATTTCTTCACCTTGAAGGATGATTTCAGACCGACGATCTTGTTGAAGACCTTGTCGTCTTCCGTCGTCAGCTCCGGATCCGCCATGTAATATCCCTTGCGGAAAAACTGGAAGCGCTCGCCAGGCTTTGCATCGGCCAGAAGCGGCTCCGCGTAGCCCTCCGTCTCGATGAGAGAATCGGGGTTCATCTGCAGTTCGCCGTTCTCATCCTCCACCATCAGGTAGTCGTAGTTGCGGATGCGGATCTTCACCGCAGTTGCCGCATCCACCCAGTGGATGGTGCCCTTGACCTTGCGGTTCGCTCCCTCGGTGCCGCTCCTGGTGTCGGGGTCGTAGGTGCACAGAAGCTCAGTGACTTTGCCGTTTTCATCCTTGACCACTTCATTGCAGGTCAGGAAGTAGGCGCCCTTGAACCGGACCTCGTTGCCCGGGAACAGGCGGAAGTACTTCTTCGCCGGAACCTCCATGAAGTCGTCCCCGTCCACCCACAGCTGACGGCTGAAGGGGACCATACGGTTTCCCATCTCCGGCACTTCGCGGTTGTTCTCGATCTCCATCTCTTCGGTTTGGCCCTCCGGGTAGTTGGTGATGGTCACCAGGATCGGATTCTCCACCACATTGCGGTTCTCTACCTTCGTCTTCAGGTCGTCCCGGACGCAGGACTCCAGCAGGGCGATGTCCACGGTGCTGTTGGCCTTGGCCACGCCGATGCGCTCGCAGAAATCCCGTACCGCTTCCGGCGTATAGCCCCGGCGGCGGATGCCCGCGATGGTGGGCATTCTCGGATCATCCCAGCCGTCGACGATGCGGTCGTCTACCATTTTCTTAAGGTAGCGCTTGCTCATGACCGTGTTGGTCAGGTTCAGGCGGGCAAATTCGATCTGCTGGGGCGGGGTGGGCCACTTGCCCACAGCCTGGAGCACCCAGTCGTAGAGCGGTCTGTGGTCCTCAAACTCCAGGGTGCAGATGGAGTGGGTGATGCCTTCGATGGCGTCCTCGATGGGGTGAGCGAAGTCATACATCGGATAGATGCACCACTTGTCGCCGGTGTTGTGATGCTCGGCGTGGGCGATCCGGTAGATGACCGGGTCCCGCATATTGATGTTCGGCGAGGCCATGTCGATCTTCGCCCGCAGGACCTTCTCGCCGTCGGCGTATTTGCCCTCCCGCATCTCCTCAAAGAGCTGCATATTCTCTTCGATGCTGCGGTTACGATAGGGGCTCTCCTTTCCCGGCTGGGTCAAGGTGCCCCGGTACTCCCGGATCTGATCCGCGTTCAGGTCGCAGACGAAGGCCAGTCCCTTCTTGATGAGGGTCACCGCGCACTCGTACATTTCGTCAAAATAGTCGGAGGCCCAGAGGCGCTCCTTCCATTCGAAGCCCAGCCAGCGGACGTCGTTCTCGATGGAGTCGACGTATTCCATGTCCTCCTTGACCGGGTTGGTGTCATCGTATCTCAGGTTGCACGCGCCGTGGTATTTCATCGCCGTAGTGAAATTCAGGCAGATGGACTTGGCGTGCCCGATGTGCAGGTAGCCGTTGGGCTCCGGCGGGAAACGGGTCAGGACCTTATCTCCGTACTTCTGATTCTCCAGATCCTTGTCGATGATCGCGTGGATAAAATTCGTGCTGTTTACTGTTTTTTCTTCTGCCATGGTTCTCCTCCGTTGTGGTTGAACATACATAATAATTATACATGAAGGACGCGGGAGCGTAAAGAAAAACCCTTCGGGTTCCGAAATTCCATTTATTGTTAATTTGCGTTGACAAACGGTTGTTTCCTTGCTATACTTATGGTAAATATTCTCATATCGATTGTTCGCGCCCGGAGGTGATCGGACCATGCTGACTCTGGAAGAAATGAAACAGCGAAAAAAAGAACTGGGTTATACCAACCGGGAGATCTCCGAGCTCTCGGGGGTCCCCTTCGGCACCGTGCAGAAGATTTTCAGTGGCAGCACGGAGCGGCCCAGATTTCAGACGATGATCATGCTGGATGAGCTGCTTGCCGGGCCCTGGCGGGATCCCCGGTCGGCGCTGACCCGCGTAGAGTATCGCGGCACCCCCTATCAGTTTCGCCGGCACACAGAGGAAATGCGGGTGCACGAAACGGTGCTGGCCTACGATGCCGCTTACGAAGAGGATCTGCCGCTGCAGACGGAGCTGCCCCTGAGAAAGAGGAAGAAGCAGGGAGAGTACACGGTGGATGATTACGATGCCCTGCCGGATGACCGGCGGGTGGAACTGATCGACGGGATCATCTACGATATGGCGGCGCCAACGAAGCGGCATCAGGGGCTGATCGGGGCAATCCACAACAAGTTCTACAATTTTCTCCTGGATCACCCGGAGAAAAACTGCGAGGTCTACCTTTCCCCTGTGGACGTGCAGCTGGACGCGGATGACCGCACCATGGTCCAGCCGGATCTGATCGGCCTGTGCTACCACGGCAACAGCGATTCCCGGGAGTCCGACCGTCGGCGGATCTTCGGTGCGCCGGATTTCGTCATGGAGGTCCTCTCCCCCAGTTCCTCCAGCAGGGACTGCATACTCAAACTTCACAAGTACCGGGAGGCCGGCTGCGGAGAATACTGGATCGTGGACGCAGCCCGCCAGCGAGTGACGGTCTACCGGTTCCGGGACCCCCAATGCCGGGACATCCCCCTGCAGTACACCTTCGATGATTCGATCCCGGTCGCCATGAGTGAGGATCAGCTGGTCATCGACTTCGCGCAGATCCGCCGGCAGCTTCACCGGCACTTCGACTGAAAGGCTTGCGCTTTCTTTCGAAATGAGGTAAGGTGATTGCAGTATGGTTAGAAGATTTTAACCCCAAGACGAGTAGTTGCTATGAAAATAAAGAGCTCATCTTCTGAATCCCGCTCCGCTGCTATGACGATGTTCCGTCCGGCGGATATTATCCTGGCGGTCGGCCTGATCGTCATCGGATTTGCGATGTCCTTTTTTCTGGCCTTCGGCAAGGATGACGGCGCGCAGGTGACCGTGCGCACGGGGGGCGAGCTCTACGGCGTCTACTCTCTGGATGAGGATCAGACAGTCACCATCAAGCAGGGCTCCCGCGAGAACGAGTTCGAGATCCGGGACGGCACGGTACGGATGCTTCATGCGAACTGCCACAACCACGACTGCATTCAGCAGGGCAGCATCTCCCGGACCGGCGAGACCATCGTCTGCCTTCCCAACAAGGTCGTCCTGGAGATCACCGGCGGAGAGGAGGCGTTCGATGTTGTCGCGCAATAACACTCCGGCATCTTCATCCACACAGCGGCTGGCCACCAGCGCGCTTCTGGCCGCGCTGGCGCTGATCTTCTCGTACATCGAAGTCCTGATTCCCTTCAACTTCGGCATCCCCGGCGTCAAGCTGGGCATCGCCAATCTGGTGGTCATCATCGCGCTGTACTATCTGGGCCCCCGCTACGCCTTCACGATCAACATGATCCGGGTTTTCGTGGCAGGCCTGCTGTTCACCGGCCTGTTCGGCTGCCTGTATTCCCTTGCCGGCGCCCTCCTCAGCTTTTGCATGATGCTCCTCATCAAAAAAACCGGCCTCTTCTCGGTGACCGGCGTCTCGATCTGCGGCGGCGTCTTCCACAACCTGGGGCAGATCCTGGTGGCCGCGTTCCTCGTTTCGAGTCTCAAAATGTTCGCCTATTTCCCCGTTCTGATCATCTCCGGCGTCATCTCCGGCTGCGTGATCGGCGTCGTCTCGTATCTGATCCTGCAAAGGATATGAGACAATAACCGGGATTCCTTAAAACATGGCATTTTGAATCTGCTTTTAAGGAATTCCGGTTGTTGCCGACTCGCCGGGACAGGGCTAATTCATTAAAAAGACTGGATTATTAGTATCATTTAAGGAATCGAGATTCGGCAGCAGTCAGAAAACCGCTCCTTCGTCGAAGTATTTTTCCGGAATTCCTTATTTCGCTGGTAAATGGCCGTAAATTTAAGGAATCCCGGTTGTTGCGACGGAGCAATCCGTGAATCACTCCACCACATTCACGTGATAGGCATCGGAGCTGAACTGCTCCGCAATTGGCGCGGTGACGTAGAGTTCCCCCGCATCATCCATCAGAATGCAGTCGAACTGATCCGCATGGGCGCGCCAGTACTCTAACGCGGCGTCCTTTCCCATAATATAAAGGCTGGTGGACAGGGCGTCGGCCAGAGTGCCGTCTTCGCTGACGATGGTCACCGATTTCAGGCCGCTGTCCGCGGGCTTTCCGGTGGCGGGGTCGATGATGTGATGGTAGAGATGGCCGTCCTGCGTGAAATTACGCTCATAGGCGCCGGAGGTAATGACCGCGGTATCGACGGCTTCCAGGATTCCCAGGTACTGGACCTGCCCGTCCTCCGCTGCAGATCCGCCGTCCGCTTCATCGCCTTCATCGCCGCTGCTGCTGCCCGGATCCTGCACGGCGACCCGCCAGCTGCTTCCGTCGGGCTTGGTCCCCAGCACCTGCACATTGCCGCCGAGGCTGACCAGCCCGCTTTCCACCCCATGCTCCCGATAGATCTCCATGATCCTGGAGGAGGTATATCCCTTGGCGATGCCCCCAAGATCGATGGCCATCCCCTCCGCATCGAAGCTGACGCTGTGCTTTTCCGCATCGTAATGAACCTTCGCCGCGTCCGTCAGGGGCAGCAGCTTCTCAAGCTCCTCATCCGAAGGCACCCGGTAATCCTTATCCGTGAATCCCCAGGCATCCATGATCGGATAGATCGCGATGTCGAATTTCCTGCCGGTCTCCTCGTAGAGGGCCAGTCCCTGCTCCACCAGCGCTCCGGCTTCCTCGGACAGTTCCCCGCCGCCCGCCGCATCAACTCCGCCGCCCCCGTTGACCCGGGCGATCTCGCTGTCCGCATTTCCCGTGGAGAGCATCGCGTCCAGCCGGTTCACCTCGGCCTCCGCCGCCTCCGTGGCCTCCGCCGCGTTCTCCCCGTAAGCCGTCACCGTCATATAGGTATCCATGGCGAAGAAATCCCGGCTGACCGGCTCCTGCCCATCGGCTGGCCCGCTGGCGCTTCCGGATTCCCCCTCCGATCCGCATCCCCACAGACACAAACTCAGCCCCATGCAAAGGCTGAGCAGTCCGCAAAGCAATATCTGTTTTTTATTTACGCGCTTTATCATGCAGCCTTCCTCCGCTCCCCTATAGTATCACACTCCGAGCCAGATAAACAGCCCTGCGAGGATCAAAACCCGGATCATCGTCAGCCAGAGATCATCCCCCCGGATCCACCGGACCTTCGTCGTCACATTGCTTCGGGGGCAGACGCAGGTGCATTTATGGCACTGAAAACAGTCCCCTGGCGTATCCAGTGATTCCATATCCGGAAGTGACACCAGGGCCGGACAAGCCTTTGCACAGGCCCTGCACCCGGCGATGCACTGGGTCTGGTCCCGCCGGACCGTCAGCCAGGGCAGCACGGGAAGCAGCGAGAACACCCCGCCCATCGGACACAGTGTCCTGCAGAAAAACCGCTCCGAAAAAAACATTCCGATCAGCAGCACCCCCAGCAGCGCGCAGCCGGCCAGATAACCGCTGAGAGACGTGAACTGTCCCGCCCGGATCTGCGAAAAGGCATCCCAGGGACTCCATCCGCCGGTCACCCCGAATTTGCCCAGAACGCAGAGGACGATGATCACCGCCAGAAGGAGATACTTCAGGATCGAGAGGTTCGCCATCACCTTGTCCGGAATCTGCGCCGGCTTTTTCCCCCGGCGGTCGCTGAACGTCTTATGCAGCCAGAAGATCCAGTCGTTTACGCTGCCGAAGGCGCAGACGTACCCGCAGAAGAACCGGCCGAAGAGGACGGTATAGGCGCACAGGGTGATCAGGATCGCGATGAACGGAGTGAACTCGATCATCTGGTGAGCGCCGATCTGCGTGAAAATGTATTTCACCCCGGCGAAGGATGAGGCGTAGGCCGAAGGAAACAGCACAAAGAACAGGACCTGCACGGCGAAACGGATCAGCGCCTGCAGCTTCTGCTGTTTCTTTCTTCTGGATGCCGGAGTGTTTTTCTTTTTATTAATATCTTTCTGCTTCTTTGTCTGCTCCATCTTGATTTACAATGCCTGGGAAAGAGCGTCGATCGTGGCGTTGATGATGCCGGTGGAGCTGAAGGTCGCTCCGCTGACTGTATCCGCCTGCGCCCCCTGAGTCTCGATCAGCTGCGGGATGACGCCGCTGCACATATCCCAGTAGGCCGCGTCCTCCCCGCCGTGGGCGATCGCTTCGATGTTTGTGATCGATCCCCCTTCGATCGTCACTTCTACGGAAACCGTCCCGCCGTAGCCCTGCGCGCTGCCGACGTAGGTCCCGTCCTTGTATCCGCCGCCGGCGCTGCCTGCGCTGTCACCCGCTCCGGTCTGCACGGCAGCTGCCTCCGCTTCTGCCTTGGCCACCGTCTCATCGGCGATCCTGGTGGCGGTAACCGAGTTGTACTCAGCGAAGGCCAGCAGCACGAGAAAGACGCAGATGATCTTAATGAGAAGATTGTTCATGGCCTGTTCTGCTCGCTTTCTGATGTTTCCTTACTGCTTCGCCTGGCTCAGCGCCTGCCGGCAGGCGTCCAGGATGGCTTCGGATGTGCAGGTCGCGCCGCTGACCGTATCCACACCGGAAGCGCTGTCCCTTCCAACGAGCTTCGACTTCATTCCGTTCTGGGCCCGCTTGATATAAGCCTTATCCGAGGGAGAGGAGTTGGATGACGCAACTGTGACGCCTGAGATCTTGCCCTCGCTGATGGTGATCTCCACCGTCATATCGTAATCGTCGAAGTCTTCATCTTCGTCCGCATAGACCCGGACATCGATGGAATAGGTTCCGTCGGCATAAGGATACGTCGGTTCCGTCGGCTCTGCGGGCTCCGTCGGATCGGTTTCACTGGTTGGCTCCGCCGGATCGCTGCCGGAGGGGTCGGTCGGATCCGAGGATTCCGTAGGATCAGTGCCGGTCGGATCGGACGGGTCGGTTGTGCCGGTCGGATCGGTTGTACCGGAGGGTTTGGTCGGATCCGCAGTGCCGGAAGGCTGGGTCGCGGCCTTCTGCTGATCGGCCTTGGCCTTCGCCACCTTCAGCGCGTTGATGGTCGCGTTGATCAGCCCGTTGGAGCTGTAGGTCGCTCCGCTGACCACGTCCACCTTCGTGCTCTGCGCCTTCACGATGCTCTTCAGTACGGCAAGCGCGCGGCTGAAGAATTCCTCGTCTTCATCCTGACTCACCACCGTAATGCTCGTGATCGTCTTGTTCTTCAGTGTGACCGCAACCGTAATGTCACTGCAAAATCCTTCTGCGGTCCCCTCATACGTTCCGTCGGGATAGGGGAACTGCCCCGCCTTGCCTGCCGCCGGCTCTGTTTTCTTTTTCTTGGTCTTTTTCTTGTTCTGGCTCTTCTTATCCTTCTTCTCAGCCTTTGCGAGAGCGTTGCGCACGGCCTTGATCAGACCGGTGGAGCTGTACGTCGCTCCGCTGACCGTATCCACATTGGTGGTCTGCTTCAGAACGATCCGGCCGAGCAGCGCCTTGGCGCGGTTAAAGTACGCCGCGTCATCTCCATGGGATACGACGTCGATGCTGGCGATCTTCCCGTCTTTGATCACCACCTTCACCTTGATCGTGCTCTTAAATCCGGTGGCGGAGCCGTAGTAAACGCCGTCGGTATAGTTGCCGCTTTCGCTGACCTTCCCCACGCTCTTTGAGCCCTTCGGGGTCGCCGCCTTCTTCACGGCCTCCGAAACGCTGGCCTTCTCCATCAGCTTCGGTTTCGCCGCCGGACTGCTTGCCGCCGCCGCATCCTCCGGCACGGCAAAGGTCGGCGCCTTGTATGTTGTCAATGAAAAAACTGTGACACAGACCACCAGAATCGATATCAGAAGCGGCAGCCGTGATCTCCATCGTTCCATGTTCAATGCTCCTTATCTATCGTATATGCAAAGGCTGGTTTCGCCTGTTAGTTTAATTTAACTAACACAGGTAAGGATAGCATATTTTTTTCTCACTGACAAGCAGGAATCGCCGGAAAACATTGCAATTGCACGATATTGACTTCTTCTTGCCGGATATTGACTCGTTTTTTTCACAATGTTGACCTGTTTGGTATCCCCTGCTATACTTGCACTTATATTAAATTAGTTCAATTTAACTAACCTCAAGGAAAGGAGTATTATATTTATGAAGAAGAAGTTACTGAAACCTCTGCTGATCGGGACGATGTCCTTTGCAATGGCATTCTCCGTTTCGGCGACGGTTTTCGCAGATGACACCGCTCCGGCAGACACCGGAGATTCGGGTGTCATCACCTGGGCGCAGCTGTACAGCAGCATGGGTCTTCAGGCACCGACCGGCGAAGAGGGCCTGTATGATGCGGTCAGCAGCGCGACGGGGATCGCCCTGAACAACCATTACTCCCACATTCCGACGGTCATCCATCAGGTGGATACGGGGGAGAAGATTGTCAATGCAGACGGTACACCGAAAACCGACAAGAACGGCAAGGAAAAGAATGCCCTTCTTCTGGACGGTGTTGTCCTGAACAATCCCGCGGATGTCATTCAGCTGAAGGTGGACACAAAGAGAACGACCTGGAGCAAGTTCGATGCCCGTACTCTGGCCGCAAGCAAGGTCTACGGAACGGACAAGTTCACTGTCTATCCGGACAATACCTGCGAAGGTTATACCTGGATGGAATACAAGAGCAAGGTTTACGCGGTAACCATCTCCGACGGTACTACGACTGTCGGCGCGCTTCCCTGGATCGACTTCTATGTAGAGAACGGTCATACCGATCAGGTGGAGATCGCGCTGAACAGCGGCAAAGTTTCCGCCGGCTGTGAGAACGGCGCTACCGTTCACCGGTTTGATGCGTTCTATACCGACGGCGTTCTGAATCCCGGAACCTATACCGTTTCCGTCTATGCGGACGGCTACTCCACATTAGTTGCTGATATCGTCGTTCCAACCTGGACAGAAGCTACCGTTAAAGTCGATAACATCGATGTCGAAGAAACTACCGCTGCGGTTACCCTGACAGACCTTCCGGCAGATTACGATCCAGCGTTTACCGTCGATGGCACTGAGGCTGCTTACGCTGACGGATCCATCTCCTGCGGCAAACTCGCCATCGGATCTCACACAGTCAAAGTTACCGATAAAAACGGAAAATACAACGGCCTGAGCGCAGCTTTCATGGTCTCCACCGACCAGCCGGCCGCTGCCTATGACGGATACGGCACACTCATCCCGGCTCAGGGAAGCAGCCAGGAAGACTTTGCCGCATTCCTTAAGAACATCACCCTGGTAACGATCAATGATACCGCATACGACCCGGTTCAGTCCAAGAAGAACAAGAACCCTGTCAAGGTCATTGCGGCAGACGGCAGCATCGACCTCAGTGCAACTGCCTTCGCTGAATCCTCTGAAGCGATGACCATCACCGTAACAGCAACCGGATATCCTGACCTCACCTTCACCCACACCCCGCTGAAGGACGGAACCTATACCGGCATCGGCAGAGGCTTCCGCGGCAATATCAAGCTGGAAGTTACCATCTCCGGCGGCAAAATCACGGGCATCAAGGAGATCTCCCAGGTTGACGACGCAGCCTACTGGAAGAAGGCCGCTGCAATCTTTGATACCATTACTGCAGCAAACTCCACAGATGTGGATGTTATTTCCGGCGCAACTTTCACCTGCCGCGGCATTAAAAATGCCGTCGACCAGGCAAGGATGAGAGCTCAAGGAATCTCCTCTGATCCGGATGCTTCCATCTTCGCGGGCGGAGACGGAACCGCCGAAAATCCCTTCCTGATCAAAACAGCGAATCAGATGGTTGCTTTTGCTGGCTCACTCTCAGATCTGATCACTTATGAGGGATACTACATCACACTTTCCGGCGATATCGATCTTTCCGGCATCGACTGGAATCCCATCGGCGGACAGCTCTACCTCTTTGGAGGTGATTTTGACGGAAACGGACACGCGATCAAAGGCCTGACCATGGGATCAGCCGCAGCTCCGAAAACAGATGGCTTCACAGAAGATGAAAACCACGTCGGATTGTTCGGCAAGCTGGGCGAAACCGCGGTAATCGAAAACCTGAACATCGATAACCTTTATATCAATGTGGATTCGAAGAAGCTCATGGATGTCGGCGCAGTTGCCGGTGAGACACAGAGCTCCAGCACCGGCGGCATCGGCGCTGTCATCAATAATGTTCATGCAAGCGGATCGATTACCGTTAACAATGACGGCGATTCCCCTTATGACAACATCTGGGCCGGAGGCCTCGTGGGCCGGACCCGCGGTGGTTCGATCATCAACTCCGGCGCTGCCGTTGATGTGAAGGCTACTGAGCAACAGGGTGCAGCCTGGCTTGAGGCCGGCGGACTCGCAGGCATGGATCTTTACAGCTTCATCGCTAATTCCTATGCAAGCGGAGATGTCTACGCCAACATCCGTACAGGTAACACCGAAGCCGGCAAGGATGACGAAGAGCCAGCGTCCACGATCGTTGGCGGACTCACCGGTCTGGAATTCGGTACCGTTGTGAATTGCTATGCATCCGGAGATGTCACCTCCGTCTATCCTGTGAACAACATCGGAGCGCTTAGCGGATGGCTGTCCTCATCGATGTATCACAGCTTCTACCATACGGATGCGGTCCTCACCTCCGGCGAAAGCGTCATTGCTGCTTCCGATGTCTCAAACAACATCGGCAAATCAGCAGTCAACGACGGCAATACAGGGCTTCCGAAAGCGTCTGCGAAGAGTCTCCCGAATCAGCTGAACAGCAGTCTTGATGTCAATGCACTGGACTTCCCGGTCATCATCACCGACTACCTGCCCGAGACAACAACATTGACTGCCTGGGTCTACGACACCGCTTCCGGAGCAGTTGTCCACGAAGGACAGCAAACAGCGCAGGTACAGCCGCAGCTGCAGCCGCAGAAGTCTGCTCAGAACATCAAAGTTACTGCAGCCGCCAAGACCTTCAAGGCAAAGGCTCTGAAGAAAAAGGCGAAGTCCTTCAAGCTGACAAGCGCGGTCAAGGTTACCGGCGCAAAGGGCAAGGTCACCTATACTGTCAAGCCCGCCAACGCGAAATCCAAGAAGGCCCTGAAGTACAAGAACGGCAAGATCACCGTTAAGAAGAAGACCAAGAAGGGCACTTACAAGGTGAAGGTCACTGTGAACGCCGCGGCTACCGACAAGTACCTTGCTGCAAAGCCTGTTACGAAGACGCTGACGATCAAAGTGAAATAACCCATAAGACACTTTCTACCATACACGGAAAGGGAAAGAACTGCCGCACGATCTGTGCAGCAGTTCTTTTTCTGTGGTTCGATTGATGAACCTTCGCAGAAAGCAGAGGCCATAACGGACATTCGAGATCCAGCACATCCAGGAAGGCCCGAATCTCGAAAAGGTCTCCCATATCACAGGAAGGCCGTCGACATTCGCGCCCCAGACGGGCCGTCGTTCGAGATTCCGAGGGATTCAATGCACCAGGATCTCTGACCGAAGGCAATCGCCAGCCTTTGCAGAAGGAGATTTCGAGATCTGGCCTGCCCCTGTACCGTGAAAACTCGAACGTCCCTTTTCACGGAAACACGAGGCGAAAACAGGGAGCTGCCGCGCCAAGAAATCAGCGCAGCAGCTCCCTTCCTGTGGAGTAATAAATCGAAGTGTGACCAGCGGAACCTATTTCACCCTGATCGTGATCGTCTTCTTCACGACACCGGAAGCTTCGTAGGAAGCGTTCCCGGCCGCTTTGATCTGCAGGGTCAGCTTATAGGTCCCTTTCTTCGTCTTTTTCTTCACCGTGATCTTGCCGGTCTTCTGATTGAACTTCAGGGCCTTCTTCGCCTTGGCATTGCCGTAGGTCACCTTATAGGCAACGGGGCCCTGGGCCCTGGCAACGGTTACCGCCTTATAGGAGGCCGCCTTCTTCTTCAGCTTCTTCGCCTTGAAGGTCTTGCCGGCCGCCTTCACCGTCATGGGGTTGGCCTTCTTCGCTGCCGTTTCCCCGGAAGGCGCAGCCTTTGCGTCCGCTGCGAAGATCAGGCTGGTATCCCCGGTCTTCCAGGTGAGAAGATCGCTTCCGTCACCGGTGTAATAGACCGCATGGATCGGATCATCGCCGATACCCTCCTGCATTTCCGCCAGCTCTGCCTTGACCGTAGTAATGGCCGCATTCATTTCCTTCGCCAGCGCGCTGCCGTTCATTTCGGACGCTTTGCGCAGCGCTGAGCGGTCTCTGGACCGATCCGCGCCGGAAGCTCCGTACAGGGACTTCTCAGCCTTTGCGGAGCCGTTTACGGTCTGAGCCGCATCGCCGTTAGCCGATGCGTGATAGTAGGCGCCGATGGCATACAGGTTTCCGGCCAGAGCGCCCAGGGTCGTCGTATCATTGCCCGCTGTGACGCTGCCCATTGCAAATACATTGTAATTGGCCCCGGCACAGGCACCTGCAAATCCGCCGGCATAGAGCCGCTTCGCCGGACCGTCCGCCGCAATGCTGCCCAGCGCGCAGCTGTTCACTGTGGTCACCCGGTTGTCATACCCGTAGAATCCGCCGGCATAGACATTGGCCGAAGAATCCCGATCCGCAGAAGCGTTCACCGTTACCTCCGTCCGGCAGTTGGTGACGAGGCCGCCCCGCAGGCCGTAGCCCATCAGGCCGCCGGCATACAGAGTTCCGCCCTTCACGGCAGCTGTGAGCTGTCCGCTGACAATGCAGTGATCCGCTTTGAATCCGTTCAGCGGCCGGCCGATCAGACCGCCGGCATAGAGCCCGTTCTCATTGGCCGCGTTGATGATCATATCCTTCACACGGACATTCCGGATCTCTCTCTGTGTTACATCCTTCAGCATGCTCAGCGCGTAGTTCTGTGTGACGGTACCCTCCACATAGCCGAACATACCTGCCGTGTATACCATACGGGGATCCGCGGTGGGTGCATCTGCCGTTCCGATGCGAAGGCCGGTGATCTCATGGCCGTCGAAGTTGCCACGGAAGGGATAGTCCTTAAAGGACGTCCAGCGGCTGCGGTAGTAACCGAACACCGAGTAACCGATGGGCAGCCACTCCCGATCCGACAGCTGAATGTCCGCGGTCTGACGGAACCAGACATCCGCCCAGTCCACATCCTCATTGACCGCCTCTGCGATATACCGCAGCTGCGCCTCATTCGCGACCAGATACGGATCCTCCTTCGTTCCCTTGCCGCCGGCAAATTTTGACGGATCTGCCGGTTCATAGGTGGAGCCGTCCTGATAGACCGCCTTCAGAGAGGCGACCTTCACCGCTTCATCGTAGGCATCGCCGGAGTCGGCTCCCGCCAGTGTCTCCACCTTCGCAACGGCATTCTTCTCTGTCTGGATCTTCACAACGACGGACTTGTCGCTGCTGCGTCCGTACCATGTGCCGTCCTTCATCTCCTGTTCCACCTGCGGAACGTTCTCTTCCTCCGGACGGACATAAGTTACGGCAACCGCTTCGTTCGTCAACACAGCATTTTTGCCGCTGACCGCCCAGGTCCGGAAGCTCTCTTCGGACACACCGTGTTTCGCCGGATCCACCGGGAACTTCGCCAGGGTCTCGTTCAGCTCCGAAACGACAGAGTCCATATGGTTGAGGTTGTACGCCTTCAGGTTCAGCACCATGTTGCCGGAATAATAAATACCGTCATAATCCATCGCCTTCGCGTAGGTCATGCCGTAATCCTTCGGGGTGACCTTCTCCCCGGCCACCGTCATCACGGCAGTTCCCTTGTACCAGCAGTTGTAGGTGCGGCCGCCGTCGATGTCTCCGGAGGTCATACCCGCCATGGAGGTCGCTTTCTCCACCGTCAGGTTGCCGCTGGTAATGCAGTTCACCACGTCGCCGCACTGCTCACCCACCAGGGCGCTGGCGATGATGGAGGCAGCTCCTCCTGCCGTCACGTTCCCGGATGCGCTGCAGTTGGCGATCAGACCTTCATTGTATCCCGCAAGACCGCCGGACTCGTCGTAGTTCTTATTGCAAAGGCTGGTGATATCCACATCAGCGGCCGCATTGATCAATACGCCTCCGCCATTGAAGCCGATCAGACCGCCGCAGACGTCATTGCCGCCGTCCGACTCGGACCAGATCATGCCGCTGGCGCTGACATTCCGAAAGATGCCGCCCTTGGTCTGTCCCGCGATCAGTCCGGTGCGCACGGACACCTCTTCGCCCTGGGCGTAGATCACTGCGTTCTCCAGGTTCACATTTTCGATCAACGCGCCCTTGTCCACCATGCCGAACAGTCCCAGGTGACGGGAATTGGTTCTGGCCGCGTAGGGCTCCTTAACGCTGGTTCCCATCTGCAGGTTGCGGATGACATGCCCCGCGCCGTCAAAATGTCCCGCGAAGGGGAAGCTGTTCGAGCCGATGGGTCTCCAGACGATCCCGCTCATATCCAGATCCGCCGCCAGCGCCAGATGCATTCCGCTGTAGCGGATGTCCCCGTTCATGGAGTCCGCCACCCGGTACAGCTGCTGCGGCGTTGCGATCAGGAACGGGTCGCTCTCGGTCCCGGTGCCGCCGGCAAACCACTCGGCCTGGGGCTCAGTGACGGCAGTTTCCAGTCCGGCCGCCTTGGCCAGGGCCTGATCCACCGCCCCCAGGATCGCGGTGCTGCTGATGGTCGCGCCGGATACGGTGTCCACCGATGTGCTCTGTTTCTCTATGATCGCATCAAAGAGCGGGCAGCCCTCCTCGTCCTGGATCAGGTACCAGTAGGTCGGCGTCTCATCCTGTGACTTCGCTTCCACATTCGTGATCTTTCCATCCGCGATGGTCACCGCCATCGTGATGTCGGAGCTGTACCCCCACTGGGTACCTTCCCAGGTCCCATCCTGCCAGACGGGGCTTTCCTCCGCCGCATGCGCAAAGGCCGGAATGGCGAACACCGCCATTGCCAGTGCGAATACCGCTGATAATAACTTCTTCTTTCTCATAGGCTGTTCCTCCCTGCTATCTAGCCTTCATCTTTATCGGTCTGCTGAATTGCGTGTAAACCTTCTTGCCGTTGATCTTCTGATAGGCGCGGACCTTCACGTAATAGGCGCGGCCCTTTTTCAGCTTCTTCAGCACGGTCTTTTTACCGGTGGTGGTCTTCACCTTCCGGTAGCCTTTCTTGAGTTTTGCGGAGCGGTATACCTCGTAGGTGTAACCCTTCCCCAGTGCTTTCCAGCGGATCTTTGCCTTTCCTCCTTTCTTCGCTTTGACCTTAACTTTCTTCACCTGGGCTGACTGAATCGCTTTTACCTGCTTCGCCGCCGCAGCCTTTGCAGCCTGCGCCTTCTCCTGCGCCAGCAGTTCGGCGCGGCTCATCAGCGTGATACGCCCGTTCTTCTGCTGCCACGGGGACAGCGCCTCCGGGCTCACCTCAGACTGAATCACATGGGTCAGCTCCAGCTTTTGCAGCTTCTCTGAGATAGACGCCAGCTGCTGGGTCACGGCCATCCGGCCCCTCTCCAGTTCCTTCGCCAGCTCCGCTGAAGCCATCCCGGAAGCGCTTCTGCCGATGACCTGTACGCTCTCCTCATCCGCCGGTACCGTAACTCCGTTCGCCGGGGGCGGCGTCAGCTGCGCTCCCGCCACGGTCACCTTCGCATCGGTGCTGTAATAGACCGCGCGCTCCACGCAGATTCCCGCGGCGCGCCCGTTCACCACGCCGGCATCCGAGGTGGTCTTCAGCGCCGTCACATCTCCCGCCGCATAGCAGTTGTAGTGGACGCCGCCGGACTGTCCGGTGATGCCGCCAACGTGGATCTTATTGTTTGCCGCCGCATCCGCCGTCACGCTGCAAAGGCTGTAGCAGTTCAGGCTGGCGGTGCGGTTATCCATGGCGTACAGACCGCCCACGTAGGCATTGCCGGCGTCCGTGATGCCGCTGACGGATGCATCCGCCCAGGTGTTCATCACCATTCCCCGCAGCACATTGGAGCTGATGGCGCCGGCTCTGGCGAAGCTGTTTTTCGAATTGGAGGAGATCTCTCCCGTCACGCTGCAGCGGTCGATCACGAATCCGTTCTGGATCACGCCGACCAGCCCCGCCGCGTAGTTCTGATCCTCTGTGGACACATGCACCTGCACGCCTTCCAGCCGGATGTTCTCCAGCCGGACCGGCTGCTCATCCTGCGCCAGCGCGCTGTTGGTGTCGTGGCTTCCGGTGACGAAACCGAAGAGTCCTGCTGTCGCTGCCATCGCCGGGGCTTCCTCCGGCGCTTCCTTCGTTCCGATATGCAGTCCGGTGATCCTGAAATCGCCGCCGTCATAATTTCCCCGGAAGGGATAAGCCGCATACTGTCCCCATTTCTCCAGCCGCTTCGCGTATACCACGTAGCCGATGGGAAGCCAGTCCTGCCCGCTGAGATCGATGTCCGCGCTCTGCCGGAACCAGACGCCCTCGAAGCTCTCATCCGCATTCACGGACCGGGCCAGCATCCGAAGCTGCTGCTCCGTCTCGATCCGGTAGGGGTTCTCCTTTGTTCCCTTTCCCGCAAAGGCTGACAGGTCCGCTTTGCCATACCCTGAAGGGTCGCCGAACATGCACTTTTCTTTCGCGGTCTCCAGCGCCTCCTCATAGGCATCGCCGGATGTCTCCCCTGAGAGGGCCCGGATATCCGTAATGGCATGCTCTTCTTCGCTGCCGGAGGTCACAATGATGGCGACCACTGCGCTCTTATCCTCGCTGCGGCCATACCAGATGCCGTCCCGCAGGACCGGTTCGGCTGCTGTGACCAGCTCCGCTTCCGGCTGCACGTACTGCAGCGCGGCGGTTTCTCCGGTCAGGAAGAGTCCTTCGTCCCGGACGCCCCAGAGCCGCAGCGCATTCTCGCTGAGACCGTACTGGGTGATCTCAATGGGGAAGGAGGCGTATTTCCCGTTCATGGCTTCTGCCACCTGAGGCAGCTCTGAGCCGGTAAATCCCTTCAGATCATCCACGACGCCGCCCACATAGGCGTCTCCTTCTTCATTCACTCCCGGGGGAACCTTCGTTCCGAAGTCCGCCGGCGGAACCACGGCTCTGCCGTCGATGGTCATCTTCGCTTCCCGGTTATACCAGCAGGAATAGACCTTGCCGATTCCGGTGATCCATCCCGCCAGTTCTCCGGCATAGACCGAGTATTCCGCGGTGGTGTTGTCTCCGAAGCTGCAGCAGCCGGCCAGATCCCCCGCATTGACGCCCACCAGATTGCCGGTGGCGGCCATGCCTTCATCTCCGTCGGATCGGGAGGCGCTTCCCTGTACGTTCCCCAGGGTGTAACACGCGGCGATCAGTCCCCGGTTGTTCAGGGCGGATATGCCGCCGGCCTCCGCAATGGCATTGCCCTTTTTCACGGTGCAGACCAGATCGGTGTCCGTCCAGGTGTTGATCACGGCACCGTGGTTCTGATAGCCGTAAATGCCTCCCAGGAACGTGTTGCCTTCCTCGGCTTCCGCCCGCAGGCTTCCCTGGACGCTGCAGCCGTCGATGACCGTTGCCGCGCGAGTGTCGGACGCATCATTGATGCCGGCGATCCCTCCAAGGTACAGGTGTCTTGGGGAGGACGCATAGATGCTCACATCCGTCAGATGCAGATCCTTCACCTTCGCATCCCGGCCCAGGACCGCGAAAAATCCCATGTACGGGTTCGCGCTTCCCATAACGTAAGGAGCCTCCTCCGTTCCGGCGTGCATTCCCCGGATGGTGAAGCCGCCGCCGTCGAAGGTTCCGTTGAAGGCGTACTCCTGTCCGCCGATGGGGCTCCAGTCGCTGCCGCTGATGTCGATGTCCCGGGTCACCTTCACATAGCTTCCGTCATAATCGATGCCCTCCGTCAGCGATCCCGCGAAGGCGCGCAGCTGACTCTCGGTTTCGATCTGCCAGGGATCCTCCGCCGTTCCGCTTCCGCCGGCAAACAGATCCTCGTCCACCTCGGTGGCATACCATGGCTCGCCCTGAGGCAGAACGACCCCCTCCGAGACCTCCCAGCAGCGCAGGCTTACCTGGGTATATCCATAGATGTCCAGACGTTTCTTTACGGTCTTCAGGTTGGAATTCAGCGTATCCGCGAACTCCTGGCCGCCCATGCTTTCGCGGCTCAGGGCCTGCGCCTTTGTCTCAAAGACCGTATCGCAGGTCACAGAGCCCACGCCGGATGCTCTGGCCGCGATCGCCAGGGAGCTGATGGCCGCATCCTCTCCCCAGGTCTCCTCGGTGAGGCCGATGTCATCCGCATAGTATCCGAACTCCCGGATGTCTCCGGTCGGAGGATAGACGTATTCGGATCCGCTCTTCGTCATCCCGGAGGTGGTAAAATCTCCCCCCAGCGCTCCGACCCAGGAATGGGACGAACCGCCGTGACCGATCCCCGCGTCTCCCATGGCGTAGGTATTCCAGACCCTGCAGGCCAGCATCGCTCCGAGACCTCCGGCCATTCCGCCGAAATTGGTGCTCTTCGGCGCGCAGGCATAGCTTCTGCCAAACACGGCATCATTCACCAGCACCGCCGCGTTTCCTGTGGTGCCCACGATGCCGCCGGCATACGCGGAAGGATTTCCTCCTCGGGAATACGCCTCGACATCCGCATCGCTCCAGGTGTTGGAGACCACCGCGCAGATATTCGCCCTGCCGGTAATTCCTCCGGCAAAGGCCATGGACGCCGTGTCCACATCCACGCGGATCCGGCCGGTCACGCTGCATCCGTCGATCATCGCGCCGGAGGTTCCGTCGCTGACCGTTCCGTTCATGGTGTCGCCGCAGAGGCCTCCCGCTCTCGTCACGGTGTGCGCCGTTACGTCAATATTCACATCCTCCAGATGCAGATCCCGGACCCTCGCGCCGCTTTTGAGTGTAGAGAAAAGGCCCAGGTTCTTCTCTTCATCCAGCGACCCCTGAATGGTCAGCCCGCGGATCACGTGATCCGCTCCGTCGAAGTCGCCGTTAAACGCGCTGACCTGATCCACATTGCTCTTGTCTGCGGTGGTATTGATGGTGGTCTCCTGTCCGATGGGATTCCAGCCGGCAGCCTCCGTCAGGTCGATGTCCGCGCCCAGCTGAATGTATTCCCCTGCGAATTCATTCCCCGCGTCCACCTGCTGCGCGAAAGCCGCAAGCTGGTCCGCTGTTTCGATCACATATGGGTATTTCGCCGTCCCCTTGCCCCTTGCAAAGGCTGGCGAGTCCGGCTTCTCAGCCTTTGCGAGGGCATCCGCCACGGCCTGTTTCACACCTTCACTGCTCTTCGTTGCCCCGGAAACCGAGTCCACCTCCCCGCCGGAGGCATCGATAATGGCCTGCAGGAAATCCTCCTCCATCAGCATGCTCCAATAGGGTTCATCCTCCTGATGGCTGATGATATCGATGCCGCGGATCGCTCCGTCCTCCACCGATACCGATACGACGATCTTCCCCTGGTATCCGGTTCCGCTTCCCTCCCAGGTCCCGTCCAGCCAGACAGGCACGCTGTCCTCTGCCGCATGAGCGGCGGCCGGAAACGCGAGCAATGCCGCCATAACCACAAAAAGAGCCGTCAGCAGCTTCCTTTTTCTCATCGGCCTTTCCTCCCTTACTTCAAGATTTCAGGCAGGGGAGCTGCATTCCACAGCTCCCCTGCCCTCAGATCTGTATCCCGCCAGCACGGGTATCAGATGTTGTTTATTTCTTTGCCTTGAACGAGGTCACATCGCTGTAGCCGGTGTAGACCTTCTTGCCGTTCACGGTCTTAAACGCGCGAACCTTGACGTAATAAGTCTTCTTCGCCTTCAGCTTCTTCACGGTCAGCTTGGTCTTGGTCGTCGTGCTGACCTTCTTGAAGCCCTTGTTCAGCTTCGTCGAGCGGTAGACCTCATAGGTGTAGCCTGCGCCCAGGGACTTCCAGCTGACTTTCGCCTTCTTGCCCTTCTTCGCTTTTGCTTTCACCTTCACGACGGTCTGCGCTCTGACGGTGAGCTCATCCACCTTCTTCTGGAGAGCTGTGTTGTCACTGCTTCCTGCCAGCTGCGCCTTCGCTGCGGTCAGCGCCGCTGCGTTATACGCATTCTTAGCCTCGTCGGAGACGTAGCTCTTCTGGGCGTCGGTCAGTGCCTCGTACGCTGCCGCTGCAGCGGCGGATGCTGCCGCATCCTTTGTATCTGCTGCCAGCAGCTGTGCCTCTGCGGCTGCTGCCGCCGCGGCATCCTCTGCTGCCTGCTTCTGCAGCTGGTCAACCTTCTCTCTGGCTGCCTTCAGAGCTTCCTCGGTTCCCTTCGGAAGCACCGCTTTCTGCTCATCGGTCAGTGCCGCATATGCCTTCTCTGCAGCCGCTACTGCCGCAGCATCCTCAGCCGTCAGCTTCTCCGTATCGGTCACTGCGCTGATGACGTTCAGGACGGAGGATCCCGGTGTAACTGCCGCATCCGTGAAGGATACCGCCTGCATTCCGTTGATTCCCCACTTGTTCAGGCTCTGATTCGTTTCATCCGCATAATACATGCCGTGTCCGTGATGGTTGATGCTGCCGAAATCGGTGTGCAGCTTCACCAGTGCCTCATAAGCGCCCTCGATGTTGCCGTTCAGGACATCGCACAGTGCCTGTCCCATATCTGCCTGCGGTGTTTCCACATTCTGATTCTGGGATCCTGCGGAATACCCGCTGGCCTTTGTTTCCACTGCTTCTCCCTTCACGGACAGTCCAGCCTTTTCACTGTAGTAAACGCCGGATTCCGCAGCGATACCGGACGCCATGCCGTTGACCGCGCCGATATAGTCGGTGTCCGATCCAGCCGCAACCTTCACCGCGGTATAGCAGTTGTGTCTGAATCCTGCAAAGTCTCCGGACAGACCGCCGGCATAGATGCTCTTGCCGTTTGCCGCGACGGTTCCGAGAGCGAAGCTGTTGACCGTAGTGACACGGTTATCCAGACCGCACAGACCGCCGACATACGCGGTGTCTGATGCATTGCCGGTAAGCTCCATGTTGGACCAGCAGTTCTGAATGAGTCCGCGAAGCGGATATCCCATCAGGCCGCCCATATAGATGCTGCCGTTTTCTGCTTCTGTCTGAATGGTACCCTCCGCGCTGCAGTCGATGGCACGGAAGCCGAGTTCCGGATCTCCTGCCAGAGCGCCGGCATAGTTATCGTACGCTGCCTTCACGTGGATGGAGACGTCCTCCAGATGGATTCCCGTCAGTTCCACGTATCTGGTCTCCGGATCCTGCGGTGTGTCATTGGTCTGCTCATCGCCTTCAAGGATACCGAACAGTCCGGTTGCCAGAGAAACTCTGGGATCCGCAGAGGGGTGCTCTTCGCTGCCGATGGTCAGGCCTGTAATGGTGTAGCCCGCACCGTCGAAGCTGCCCCGGAACGGATACTGAGCGTAAATGGTCGGGGAGGATTTGATCTCCGCCATGATGCCCCATCCGATGGGGGTCCAGTCTGCTTTGCTCAGCTTGATGTTCGCTGTCTGACGGAAGTATACGCCTTCCCAGTCAACGTCTTCATTGATGGAGTTTGCCAGATAGCGCAGCTGCACTTCATTGGCGATCTGATAAGGATCCTCCTGCGTTCCGCTGCCGCCGGCGAACATGGACGGATCTGCCTCTTCATACGTGCTGGTGTCTCCGTACATGGCTTTTTCCTTCGCCTTGGTGACCGCTTCATCATAGGCATCGCCGGAGGCTGCGCCCTCGATCATCTCCACCTTCGTTACTTCATTGTCACTGATGGTCAGTGCGACGACGGTGCTTTCATCGTCACTTCTGCCGTACCAGATACCGCTGTTATAGGAGACTTCCTTCTGCGGCACTTCTTCCCAATCCGGTCTCATGTACGAATAGTCTGCTGTTTCCTCTCCCAGAACCGCCGTTCCGTCGGAAACCGTCCACTTCTTCAGTGCATTCAGTCCGAGATCGTAATCCTCGATATTGATCGGGCATTCCTCCAGTCCTGCATTCAGGCTGTCCGCCAGAGCTGCTGCGTTGGATGCTCTGTACTCATTGAGGCCCTCTGCCAGACCTCCGATGTAGAACAGACCTTCGTCATCCGTGTATGCCACCGGCCAGATGCCGATGATGGTCGCCGGATCTACGATCTGTCCGGCCATGGTCATGGTCTGGTCCTTGTTGTACCAGCAGTTGTAGGTGCGGGCGTAGCCGCGCATCCAGCCTGCCAGAATTCCGGAGTACTCGGTTTTGTCATTTGTCGTCAGGTTTCCTGCCGCGTAGCAGTTCACGACATCGCCGCCCTGATAGCCTGCGATCAGAGAGCCCATCGAATATCCGCCGTTATCCGCACCGGTCTTCGCCTCCACGCTGTTCAGCGAATAGGAGTTGGCGATCAGTCCGCTGTTGTTCATACCTGCGATGGCGCCGGTCTCGACCCAGGCTGCCGTGTCTTCGCATACAACGGTTCCGCCCGTCCAGCTGTTGATGACAGCGCCTGCATCATTTCTTCCGATCAGTCCGCCGACAAAGGCATTACCCTTGCTGCAGGATGTCTGTACGATTCCGGAGGCGGAGCATCCGTCGATGATTCCCTGCGCGGAGTATCCTGCCAGAGCGCCGGTCATCAGACCGCGATCCGATGCCACATTGATATAAACATCCGTGAACGCGACATTTCTGACCACTGCTCCGGAACCCAGCCGTGAGAAGAAGCCGATGTAATTGCCCGTCGCCTCTGTGAGTTCGTAAGGCTTCTGATCCGTTCCGATGGTCAGTCCGTGAATGGTATGGCCCGCACCATCGAAGCTTCCCGCAAAGATTTTTCCCTTGATGGGATCCCACTCTGCTGCGGACAGATCGATGTCTGCGCCCAGCTGGATGTAGGACTTAGCATAGTTGTTTCCTGCCGTTACGGAGGCTGCGAAGGCACGCAGCTGATCCGCTGTCTCGATCACGTACGGATTTTTCTTCGTTCCCTTGCCGGAGGCGAAGATCGGATCCCCTGCTTCCGTCTTGCCTGCAGCGCCGCTGTAGACGGATCCTGTCGGGATCGCATAGCCGCCGTCGGCGACCCATGTCTTCAGGCTGACGCCTTCGATTCCGTGCGCCGCCAGCAGTCCGGCGGTTTCCACCAGCGTGTCATTCATGGTGTCCGCAAAATCAGCAGAGGCCATGTCCGCCAGCGTCAGCGGAGTGCCGGTGAAGTAAGTGTCATAAGGGGCTGTCCCTGTTCCTGCCGCTGCAGTCGCGACCGCTGCCGCCTTACCGGCCTTCGTCGCGGAGAGTGCTGCATCCTGCGCGAAGTAGTTGTTCGCTCTCAGCGGGCCTGCTTCTGGATACTGATAGACATTATCGGCATCCTTTGTCATTCCGCTGGTAGTCACCTGTCCTGCCAGAGCTCCTACCCAGGTGTGGGCGGAATTGCCGCTGACGATGGATGCCGGACCCACCGCGTAGTTGTTGTAAACATATCCGGTCATCATTGCCGAGAGGCCGCCTGCCATGCCGCCGAAGTTGGTGCTTGCGGGGGCGCTGGCGTTTTCTTCGCCAAAGGAGGCGTTGTTTACGGCTACCATGTTATTGCCGCCCGTTCCGTAGAGGCCGCCGGCATACGCGGAGTTATTTCCGCCCTGCGATGCGGCGTCAATGGCCACCTCGGTCCAGTTGTTTGTGATCACGGTGTTGTTGCCCACGCGTCCTGCCAGACCGCCGCCATAGACCAGCGCTGCTCCGCTGCTGGTTACGTTGATGCTGCCGGTTGCTGCGCAGCTGTCGATGACCGCGCCGCCGCCGTTCACATCACCTGCGATGATGCCTGCACGGAGGACGTCGTTTCCCTTCACGTTGATCTGCGCGTCCTGCACCGTCAGGTTCAGGATCTGCGCATCCTTGCCCAGAGCCGCGAACAGTCCCAGGTTCGCTTTGTCGGAATACTTCCCGGAGATCTTCATCCCGATGACCGCATGTCCCTGCGCGTCGAAGATTCCGTCGAATACCGCCGTGGCTTTATCCGCTTCCTGACCGATGGGGTTCCAGTTCTTCACGTCAGACAGATCCATGTCATCGCCGAGCACAACGATCTTGCCCGCGTAGGTTTCCCCTTCATCGACGGTCTGAGCGAACTGAGCCAGCTTCGCCGCCGTTACGATGGTGTAGGGGCTTGCTTCGGATCCGTCACCGGATACGAAGGGGCTTGCCGGATCGCTCAGCGCCTGATCCAGAGCGGCCTTGGCCGCATCCAGGATCGCCGTACTGCTGACGGTCGCTCCGGAGATCGTATCGACCTCCAGGCTCTTGGTTTCTTTGATTGCCGCAAGGATCTTCACAGCCTTTTTCCAATAGGCTGCATCCTCTGCCTGGGAGACCACTGTAATATCCGCGATCTCATGATCTGCGATGGTGATCTCAACCGTAACATCGGACCGGTAGCCGTATGCTGTGCCCTGATACGAACCGTCGTAGTAGTACGGTCCGTCCGCCGCTTCGTCTTCGGCCGCCGATACAGTGTCGGTCTGTATCATCAGTCCAAAGGCTGTGCAGACAGCGAGCAGAGCAATCAGGATCCGGATCCATGATATGCGCTTGATGCTTGTCATATTCTTCTCCTTCCTTTCACGCATAGCTGTAATTTTTCTCTATCTCCCGCAGTTAGTTAAGTTGAACTAACTTATAAATATTATAGTTTCCGCTTTTGTTGAATGTCAATGGAATCCCGTTTCACGATATTGACTTTCGAAGAGGCCCCGGCTCCCGCGTCCTCTGAGCAGCTATGATCCCAGTGGCTCCCCTACCACGAAATCGCAAAAGCTGGACGAAATGGTAGGCCCCTACCATTTTCGAACGGGAATGCATCAAATATGGTAGTCATGAAGCTCTTTCGAGCAGCGTTCCGTATAATCTTGCCGATAACTAGCTCTGGTTTGGTACCCATTTGCCGTTTCTCAAGCGATGACAAGGGGTTGCCTACCATAAAATAAACAAAGTCCGCACGATATGGTAGACCTCTACCATATCGTGCAGGATTTCGGAAATTATGGTAGCTGTTCTGATTTCGACCCTGATTACAGGGGCGTGTCACATCCGGGTCCCGATCACGAATAAAAAAAAGAAGCCGTCGCACGGATTCGTGCAACAGCTTCAGAGAATTCATGTTTGTGGCGACTCCATTATACGACATGCGCCTATACCATCCCCCGGTTGACGATCTCGGTCAGCACGAAGGAGGCCACGTCTTCGGCGTACTTGTGGGGGCCGAAGCCGGCGTCGTAGCCCAGCTCCTGCGCCAGCTCGTGGGAGATACGGGGGCCGCCGCAGACCAGGATCACCTTGTCACGCATACCCTCCGCCTCCAGCAGCTCGACCATGTTGGTCAGGTTCTGGATGTGGATGTCCTTCTGGGTGACGGTCTGGGAGACCAGGATCGCGTCGGCATGGACTTCCTTGGCCTTGGCGATCAGGACTTCGTTCGGTACCTGGGAGCCCATGTTGTAGGCCTCAACGCCTTCGTAGCGCTCCAGACCGAAGTGTCCGTGGAATCCCTTCATGTTCATGATCGCGTCGATGCCGACGGTGTGGGCGTCGGTACCGGTGGATGCGCCGACCATGACCACCGGACGGCGGATGTTTTCTTTGATGTATTCCGCGCATTCCAGACGGTCCATGACATCGACTTCGACCTTGGCTACCTTAATCGTGGTGAAGTCCACGGTGTGCTGGCACTTGCCGTAGACCACGAAGAAGGTGAATCCGTCGGTCATGCTCTTGGAATAAACCACATTCGGCTCGTCCAGACCCATCTGCCGGGCCAGCTGCCGCGCCGCTTCATCCGCCTCGTCACCGTAAGGTACCGGCAGGGTGAATGCGACTTCTGTCATACCGTCGTTGAGTGTGTCGCCGTAAGGCTTGACCTTCGTCAGGTCAACCTGTGCGATCGCGGTGTTTGCTGCACATTGTTCTGCCATTATTTCGCACCTCCTAACATGAGCGGAATAAACGGATTGAAGTACTCGTCATCCTTCACGCAGACGCCTTCCAGACCTTTGCCTCCGTCCCGGGGACGCTTGACGCCGCCGAACTTGCCTTGCTCGATCGTGGAGAAGAGGCCCTCCTCGACGATCTCCGACAGCAGCTTGTCCGCCTTGTCCAGGACACCCTGGGCACGGGTCTGAATGATGCCGCCTTCTTTGTAATACACCTCGGAGCCGAGATCTCTCATATTATTGAAAATGTACTGCGCATTTTCGATGGAGAGGTACCGGTCGTGCATGTGGGGCGTATGGATCGCTTCCGTCAGCATTCCCAAAAGCTGGAGGGACTGTCCGGACCAGATGGCAATCATGTTGAACAGCGCGTCCTGCACGTTGCCCTTGAAGATGTTGCCGGTCATGTACTTGGTCGGCGGCATGTATTTCAGCGGGGCCTTCGGGAAGATCTCCCGGGCCATCAGCGCCTGAGACAGCTCGTAGAGGAATCCGTTCTCGATGTCCGGATCCATCTCGAAGGCGTGCCCGAGGCCCATCTGCTCCTCCCGGACGTTGGCCAGCACCGCGAACTGCTCGTTGATGAACTGGGATGCCAGTACGGTATGTGCGTTTTCATACGCGTCGTCCGTCGTCAGGTAGTTGTCCTCACCGGAGTTGAAGATGATATCGCAGTAACCGATGATGACTCTGGAGAAGTACTGGTCGACCAGCGTTCTCTGCATGTTGATATCTCTGAACAGGATCCCGTAGATGGCGTCATTGAGCATGACGTCCAGCCGTTCGAGAGCGCCCATGGCGGCGATTTCGGGCATGCACATTCCGGAGGAATAGTTACAGAGTCGGATGTATCTGCCAACCTCCTCGCCGACCTCGTCCAGCGCTTTTCTCATGATCCTGAAGTTTTCCTGTGTTGCGTAGGTTCCTCCGAACCCCTCGGTGGTCGGTCCGTACGGGACGTAGTCCAGCAAAGACTGGGCCGTCGTACGAATGACCGCGATGATATCCGCACCCTGGCGCGCGGCTGCCTGTGCCTGCACCACGTCTTCGTAGATGTTTCCGGTTGCTACGATAACGTACAGATACGGCCGTTTCCCCTCACCGATGGTCGCCAGATACTCGTTTCTTTTTTCCGTCTGCTGACGGATCCTCTTCAGAGCATCCAGTACGATCGGCATGATCTTTTCTTCGGCTTCCTTCACCGGCGCCATCTCCAGTTCGGTGATGTTCATCTCGCCTCTGCCGATGGCTTCCGCGATCTCCTGCGGATCCTTGCCCGTCTGGATCATCGCGTTGCCCATCCAGTAGGCGATTCCGCGGGGCAGACCTCCGGCCTTCAGCAGCTGATCCACAACCACGTTCGGCAGCGGCTCATCAAATTCGTCGACACCGTCAACGCCCAGCAGACGAAGCACTGTTCTCTCCGTACTGACTGTCGTGTGTCGGTCGATGAATTCCTGCATGCTCTGCGCGATCTTGGCAGCGCTGGAACGTGCGTGATCCACCTTCGCCGGATCCAGATTCAGTTTACTTTTCATCCTTGTTCTCCTTTACTTCAGACAGTCCTTCCGATATCTCATTATCTCAGGAATTCTTTTGCTTTATCGATGATCTCACTTCCGATGCCCAGCATTTGCGCGATGCGGAGCGCATCGTGAGGCACATCTCCCCGGCCGTCCACCTTCTGCAGACGATAATCCATAAACCTGCGGATGACCTCGATCCGGCCCTTCGCGTCCGCCGTCCGAAGCTGGGTATCCAGCTGGGAGAAGTCCGCGTGGGCCAGTCCCGTCACCTGCAGATTCACGACTTCATTCTCCTCCGCGACCCGTTCGAAGTGCGTCGTGATCAGCGTAATATAGTCTCTGTGCTTCAGGTGATCGACGATAGCCTTGGTCAGGGCCAGTCCTTCGGAGGGGTTGGTGCCGCTGGCGATCTCGTCGATCAGCAGCAGCGCTCCCGGTCCGCTTGCCTCCAGCATCTTCTTCAGATCCTCCATCTCGCTTCCGAAGCTGGACAGGCCTCTTTCGATGGACTGACTGTCTCCGATCAGAATCTGCACACTGCTGCATAGCCCCAGGTGTGCGCTTTCGCAGGGCACCGGCAGTCCGTACTGGGTCATCAGGCAGATCAGTCCCACCAGCTTGAGGGAAATGGTCTTGCCTCCCATATTGGCTCCGGTGATGCAGGTCACCCCGTCGTTCAGTTCAATGGAGATGGGGCAGTATTCCCCGCCGTCCCTCTCCAGGATCTCCTCGACCTGCAGATGCCTGCCATCGGTGAAGCGGATTGCGTGTTCCGCAGCGATGTCCGGGATGCAGCATTTATGTTTCATGGCATATTCAGCCTTTGCGATGGCCAGATCCAGCGCGCCGATCCGCTCGGCGCTCTCCAGCAAAGCCTTGCTGTGGCCACCCACATGTGCCGATAACCAGCGTCTGACCTTGTACTCTTCGCGTTCGATCTGTTCTGTGCACTCCTCGATCCTGCGCGTAAGCGCGTCTGTCTCCTCATCTGCGGTCAGACGCCAGGTCACCGACATATAATCTTCTGCCGATTTCTCCAATTCGGCGATCTCTTCCATCATTTTTATACGTTCACGGTCCGCCTTGCTGACCTGCACCTCGAATTTGGGTGTCAGCGCGATCCCGTGCTGCTTCCGAAGCTGCGTTGCCTTTTGCTTCTGATGCTTTCGGACCTGCCGCTCCGCATCCTTCCTCTGCTGCCGCAGGGCAGCCAGTTCCTCGGAGAAACTGTCGTAGATGAAGAAGGTGCTGATGCGTCCGCCGTCCGGATCCAGATAGTCCAGAAGCGGCGTCACATCGTAGGGCACGAATTCCGGCGGGAAATGCTCGGTTTCGTCCATTTTCCGAAGCTTTTCCATCTGCAGAAGCAGGATCTTCAGCTCGAAAAGCTCAACCACTGTCAGTACGCTGTCCCGACTTTTTTCGATGGACAGTGTGTTGTCTTTGACCAGCATGAGGATTTCCTTGAGCTCGCCGGTACGCCGTTCGTCCCGCGCAATGATCTCTCCGATCTTCCGGATTCGCTCAAATTCCTCCCTCAGCTGCTCTTCCTCCCCGGGCATGAACGGTTTCGCCCCCCGCAGGGCCCGCTGGCCGTAGGGGCAGAGGATGTTCAGGGAAGCAAAAACGTGAGCGAGACCTGTTTCGCGTTTCACTTTGTCTGTTGCCAGGATTTGTGCGCTCATTCTGCTTCCTTCCCGGATCCTGCGGATCCTTATTCCATTACGTCGATGACCGGTATTTCCGGGATCGCTGCCTGCATCGCCTGCACCAGCTGCTGCTGGTCAAAGCGGTAGCCGAAGGGTGAAGTCGGGTTCACCGTCAGCGCGGCAACGTTGATATTCTCCAGAACGGTTACGTTCAGTCCCCATTTCCGCATCTTCCTCCAGATCGGCGGCGGGAAGAATATCCTGGTCGGATCCTTCAGTACGAAAGTGATCCGCCGCATCATCCGAGGATCGATCCCATCGATCGATCCCGGTGTGAATGCGCCCGGGAGAAAGATATGGCTGATATCCTTACCATTTTTTTCGTTCAATAAACCAGCCAGTATTTTCCCCGCGCCCAGACCGGTCCTGACCGGGAGCGTCTCCAATGCGCCGTCCCGGATCAGCTGGATCCGCTCGTCATCGCCGATGTCCTCGAGGTACCCGCGTACCGGTCCCTCTTCCAGGCGGGGCAGCCGATACAGCCCCACCGTGTGTGCCGTTTCCTCAATGACGGTTCGCATCTGTCTTGACAGGACAGCACCTGTCGAAAGAATGATTGCATCGGATGTTTCGGGTGCCGCGATGGACTTTCGGTCGATCGCCCCGTCGATCAGCACCACCTCCGCTCCGGCTTCGATCATCTCCGCGCAGAGGCTTTCATGCTGGGCGTTAATGACAGGTCCTGCGACCTGCACGTAGCCCGAGCTGGCGACTCTGCAAAGCAGAATGGGACCGAGGGAGGTACCGTACTCGGTTTTTCGCAGAATCTCCAGTCCTGCGTCCGCCAGATCATACAGCTGGACCGGAACCGATACAAGCATTCCTTCTTCAAGCCAGATGCTTGGTTTATCTGTACCTGTCACAAGATCGGTTCTTTCTCCGTCTCTGCCGGTGGACGTGACACCGACGACCATCTCCTCATCCATCGCCTCTTCGAGAAAATAGTTGAGGGTGGTGGTCTTGCCGGCATTCTTCGCCATGCCCACGATGGCTATTCGTTTGTACTTCTGTGACAGTTCATACAGCATAGTTAATATGAGTTATTTCTTGTTGCGTTCGTGCCGCAGCAGTCCCATGGGTTCCATGGACATCCGCTCGCCTTCCGCAAGTCCTGCGACGCCTTCGTACTTGTATTCCTCCACCGGCTTGCAGTTCTCGTAGCTGCACTGCAACTTCGGCAGCTGGTTCGGCTCGGTGTAGGTGGTGATGACGCCTTCGTAGTTTCTCAGGATGACCTTTTCCGGTGTCTGGGAAATCACATACTGGGGCATGACCGGAGTCTTGCCGCCGCCTCCCGGCGCGTCGACGACGAAGGTCGGCACCGCGTAACCGGAGGTGTGTCCTCTCAGGCCTTCGATGATCTCGATGCCCTTGGAGACCGGTGTTCTGAAGTGTTCGATTCCCAGAGACAGGTCACACTGATAGATATAGTATGGACGAACTCTGTTCTTAACGCAATGGTGAACCAGATTTCTCATGACGTGAACATCGTCATTGACTCCTCTGAGCAACACCGACTGGTTGCCAAGGGGGATGCCGGCGTCTGCCAGCTTCCGGCACGCTTCGGCGGCTTCCGGTGTCCATTCCTTCGGGTGGTTGAAATGGGTGTTCAGCCAGATCGGGTGATACTTCTTCAGCATGTTCACCAGATCGTCGGTGATTCTCTGGGGCATGACCACAGGGGTTCTGGAGCCCAGCCGGACGATCTCCACGTGGTCGATCTTTCTCAGCTCGCTGATGATGTATTCCAGCACCTCGTCCTCGACGCACAGCGCGTCTCCGCCGGAGAGCAGTACGTCTCTGACCACCGGGGTCCTGCGGATGTAGTCGATGCATGCGTTGATGTCATCCATGCTTCTGGCGCCATCCTTCTCTCCCGCCAGTCTTCTTCTGGTGCAGTGTCTGCAGTACATGGAGCACTGGTCTGTGATCAGGAACAGCACCCGGTCCGGATATCTGTGGGTCAGCCCCGGAGCCGGAGAATCTTCGTCCTCATGCAGCGGGTCCAGCATATCCGCCTCGGACCGGTGCGTCTCCGCCAGGATCGGAACCGCCTGCATTCTGACCGGGCAGTTCGGATTATCCGGATCCATCAGGGACGCATAGTACGGCGTGATGCCGACACGGAATCCGTCCATGACCTTGGAGATGTCCGCTTCTTCTTCCGGTGTCAGGTTCACGACCTGCTTGATCTGCTCGACCGTGTTCAGCCGGTTCGCAACCTGCCAGTGCCAGTCATTCCATTGCTCGTCGGTGACATCCTTGAATAGCGGAATGTCCTTCCAGTTTCTGATTGCCATAACTTTCCTCCTCAATATGAATTAGGTGATGCACCATTACAGGCGTCTTTCCGCGCCATAGAGTGGACGCTGTCCACTTCTCTGGCGCGGGTCGTAAGGAATCCTCCTTCGCTTCGCAAGGTAACGCCCCCTGCGCTCCGCTCGGCGGCAGGCTCAGGCAATCCTTACGACTATGCATACATCTCCGCGAACAGATCTCTCAGGCCCTGGTGCTCTCTGAGTACCTGCAGGGTGATCTCCGCGTGGCCCTTGGTGTAGCCGTTTCCGATCATCATGTTGACGTCCTTGCCGACTCCTTCTGCGCCCAGAGCAGCCTTTGTGAAGCTGGTTGCCATGGAGAAGAAGTAAACGACACCGTCGTCCTTGCAGGTCAGGATGGAGCCCATCTCGGTGTTCTCGATGGATACGCAGTTGATAACAACGTCGCACAGCTTGCCGTCGGTCAGCTCCATGATCTTCTCATACATGCCGACTGCATCGGTAGCATCCATGTGGAAGTACTCGTCCGCCAGATCCAGCTTGCGGGCTCTGTCTTCGGACTTCTGAGAACCTGCCGCGCAGATGACCTTACCGGTAACGCCGGCCATCTTCTTCGCCTCATACAGGCACAGCAGTCCGGACTTGCCGCCGCCGCCAATGACCAGAACGGTGTCTCCGGGGCGGGTCAGCTTCGCAGCCTGCGCGGGAGCTCCTGCAACGTCCAGCGCGGACAGAGCCAGTCCTTCCGGCATATCATCAGGCAGCTTCGCATAGATGCCGCTCTGGAACAGGATCGCCTGGCCGGTGATGTCGACCTGGTCGATGGCCGGTCTCATCTCGTGGATCTCTTCGATGACCAGCGGGGTCAGGGACAGGGAAACCAGAGTAGCGATCTTGTCGCCGACCTTCAGGTCGCCAACGTAAGCCGGTCCGACTTCCTTAACGGTACCGATCAGCATGCCGCCGGAACCGGTCCACGGATTCTTGTGCTTGCCGGCGTTCTCAACGATCTCCAGCATCTTCGCCTTGACCTTCGCCATTTCTGCCTCGTCGCCATCGATGTCCGCCGGCTTCTTGCCGTCGCAGACTCTCTTAACGATCTCGGTGAAAGACGCGGAGTCGATGTTCAGTGTGATAACATCGATCAGAACTTCATTATCATAGATCTCCATTGTGTTGTCGATCTTGTCAGCCGGCTGCGGCAGAATGCCTTCCGGGGAGATAACTCTGTGTGTTCCGAACGGATTTCCTTTTTTCATGTTGCTTTCCTCCTTAAGATATTTTCAAATCTTTGATTATCAGACTTTCAGTCATTGTTTAATAAAGCAAGTCGTGTGCCAACATGCAAAGGCTGGCGCGTCCCTTCTCATAATTCCCTGAAACTCCCCGTTTTCCGTCCGTTTCGGCCTTGCCGCCCCCAGCCTTTGAACCAATATATTTTCGCGCCGCAGCCCGGCGCGAACCGATAACGGTTCATGCGGACCGGTCCGCACTGCAAATAAAAGCACCGGGCAAAAATGCTCGGTGCATTCTCCGTTCCAATGCGTCAAATGCCGGCTCCGGCATTGCATGCCCTCCGGCATTTTGTAGGTAACGGCGCTTTCAGCGCGGATTGTACAAAAATGAACGCGCCTTTTTGAACCTTTCCCGGGGTTTCGGGCGCGGTTTTACAATCAGGCGGCGTTCTGTCCTCCGCTGCCGGCCGTCCGCGAGTCAACAGTTGACCATAAAACGCTTGGATAGCCCCCATTGATTGACTGCCGGAAAGGATCATTGTAAATATTCATCTCAAACCGCGGTTTAGGTACAAATTTCCCCGCCAGCTTTTGTAAATAATAAGCCGAAGTCCGGTTTAGGTACAAATCCGCGTCCCGCGGGCCCGGCCATCCCGATTACTCCAATCCGTATTTGTTCTTTTTGCGGACGAACTGGGTCTGGCTGATCCCCAGGGCCTTCGCGGCCTTGCGGGTGGAGCCGTGCTCCTCCCAGGCGGTTCGGATCAGTTCCTTCTCAAAGGCGTCCATCATCTGAGACAGATCCACGCCGCCCTCCTCCGGGAGGGTCTGCTTCGCCGCCGGCAGCTGCACGCTTCCGATGACCGATTCGTCCATTTCCTTCAGCACGTCCATCATCGTGATGTTGTCGTTTTTGCTGGAGATCATCAGCCTTTGCATGACATTCTCCAGCTCCCGGATGTTGCCGGGCCAGCTGAGGCCGGACAGATAGTCCACCGCGTCATCATCGATGTACTTGTTCATGCCGAACTTCTCATTGTACTGGCCGATGAAGTACTCGATCAGGGCGGGGATGTCGTCCCGGCGCTCGGACAGAGGCGGAATGTTGATGGGGAAGACGTTCAGCCGGTAGTAGAGGTCGCGGCGGAAGTTCTTTGCCTCCACCATATCCTCCAGGCGGCGGTTGGTCGCGGAGAGGATCCGGACATTGGTTTTGATAGGTACGGTCCCGCCGACCCGCAGGAACTCCCCGTCCTGGATGACCCGCAGCAGCTTGGCCTGCATATCCAGCGGCAGCTCTCCCACCTCGTCGAGAAAGATCACTCCATTGTCCGCCGTCTCGAACAGACCCTTCTTGCCTCTGGCATCGGCGCCGGTGAACGCGCCCTTCTCATAGCCGAAGAATTCCGACTCCATCAGGTTCGGCGCGATGGAGGCACAGTTGATCTTCAGGTAGGGGTACATCTTCCGGGTGCTGTTTTTCTGAATGAGGCTGGCGATCCGCTCCTTGCCGACGCCGGTATCTCCGGTGATAAGCACGTTGCAGTCGTACTTGGCTACGGTGATCGCATCCTCAATGACCGCGTTCATCTTCGCGCTGGAAACCACGAGGTCCTTCGTGACGGACAGATTCTGCAGGCGGTAGATCTCGTGGAGCTCCTTCTCGTAGATCGACTGCCGGCTGCGGCTGCGGCGCTGGTCTCTTCGGACGAGGCCGCCTTCGATGAAGGGCGCCAGCTCCCGGACCAGCTCGAAATCGAAGTCGGCGTACTCATTGATGTAGCCGTCCGCGCACATGATCTTCAGGTCTCTGGATACCGCCTCCGTGATGTACAGCGCCATGTTGTAATTGCTGATGAAGTTGGCAAAGACAACCGTGCCCCCCGACCGGGTGGCTACGACGTTGATCGTCTCCGAGCCGGGAATGTCGACGCAGTTGACCGAAAGGTCCATTTGGGGATAGGGCTCCAGCTTTTTGAGACAGGTGACCGGCCGCAGCATGTTCATGTGATCCACCTTGGTGAACACCTGCTCCACCAGCCTTTGCATCTTCTCGCCCTGAAACAGCGGCTCTGTGTTGCGGTCCAGCAGGCAGTAGATCTGCGCCTCGGCTCCGGCTGCGCGGCGAATGGTGTAGCCGTAGAGCAGGGTCATGATCTGGCTGTTGCCGATGACCGCGAAGCAGTTCTTGCCGGCTGCTTCCTTGCTTACATTATATATCGTCCCGGATTCGTTGAAGATGAACAGGAGCAGATCCACCGGCAGATCCGCCGGCTTCTTCAGGATGGGCACGCCGGGAAGCAGGATCGCGTAGCCCTCCGCCTCGATCTGGGGATAGACCGGGTCCACGTGGGTCACCCGGGTGATCTTCATGGGCACGCCCGCCAGTGACGCGTTGCAGAAGACCTCGTCCCCCACCGCAAATCCCGCCGTGTTTTCGTAGTCCGGGTCGATCTCCTCGATCACTCCGTAGAGCACGCCCCCCGTGTCCGTCATGGGATTGTGCAGCTTCCCCCGGGCCATGACGATGTCGATGATCTTCTCCTTGAGCAGATCCTCGTCGCTTCCCGCGCTCTGGCACATCTGGCGGAAGCTGGTCCCCTCGATGTGAATCCTGCGCAGGCTGACCCGGATCTCCCCTCTGCGCAGCTCTCTGCTGTTGTCCAGTTCCCATGCGGCTGCCGGAAACACCTGGGGCGGAGAGACCACCCGGTCGATTCCATAGTTCTGTTCCATTGTTCTGCTTCTCCTCTTTCTCCGGATCCAATGCACCATTCCCTGCGGAGGGCGCGAACACAAAACGCACACCCCCGGTTCCGTCTGCGAACCGCAAACGGTTCATTCTTTCCTGTTTTCAATGATAAACCATTGGCATGGCGTTTGCAATATATTAAAATCAGGTGAAAACGATAATACATTACCAATACAAAAAAGGAGATCCCAAATGGAAAAAATCACATCGACTTTAAGATTACGTATGTCCCACAAAGATGCTCACTACGGCGGCAGCCTGGTGGATGGCGCTCACATGGTTCACCTGTTCGGCGACGTTGCGACCGAGCTGCTGATCAAGGCCGACGGAGACGAGGGTCTGTTCCTCAGATATGACGAAGTTGAATTCCTGGCTCCGACCTATGCCGGCGACTACATCGAAGCTTACGGCGAGATCACAGAGTTCGGAAACACATCCAGAAAGATGGTCTTCGAAGCGAGAAAGGTCGTTGCGGCACGTCCGGACATCAGCCCGTCCGCAGCGGATTTCCTCGAGGAGCCGATCGTCGTTGCCAGAGCGAAGGGCATCTGCGTTACCCCGAAGGAAGCGAAGAGAAAATAATTACGTTTGACTACTTCTTCTCTGAAACAGCACTGCGCGGTTTTGTAATTCGCAGTGCTGTTTCGTTTTTTGTATGAAATTCTGTGTCAGATGTTCGTCAGGTACTCGATCTCCCGGCGGGTCAGCTTGCGGTAGTGGCCCTGCTGCATGTGCCCCAGCCGGATCTCGCCGATGGCGATGCGTTCCAGCTCGATCACCTTGTTTCCGACGGCGGCGAACATCTTCCGCACCTGCCGGTTTTTGCCCTCGCGGATGGAGATCTCGACGGTGGCAGAGCGGGGATTCTGTTTGATGACCCGCACCTTCGCCGGCGATGTGACAAACCCGCCGATGTCCACGCCCTTCCGTAGCTTCGCCAGGCGCGCATCGGATACGACCCCGGAGACCATCGCCACATAGGTCTTGTAGACTTCGTGCTTCGGGTGGGTCAGCCGGTACGCCAGATCCCCGTCGTTGGTCATCAGCAGCAGGCCCGTGGTATTGTAATCCAGCCGTCCCACGGGGAACAGCCGCTCCGGGATGTCCTTCACCAGCTCCGCGACGGTAGCCCGGTCCCGCTCATCGCTCATCGATGTGATGTAACCCTTCGGCTTGTTGACCGCCACGTACACCTTGCGGCCGGCAGCCTCGATCATTTGACCGTTCACCGACACCTGATCGCTTTCCTGCACGTCGTATCCCATCTCGCGCATGACCGCGCCGTTGATTTTCACATTTCCCGCGGCGATCAGCTCATCCGCCTTTCGCCGGCTGCAGATCCCTGCGGAGGCGATGTACTTATTTAACCGCATTTTGCACCTCACCCTGCTGCGCTACGCCCTGTTTCACCGCGCCTGGTTTCGGAGCGCTCGGCTTCGCCGCGCCCTGTTTCGCCGCGCCTGGTTTCGGAGCGCCCTGACGTCCCAGAAGCCCGTCCTGGGCGAACATGTTCTTCAGCACCTCGATGTCCACTTCCGCATCCATCTGATCTCTCTCCAGCAGATCCGCCTCGATGTTGGACAGCGCGTTGGCGCTGGTGCCGAGGGCGTCCCGGATCTGTTTCTTGATGTCCGCCGGCGTATCCGGCGCCTGGTACTTGCGGATCAGCTCCAGGATCTGGGGCAGATAGTATTTGTAGAGCCGCTTGATGCTCATCTTCTCCGCCAGCTCCGGTCTGCTCTGCAGCCGTTCATCGATCCGGCGCACCGAGCCCTCCAGGCCGTAGAGATATCCCCGCACCTCATCGTCCGATGTCTCGGCAATCGCCCGGCGGATCATCTCCAGATCCGAAAGCTCCTCCTGGGCGGCCTGCGGTTCTTTTTCGAACTGGGCATCCGGTGCTTCTTCCGCCTGGGGCTGAGCCTGTTCCTGCTTCGGTTCTTCCTTCGGAACATCCGGAACCGGACGCAAAGGCTGGCCTCCGGAGGCCATGACCAGCATGTCATGTTCCGCGTCGATATAGGCTTCGATGTTGTAATTCGGCCCGATGAAGAAATCGCTGTGGATCATGGTCTGCAGATCGGAATAGACCGTCTTCTCGGACAGCCCCATCTTCTTTGCGATCAGCGAGATCGGCGTATTGCCCCGGTTGTCGATGATCGCCTCGTACCGATCCCATTTGCGGACCTGCTTTCTGGCGAGCATAAGAAGAATGATTCCGGGGATGAGGAAGATCAGCGGGCTTATGAGAGCGGAAGCGTCCAGCGCCGCGACCGCGGTGGGAAGCTCCAGCGCGCCCAGTACCGTCAGGATCCATCCCCAGACCCGCTTCGTCTTCTGAGTCCGCTTGTTCTTGATCTGTTTTAGTTTCTTGTCATTATAATATAGATTTTTCATGGCTTTCCTACCGGGCTTTCTTAGTATTTCGATTTCTCCGCAAAGTTATTATAGCAGGGAAGCCGCCCGACGACAACCTTGCGCGTACGTCCGGAAACGAGTATACTTGACGTGTTAAAGATGAGGTGACTCCATGGAAAAATCATTTCTGGAATATCAATTGAACATTGACTCTCTGACGGTGTTCAGCGCGCTGAAGCAGGATCCGGTCATCGCGGGGCTGCGCAGGCTCCTCGCAGCACTGGATGCAAAGGCTGGAGCAGCCGAAGACGAGGGCACCGCCCGCGGCTCGGATGCGGACGGCGATATGGTCCGCCTGTACAGCGATGTGCTGACCAGCCTTTACCCGCACGGGTCCGACCTGAGCGAATACATTCGCCAGCTGGTCCTCTCGGATGACAACTTCTACGTGCAGGCGATGGAAGCAGAAAAACTTCTGTCCGATGAGATCCGGGAGGCTGCCCGCCGGGAACTGAACGCCCTGCAGGATCTGGCCGGGCTCAGCTGCACGGAGGTTAAAAGCGCCATCGGTTACGACGGATTCCTTCCCTCCTGGACCAATAGCAACCTGTATTTGATCAGCGATTTTATGACCAAACTGGAGCAGATTCCGGTGACAGGATACGGGATGTATGCGGACTACCGGTTCTTCCGGATCTCCGGGGGCAAGATCACGCCGGTCGCCCACCCGGATGTCCAGCCTTTGCGGCAGCTCTTCGGATACGAGAGGGAACGCGGACTGATCCTGCGGAATACCGAGGCGCTGCTGGACGGAACCGGAGCCAGCAATATGCTGCTGTACGGGGACGCCGGCACGGGCAAAAGCTCCACCATCAAGGCGGTGGCGCTGGAATACGCGGACCGGGGCCTGCGCATCATCGAAGTGAAGAAAAACCAGCTCTATCAGATCCCGGATGTCATGGAAGAGCTGGCTTCGAATCCCCTGAAGTTCATATTGTTTATTGACGATCTTAGTTTCTCGGGCAACGATGACAATTTCTCCGCTCTGAAGGCGACGCTGGAGGGCAGTGTGGCCGGGTGCGGCGGCAATACGGTGATCTACGCGACCAGCAACCGGCGTCACCTCGTGAAGGAGACCTTCGCCGACCGGTCGGGGGATGAGCTGCACGTCAACGACACGATGCAGGAGACCATGAGTCTGGCCGCCCGCTTCGGACTGACCATCACCTTCAGCAAGCCATCCAAAGACGAATACCTGGACATCGTCCGTTCGCTGGCGTCCGAATACGGCGTGGATCTACCGGAGGAGGAACTGATTCGCCGGGCCGAGGCTCACGCCATCCGCAGAAACGGACGCAGCCCCCGTACCGCGAAACAGTTTGTGGAACTTCTGAAGATCGGGCTGTGAGGCTGTGGCTGGATTGCAGGGCTGCATGGATCTGCGCCGGCCTTCGCGCTGCAGTTCGGTTCGGATATCAATGCGCTGGCGCTGACACAGGTGCTGCAGATCGCTTGGAAAAATCGCAAAATCTGCATCAACCCGGTGCATGATGAGCGGTGCACACCCCGTTTGAAGGCCTAAATTGCAGACGATGCTCTTTGAAAACTAAAAACTGCAACAGAATCGGCATTTCGTTGTTGATTCTGTATTTTTTTGAGAAGAACTGCAATGCAGGGGAATTCTCGGCGCCATAAACGCTGAATCGCCCCCGGATTTCCTTGCCCTGTTGCAGAAAATCACTCTGCCGGAGGGAAACTGCAATCAGCAGCCCGATCCAGCAGCGCCTGCCTCTCATTGGGCAGCTGCCCGTCGATAACTTCCTCCAGCAAAGTCTGGAGGATCCGGCCGATCTCCGGCCCTTCGGGAAAACCTGCTTCCATCAGATCCCGTCCGTTCACCGCCAGATCGCGGATGGCAAAGCAGTCCCGTCCTCCGGCCGCTTCCCTTCGGATGCTTCGAATCCGCTGCTCGATCCGGTCGAACTTATCCAGCAGCTCCTGCGACACATTCCCTGTGGCAATATTGTCCGCCCGTTTGATCTCCAGAATTTCCAGAAGCACCTGCGGAGAGTACCGGTTCATCCAGCGTTTAAGCAGCCGGTCATCCTCCTGAAATACCAGGTCGTGATACCGGACCAGCGTTTCCATGCGCTCGGATGTGAACCGGTCCGCCTTCAGCCTTTTCATGACCTGACGGACGATGACCGCCCCCTCCTGGGGATGGCCGTAGAAATGTCCGATGCCATTCTCGTCAACGGAATAGGTCCCTGGCTTTCCGATGTCATGGAGCAACGCCGCCAGCTTCATGCAGTATCCCGGCGCCGCGTCCTCCCCAGGAGCCCGCTCCGGCCGCACCGCCTCCATCGCCCGGACGCAGTGCTCCAGTACATCGTATTTGTGATAGGGATTGTTCTGTCGGAATCCTTTCATCGGCGCCATCTGCGGGATGATGACGGCGAGCACATCTGCATAACGGCGGACCACCCGCCCGGCGGCGCCGCCGCAGACCAGTTTCTTCAGTTCCGCGAAAATTCTCTCCGCAGAGATCTCCTCCAGCAAGGGCGCGCACCGCTTCAGCGCCGCTTCGGTCTGTGGTTCGATCTCATAGTCCAACACTGCCGCGAATCGCAGTGCCCGCAGAATCCTCAGTCCGTCTTCCCGAAAACGAGCCTCTGCATCGCCGACCGCCCGGATGGTCCCCGCCTCCAGATCCGCCCGACCTCCGAAGGGATCGGCCAGTTCCCCCCGCAGGTTCATCGCCAGTGCATTTACTGTGAAATCTCTGCGGCGCAGGTCCTCCTTCAAGGACGTAACAAACCGGACCTGATCCGGATGGCGCCCGTCGGAGTACGCGCCGTCCACCCGGTAGGTGGTGATTTCAATGGGCCGGCGGGGCAGTTTCTCTGTGGGGTCGGAGACGCCGCCGGGAGCGACAGCAAAAGAGTCGGCAGCGGCAGCATCGGCAGCGCAGGCCGGATTCCCCTCCGGCGGATCCGCAGACGCCGGACAGGCGGGAACCAGCACCGTCACCGTACCGTGTTTGATCCCGGTTTCGATCACCGCCAGATCGCTGAACACCCGGCAGATCTCTTCCGGAAGCGCATTGGTCGTGATGTCAATATCGGTCGCCGGCAGGCTGCTATCGAGCGCCGATTCCTGGCCGGGGTTCTGTCCCGCATCCGGAACCTCCGGCAGGCTGGTACTCTGTCCCAGCTCGGCCCGCAGCGCCTCCCGCACGCAGCCGCCCACCAGAAACGCCTCGAAACCCTCGCTCTCCAGCCTTTGCAGAGCAAAAGCCGCAAGTTGTATGTATTGGTTCATGGTCTCCCACCTTTGCTCACTTCGCTTTCAACTTTGGCTTCCATCGTAAATATTTTAACACAGAATCTCCGAACGCGTCATCCCCTCGCCGCCGCAGTTTCAATGGCGGGCGTGCTCGCTACCATAATTTCCGAAGTTCTGCACGATATGGTAGCTCCCTACCATATTGCGCGGGTTTTCGAATCTGGTGGTAGGAACTGAGGTGTACCGTGAGTGAGGCTCGCCTTAAACAGAACGATCTTGTTGTTGCTTCGACTTACTTTCGGACAGATTTGCTCCGCCGTGAGGCCAGAGCCCCTCCCTCCTACCATATATCGCGGTTTTCGATCGAATATGGTAGCTCCCTACCATATCGAGCGGGTTTTCGGATCTGGTGGTAGGCTGGCGGCAGGCGAAGCGCGTGAAGAGCGTGAAGCGCGCGAAGTGCACCCTAATAAGCGGACGCATACATAATCGCGCCCGCCGGCCTCCGAACCCCCAACCTCCCTCCCGCGCCATTGCAAAAAATCACGATCTATCGTAAGATAAACTCACCAATCCAAGGCTGGAGGCAATATGCTAGGATACGTCATTCCCGACAAGGGCGAGCTGAAGGTTCGCGAATACGAGATTTACACCGGCTACTACTGCGGCATCTGCAAGTACATCGGCAAGACCTACGGGCAGCTGCCCCGGATGGTGCTCAGCTATGACGCGGCGTTCATCGCGCTGCTGCTGGCCTGCGTCGACCCCGAGCCGGACGCCCCGGTGCAGGAGCACTGCGTCGTTCATCACATCAAGCGCAAGACCGTGATCCGGTGCCGCGCCATCGAGTATGCCGGCGATCTGATGCTGATCCTGGCCTGGTACAAGCTGCTGGACGACGTGCAGGACGACGGCAGGAATTCTGCAAAGGCTGGCCTGGCCGCGTTTCGGGGCACCTGGCGAAAACTGCAAAAGAAACATCCAGCCCTTTGCAAGGGGATCGGAGAACACCTGGATGCGCTGAACGCCCTGGAACGGGAAGGCTGCGACAGCATCGACCGGGTTGCCGAAGGCTTCGCGCAGGTGATGGACGTGATCTTCCGCGAGGGCGCTGCCTTCCTGTACGGTCTGGAAGACGAGGACGCGGATTCCGAAAAAAAAGCCGGTCTTCACGAAACCTTTGCAAAAGCAGGGTATCATTTAGGCAAGTGGATTTACCTGATCGACGCGGCGGACGACATCGAGGAGAATCTGGAAGCCGGCACCTACAATCCGCTGCTGACGCGGTTCGGCTACCGGGCCGGCAAGGAGAACGCGGAGGAGACCCCCGGGCAGTTCCGGGCACGGATCGACGAACGGCTCCGTTTCAACCTCTACCACTACCTGGCGGTCCTGGGGGAATCCCTGGAAGCTCTTGATATTAAGAAAAATTCTGGTATCATAGAAAATGTAATCTACTTCGGGCTGAACCGCAGAACCGACGAGGTCCTGCGCAGGATCCTGCCGGATAAGCACGGGCGCACCAGACTCTGAAAAAGGAGAAAAGAATGAACCCATATGAAGTTCTCGGCGTTTCCGAAAACGCCACTGACGAGCAGATCAAAACCGCATACAAGGAACTGGTCAAGAAGTACCATCCGGACCGGTACCAGGACAACCCCCTCGCTGACCTGGCGGAGGACAAACTGGCCGAGATCAACGAGGCTTACGATACGATCATGCGGATGCGCAGCGGCTCCGGCTACAGCTCCGGGCAGGGCGGTTACGGCGGTTCCGGTTACGATTACGGCAGCTCCGGCGGTTACGGCGGCGGTTCATACAGCTCGGCCGATTATCAGCAGGTTCGCCGCAGCATCGATGCCGGCAATCTGGGCGCAGCCGAGGATATCCTGAATCAGACCGGGGACCGCAGCGCCGAATGGTATTTTCTGAACGGCGTCGTTGCCTCCCGCAAAGGCTGGTACGACGAGGCGGTCAGCAACCTGCAGGCGGCTGTCAACATGGAGCCGTCCAATTTTGAGTATCGCCAGCACCTGAACTCTCTGGTCGGCCGCGGCCAGCAGTACCAGAACAACGCGATGAACCGGGGCTATAACCGCAGCAACGATGACCTTTGCTGCCAGGCCCTGCAGTGCTACATCTGCGCCGACTGCTGCTGCGACTGCATCTGATCCTAAGGCCGAGGCCGAGACCTGTCATGCAGCAGAAACCCAGAACCCGCACATTCCAAATCGCCCTCGGCGGCATCTGCCTGGCCCTCGCCCTGGTTTTCATGTTCGGAGGGACCTTCGTTCCCGGAATCGAACTGACTCTGTTTGCCATCGCGTCGCTTTTTACTGCCGTCATGGTCATTGAGACCGGCATCGGCGGCGGAGCGCTGCTGTTCGCGGCGGCGTGCCTTCTGGGCCTGATCCTCATCCCGAACAAGCTGGCCCTCCTGCCCTACATTGCTTTCTTCGGCTACTGGGCCATCCCGAAATACTTCATCGAAAAAATCAGCGCAGCTGCCGGCCAGATCGCCTGCAAGTGCGCTGTGTTTGTTTTGATTCTCTGTCTGGGTCTGCTGGGATTCCGCGAAGTCCTTGCCAGCGCCGTGTCCCTGCCGGACTATCCGGCTGCTGCCCTGATCGCCGCCGGCACCCTACTGCTGCTGCTCTACGATTATGTGCTGACCTTCCTGATCAACTGGTATTACCGCCGGATCAAACACATGGGCGGCAACGATCTGAAGCTGAGCTGATTCTGGCCTGCTGCTCTCTCAACAGTTCCCCGTATAGACGTACTCCAGCTTTTGGGAAGCGAGGTCCGCGAGTTCGAAGATCCGCCGGACGTCTGTGGGCGGCCGGTCCGTCATGTGAAACTGCGGGAAAAACCGGCTGATGTGCAGGGGGATCCGCCGGCCGATGTTGCTTCCGTCTTTACCGGTCAGTCCCGCGATCCAGTTCACCTGAGCCTCCATCATCTCATCGCTGTCGTTTTCCCCGGGGATGATCAGAGTGGTCAGTTCCACGTGGCAATGCTTTGCTGCCAGTTCGATGAAGTCCAGCGTCTGCTGCAGGCTGCCTCCGATCCTCCGGTACCAGTCCGGGGTGAAGCCTTTGAGGTCGATGTTCATGGCGTCGATCCAGGGAAGCAGTTCTTCCAGAATGGCGCGCCCTGCGGTTCCGTTGGTCACCAGCACATTCTTCATGCCCCGCTCATGAACCAGCTTCGCTGTGTCCCGGACGAATTCGTATCCCACCAGCGGCTCGTTGTAGGTGAAGGCGATGCCGATGCTGCCGCGGGGCCGGCACTGCTCCGCCGCCTGCGCCAGTTCCTCCGGCGTGACCTGCTGTACACTCCGATGCAAAGTCTGGTTCTGCCGGGCAGATGCCTCTGACGCTGCCGAGACCGCCAGATCCATGGCTTCCTCCGACCAGGAAATGCTGTTATTCTGGCAGAACGGACATCGCAGATTGCATCCGTAGCTGCCCACCGACAGGATCATGCTTCCCGGGTGAAAACGGCGCAGAGGTTTCTTCTCGATGGGATCCAGCGCCAGCGCCGTGATCCGGCCATAGTTTGCCGCGGTGATCTGTCCGTCCGCGCAGGTCCTGGCCCCGCAGAACCCCAGCTGCTTTTCCCCGATTTCACAATGTCTGAAGCAAACGCGACAAGTCGGCATACCTTCCCCCTTGTTCTTATGTACACGATAACCGGGATTCCTTAAAATCCTGTTGTAAAGCCATTGTTTTAAGGAATTCCCGTTCCCGGCATCGGGCTCGGTTCATGGAATTCATTAAATAGCGCTGTTCTGCGGGCGATAATAAGGAATTCGCGTATCTTCCTCCTCCTGCACCCCACCGAAATGATCCGGGATTCCTTATTCTGCGGGCAGAATCAGCTTGTTTTAAGGAATGCCGGATATTCAGATCGTATGCCGGATGACTTCGAACCGCTGCAGCTGCACCGGTTCGCCGGGCTGAATGCCGGCTTTCTGTCTCGCGATCTCCACCTGCTGGCGAACCGTGTCCACGCCGTCCAGATCCGGGAGCAGCAGCCCCCGCCGCCCGCCGTTTGTAACGATCACGCCGTACCGCTTCACATCCAGATGCTCCTCCGATGGAATATCCTCCGGTTTACCCAGCACATCGACGCTGATTTCCAGCATCGGAAGCTCCTCCGGGCGGATGGGCGAGAACCGCGGATCCCGGGTGGCTGCGCTGATGGCATTGCCGATGATCTCCTCCGCCAGGGTCGCTCTGGTCGGGCCGATGGTCCCGATACAGCCCCGCAGGGCGCCTTCCTTATGAACGGAAACGAATGCCCCGGCCTGCGTGCTCAAAAGTTCTTCCGGCAGAGCTGTCAGGCCGTCCGCCCCCTTCGCCTCGAGGCCATCTATCGCGATCACTTCCCGCCGCAGGACATAGCTCTCCAGCGCCTGCCGCGCCAGCTGCACGTAAGGATCCTCAGCCGCCCCCCGCTGCGCGTACGCCTGCTGCGCCTTCTCCATGTACTGATCCAGAAACCGGCGCGAGTCATCCGCCGGCCCGGGATAGAACGTACAGATCCCATAACCAACGCCGGTTACATCCTGGTGCGCCAGCCTTTGGGCGGCGACCTTCTGCCCGTCGAACGCCCCGGCCATGATGACGAAGGACCGATGGCCGCACTCCGCCGCCTTCTCGCAGAACGCCTCATCGAACTCCAGCAGCTCCCCGAAGGATGCCCGGCCGCACACATCCATGATCCGCGCATCGTACTGCGGCCCCTCCTCAGCGAATCCGTAAGGCCCGTATTCCTGCAGTTTATGGGACAGATCTCCGCTGGCAATGATCACTGCCCGCCGCCCGGTATCGTGAACTGCCTTTCGCAAAAGCTGGCCCAGCCGGTAGTGGTCGCTCAGCGGCAGGCCGGAAAGGCCGATCCGAACCAGCCGGAAATCCTGCCACTTCTGCCGGATGAACCACAGCGGCACCATGGTCCCGTGATCCAGCTGCGGATCCCGCTCCCCCAGCGTCCCCGCCGGGAAGCCGTTCCGGTCCGCCAGATCGCAGACCGCACGCACCAGCTCTTCGTCATAGCTTTCATCGAAGCGGACCTGCGGCGCACCGAACTGCGCGAAGGAGCCCTGCGCCGCCCGGCCCGGCGAAATGTGAAAATAGTCCGCATACATAATGGAATGAGGACTGGTAAGGATGATCGTTTCCGGCTGCAGCTTCGCGATCTCCTCCGCCACCTGCTCATAGGCCGCGGTCGTCTCGCGGATCTGCTCCTCGCCTCCCCGACCGACCGCCGGCACGATCATCGGCGGATGGGGGACCATAAACGCTCCCAAAACTGGCATTGTGTTCACCTCACTTCCCTGCAGACACTGACTTGATCTGGGATTCCGCGTGTGTCTCCAGATACTCTCTAATCGCAGATTCAACTGCATGATTCAACGACGCGCCATTGAGCATTGCCAAATACCAAAGCCTTCTGTGGAGGTCCGGGTCGATGCGGACATTGAACTTACCCTTAAATGGCTTTTCTGGTTCCTCTCCGTTCTCCTGACACACGGTAAGATAATCATCTACCGCACTGTGGAATTCCAGGACAACGTCACTCAGTGCAGCGCATTCAAAATTCACAAGATCCTTTATCCCCTCAATCTTCCCGTACAATACGTTGCTCTCGCTGTCGTACTTGACTTCTGTGCTGTATCCCCTGTATGTCAAAATGTTACTCATTGGATGTCTCCTCTTTGTTTTAAAACTTCAATCAATTGTCTTCGGGCATATGGCTTTAGGATGTCCTCCGGGTGAGGTCTATGAAGCAATATTTTCGCGCCATCTACGGATCTCCGAAATATGACCCGTGATCCCGAGGTCTTCCCTTTATTCTGCAGTTCATACCCAAAATCTTCGAGCAAAACCTGCACTTCGGAAAATGTGATCTCGCATTCTCTGTTTAACAATTTATGGATTCGTTTTTCTTTTCTTGTCATGGCCCTCTCATGTTGTAACTAATTTTAGTGGCATTATATCATTGGCTTGTTTTCCTGTCAATAAAAAACCGCCTCCCCGCACTTAGGCACAGGAAAACGGTCTGTATTGTTTTGTTATTTTCAGTTGCGGCCCCACGCCGCTACATTACCTGCCTGGTTAACTTGACTCCACGTCTTTACAGGCGTGGCACGCCCTGCGCAGTAAACGTCAGCTTCTCGCCGTCGGTGTCGATCACCACGTGGTCCTCGTCCATAATGGTGCCGCGGATGATCTCGCCGGCGAGCTCGGTTTCGACGCTGCGCTGCAGGTGCCGCTTCACCGGGCGGGCGCCGTACTGGGCGTCGTAGGATTCATCCGCGATGAACTTCTTCGCCTCGTCGGTCAGCTCCAGGGTGATGCCCCGCTCCGCCAGACGCCGCTCGATGTCCTTCATGGACAGCTCAATGATCTTCACGATCTGTTCCTCGGTCAACGGCGAGAACACGACGATGTCATCGATCCGGTTCAGGAACTCCGGACGGAAGTGCCGCTTCATCTCGCCCTCGACCCGCTGCTTCACCTCCGGATCCACCGTGCCGTCCTCGCGAATCCCCTCGATCAGGTAATTCGAACCGATGTTGGACGTCATGATGACGATGGTGTTTTTGAAGTCGACGGTCCGCCCCTGGTTGTCCGTCAGCCGCCCGTCATCCAAAAGCTGGAGCAAAATGTTAAACACATCCGGGTGGGCTTTCTCGATCTCATCGAACAGCAGCACGCTGTAGGGCTTGCGCCGGACGGCCTCCGTCAGCTGTCCGCCCTCATCGTACCCCACGTACCCCGGAGGCGCTCCCACCAGCCGCGACACGGAGTGCTTCTCCATGTACTCGGACATATCGATCCGGACCATGTTCCGCTCCGAATCGAACAGCGCTTCCGACAGCGCCTTGGCCAGCTCGGTCTTGCCGACACCCGTCGGTCCCAGGAAAATGAAGGATCCGATCGGCTTCTTCTCATCCTTCAGTCCCGCCCGGGCGCGAAGCACCGACTCCGCTACCACCTGCACGCCTTCGTCCTGACCGATAACCCGCTCATGCAAAATCTGGGGCAGCTTCAGCAGCTTATCCCGCTCGGTCTCCACCAGCTTGCTCACCGGGATCCCGGTCCAGCCGGAAATGACCTCCGCGATCTCTTCCTCGGTGACCTCCTCCTTCAAAAGGCGGGCCTCCTCGGCCTTGTCCGCCTTGCTCTTTTCCACCTCCAGGCGCTTCTCCAGCGCCGGCAGCGTGCCGTACTTCAGCTCCGCCAGCTTTTCCAGATCGTAGCTTCGCTCGGCCTCCTCGATCCTGTGCTTCACATCCTCGATCTCCTGCTTGATGACCTTGACCTCGGAGATGGCCTTCTTCTCGCTCTCCCACTGGGCGCGCATGGCGTTGCTCTCGTCCTTCAGCTGCGCCAGCTCCTCCTCCAGATTCTCCAGCCTTTGGGCGGAAGCCTTGTCGGTCTCCTTCAGAAGCGCCTGCTTCTCGATCTCCAGCTGCATGATCTTCCGGGAGATCTGGTCCAGCTCCTCCGGCATGCTGTCGATCTCAGTACGGATCTTCGACGCGGCCTCGTCCATCAGGTCGATGGCCTTGTCCGGCAGGAACCGGTCGCTGATGTAGCGGTCCGAGAGCGTCGCGCAGGCGATCAGCGCGCTGTCGGTGATCCGCACGCCGTGGTGGATCTCGAAGCGCTCCTTCAGTCCCCGCAGGATGGAAATGGTGTCCTCCACCGTGGGCTGATCCACCATGACCTTCTGGAACCGGCGCTCCAGGGCGGCGTCTTTCTCGATGTACTTGCGGTACTCATCCAAAGTGGTGGCGCCGATGCAGTGGAGCTCGCCCCGGGCCAGTTTCGGCTTGAGCAGGTTGCCCGCGTCCATGGCTCCTTCGGACTTGCCGGCGCCGACGATGTTATGCAGTTCGTCGATGAACAGGAGGATCCTGCCATCGGATTTCTCGATCTCATTCAGGACCGCCTTCAGACGCTCCTCGAACTCGCCCCGGAATTTGGCTCCGGCGATCAGCGCGCCCATATCCAGCGCGAAAATGGTCTTGTCCTTCAGCCCCTCGGGCACATCACCGTTGAGGATCCGCTGGGCCAGCCCTTCGACGACGGCGGTCTTGCCGACGCCCGGCTCGCCGATCAGCACCGGATTGTTCTTGGTCCGCCGGCTGAGTATCTGGATGGTATGACGGATCTCCGCATCTCTGCCGATGACCGGATCCAGCTTGCCGTCTCTGGCCATTTCCACCAGATCGCGCCCGTACTTATTCAGAGCATCGTAATTCTCCTCCGGATTCTGGCTGGTGACCCGCTGGTTTCCCCGGACCTGGTTCAACGCCTGAAGGAACCGGTCCTTATCCACGCCGTTTCGCTTCAGAATCTGGGCCGACGGCGTGTTCCGCTCATCCAAAAGCGCCAGGTACAGGTGCTCGACGCTGACGTATTCGTCCTTGAGCTGGTCCGCCTTCTTCTCCGCTGCGAGCAAAATCTGCTGCAGCCGCCGTGTGGTGTACATGGAGTCGGTTCCGCCGCTGACCTTCGGGAGCTTGTCGATCTCCCCCTGCAGCGCTCCGATCATCGCTCCGGTATCCACGTTCAAAAACTGGAGCAGCTTCGGGATCAGCCCGTCCTTCTGCATGAGCAGGGCCAGGTGCAGATGCTCTCCGTCGATCTGCTGATGACCTTCCTCCACGGCTATATTCTGGCAATCGATAATTGCGCTCTGTGCATTCTGTGTGTATTTCTCGATGTTCATTAAAATTACCCCCTTTACGGTCGTGTGCCGTTCTGGCACTCTCATTGTACGACTGCTAAAGGGGGTTGTCAATAGTTTTTTGGCACTCACTCGATGAGAGTGCTAATAATTTACGGCATGTAGGTCTTGCCGAGATACACTGTCTTGCCGTTCGGCTTCTTCAGGTAACACAGGACGTTGTAATCAGCATCATAGTCATCCATGAATTTGTTGACGACGCTGTATTTTCCCGCATTGGTCATTTTCACATTCATGCGGACTTTCACCTTGGATTTCTTCTTGTTCTTGCCGTTCAGCTTCATGACCCGCCAGGTTTCTTTGCCCTCATAGTAATGGTGATCGTTGCAGTAGATCTTCTTCTTCTCGATCTTGTATTTGTCTACGTTCACTGCCAGCTGCCTGTGCCCGCCGCCTGTCTTTTTCACGCGGCAAAGATTCGTCAGCGTTCCGCTGGTATAGGAAATGTAATAAATATACTTACCGCTCAGCTTCATCCGTCCGGCATCGTCGCTGCTCAGCTTTTTAACCTTATTTGTTTTTACGTTCACCCGGTAGAGGCCCGCGTAGCTGGCGCAGTAAACGTATTTGCCTTTCTTCACTACCTGACTGTAAACGGTCGACGTCTTTGTTTTCGCAAAGGCTGTAGCTGGCATGAAGGCGGCTGCCACGATCACCGCTGTCAGTATCAGAATCGCTCGTCTTCTCATTGTCACTCCTCCTTCTGTCTTCTATCGCACGGTTACGCTGATCCGCGCTGCGACTCCGTTCTGCGCGTACGCGTATACATAGCACTTGCCTGCCTTTCCTGCCTTGATCACACCTTTGGATGTGACTGTGGCAATGGACGGATCGGACGACTCAAAGCTCACCGTGCGGTGTCTTCTGACCTTATGTTTTTTTGACTTCGGGACAGCCTTTGCTTTCAGGCGGAAAGTCTTCCCCTGTTTGAGGGTGACCTTTCCCTTCTTCGCTTTGGTCTTGACTGCCTTGTCGTTTCCGGGCTTGCCGCCGGTGGTTGCAGCGTGGACCACCTTGGATGTGGAGATCACCTCGCCTTTGCTGCTCACCGCTAACACCAGGAACTTGTAGTACCGTCCTTTGCCGAGCTTCCGCTTGTTGAGTTTGCTCAGCGTGTAGGATCTGCCGGACGTTGCCTTCAGTTTTTTCATGTGGTTCTGCTTGCCGCAGGCGTTGCCGTAAACGATGTAGCGGCTCGCGCCCGGTACCTGCTTCCAAGTGACTTTGACCGTCTTCTTCGTTACCTTCGCGGCCTTCAGCTGCAGCAGTCCGTACCTGCTCCCCGGAAGATCGGTGTCCGAAGCGCGGGACGTGATCTGCCGCTGGGCCTCCTGCTCGGTCAGCGGCTGTCCGGGATCGGTAATCGCCGGATCGGCCGGGCTTGTTGGATCGACCTGCGGCGGATCTGCTTTCTTCGTCCAGGATGCCCAGAGAACGATGGTATCGCCGTGCTCGATGTGGTTGTATCCGAAAAGGAATCGCTGGGTATTACTGTAAAGCTTGCGTTCATCAATCCCGGCGCCGTGCTTCCAGGTCCATCCGGTTCCGTTCGGAACGATCCAATAGGTCGTCTCACCATGGATCTTCTGTACCTTCCAGCCGGCAAAGGAATATCCCTCTCTCGTGAACGCATTAACCGACGGGAACTTTGAGCCGGTGCTGTCCGCGGTAACACTTTGAGCCGGCATGCTTCCCTGCCCGCCGTTGGCGTTGAATCTGACGGTGTACGTTCTTGTTGCAGCCTGCAGTTTCCATTTCTGATTGTCGTTTCCGTTGAACTTCCAGACATTGACGTTGGTTCCATTGGCGTTGACGCCGTTGGCTACATCCAGATAGTATCCCCAGAGGTTGCGAATGTAGACATATCCGCCTCCGGCATCTTCAATGAACCAGTTCTGGGTCTTATTGCCGGTCCACCCCGCTTCCAGCGCGTTGCCGGTATTCTTGGCCACCGATGAGTCCGCGTACTTCCCGGATACTCGGTCGATGATCGAGTAACCATCCCAAAGGGTCTTGATCGTGAACTCCTGCGTATTTGCGTTGGAACTGCGCTGACTGATAACGAGATTCGTTCCGGAACGGGTCAGCACTTTGTCTCCGATCTTGGATGTGATAACGTAGTCATTGCCCGATGTCACGAGATTCGTACTCTTCACCTTACCGGAGACGCGGATCAGTTTCCACTTCTGGGCGTTGCTGCCGTTGAAGGGATACACCTGGACGTTAACACCGTCTTCGTTCTTGTTTCCGGTTACATCCAGATAGTAGCCGTACAGGTTCCGAATATATACCAGACCGCCGCCGGCATCCTCAATGACCCATTGCTGTCCGAACGCCCCATTGCCCTGGTACTGGATCACATTCTGCTGGCCTGTTTTATTGCCTTTCGTATCCAGGAATTTGCCGGAATTCGGATTCTGGAAATAGTAGCCCGAATTGGCCCCATTTCGCGCAACAGAGAAGATCTGCGCCGCGGAGCCGTTGGGCTTGTAGATCTGAATGTTCGCGCCGTTGTCCTTGCTGGCGCCTTTGACATCCAGGAAGCGGTTCCCTGCCGCATACAGGGCGATATAGCTTCCCTTTTCAGGCCTTGTGATATTGCCGGAGACCTTGATCAGCTTGAACTTCTGCGCATTGCTTCCATTATAATCCCAGACCCTTACGTTGGTTCCGTTGGCATTCACTCCGTTGACAACGTCCAGGAAGTATCCGTACAGATTGCTGATGTAGACATATCCGCCTCCGGCATCCCAGAACCGCCACTGCTGCCCGTTCACGCCATTGCCGTCCCACTGAATAACGTTTGGTCCGCTCCTCGCCGCGTTGCCGTCGGTATCCATGAAGAGCCCGGAATTCAGGTTCTGAACCGCGTATCCGGTATTCATGGAATTGCGGTTGATATGGAAAACCTGGCCTTTACTGTCATAGGGATCGTAGATCTGGATATTGGCCCCATGGGTCTTGCTCTGATAACTCACATCCAGAAACCTTGACCCGACCGCCGTCTGGATAATGTAATTGGCTGCAGCAGGGTGGACTTCCTTCGGGGGGTTGTTGAATGTCGGCCGGAATACGCCGCGGACAGCAGCTTGTCTTCCGTCAAATGGATTAACATGGGCGTCGTGTCTTCCTTTATAATTCTGTTCTAACAATTTCACCGGATTTACAGAGTAGACGATGGCTACATGTCCCGTAGAGCCAACCCATGTGCCATTCCCAACATAGGGATTCATCACGACAATATCGCCGACACGATAATTGTTATTTCCGGAAATTTTCGTCCATCCGGCAGGAGCATTTCGATCAAATATCTGATACGCACGATCTACCTGCCAGTAAGGGTATGGATTAATACCGTATACATCTCTCAGATAGTAATTAAATAGATCAACACACTGCGCTCCGTGATAGCCATCATAGTCAAGTTCTTTCCCCTTGACTGAGTTCATCCAGCTTACGGCCTGCTGTTCAGTCACAGCATATGCTTTATCCGCAGAGAGCGCTACCCCCCCATGCAGATTGCAGAGATCATCAGTATCAGGAAGATCCTGCTCAGCCACTTTTTCGTGATCGTCATTCCTTCTCCTCCTCACCTTGGTCGTTGATTTTTCTGATACTTGTTTATATATTCTAACACAGCGCTTACAATGAGTTCAATCTAATATAGTTTGAACCACAGTCACATGCTTCACATCGTCGAGTCTCACGAATCTCCTGATTTGCTCATATATGAGACTTTCTTCCCACAACCGAGCAAATCCTGCTTTTCGTGAAACCGCAAATGCGATCACAGCACGATCCCGGCCTGCTTTTTCCCACGGAATGTCCAATGTGCTTCACTTTTGGGAAGGCTCCCTATGAATCGTCTCACGAAAGGTCAGGTCTGCTCGTTTATGAGACTTTTTTCCCACAACCGAGCAGATTCCGCCTTTCGTGGGAAGTTCGCCGGATGGACGATCAAAGCCGCCTCTAGCTTTTCATAAAATAACAATATTTCTATTTATTTCCATGGAATATTATGGTATAATAACACTCGACCGTACAACAAGAAATCTACGCCAAACCATTTTAAAAAAGAAAGGAACCCGAAATGACTTCACCCACGATTCGCACAGCCAGAGACACGATCGTTCAGCCCTCCGGGCTGTTGCAGCTGGAATTTCTCAGGACCGGTTCCCAGCTTTTGCGGGATGCGCTGAAGAATGATGCGAACGAGCTCTCGGCCATGAAACAGGAGCTCGCGCTGCTGGAGGCGGCGAGGCTGCACATCCACAGAAAGGGAACGCGCTGCTACTATTACGCCAGGCCGGAGAACGCTTCTCAGGAAAAGAACATCTCGGAAGACCTGGAACGCGTTCATGCCCTTGCGCGCCGGGACTATCTGCAGAAGCGCATCGCGCTGATCGAGCGCAATTCCGGAAGGCTCCGAACGGCGCTGGATTCCTTCCTGCATGCCCAATACGAAAACCGGATCCGCTCGAAGTTTGCCCGTTATTCAGAAGCGGGCCTGGACCTGAGCCGCATCCTGTTCACAAAAGAGCAGAACGAATGGATCGACCGCCCGTATTCTCCGAATCCTTTCTACAAGGAATCCCTGAAATACAGTACGAATCACGGCGTTCCGGTGCGGTCCCTGTCCGAAGCCAATCTGGGCAGCTTCCTGGAATCGGTGGGGCTGCCCTTTCGTTCGGATGACCTGGTCGAGATTCATACCGAATACGGAGATCAGCCCTTTCGCAGCACTTACTTCGCCGATTTCAAGGTTCCGAACCTGTGCGGAGGCATCACGATCCACGAACACCTGGGAGCCATGCACATAAAAGATTACCCGGACAATTCGCTGAAACGGCTCAATGATTATCATAACTTCACCGTTTACGAACTGTCCGGGCGTCCTGTGAAACATTCCGAGATCACCTGGTCTTTTGAATATGATCTGCTGACGGAGAAATCCCTGCATGCGCTCCTGCGCCGGATGCTCCTGCCGAATCTGTATGCATGAACCCGCCGGCCTCGTCCTATTTCTCCTTGTAATACAGCCGGCAGTGGCAGTATCCTTCGAAATCGGGGTCCGCGATCTGATCCCGGAACTCCTGACACATGCAGATGTTCTCGTCGATCTTCTGCAGCCGACAGGGACAATAACCGTCCTTCTTCTTCAGACCCTCGCGGATCGCCGCCACGATCTTCTCGTCCTTGTTAAATGTAATCTTCATATGAATCACCTGATCCTTTCTCCATGCCGGATCCTTTCCGGCATCTTGCTGTGAGTATAACACAAGAGCGCGGCGCAGACAACCGGAGTCCCCTTCCGATTCTCACCGGATCCGTCTGCACAGTGAATTCGCCGACGTTTTCCGCGAAATCACATACTTTATTGTCATTGTTCGGAGAAAAGAAGTTTTGCATCATTTCTGATTCGTTTCATTTCTGCGAACCTGCCCACGAACACCTCATTCTTCGCAGAAAAAATTCACTCACCTCCAAGATCAAAGACGCGTTTCTGCGAAGGATTCGTATACGATGAGGTTCTTCGCAGAAAACGATCGTGGAGCAATTATTTCTTTCCGCGAAAAAATGCAGATATTATCGACTTTCGCAGAAAAGACGATCAGGAGCTCATCAGAAAAAGACATTTCCGCGAAGAACCGTGGATATGTGAATCCATCGCAGAAATTCGGCAAAACAATCAAAGCTATAGGCGGCAGAACCGGACCGACTGACTCTTCCTACCGAAACCGGTCTTTCGCGTATTCGGCGAAGCGGCGGGCGGCGGGGGACATTTCCCGGGCCGGGGGCTGGGCGATGCCGATCTCCACCGGCCAGGGCGGGTCCAGAGGCAGGTAGACCACGCCTTCCGTGAAGGCTTCGGCGATGATGGCGTTGGTGCAGGTGATCCCAAGGCCTGCCGCCACCATGGCATAGGCGGCGTAGTTGTCGGAGGTGGAGAACTTCACCCGGGGCGCGATGCGGGCGGCGGCGAACATCCGGGAGTTGTCCGTCTCCTTTCCCGGGTAGAGTTCGATGAAGTCCTCTTCTGCAAAGGCTGTCACAGGGAAGCTGCCGCTTCCCCCGGATCTGTCCCTACGGCCGCTTCCCCCAGGGCTTCCTTCAGCCCTTCTGCTGCTGCCGCTTCCCCCGCCATCCTTCGGTCCCCCTGCCTGGGCCAGCGGATGCCCCTTCGGCAGGCAGGCCAGCAGCTGGTCCTCCTTCAGCGGCAGCCAGTCGAAGGCGCCCTTCCGCTTGCTGATGATACACAGGTCCGCCCGGCGCTCCTCCATCATCTGAATCAGCTCCGTGCTGGTGCCCTCGACGATCTCTACCGTGATCTGCGGATAGGCGCGCTCGAACCCTGCGATGAGACGGGCGAACCAATCATAGTAGGCGTAGTAGGACGTCCCGATCCGGATCGTTCCCCGGGACAGCCCCGCGATCTCACCGGACAGCTGATGATAGCGGTCCGCGCAGCGGACCAGTTCCTCCATGACCGGCAGCAGCTGCCGGCATTCCTCGGTGGGCGTGATCCCGCTGCGGCTTCGCACCAGCAGGGGGAATCCGGTTTCTTCTTCCAGAGCCGCCATCATCCTGCTGATGCCCGAGGGCGTGTACCCCAGCCTTTGCGCGGCGGCGGTCAGGCTGCCCTCTTCGATCGCCTGCAGCAATACGCGGCAGCGTTCCGTATCCATAGCCTTCCTCCTTTATTGCGTTTTCGTCAATATATTATTGATTTACTTTCGTTTTACTCAATATTAACGAAAGCATATAATGTTGTCAAGAACACCAAAGGAGGAGCGCGATGCTGCACATCCGTGAGAATCAATTTCATCTGTCGGCTCAGGCCGGGTGCCTGCTGATGGCAGCTCTGACCATCGCCCGGGGCTCGTCGTTTCTGATGTCCAAGCAGCTGCTGGGCAGTATGGAGCCGCTGTGCCTGCTGGGGCTTCGGTTCCTGCTGGCCTTCCTGATCCTGTTCGTGCTTTTCTTTGGCAAGGTCTGCATGAGCATCCGCCGGGACCCGGGCATCCTGGGCGCAGCGCTGCTGCTGGGCGGAACCTACTTCGTCTGCATGGCGGCGGAGCTGATCGGCCTGCAGTACACCACTGCCTCCACCTGCTCTTTTCTGGAAAACAGCGCCATCGTCATCGTGCCCGTCCTCGAAGCATTCCTGCTGCGCCGGCTTCCCAGGCCGGTCATCGCCGCAAGTACTCTCATCACCTTCATCGGCATCGGGCTGATCGTGCTGCGCAGCGGGGATACGGACGCCGCGGCGGCAGACGCAGTAGCGGACGCAGCCGGAACTGCAGCGGCAGGCGGAACCACCGGAGCCGGAGCTCTTGCCGGGATCGGCCTTGGAGAGATCCTCTGCATGGTCGCCGCCCTGATGTACGCGGCTGCCATCATCATCACCGACCGCCTTTCCAAAAAATACGAACCCATGAGCCTCGGCATTCTCTACGTCGGCTTCATGGGCGCTATGGGTCTGATCACTTCCTTTATCTTCGAAACGCCTCACCTGCCCCAGACCGGCGGGCAGTGGCTGTCGCTGGTTGCCCTCGCCGTGCTCTGCACAGCCTTTGGATTCACCATGCAGCCGGTTGCTCAGAAACCCCTGTCCTCCGAGACAACCGGCATCATCTGCGCCCTCAACCCGCTGACCACCGCCGTCCTGGGGTGGCTGCTCCTGGGAGAAAACCTGGGCCTTGCCGGCATCGCCGGCGCCGCGCTGATCCTGGGCGGAATCGTCCTGCCGAACCTGCGCCATTAAAAAAAGCCTTCGCGAATGCAAAGGCTGTTAAATCCCGTTTGGCTTAGATCGTATAGCACCACACGTCGCTCTGGCCGGTGTTCTCCTTCTTGTCGCAAACCTCGCAGGCCGCGCTTCCCTCGATGTTCATGTCCAGGTTGGCAACGCTGACCCGGGCCCCCGGCGGAACAGATGCCGTGATGAATGCGTTGCCGCCGATGATGGAACCCTCGCCGATGACGGTCTCCCCGCCCAGAATGGAGGCACCGGAGTAGATGGTGACGTTATCCTCCAGGGTCGGGTGCCGCCGTGTCCCGTGCAGGGCATGTCCGCCCCGGGTGGACAGCGCGCCGATGGTGACGCCCTGATAAAGCTTCACGTGCTCCCCGATGATGGAGGTGGATCCGATCACGATGCCGGTGCCGTGGTCCATGAAGAAGTACTCGCCGATGCGGGCCGCGGGGTGGATGTCAATGCCGGTGATGCTGTGGGCATATTCGGACATCATCCGGGGCAGGATCCGCACGCCCAGCAGGTGCAGCTCGTGGGCCACCCGGTAGATGGTGCTGGCCAGCAGTCCCGGGTAGCTGAGCACGATCTCTTCCTTATTGAACGCCGCCGGGTCACCGTCGTAGGTTGCCTGAATATCCGTATTGATCTTCGCGCGGATAGCCGGGATGCGGCGGAAAAACTCGATGGCGATCTTCTGCGCCTCCTCATCCAGATCGGCCTCCTTCAGCGTTCCGTACTTGCCGTCAAAAGCCAGCGCCAGCGCGATCTGTCGGGACAAATAGTACATGATGTCCTCCAGCTGCAGGTTCAGCTTGCTGTACATATTATAAAACTTATAGCCCTTGTCCCGGTAGTATCCGGGGAACAGCACCTGCAGCAGCTTCACCACGATGGCGATGACCTCATCCCGATCCGGCAGGTTGAACACGTCCATATTATCGATGTCTCTGCCTTGGTCATAATCCTGCAGCACCAGCTCTACGATCTCATCGACCTCGCTTCTCAGTTTTTTCTCGTCCATTACCATTATATATCCCTTCCTTAGTCCTCAAACTCTGCCCGGCGCTAACTGCACCGAACACGTCCATTTTAGCACAGAACAGCGTCAAAGGGTGAAGCAGCGGCCGATTTCCCGAAATTTTTTCTATGCAAAGGCTGGCGCGTCCGTTTCTGTGATATCATATAGGCAGGCGAACGGGCTCAGAAAGGCAGGCAATCATGAAAAAACAATACACCAGCATGCAGCAGGAACTGGCAGCGAGAAAAGCCGCCGGCGGTTATGATACAGCTTCAGGCGGCCGCAGTGCAGACAGCCGGCGCAGCCTGCGGGATGCCGTGAAGCCGGCCGGCAGACGGACCGGCAAGCGCGCTGACAGACGATCCGGTAAGCGCGCCGCGGCGAAATCCGCGGGCCCTGATGCTGTTGCAAAATCCGCGGGTCCGGTAGCCGCGGCGGATCCGGCACCCCTTCGGGAAGGCCGCAATCCGAAAACCCTTCGCGGATCATCTGTGTTCCTTCTGCTGGGGGCTTTGATCTTCCTGAGCTTTCTCCTGCCTGCTCTTGTGATCAGCAGCGACGATGACTGGGATTCCGATGCCGATTGGTCCGCTGCCAGTGACTACGGAATCGATGAAACCTCCGGCGATGCGGATGTCCTGGAATTCATTCAGGATTACACCTACGCTCCCGACGAAGATGATGTGGATACGGACGCCCTGCAGCAGTGGCTTGAGACCTCTCCGGATCTGCTTGCGGATGTTCCCGGAAGCTGGGAGATCACAAGCCAGGAAAACCGGGTGATCATCCGCGCCGCGTTTGACCCGGACACGGAGGATTCCGGCGAAGTTCTTTCTTACTGGGAAGACGCCTACAGCACCATTTACGACAGCCTGTTGGACGCCGGCCTGGAAGACCTGTCGGTGGCGGTCATTCTCCGGGATTCCGTGGCTCAGGACCTGTACGGAATCCAGATCGACGGATCCACGTATTACTCTGCGGAGAGTTTTTAAGACGCCGGGCCTTTTTTACTCCCAAGCGCGCTCCGTTTACTCATGTACAAGCAATTCCAGTACATCCGGCCGGCTGTAGTGTCCGACGGCATCGTGTTCCATCCGGCAGGATACCGCGAGCTGCATATCAAGGTCTGCGTAGATGATTGTTTCCTTATCCCAGACCGGTTCGGTCACATAGTGTCCGTAGGGATCGATGACACAGCTGCCGCCGCGGCACAGCAGCGCATCCGGATCCGCCGGCAGATCCCGCAGATCTTCCGGATTGGCCAGGTCCGCGGGATAGGAGCCGCGGTGGACGATCATATCACTGTTGATGAAAAAGCACTTTCCTTCGATGGCAATATGCTGAATGGTCGCCTGCCACTCCGGGTTATCATTGGTATTAGGCGATATATAGATCGTAATCCCCTTCTGGTAGAGGGCGACCCGCGCCAGCGGCATATAGCTTTCCCAGCAGATCAGGTTTCCCATCGGTCCCCAGGGCGTTTCCATCACCGGGAAGTAATCCCGGTTCGCATCGCCCCAGACCATGCGCTCACTGCCGGTGGGCTTCAGTTTGCGGTGGATGCTGATCTCTCCCTGCGGCGAAAGGATCGCATTGCTGTTATACAAGGTGCCGGTCGATGCATCCCTCTCTGAGAATCCTATGCTGATATAGGCCTTCACTTCCTGCGCCGCCTGTGCCAATGCTTTCAGTTCCGGTCCGTCCGCCAGGAGCGATGCATCATAATACCGTTTCCAGTCGGTACGCCCCGGCTCTGTCCGCTTGCCCATGCTGAAGCCGAAGTTCATCCCGATGGGATATCCCGGGATGAACAGCTCCGGAAATACGATCAGATCCGCGCCGGCTGCTTCCCGGATCAGCTCCAACGCCTTCCGCAGGCAGGCATCCTTATCAAACATCACCGGTTCCGCCTGGACCAGCGCCAGCCGGCATCTATCCTTCAGGTCTCTCATTGTTCTCCTCCATGGTTTCAAACAGTATCCACCGCTTTACCGAACTCCCGGCTACTGTAGTTTTCGCATCCACCAGGGCTTCTGATCAGTATCCGCCTTGATCTTGAGGGGGCAAATCAGCGTATTACTGTAATCTGATCCCCTATGTCTCGTTCTGATCAGTGGATTCTGACCATTCCACTGATCAAACCTCTCTCATATGGTCATTATTACAGTATCGCGCAATGAAATCCGACATCTTCCCAGATTGTACTGAATATCGGTTCATAACCGCATCACTTTTTCAGTATGAACGGACTATGCAGGGCGCATGACAGTGCCCGGTTCCGCTAAAGGCATGTACTCGTCGAGTGCAGCGCAAAGATATGATCACGGGCAGAGCGTACGCTCTGCCCGGTCTCTCATCTCGCAGTTGCTTCCCTTTTATTTCTTCTCCTCCTTCGGCTCTTCCTTACGGAATTCCTTGGTGCGGATCTCCTCGCAGACCGCCTGCACGAACTCATTCAAAGGCTTCACGCCCTCATCGCCGGCGAAGCGGGAGCGGACAGAGACCGTTCCGTCTTCGGCTTCCTTGCCGCCCACCACCAGCATGTAGGGGATCTTTTCCATCTGAGCCGAGCGGATCTTGTAGCCGATCCGCTCGGAGCTGTCATCCACAGTGACATCCACCCCATTGCGGCGAAGCTCAGCAAAGACAGCCTTTGCATAATCGGAGAACTTCTCGGAAACCGGAAGGACACGGACCTGCTCGGGACACAGCCACGTGGGGAGCTTGCCGGCGTGCTTCTCCAGCATCCATGCCAGGGTCCGCTCGTAGCAGCCGATGGAGGTCCGGTGAATGATGTACGGACGCTTCTTCTGGCCGTCCTTGTCGATGAAGTACATGTCGTAGCGCTCCGCCAGGAAGGTATCCAGCTGAATGGTGATCATGGTGTCTTCCTTGCCGTAGACGTTCTTCGCCTGGATGTCCAGCTTCGGACCGTAGAAGGCCGCTTCACCCTCGGCTTCCTTGTAGTCCAGACCGATCTCGTCCAGGATCTTGCGCATCATATCCTGAACCGTATCCCAGTCCTCCGCCGTACCCAGGTAGTGATCCGCGTTGTTGGGATCCCACTTGGAGAGGCGGTAGGTCACGGCGTCCTCCAGACCCAGGGTGGTCAGGCAGAATTTCGCCAGCCGTACGCAGTTCTTGAACTCCTCATCGATCTGCTCCGGAGTGCAGACCAGGTGTCCCTCGGAAATGGTGAACTGACGGACACGGGTCAGCCCGTGCATCTCGCCGGCCTGCTCGTTGCGGAACAGGGTCGAAGTCTCGCCCATCCGGTAGGGCAGATCGCGGTAGCTGTGCTGGCGAGCTTTGTAAACGTAGTACTGGAACGGGCAGGTCATGGGCCGCAGCGCGAAAACATCCGCATCGGCGTCGTGCTCGATCAGATTCAGATCCTGCACGCCCCGCACCTCCGCGGAACGGTCCTCCGCCGCCATGACTTCGTCGATGTCGTCGTAGCCCAGCAGGAACATGCCGTCCTTGTAGTGGTACCAGTGGTCGGAGATCTTGTAGAGCGTAGACTTCGCCATTAGCGGCGTTCTCGTCCGCACGTAGCCCCACTCGTACTCCTCCAGATCCTCGATCCAGCGCTGCATCTTCTGGATGATCTTCGTGCCCTTGGGCATGAACAGGGGCAGGCCCTGGCCGATGACGTCCACCGTGGTGAACAGATCCATCTCCCGGCCCAGCTTGTTGTGATCCCGGTTGCGGATGTCCGCCAGGTACTCCAGATACTCAGCCAGCTCGTCCTTCTTCGTGTAGGCCGTACCGTAAATTCTGGTCAGCATCTTGTTGTGCTCATCGCCTCTCCAGTAGGCACCGGAGGAGGACGTCAGCTTGAAGGCCTTGATGGGCCGGGTGCTCATCAGATGGGGTCCCGCGCAGAGCTCCGTGAAGTCTCCCTGCTTATAGAAGGATATCTCCTCTCCCTCCGGCAGGTCCTCGATCAGCTCCACCTTGTAGGGCTCGTCCTTTTCTTTGTAGAAGGCGATGGCCTCCTCCCGGCTCATGGTGAAGCGCTCCAGCCGGTCACCCTTCTTGATGACCTTTTTCATTTCCTTTTCGATGGCGTCCAGGTCCTCCCGGCTGAGGGGCGGCATATCGAAATCATAGTAAAATCCGTTGTCGATGGACGGTCCAATGGCCAGCTTGGCATCCGGATACAGGTTCTTCACCGCTTCCGCCAGAACGTGGGAGCAGGTGTGGCGGTAGGCCTTCTTGCCCTCGTCATCATCAAAGGTCAGGATGTTGACTGCAGCGTCTTCGTCCACGATGGTCCGCAGATCCACCGTCTGCCCGTTCACCTCGCCCAGACAGGCCGCCCGTGCCAGGCCGTCGCTGATGTCCCGGGCGATGTCGTAGACCGACATGGCCTGGTCGTATTCTTTCGTGCTTCCGTCTTTTAATGTAATGATCATTTCGTCTCCTCCATAAAAATAAGTCCCTTCATGCATATGCACGAAGGGACGCAAATTCATTACGCGGTTCCACCCAACTTCCGATCGGTTCCCGCAAAGGCTGGAGCTTCGGCTCCGCCGATTTGCTGTCAGCACCGGACCGGCACTTCATTTGGCTTGTAACGCGGCCAGGCGGGCAGGATTGGTGCCACTCGGGGATGGTCTTCGGCCCGCGCCTGCGGAGACACTCTCAGCAGCGGTCTCTCTCTGTACGCAGGGGATGCGGCTTACTCTTCCCGTCATCGTTTTGTCTACATGGGGTATGATATCACTGGTCCGCTGTAATTGCAATATTTTTCTTACAGCAGATGCGCGATCAGTTCCTCTCTGGGTGTCTCGCACAGGTAGCACGGCGGGATGTCAAAGATGGTCCTGCCGCCGGTCTCGCCGTCCTTGTTCAGGCGGTAAGCTGCTCTGGCGATGGCCGTCAGAACGCTTCCGGTGAAGAACGGATTGGAGTCCAGATTCAGGGAGAACTCCACGGTGTTGTTGTACTCGCCCTGGTTTCCGGTCACGCCGCTGCGGAGCACGCTGCCGCCGTGGGGAAGTCCCGCGTGATCCCGGTCCATCTCCTCCTGCGAGATGAAGGTGACCGTCGTATCGTAATCCGCGAAATAGTTGGGCATGGTCACGATGGCTTCCTCGATGGCTGCCAGATCCGCACCTTCCTCTGCGACGACAAAGCATTCTCTCGTGTGCTTTTCCCGGGTCGTCAGCTCCGGATTCTCACCGGCGCGAACCCGGTTCACCGCTTCCTCCACCGGGACCGTGTACTGCCGCGCATCGGCCACGCCGTCAATGCGGCGGATCGCATCCGAGTGTCCCTGGCTGACGCCTCTGCCCCAGAAAGTATAATCGTTGCCGCTGGGCAGTGCTGCGTTCGCGTAAAGTCTCGCTACGGAGAACAGACCCGGATCCCAGCCCACCGAAATCACGCCGACGTTGCCGGCTTCCTTCGCCGCAGCATCCACCGCTGCCAGGTGCTGCGGGATGTTGGCGTGGGTGTCAAAGCTGTCCACCACATTGAACTTCGCTGCGATCTGCGGTGTCATCTCCGGCAGGTCGGTAGCGCTGCCGCCGCAAAGGATCATCACGTCGATGTCCTCTGTCATCTCATCCATCTTCTCCATGGGCAGCACCTGCGCGTCCGATTCGATGGTCACCGCCGCCGGATCACGCCGGGTGAACACCGCGACCAGATCCATGTCGCCGGCCTGCTGCACCGCTGCTTCTACGCCGCGTCCAAGATTGCCATACCCTACGATTCCTACTTTCATCTCTCTTTACCTCCAATCGTCTATGCAAAGGCTGGGAATGCAGGGCAGCCTCAACCGGCTGTCCTGTCCCGGCCAACCTTAACCGTTTCTATTCTACACCGCATCAGAGTTCACATGCAATCATATCCTCGAACGTCTGCGCGCGAATGACCAGACGGGAGGTCCCGCCGCTGACCATCGCCATGGCCGGCTTCGGCACCCGGTTGTAATTGGACGCCATGGAATAATTGTAGGCGCCGGTGCCCAGGACCGCGATGATGTCCCCCCGCTCCGGCTTCTGCAGATGAATGTCCTCGGCGATGCGGTCGCCGCTCTCGCAGCAGCGGCCCGCCACCGTGCACAGGTAATCCTGAGCTTCGTTCATCCGGGAGGCATTCGTCATGGTATAGTCCGCCTTATAGAGGGCGAACCGGATGTTGTCCGTCATCCCGCCGTCAACGGTCACGTAATTCAGATACCCGTCGATCTCCTTGACGCCGGTGGTCTTGTACAGAGTGATACCGGCATTGGCGGCGATGCTTCTGCCCGGCTCCATCAGAATCCGGGGCAGCGGGAAATCGTGCTCGCTGCAGCCTTTGCGAAGGTGTTCGCCGATCTGACGGATGTTCTCCTCGATGCTGATGGCCGGATCCGCCTCGGTGTACTGCACGCCGAAGCCGCCGCCCAGATTGAAGACCTCCGCGGTGAACCCGAACCGCTCCCGCATATTCACAGCGAAGTCCAGCAGCTTGTCCACCTGGTCCATGAAGGGCTCGCTCTCAAAGATCTGCGATCCGATGTGGCTGTGGAATCCGTGAAGCCGGACGTTCCGCAGCTGCACGGAGCGCTCCACAAACTGCGCCGCCTGGCCGGTGTCCACCGCGACGCCGAACTGAGAGTCGATGCGGCCGGTATTGATCTTCTCCTGGGTGTGGGGATCGATGCCCACCGTGATCCGCAGGAGGATATCCTGGATGACGCCCTTCTCACCGGCGATCCGGTCCAGGGCTTCCAGCTCGTTGTAATTGTCGACGATGAACCAGCCTACTTTATTATCGATCGCGTAGTTGATGTCCCAGTCGGTCTTGGCGGTGCCGTGGTAGTAAAGCCCCGCCGGATCGAATCCCCCCGCCAGCGCGGTGAAGATCTCTCCGGGGGAAACCACGTCCGCCCCGAAGCCTTCGGATTCGATGATGGGATACAGCGCCTTGAAGCAAAGCGCCTTGCCGGCGTACAGCGGCCGGGAGCCCTCGGGCAGGTACCTTCCCATCGCCTCGGTGTAGACCCGGCAGTTGCGGCGGATCTGATCCTCATCCATCACGTACAGCGGGTTGCCGTATTCTTCGGTCAGGGACACAGTGTCCAGTCCGCCGATGGTCAGGTGTCCTGCTTCATTGATTCCGAGATTGTCGTATAACAGCATCTTCGTTCCCTCCGCGTTTCTTACCGGAGCTCGATGCCGACGTTTCTCATGGACTCTCTCAGACGCTCCGCGTTCGCCCCCTCCATCGGGTACAGCGGGGAGCGGACCGCGTTCTCGCAGAATCCCATGTAGCTCATGGCTGCCTTGACCGGGATCGGGTTCACTTCACAGAACAGGGACCGGATCAGGTCATTGTAGTACAGCTGCATTCTCGTCGCTTCCTGCGTATCGCCGTTCAGGTAAGCCATGACCATGTCGTGGGTCTGGCGGGGCAGCAGGTTGGACAGAACGGAGATGACGCCGATGCCGCCCACGGACAGCAGCGGTACGATCTGATCGTCGTTGCCGGAGTACAGATCCAGCTGGCCGTTCGTTCTGGCCATCAGGTCGGTGATCTGGGAGATGTTGCCGCTGGCCTCCTTGACCGCGACGATGTTCTCATGCTCCGCCAGTCTCACATAGGTCTCCGGCGTAATGTTGACGCCGGTTCTGGACGGAACGTTGTACAGGATCACCGGCGCACCGGCCGTATCCGCGTATTCATAATAGAGCTTCACCAGGCCGTCCTGGGTGCACTTGTTGTAGTAGGGAGTCACCACCAGGACCGCGTCCGCGCCGCGCTCCACGCAGCCTCTGGTCAGCTGCAGTCCGTAAGCGGTGTCGTTGCTGCCGGTGCCCGCGATGACCGGTACTCTGCCGTCCACCCGCTTCGCCGCGTATTCCACAACGTCCTTGTGCTCCTGGTCGGAAAGGGTCGATCCTTCGCCGGAAGTTCCCGCGATGACCAGCGCATCGACGCCCTCCTCGATCTGCCAGTCGATCAGCGGTCCGAAGCGGTCATAATCGACGGCACCTGTCTCGGTGAACGGGGTGATCAGTGCTGTACCTACGCCTGTGAATACTCTTGTCTTTGTCATTTTCGTTTTCCTCCATAACATCATCAATTTGGTTCTGTTATTGAGATGGGGCAAATAAATAAGGTGGCGATTTCGAAGTCGCCACCTGTCATTCGCACGGTGCAAAGGCTGGACACTGCATATCTATGCCCTCCATTGATCCGTTATGATCGCCCAGGATAGCTCTCCGCAAATTCTTGTCGTCTCCGGCACTTCGCCGGAAACTCTTCGCGACAGTCGGACAAATCTTATTTCGCCCGCCCAGCGGATTTCTCCATGCAGGAATCGTCCACTTCGGCGCCTGCCCCTTTCGCCGCACCGGCTCTGCATAGCCTCGGCCCGGTTACTGATGACGCAGCGCATCCTCTATCTCAATGAAACAATCTTACTCTTCCCTAAACCTATTGTCAAGATTTATTTTCGAAGGCCGCCCAGATCTTTTCTTCCAGGGCTTCGCCGCCTACCCGGTCGATGGTATAGCGGAACCGTTCCCCCGGATTGGCATTCTCCCGGAAGAACTCCAGGGCTGCATCGCAGATTCGGAAGAGGGTTTCCTCGTCCTCCACGAAGGGCACAATGGGAGAGCCCTTGTGGATCCGGTTGCCGAAGAGACCCCCGAAGCTGACCAGATATCCCGGAGCCGCATCATAAGCGTCCGTGGGACAGCTGAAGACGCAGCGCCCGCAGTAGTTGCATTTCTCCTGATCCACAGTGATGACGCCGTCCCGGATGGACACCGCCCCTTCCCGGCAGACCTTCTGACAGACCCCGCAGCCGATGCAGGCCTCCTGCTTCCAGCTCACCCGAAGGCCGCCCTTAAGGCCCACGTCGTTCTCCTCGGCCTTCAGGCAGTTGTTCTGGCATCCGGTAACGCCGAACTTGAATTTATGGGGCAGCTCCTGACCGAAGTAGCGGTCGCTGAGCTCCCGGGCAATGCGCTCCGTCTCCACGCAGCCGTTGGGACATACCTCGGAGCCCTGGCAGGCCGTTACCGTCCGCACCCTGGGGCCGCAGACCCCGGGCCGGGCATTTCCCCTGGCCAGGGCTTCCTTCACCGCGTCGATGTCATCCAGATGGATGAAGGGGATTTCAATCCCCTGCCGGGAGGTGAGATGGATGTAGCCCTTGCCATAGGTGTTGGCCACCTCCAGGATCGCCGCCAGCTGCTCTGTGGTCACCTGGCCTCCCACCACGGACAGCCGCAGGGAGAACCGGTTCTTTTGCTTCTGGCGCATGAAGCCGCCTTTTTTTAATGTCGCGTAATCCGTCGCCATGTCAGTCTCCTATCTTCTCAATGAACAGCTCATAGGTTCCGTCCTCATTATCCTGCAGCTTCAGAACCTTGTGACCCTCATCCTTCACGCTGCGGGGAACGTTCTGCACCGGTTCGCCATCGTTCAGATGCACCTGAAGGATCTGTCCCTCGTCCAGTTCCTCCAGGGCCACCTTCGTTTTCACGAAGGTCACCGGACAGACCACATCGGTGATGTCCACCCGCTCATCCACATGAATATTCTGCTCCGCCATATCTACCTCCTACTCACTCAACAATCAGTTCTTCCTTTCGCACGGTCCGATCCCCCTCGGGGCCCTCGATGTGAAAGGCATTCAGCACCGGGTGCTCCGTATCCTCCAGGGACAGGATCAAATAGCTGGCCCCGCTGTCGTTGGCCAGGCGTTTATCCTCCTCCGATGGCCGGGAAGGAGACTCCGGATGGGAGTGCCAGTTGCCCAGAGGCTTCAGGCCCCGGGTCCGCATATCCTTCACCGCCGCCAGATGCTCCTTGGGATCGATGGTGAAATGCTCCCGGGAATGATCCACATTGGTCAGGATGTAGACCTTGCGAATCTCCCGAATCCCTGCCGGACGGTCAATGCCGGCGATCAGGCCGCAGGCTTCCTCGGGCCACTGCTTCAGATTCATGGAATGAGCCACCATGCGCTCCACATCCTGTCTGGGGATGGTAATCTTCATATCCTGTAACTCCTTCTGCCGGCTTACAGATCGCAGGCCGGCTGCTCATAATCAATCAATTCCGTAATGGTGGGCTCCTCCGAGCACACGGCGCAGCCTTTGCCTCTCGGGGGCAGCTTAATCTTGTGAAACTCCATCTTCAGGGCGTCATAGGTCAGCAGATATCCGGAGAGAAGTTCCCCCACACCGGTGATGTACTTCACCGCTTCCATGGCCTGCAGGGATCCGATGACCCCGCCCATGGCGCCGATGACCCCCGCCTCCCGGCAGGTAGGCACCGCGTCCTTTGGCGGAGGATCCTTGAAGATGCAGCGGTAGCAGGGGCCTTCTCCCGGCAGCACGGTGGTCAGCTGGCCCTTGAACCGGATGATACCCGCATGGGACAGGGGCTTTCCCGCCATGACGCAGGCGTCATTAATCAGGAACTTGGCCGCGAAATTGTCCGTGCCGTCCAGCACGAAATCGTACTCCCGGATCAGATCCAGGATGTTCCGACTAGTGACGAACTGGTGATAGGTGTTCACCGTGATCTCCGGGTTGATGGCCCGCATGGTCTCCGCGGCGGACTCCACCTTCTGCTTGCCGATGTCATCGGTGGTGTGAATCACTTGCCGCTGGAGGTTGGACAGGTCCACCACATCCGCGTCAGCGATGCCGATGGTTCCGACGCCGGCCGCCGCCAGATACAGCGCCGCCGGTGCCCCCAGACCGCCGGCTCCGATGATCAGCACCCTGGCCTCCATCAGCTTTTTCTGGCCCTTCACCCCGATCTCCTTCAGGATGATGTGCCGGGAATATCTCTCCAGCTGTTCGTTCGTGAACGCCATTAGCGACCTCCTCCCATGAAGTACAGGAATTCCACCTCGTCCCCCTCCTGGAGGTACCGGTCATCGAAGCCTCCCTGCTCCACAAATTCCTCATTGATGGATACGGTGACATACTGGGGCGTCTCCACCTGCTCGATCTCGATCAGCTTCCGCAGGTTCGTACCCTCAGCAATCTCTTTCTTTTCTCCCGCAACGGTAATGATCATGTTTTTCCTCCCTTGTTTTCTCATTTATTACTCTTTAATATCGTTTTCCTTTGGTTCCCCATCCGCCTTCGCCACCGCCCGGACGAAGTCTTCAATCAGATCGTCTGCATCCTCGATGCCCACGCTGACCCGGATGGTGTCCTCATAAACCCCGGCGGCCTCCCTCGCCTGCCGGGATGAGTTTATATACAGCGTCGAGGCCGGATGAATTACCAGGGTCCGCAGATCCCCGATGTTGCTGGCAATGATAGCGTACCGCAGCCCGTTGATGATCCGGAAAGCCCGCTCCTTGGATCCCGCCCGGAAGGTGAGGATTCCGCCTCCATAGCCCCCAAGCTCCTTCTCCACATATTCGTGGCAGGGATGCTCCGGCAGACTCAGATGATTCGCCTGAATACCCGGCAGCTCCTGAAGGGCCGCCGCCAGACGCGCCGCATTCTCGCAGATCCGGTCCATCCTGAGTCCCAGGGTATCGGTCCCGATGTGGGTCAGGTATGCGTTCACAGGGGCCATGCAGCCACCCAGGTTCTCCCAGATGTCCGTCCGAAGCCGCACGGAGAAGGCCATCTTCCCGTACTTGCGAAACTCCGTCAGGGCCCCGAACTTCTCGAAATCCCAGGAGAATTTCTGTCCATCCACGATGATGCCCCCGATAGAATTGCCCCCGCCGTTCAGATACTTTGACGTAGAATGAATCACCACATCCGCCCCCAGGGAAAGAGGCCTTGCCAGAAAGGGGGTCGCCGTGGTAGAGTCCACAAAAAGGGGAACTCCTGCGGCATGAGCTGCCTCCGCCGCCTCCGGAATGTCCATCACATCTAGGGCGGGATTGGAGATCAGCTCCCCAAATATCACCCGGGTACGGGGTGTGATGAGCTTCTCCAGACTCGGCCGGTCCAGGCGCCGGGCGAAGACCGTTTGGATGCCCAGTTTCTCCAGATCCCGCAGCAGATCCATGGTTCCTCCGTAGAGGCCGCTGGCCGCGACAATCTCATCGCCGCTTTCGCACACCGCCAGCAGGGCGCCGGTTATGGCCGCCATCCCGCTGCTGCAGGCCACCGCCCCCCGGCCTCCCTCCAGGTCACTGATTCTTCGCTCAAAGGCGGTCAGAGTGGGGTTGCCAATGCGGCTATAGGCATACCCCGCCCGGCGATGCTGAAATACCTTCTCCAGCTCCTCCATGTTCTCATAGCGAAAGGCGGTCACCTGGGAAATCGGCGGCAGGATGTCTCCGTGCTCCCCGGATTCCAGGACCTCGGAATGCAGTAATTTCGTATTAAATTTCATCTGCACCTCCTCTGCTGCCTGCACATCAGATATACAGCGCCTCCGCGGTGATTTCGTCATCGTAGGAGGACACCCGCTTCACGAAGGCGGCGATGCTGTCCGCATCCGTTTCCTCTCTGGTATAGACGATAATCCGGGCTTCTCCCCCCGTGGCCTGCCGCAGCCTTTGCTTACCCTGATCCAGCAGCAGCACCACGATGCCGGCCTGGTTCAGATGATGGATCACGCCGCGCAGCGCCTCCCGGTTCTCCTCTTCCCCGGCCTCCAGCAGATAGGTGTGTCGGCCGTCCAGAATGAGCTGCCGCTCCGCGCTCTCCAACAGATCCCGGTCAAACCCGTTTTCCCGGCGAAATACCACCGTAGCGGCTCTCTGCCCCATGGCGGCCCCCCGGGCTTCGGCGGTGATCTGCCCTTCCAGCAGGCTCCGGCTCAGTTCATACTGCTCAATGACCCCGCAGGCGCTGGTCATGTTGGTGATCCGGTCGATGAGGATCAGTTCCCCCAGTCCCCGGTGATCCTGGAACCGATCCACCGCTACACGGTCCATAAAGGAGATCCGGCAGGCTGCGATCTCATTCTTCTCCAGCCGCCGGGTCTGCCGGAACGCCCCGGTGTTGATATCGATGGCATAGAGGATCTTGGTCACCACGCCGGGGATCATGGTGGTGCCCACCTTCACGAAGCAGTTCCGCATATCCGTCAGGGGCCGGTCATCCATCCACAGCAGGGTGGCCACCACACAGTCGGCGGTTTCCAGCCCCGCCTCCCGGGTCAGTACCGATCCCCGGGACACATCGATTTCCCGGTCCAGCTGCACCGTTACGGCCTGGCCTGTGAAGGCCGTATCCGCCGGCCGATCCCCGGTGAAGATCCGGCTGATCCTGGCTCTTTCTCCATTCGGCAGAGCCGTGATCTCGTCCCCCACCGTGATCTGACCGCTCTCGATCTGCCCCTGAAATCCCCGGAAGGTATGATCCGGCCGGCAGACCCGCTGCACCGGCAGATAGAAGCCCTGTTCCTCATCGCCTGCGATCTCCACGCTCTCCAGGTAATCCAGCAGGGTCTTGCCGCTGTACCAGCGGGTATTCTCCGAGGGCTGCACGATGTTGTCCCCTTCGGTGGCGGACACCGGGATCACCGTCACGTCGGTCAGCTCCAGCTCGCTCTGCAGAGCCGCGATCTCCCGGCGGATCTTCCGGAAGACCCCGTTGCTGTAGTCCACCAGGTCCATCTTGTTGACGGCGAACAGGAAGTGACGGATCCCCATGATGGAGCAGATCCTGGCGTGCCGGCGGGTCTGATCCAGCACCCCCTTGGAGGCGTCGATGAGAATTACTGCCAGATCCGCGAAGGAGGCTCCCACCGCCATGTTTCTCGTATATTCCTCGTGGCCCGGCGTATCCGCCACCACGAAGCTTCTCACATCGGTTGTGAAGTAGCGGTAGGCCACATCGATGGTGATGCCCTGCTCCCGCTCCTCAGTCAGCCCATCCAGCAGCAGGGAATAATCCAGCTTCCCGCCCCGGCTGCCCACCTTCGAATCCAGCTCGATGGCCTGTTTCTGATCAGCGTAGAGCAGCTTGGAATCATAGAGCAGATGCCCGATCAGGGTGGATTTCCCGTCGTCTACGCTGCCGCAGGTAATGAATTTCAACAGATCCCTCATGACTTAGAAATACCCCTCCTTCTTCCGTTTCTCCATGCTGCCTTCCCCGTTGTCCGCGTCGATGATCCGGGTGGTCCGCTCCGATTCCAGGGATCGTAAGGTCTCCTCGATGATCTCGTCAATGGTGGTGGCATCCGATTCGAAGCCGCCTGTGAGGGGATAGCATCCCAGAGTCCGGAAACGGATCCTTCGGATCTGGGGTTCTTCCCCCGGAAGCAGCCGCATCCGTTCATCGTCCACCATGATGAGCTGGCCGTCCCGCTCCACACAGGGCCGCTCTGCCGCGTAATACAGCGGCACAATGTCAATGTTCTCCTGGCGGATGTACTGCCAGATGTCCTTCTCCGTCCAGTTGGACAGCGGAAATACTCGGATGCTTTCTCCCTTGTGCAGCCGGGTATTATATAGCTTCCATAGTTCGGGGCGCTGGTTCTTAGGATCCCACCCCTGGGCTTCGTTGCGGAAGGAGAAGATGCGCTCCTTGGCCCGGGATTTCTCTTCGTCTCTGCGGCCCCCGCCAAAGGCTGCCGTAAAGCCGTATTCCTTCAGAGCTTCCTTGAGGGCCTGGGTCTTCATGATGTCAGTGTAGGCGGCCCCGTGGTCGAAGGGATTGATCCCCTGTTTCAGTCCCTCCTGATTGGACCATACGAGCATCTCCAGCCCGTACTTCTTCGCGGTCTCATCCCGGAACCGGATCATCTCCCGGAATTTCCAGGTGGTGTCGATATGAAGGAGGGGGAAGGGCGGCTTCTCCGGATAGAATGCCTTCCGGGCCAGGTGCAGCATTACCGAGCTGTCCTTGCCGATGGAATACATCATCACCGGTTTCTCACATTCCGCCGCCACCTCCCGCATGATGAAGATCGCTTCCGCTTCCAGCCGGTCCAGGTGTGTCAGTTTCCTGCTCATAGATGTTCTCCTAATATTTGTTCGCTTCTTTTGTATTCGTGATCAGTACCTTCTTCTCACCATCCCCCAGGTGAATTGTCCATTCTGTACGTTCTGCTTCCCGCCGGGCCTGAAGCCGTGCCCCCCGGCCCCCCATTTCTCTGGGAAGCTCCAGGTAAATCGCCTGAACGGGGCATTCTTTCATACAGGACCCGCAGCTCCAGCAGTCCCCGGGCCGGCGAAGATACGCGGCCTCCGATCCTCCCGGCACAGGTCCGATCCGAATGAGGTTTCCGGGACAAATCTGCCCGCAGCTTCCGCAGGCTGCGCAGCGCCTTGCGTCAATTACGACTCCCATGCATCCTCCTCCATATGTATCAGATCCCTTCGGATGATCCTAAGACTTCCGTCCTCCATCACCGAGTTGATATAGCAGCGATAGGCCGGATCCTGTCCGGGGTGATCCGCATTCTCGGCGAATCCGTGCCAGCGGGTTTCCTTCCGGGCCCGCAGGTGGGCGATGAGCACCCGGGCGCACACCAGCCGATCCCGAACCTCATAGAGATCCAGCAGATCGGCTTCCTCCCGGGCAGCGGCCTCTCCCAGCTGCTCCTGCAGGCTCTCAATCCGGCGCTTGGCGGCATCCAGTCCCGCTTCCGTATACCGGTAATCGGTTTTGATGCCTCCGGCGTATTCGTCCATGACCTTCTGCATGGCCACCTCCAGCTGATGGGCCGAGATGGTGCAAAGGCTGTCGTTTCCGGGCTCCGACCCCCGGGTTAGGAAGCCCTCGTACTCCGCTTTTTTCGCCTGGGCTTGATGGTCCAAGGCCTGGCAGGTTTTCTCCTGCAGTGTTTCCTGTCCCTCGGCAGCCGCAGCCTTTGCGAGAAATTCTGCGATCCCCCGGGCGGCCAGCTTCCCCTCGGCCAAGGCTCCGGTAACATACTTCTGGGGCTGTCCCCCCGCCACATCGCCGGCGGCGAAGAGTCCCGGAAGGGTGGTCTGGCGATCCCGGCCGATCCAGTATCCGCTGGCGGTATGGCCTCCTACGATATAGGGCTCTGTGCCTTCGATTTCTACATCCGCAGAGGCCGGCCCATCACCGGAATCGATCCATTTCAGCGTCTGCAGGGGAGCCATATTCAGGTAGGCCTTGTACAGCTCTTCCTCCCGGCGGGCATCAATACCGCGCGTATGCAGGAAACAGGGCCCCCGGCCCTCCCGGTTCTCGGAGACGGTACCCCACAGCCTTTGGGAGGTGGAGATGCCATACTGCTTCTCATAGTCCTCTCCCCGGGCGTTTACCTGACGGGCCCCTACCCCCTGGGCAATGGTGCCGGTGGGGGCGATGGTGTCCTTGCAGCGGAGGGCGATGAACCGCATCTCGAAGGTGGTCATCTCCGCCCCGGCCAGGATACCCATGGCGTAGCCCGCCCCGGTGTTGAAGGGGCTGTACCACATCTGATGGGGCTGACCCTCCGGGTTATTGGGGCGATACAGCCCCGCTGCCCCGCCGGTGGCCACCAGCACCGCCTTCGCCTGAAACTCATAAAAGGCGCCGTCCCGGATGCCGAATCCGTACGCGCCTCGCACCCCATCGCTGATCCTGAGGTCTGTGATGTTCACATGTTCTGTCACCTTCACCCGTTCCTGCCGGAACACTTCAGAAGCCAGGATCGGCTTAATGTTCTCCCCGTTGATCTTGAGGTTTCGCCAGCCCCGGGACACATACTCCCCGTTCTCATCCTTGAGGATCGTCAGGCCCCGGCGCTCCATGTCCTGTGTCACCTCATTAAACAGGCAGGAAATGTCGTAGAGAAGGTCCTCCCGGACAATCCCTCCGGCATCCTGCGAGGCGTAGCGGACATAGTCCATGGGAACATGTCCCGGTGTGATATATGCATTCAGCGCATTGACCCCGGCGGCCAGGCAGCCGCTGCGGCGTATGTCCGCCTTGTCTGCCACCGTAACCGTCAGATCCGTGTGCTCCGCCAGCCAGATGGCCGCGTAACACCCGGCGGTACCGCCGCCGATGATCAATACATCTGACATGAGTGTCCTGTGTTCCATTAAATCACCACCGGTTCCTGCTTCAGCGACAGATTCTCCACCAGGGAGATCTTCCCATCTTCGATGACGAAGAGCCTGTAGATGAAGACATGAACCGTCTCTCCTATTTCAATCGGAGGTTCATTGATGCTGCGGGCGGAGGAGATGTGATTGCCGTGGAGCAGCACCCGGATCTCCAGATTGCTTCCCCGGAAGATGATATCCTCCACCACCGCTTCCTCGGCGGAATTAGCGAACTGAATGTTCTCTCCGATTTTAAATACACTGACGAATTCCGGCCGCAGGATGGCGGTGACCTGATCGGCCGTCTTTTCGAAATGACGGAACTGATCGAAGTTCTCCACCTGCGTCGAGTGGCCGATAAACTGCGCCACGAAGGGGGTGGCCGGGTTGCGGTAAAGCTCCTGGGGGGAGCCCGACTGTTCCACCCGTCCCTGATTGGTGACGATAATGTCATCCGCCACCTCGATGGCCTCATCCTGGTCGTGGGTTACAAAGATGCTGGTGATCTGCAGCCGGGTGATCATATCCTTGAGCCAGGTTCTCAGCTCCAGCCGAACCTTCGCGTCGATGGCGGCGAAGGGTTCATCCAGCAGGAGGATCTGGGGATTCGGTGCCAGGGCTCTGGCGAAGGCCACCCGCTGTCGCTGGCCGCCGGAGAGCTGACTGGGGAATCTCTTCTCCAGGCCCTCGCAGCTGATCAGGGACAGAAGCTCGGTCACACGTTCCCGAATCTGATCCTCCGGCACCTTCTTGACCCGCAGGCCGAAGGCGATGTTGTCGTACACGGTCATGTAGCGAAACAGAGCATAGCTCTGAAATACGAAACCGATTCCCCGGTCGCTCCCCGGCACATCGTTCACCACCTTGCCATCGATGAGGATCTGTCCGCTGTCGGGCTGCTCCAGTCCCGCGATCATCCGCAGGATGGTGGTTTTGCCGCTGCCGGAGGGCCCCAGCAAAGCTACCAGCTTGCCCCTCGCGATGGAGATGTTCGCATCCTTGGTGGCGTGAAAGTCTTTGTAATACTTATTGATATTGACAAGCTGCACGTATCCTTCGCGGCTGGCAGCTGTTTCCTGAATTGTTTCGCTCATCTCTATTCTCCCTTTTTCCCTTTCTCCCGTTCTCACTGCGGGTTACTTGAGGATATCCAGCTCTTTCTTGCCCCGGTGCTCCAATACGATTCGCAGGATCAGTATGATGACCGCCAGAACCACCAGCACCGAGGAGGCCGCGAAGGCTCCGGTGAAGTCATAGCCCTGATACAGCAGTTCGATGTACAGGGGCAGGGTATTGGTCTTGCCTCTCAGATGTCCCGACAGAACCGATACCGCGCCGAATTCTCCCATGGCCCGGGCGGTACACAGTACCACGCCGTAGAGCAGTGCCCACTTGATGTGGGGCAGGGTCACCTTGCGGAATATGCTGAAGGTGCCGGCGCCCATCAGAGCGGCTGCTTCCTCTTCGTCGGTACCCTGTGCCGTCAGCACCGGGATCAGTTCCCTGGAAATGAAGGGGAAGGTGACGAAGATGGTGGCCAGGACAATACCGGGAACCGCGAAGATGATCTGAATGCCCAGCTGTTCGATCACCGGATACAGCTCTCCCTGACGGCCGAAGGTCAGCACGTAGATCAGACCGGCGATAATGGGAGATACCGTCACCGGCAGGTCGATGAAGGTGGACAGCACCTTCTTGCCCCGGAAGGCGTACTTCGTCAGGCACCAGGCTGCCGCCAGGCCGAACAGTGCATTGACCACAACGGCCCACAGGGTGGCCTGGATGGTCAGCAGCGCTGCCTTGATGGCATAGGGATCCGTCACGGAATGGATGTATCCTGTGATGCCGTCACGCAGGGACGTTGTCACGATGTATATGAGCGGGAGGAGCAGGAATACCGCCAGGAAGAAAAAGCTGAGCCCGATCAGTATCCATTTCAGTGTCCCGCTGTTCTTTCTTATCTCCATAAGCTCACCTCCTATGCCAGACCGCTGACCCGCTTGGAGACGCGGCTCTGCACCAGCGCATTAACCGACAGGATGACGAAGGCGATCACCAGCATCACCAGTGCGATGGAGGTGGCGGCCGCATAGTCAAACTCCTGCAGCTCCGACATGATCAGCAGCGGTGCGATCTCCGTCTCGTAGGGCGTGTTGCCCGCGATGAAGACGACGCTGCCGTACTCGCCGATGCATCTGGCGAAGGCGATGGTGAACCCGGAAATCAGAGCCGGCAGGATCTCCGGGAAGATGACCTTCCAGAAGGTGACCTTGCGGCTGGCCCCCAGAATCATGGCGGCCTCCTCGTACTCCAGGCTGATCTTCTCTAACACCGGCTGCACCGAACGAACCACGAAGGGAATGCCGATGAAAATCAGGGCGATGGTGATGCCCAGTCTTGTGTACGCGATCCGGATTCCGAAGGCATCGTAAAAGATCTTGCCTACCCAGCCGTTGGTGGTGGTCATGTGGGTCAATGCGATACCTGCCACCGCCGTGGGAAGGGCGAAGGGAAGCTCAATGATTCCATCCAGGAACTTCTTGCCGGGAAAGTCGTACCGTACCAGCACCCAGGCCAGAATCAGCCCCATGGCTGCGTTCACCAGGGACGCGGCCAGCGAGGTGGAAATGCTGACATAGTAGCCGGAAAGGATTCTCGGTCTTGTGATGGTATACAGGAACTCCGATGGCGAAAGCTGCGCCGAGAAGACCACCAGCGAGCAGAGGGGGATCAGGACCACGACACACAGTGTCGTGATCGTGATTCCAAAGGATAGACCGAACCCCGGTATAATACTCTTTTGTTTCAGTCTGTTCATGCGTAAACACCCCTTTTATCAATGCATGGCTCTACTGCTCGTAGATCTTGTCGAAGTTCGCACCGTCTGCGAAATGGATCTCTCTGGCCTTGGCCCATCCGCCGAAGTGGTTGATGTCCGTCAGTTCGACATTGGTATTGATCCACTTGCCGTCCTCCGGTACCGCGTCGATGGTGTTGGATGTTGCCTCGAAGGAATACTTGTCCAGAACGGCCTCGTTGCTGGGGCGATAGAAGTTCTGGGCTTCGATCTCCTGAGCTTCCTCAGAATACAGGTAGGACAGATACTCTGCCGCGGCCTCCTCGGTGCCGTGCTTCTTCGCCACCTCGTCTACCACCGCAACGGTGGGCTGGCAGAGGATGGACACAGAGGGCACCACGATCTCATAATCATTCGGGTATTCCTTCAGAGACAGGAAGGCTTCGTTCTCCCAGGCCAGGAGCACATCGCCCTGCTGGTTCTCCACGAAGGAGGTGGTGGCGCCTCTGGCGCCGGAGTCCAGTACAACCACGTTGCTGTAGAGCTTGTTGATGGACTTCAGGATCTCATCGTCGCTCTGGCCCTGTTTCTCGAAATAGTACCAGGCGGCCAGGTAGTTCCACATCGCGCCGCCGGAGGTCTTCGGGTTCGGTGTGATGACACCCACATCGTCCTTCAGCAGATCTCCCCAATCGTTGATGTTCTTCGGGTTGCCCTTGCGCACCAGGAAGACAATGGTGGAGGTATAGGGCGAGCTGTCCAGATCGAATTCGGATGTGAATCCTTCATCGATGAGGCCGGCGTCCGCAACCACCTGTACGTCCCCTTCCAGGGCCAGGGTAACCACATCGGCCTCCAGGCCGTTGGCCACTTCCAGTGCCTGCTTGCCGGATCCGCCGTGGGACTGTGTCACGGTGATGGGCTGTCCGAAGGTTTCCTCATAGTACTGCTCAAAAAGCTGGTTATAAGCTGCATACAGTTCTCTGGTCGGATCGTAAGAGACGTTGGTCAGCTCGATGGGACCGCCCTCTTCCTCTCCGCCGCTTCCTTCGGAGCCGCATCCCGTCAGCCCCAGGGAGGCGGCCAAAAGCACCGCCAGAAGTACTCCGATTAGTTTTCTGATTTTCTTGTTCATGTTCAATCACCCCCATAAACTATTAAACTCTAAGTTCCCTTTGACGTAGCATTGTCCTTAGCATACCCCACCCTGTTCGAATTTGTAAAATATGTAACATTGAGGTTTCGTTATCAAATGCACTGATAACACGGATTACCGGGTTAATAAATCTCCTCCCGGTCGGCGGTTCCCGCCTCCGCCAGGAAGTCCTTTAGCTCCTGGATGTACTGCCGGGCGGTTCGACTCAACATGCTGTTCTTCTTGGTGAGGTATCCGATCTCCATGACGCTGTTGAGGTTCTCCTCGTCCTCCCGGAAGGGCACCGCCACGAAGCCGTCTCCGTTCAGGTCTCCGGAAATGATGCCGGAGCACAGGGTGTAGCCCCCCAGGCCCACCATCAGATTCAGCATGGTGGCCCGGTCGGTGGCCCGAATGATCTTAGGATAGGCATTCTCACTGAGGATTTCTTCTGAGAAAAACGGATTCTCCTCATCCTGTTCAAAGGAAAGGCAGGGATAGGGTTCCAGCTGTTCGATACCGATGGAGGGTTCCTTAGCCAGCGGGTGCTTCTCCCAGAGGTATACATAGGCCCGGCATTTCACCAGCGGATGAAATTGCAGCTCCTGCTCCGTGAAAAGTCTGTCCAGAGCTTTGCGATTCTGATTGCTGACGTAGAGCACCCCGATCTCGCTTCGAAGCGCCGCCACGTCCAGGATCACCTGCTTGGTTCTGGTCTCCCGGATGGCGAACTCGAATTGATTCATGTCGTAGTTCTTGGCCATCTCCACGAAGGCCTTCACCGCGAAGGAATAGTGCTGGGTGGAGACACCGAACTTGCGCTTGTAGCTGCCCTCCCCCTGGTACTTGAGCATCATGGTGTTGTAATGCTGGTTGAAATTTTTTAGATCATTTAAGAATTCCGCCCCCTCCGCGGTGGGGGTAACCCCCTTGCGGGTGCGGACGAATATGGTGATCCCCATCTCGTGCTCCAGTTCGCGGATGGCGCTGGTCAGCGTCGGCTGCACGACAAACAGCTTCTCCGACGCCTTGTTCATCGATCCGCACTCCGCCACAGTAAGCACATAAATCATCTGCTGCAGTGTCATAATTTAATTTTCCCAATCCCTTTTGTCTATTTACCTATCGTTTTAATAGGCTTATATTATGATACCCTGTTATGGGAAGATCTTCAATGGGGTGCGCTATGAATTTTTTTGATAGCAGGGTATCGGAATCGTCAATATCAGACAAATTCGGCCACCGGGGCGGAGGCGGGTTCGAGCATAAAAAAAAGCAGACCTTGTGGTCTGCCGGATTGGTTTTGTGGTGCGGCGTTGATCCCTGGCCTGTGCTGCTCATACCGTCTTCGGACAACGGTACCGCTCCTTGCTCTCGGTGGAGGATCCGTATTCGATCGCTCGGAAGGGGCAGCGGTTGATGCAGGCCATGCAGTGGATGCAGCGCCCGCTCCAGACCGGATGACGCTTTGTTCCCTCCGGGCTGTCCAGATAGATGTTCTCCGTCGGACAGACCTTGACGCACTGCCCGCAGGAGGTGCAGTTCTCGTTGGTCCGGAATTTCCGGTCGGCAATGATGAACTTGTGGAAGCCCCAGTTCATGACCATGCTCGGCAGCCGTCCGCCGCCCAGCTCCTCCAGGTAGGCCCCTTCATTGATGGTCTCTGCGATCCGGTCGATCTTCTCCTCCGCCCGGTCGACGATCTCCATGGCCTTTTCCTGCCCTGGTGTGTTGAATATGGCGATGTAATTCTCCGGCATGACCACCGGCGCGGTCCCCTTGTAGGTCTTGCCCATCTCGGACGCGACAGCCTTTGCAAAAGCGCCGGCTCCGCCGATGCTCGTACCGCAGGTCAGAACGAAATAGACCCTCGGATCTCCGGTAAGCTGCGCCCGCTTCAGCCAGTCCCGTACGATGTGCGGCATCTGCCAGGCGTAGGTGGGTGCGACGATCACCCAGGGCTTGTCCGATTGAATCTCGGAAACATCATCATTTCTCAGCCGGTCAAACAGGTTCAGGACCTCGTCCTCTGTCTTCTGAGCGATTCTCTTCGCGACGTATTCGCTGTTTCCCGTTCCGCTAAAATACAGGATCATATCACATCCGCCGAGGAAAATTGTCTCGGCGCCTCCTTGTTACGTATTCTACCACAGAACGGAAAATAATGTTATACTGTTGTTGTATTATCCTCGATTTAACTACGACTGAAGGAGAATCACCGAATGAACAGATTTGATCAACTGAAAAGAGAATTCGACCTGCTGCAACGTTCCTGCGAGGATTTCCTCGAAGATCCCAATGAGTTTGAATTCTACATCGAGACGGCGATCCTGCGGATCTGGAACGCCAACGGCCGGTATTCCGAGGACTATGCGGCGGCGGTGGAGGCGATCAGCGGCAAGCGGAGAACTCCGGTGCAGATCACCCAGGCGATGCTGGACAGCGTTGAACCCTCGGAAGCCTCGAAGATCCCTTCGTTTTTCGCGCGGATGGTGGCGGATGACTTCGCGAGCGGCGGCCGGCGGACCAAATCGTTTATCGGCGATCTTAAATCCCTGCTGGCCGGAGCTGCGTTCATCAACGGGGATTTCACCATCGAAGAATCCAACGCGCTGTCGGCGGAGCTCAAAAAAATGATGATGTATTCCATCAGTCAGGGGGTCAAGGTGGATTATTCCACCGGCCGGATCCGGGAACGGATCACCCCGCTGAAGGAGGACAGCTACGTCAGCCCGGAGACCCAGGCGGCGGTGGGCGCGGAGCTGATCTTCGAAGCTCTGAACCGGGATTTTCTGCGGCCGGGCGGCAAGGCGAACGGCGGCTACGGGCGCAGCGGCGCGAGCGGAGCCGACGGTCCGGATGGAAGCGGCGCGGGAGATGCGGGCTCCGGACGCGATGGCGGAGGCGATGCGGAAGGCGACGAGACCGAGCGGACCACCAATGAAGCCCAGCAGATCAAAAGCCAGGTCGAGATCAAGGAAGACACCCGCACTATGGAGGAATTGTTAGAAGAGCTGGATGCGCTGGTGGGCCTTACCAGCATCAAGGAAGACATCCGCAGCCTGATGAATTTCATCACGATCACCAAGCTGCGGCAGGAGCGGGGGCTGAACGTGCCCGCGATCTCCTATCATCTGGTGTTTACAGGCAATCCCGGCACCGGCAAGACCACGGTGGCGCGGCTGGTGGCCGGACTCTATCACCGGATCGGGATCCTGCCGAAGGGCCAGCTGGTGGAGGCGGACCGCAGTCAGCTGGTGGCCGGCTACACCGGACAGACCGCGCTGAAAACGATGGATGTGATCAACCAGGCCATGGGGGGTGTGCTGTTCATCGATGAGGCCTACGCCCTGGTGAACGACGATCAGGACAGCTTCGGCAAGGAGGCCATCGAAACGATTCTGAAGGCGATGGAGGATCACCGGGACGAACTGGTGGTCATCGTCGCCGGCTACACCGAGCTGATGCACAAGTTCATCGAGTCCAACCCGGGCTTCCGTTCCCGCTTCAGCAAATACTTCGAGTTCCCCGACTACACCGGGGATCAGCTCCTGGAGATCTTCAAGACGTTCTGCGCGAAGAACGGGTATCACCTCACGGAGGAGGCGGAAACTTATCTGCTCCTGCAGTTCAACGAGATGTACGAGCACCGGGATTCCCATTTCGGCAACGGCCGGACCGCCCGGAACGTCTTCGAGAAGGCGATCCACCAGCAGGCCAACCGGCTGGCGGGAGTCGTGGATCCATCGGAGGATGCAAAGGCTGGCGGGGCTGGCGATGCTGACGGAGCTGCGGCCGAGAGCGATAGCGCGGTCGATGCGGTCGGCGATGCTGACGGAGCTGCGGCCGAGAGCGCACCCGGTGATGCGGCTCAGCCTTCCCCGGATATCCTGGTCACGGACGAACAGCTGCAGGAACTGACCAAGGCGGATCTGGAAGCAGCCATCGAAGCCGAGAATCGGAAGATTGAGATTTGATTATTCAGGCGCAATAACCGGGATTCCTTAAATAAACGGACATTGACCAGCGAAATAAGGAATTCCGGATATTTTCCTTCCTGTAGGAGCTCTTTTCTGACTGTTCCTAAATCGCGATTCCTTAAAAGATACTAATAATCCGGTCTTTTTAATGAATTGACCTATCCCAGCGAGTCAGCAAACAACCGAGATTCCTTAAAAACGGGTTCAAAACCCTATGTTTTAAGGAATCCCGGTTATTGTTTCATATTTCCGCTTGCCGTACTCTCCAATTTATGGTATCATTACCATAAATTGGAGAGTACGGCAATGAGTCAAATCAAACATACGAATTCAATAAACATGATGGACCCTGACGCGGCGGTTCGATCCCTGCAGCTCGCTATCCTTTCGACGCGGGACTATTCTTCTGCCTGCTCCGGTATCAGAAACCGGCTCCGCCGGCTACCGAAGGAGCCGCTTCATATTGATCGTCAGCACGGAGGCGTTTTTTTCTATACCAATGGCAAGTATCTGCGAAAGAAATCCGACCAGCTGTATTCCCTGGCACGCAAGCGCTACTGCGAAAGCCTGCTTCATGTGCTCACGCTGGTTTCCGCGCTTCCGGCAGCCACAGCTCAGCGCGATCCGCTTCATTCAGAGCCGTGCGCTCCAGCCTTTGCAGAACTCGACAAACTGATCCACGATTTCGCTGAGGGCAACCTGCAGCTGGAACGGATCCTGTTCACAAAGCAGCAGTATGCCTGGTATGTCGGACAGTATCAGAAAAAAGCGTTTTACGAGAGTCAGGACCGCCAGCCGCTGCTGATTCCGCAGGGCGATCAGGTTCGGTCCAAATCCGAGCAGAATATCGGAATCGCCCTGTGGGATCTTTTCGTACCCTGTCATTATGAGGAACTGCTGCAGATCAATGTGCAAAGGCTGGTCGGTGCCCTTCAAAGCGATCTGCGGGAGCGGGGCCAGCTGAGCCGGCCGCTTCTTTATTACCAGGGAGGCTCCTGTTATTGGAACGTTCCGGAGGAGCTGCAATGGATGAATGCGACCGGTTCCATCTGGCGAACTTACGATTCCAGAACCGGCTGCATACGGATCTATCCGGACTATACCATCATGCTGGCAGATAATCATCTGCTTTTCTGGGAGCACGAAGGCCTTCTGGACAGTTTCCTCTACCGGGCGAATGCAACGGAGCGGGTCTGTGTCATGCAGCTGTCCGACGGGATCCCCCGGGAGAAGGTGATCGAAACCTTCGAAGCGGAGGCCAACGACCGGGAGTCCCTGGAAAGGATCATCCAGGAACGGATCCTGCCGCGGCTCTGGTTCTGAAGGGAGCGGCGACATTCGTATTATAAAACTGCAGGGTAGTACGAATGTACCACCCTGCGTGTCTGTTGATCTGAAGTTGTTCCTGACCTTGAAGATGTTACTTGACCTTGATGGTCACGACTACGACCTTGGATCCGGCTTCGTAATTCTTATTTCCGCCGGCCGTGACGGTCACCTTCATTTTATAGGTGCCCTTCTTGGTCTTCTTCTTGACCGTGATCTTACCGGTCTTGGCGTTGATCTTCAGAGCCTTCTTCGCTTTGGCGTTGGTGCCGACTCCTTTATAGGTGACCGGGCCCTGGGCCTTTGTGACCTTCACCGCCCCGGACACCGTCTGGGCCTTTTTCTTGACCTTCTTCAGCTTCACCTTCTTGGCCACTGCCTTGACGGCCATGGGCTGATCTTGCTTCAGACTGCTCATCGCTGTATTGAGTTTCTCTGTCGCAGTCTTGATCTGCTCTGCCGTCGCCTTGGAATCAGCAAGCAGTGCCTTCAGCTCATTGAGCGCCGTCTGTACTGCCCCATAGGATTTCTTCGAGTATGATCCGGCATTGATCTTCTGGGCCTCGCCCATCGTCACATTCGCGGCAGCTGCGGCTTCGACCGCTGCCTGTCCGCCGGTTGCAGGAATCTCCACGGTCTTGGTCTGTGCTTTGAACGCATCCTTGGTAAAAGTTGCCGTGAGCGTCTTTTCTCCTGCTGCCATCTCCGTAGCTTCCTTTGTCACCTTCTCCGTCGTGTTGACGGTTTCGGTTTCCTTATGGGTTGCGTCATGGCTGCAAACTCTGGTCGCTGTTACCGTGCTGTTGTCCGCCGCCCACTTGTAGGTCGGCTCACCCCACTTATGGCCGAGTGCCGGCACGACTGTATTCGCTTCTGTGATTTCATTCTTGCCATCCGCGTCACTGAAGTACTTGCCACAGCTGCAGGTCCAGTATGCGATGTTTCCGTCTTCCGTGCAGGTTGCAGCCTTCGCTGCAATTGCTGTGAGACTATGCACATGCGATGTCTCCGGAATCTCTACCGTCTTTGTCTGAGTCGCAAAGGCTGGATTTTCGAAAGTTGCCGTGAACTTCTTTTCTCCCGGAGTTGTTTCCGTTGCGTCAGTTATTACTTCTTCTGCCGTATTAACGGTTTCGGTCTCCTTATGCTTTGCGTCATGGCTGCAAACTCTGGTCGCTGTTACCTTGCTGTTGTCCTCCGCCCACTCATATGCCGGATCGCTCCAGTCATGGCCGAGTGCCTCGGCCGCTGTTTCCTTCGTCTGTGTTGCGAAGGCCTCGTTCTTGAAGCTTGCCGTATAGGTGATGCTTCCGCCTTCCTCGCAAGTCGCTTCCTTTGTCACCTTCTCCGTCGTGTTGACGGTTTCGGTCTCCTTATGCTTTGCGTCATGGCTGCAGACCCTGGTCGCTGTTACCGTACTGTTATCGTCTGCCCACTTGTAGGTCGGCTCGCTCCAGTCATGGCCGAGTGCCTCGGTCGCTGTTTCCTTTGTCTGTGTTGCGAAGGCCTCGTTCTTGAAGCTTGCCGTATAGGTGATGCTTCCGTCTTCCTCGCAAGTCGCTTCCTTTGTCACCTTCTCCGTCGTGTTGACGGTTTCGGTCTCCTTATGCTTTGCGTCATGGCTGCAGACCCTGGTTGCTGTTACCTTGCTGTTGTCCGCCGCCCACTCATATGCCGGATCGCTCCATTCATGGCCGAGCGCCTTCACTACCGTATCCGCTTTTGTGATTTCATTCTCACCATCCGCATCGCTGAAGTACTTGCCGCATGCCTCGCAGGTCCAGTATGCGATGTTGCCGTCCTCCGTGCAGGTTGCGGCCTTTGCTTCGGTGGCTTTCAGTACGTGCTTATGCGTTGTCTCCGGAATGACTTCCGTCTTGGTCGCGCCGCAAACGTCACAGGTGTAAGTCCTTTCTCCCGGCGTTGTCTCCGTCGGCTCGGTTGTCACTTCACCATCGTTCCAGCTATGTTCTTCCTTCTCAGACACGTCGCACTTATTGCAGATCCGCTGGTGCAGATTCTCGTCCAGCTCTTTCCACTCACCCCAATCGTGCGCGGATTCTACCTTGACCGGCGCTTTGATCACTTCCTGCCCGTCTTCATCGGAGAACAGTGTGCCGCAGATCGGGCAGGTCCAGTACTCTTCGCTGCCCGGCTCCGTGCAGGTCGCCTCTACTGCCTCGGTGTGCTGCAGGAAGCGGTGGTTGCATTTGATCGTCACGGCAAACGGCTCACTGCGCACGCCGCCGCACTCGATGTATGCCTGATTCTCACCGATCTTCCAGTAGTCGCCTTCCTCCTGATCATCCGTGTAATACCACGGAATCTGAATCGATCGATCCTGATCATCGACAAAGGTTGCTCTCTCGTCGCTATAGATATATTCTATGTCCTCTCCGTCCCGGGTGACCACCAGAGTATCACCGTCCGATACCGCCACATCTCCCGCGTCTTCATACCGGATCCGGTAGATGGTATGCGCGTTTCCTTCTTCATCCGTCACTTCGTCCCAGTGCGCCGTGTCCGCATCCCAAACGATCGGTGTCTTTGGTGTGAACACGACCTTCGTGATCGGGTTCTCACATACGTTGACCCGGATCTGTGCCGGATTTCCATCCGCATCCTCGCTCACTCCGAAGTAAGAGAAGGTAAAGGCGTGTTCGCCCACGGGCCACACGTTGTCCTCTGCCTGATCGGAATCGATCTGCAGATAGGTGTTGTCCAGTATGTCCGTATCATCGTCCCTATTGACGAACTGCCATTCTTCATAGGACTCATTAAGAGTCGCCACATAGGTCTTGGTCTGCTCGCTCTCCCCGATCTTCCGGGTGATCGTAACCGTATCCCCTTCGGTGACTGCGCTGTAACCGGCAAACCCGGCCTCTCCCAGTCCGTCATCGAGTCCCTGATACACCTTCGGAATCTCCGAACTCTGTGTGTAGCTGACCGCCGTCACCGGAATGGTCTCGTTGTATTTGACCGGGATCTGCGTCTCAAATTCAGCATCATCATAGTTGTCCAGGCTCAGAATCGCCGTCATTTCCCAGTTCTCCGGGTCACCTTCCCATGGCTGGTTCTCCTGGACGCAGAAGTCTCCGATGCGATACAGCCGCACGCCGTCCTCAGTCATCCAGTCTCTTTCCGCGTCGCAGACGAATGCAAAGGCTGGTTCTGCATCCTCTGCATCGCTGTTATAAACATACAGCCTGTCGCCGGCTCTTTCGGTCATGATATTGTAGATGAATTCATCTTCATACGCTTCACCGAGACCGTCATAGACCTCATATTCATTTGCAGGCTCGTACTCTATACGAACGATCGGGCTCTGAACCGGCAGTGTGAACTCGTTGGACTCCACTCCCAGATAGGATGCTGTCATCACAGCGCCGCTGCCGGCAGTCCAGAAATCATCGACCGCACGGAAGCTTACATCCTGGAAATCGATGAAATCTCCATCCTCAGAGAAATAGCCCTCCCGGTAATCGCCGGATTCTTCGTCGTTCATCTCCTTGTATTCATAGGTGACCGGATCCTGATCTGTCTTCGTGATGGTCAGTGTATGACCGTAATTGCGGTATAGTTCATCTCTCGCCGCATTAATGCCGGGGCTCCGATCCTCCTGTTCGAAAATGATATACGTCGCTTCCGCCGGGGTGAAGGAAATGCTCTCGATCTCGTTCTCAGTAATCGTCACAGGGATCTCGAACTCAATCCCCTCATATCGCCAGGTAGATATATTCTCTGATCCGACGGTCCAGGGAATCTCATCCTGTGTGTCTGTGAATTCGAGATCCCACAGATCGATCACACGATCGTCGCAGCGGAATTCTCCTTCTTCTTGGTTATAGACATAAGTGCCTGCGACAGAATCCTCTCCGGTTAGGATGAGTTTCGCATCGCTGCTGATATCCTCACGGTTAACCTCATACCAGTCGTATTCACCCTCATCCCCGGTGCGTTTTTCCGTAAGATATCCTTCGGTCAGCGCGATGGGGGATCCTTCATATGTAATCGTCTCAATGGGATTGCTGACGATCTCCGCATCCACTGTGCATTCCTGTCCGAAATAGGAAAGAGTGAACTGAAGGTCTTCGTCCCCGATCATCCACTGTGCTTCGCTCCCCTGATTGGATGTGACGCGGATATCATCTCTGTCGATCACCGGATGTCCCGGACGGTAGAATCCATATTCTCTGTCCAGCCAGGTGTATACTTCTGAGGTTCCATCGGTCTTGCTGATCGTCAGCGTATCACCATCACGGAATCTGATTTCATAACGGAAGTAATCCTGTTCGACATCATCATCGTCCAAATAGGTATCGTAATCACCGGTGCGGTTTTCGACCAGGGACACCTCAGCCTTTCCATCGCGGGCAAAGGAGACCGCGGTCACGGGGTTTGGCACGATCGTGATATAAGCCGTCGTTTCAGCTCCCATATAGGATACCTTGACCTCATTATCGCTTCCGAGGCCCCAGTGTTTCTCCGGGTCATATTGATCATCATCATAGCCCACCAGTGAGTGATCGATCATCTTGCCGGATTCGCTGGCAAACACCCAGCCTTCCTCGTCATCTTGCTGGCAGATATAGTCTTCGGTGTTTCCATCCGTGTCAGTCACTGTCAGGACATCGTTTGCTTCCCAGCTCGGTGTTTCGTAATAGAAGAACTGATTTTCCTCTCCGTCTTCTCTCCAATCGCCGCTGACGCCTTCGATCAGTGTATGATCATCGGCGAAGGTATAGGCGATTTCCCGAACGGTGCTTTCGGTCAGGGAAACCTCGAAGGATCCTACCTTGTCTTTGTCGAGCAGCCTGCAGTTCAGAACATACGTCTCTCCAGCCTTTGCTTTGAGCACCAACTGGAAATTCGCCCCCGGTCCGCCATCGTCATCGCTTGCAATCTGATCGCCTGATGCATCGTAGGCTTCCGCAATTGTATCCTTATTTCCGGACGATGTGAAGATATACGTTCCGTCGTGATCCGGTGTGAACCAGAAGACCGCCTCGTCTCCCTTGTGCGCGATCTTTACCTTTTCAGTCATATCCAGTTCGATCTCACTGCTTCCAGCGAGCATCTGCTGGAACTCGGCATTCTTCAGGACCTCATAATTCGTTACTTCCTGCTGCTGATCCCACGAAAGCGCATCGTAAGCATCTCTGGCCGCGCTGATCTGCTCACTGACTTCCTCGGTGATATCCTCCGGCCCGTTGATTTCCGACAGCGCATCGATCAGGGCGATTACGCCGGCAACTTCTTCGTCCAGGGTGGGCTCGTCGGAATCGCGAATTTCTTCCAGCGCCTGCTCTGCCTCAACCAGGCTCTCGAAATTGGTCACCCGTGCCTGCTGATCTTCTGTCAGCGCATCATATGCCTCTCTGGCATCAATGATCAGGCTCTCAGCATCCTCTGCGTTTTCTTCGGTAATCTCACCGAACTCGATCACATTATTGATCAATGCGATGACCTTGTCTGCAGCGCGCTGATCCTTTTCTCCCTGCGTGAGCTGTGTATAAGCCTCCGCCGAAAGCTCCAGTTCGCTGGCGTCGTACAGATCCAGTGTGTCGGCATCGTATGCATAGATCACATTGCCGCCTTCACAGGCAAACGTGTACTTGCTCGCATCCTCATCGCAATCAGAATAGCCTTTCAGGAACAACTGATCATCTGCTCCAATCGTCCCTTCATCGCAGTTTGTCACATCGACAAGATAATTTTCACCATCATCCATAGACATGATGTTCCACATATGGGCGCCAGCGCCGGTCCCTCCATCCATGGTTCCGGTAACAATGCGGCTCTCCACGCCCTCATCAAAATCACTCAGATCGCAAAGGAATTGATATGCTTTTGCATAACCCTCACAAACAACGTTCGTATCCGGATCATCATCGAACACCCAGATCAGCTGCCATGGATTGCCGTAAGGAGTGTCGATCGTATCATCTGCCGCCTCGTCGTTATAAGATGTCAGTCCGCAGATCGTACTTCTGTAGCCGTTCAGCTTGTCCAGGTCACTGTCGCCGGCATAATTGTCGACAATATCTGCCGCCGTATTAGCTGCTGCATTTGCTCCCCCAGTCTTGCTGATATCGATCACCGTTTCCTGTCCATCTGCCTGATAATCCGCAGATACATTGAATGTAAATTCGACTGCGGCATCTTCGTCGACAAATCCCATTGCAGGATCATCCTCTATGTAGTCCATGCCGACATCCGCAGACATCCATCCATAAAAATACCCTTCTGTTTTATCAAACCAGTACAGATTATACGGGCAATCTACTAACAGCCGATTCACTATCGCCGGACCATCAAATGCAATTCTTTCATCAAAGGCATCCAGCGCATCATCAGAAAACGAAGCATTTCCTTCTTCATCCAAAAGGACCTCTCCATCTTCATCCAAAGCAAAAATGGAATCGACTCCTAATTCCTCGGCAGTAAAAAATCTCTGTCCGAGGATCTGTTCTGCCGGGATATCTATGACAGCGCTATCTGTCTCCCCATTTGCAATTTTCGTAATTTCCTCCAGTAAAGCATCGTAGATAGCAGCATCATTTCCGCTTAACCGGTTCGTTTTAGCCGCCTTTTTAGCAGCTTTTGCCGGAGCCGGAGCAGGATCTCCCGCTGCTGTCTTCTCCAGATACTGCATCAGCAGTTCATCCGGGTCCGCCAGATCCACGTCCGGCGTGACGGTAACTTCTTCTGTCTGGAGCGTCACCGCCTGCACATCTCCGCCTTCCTGCGGCGCTGCAAAGGCGGTATTCGGAATGAATGTCACTGCCATCGCGATCGACAGCAGTCCGCCTAAGATCAGTCCTTTGAGTTTCATGTCGTTTCCCTTTCTTTGTCCAAGTGTGTTGTTAAACATAACTATTATACCATATCCGATAACCGGACTTCCTTATTTTTGTCGAGTTTGACCGCCCAAATCAGGAATTTCTGATAAATTTCCAGTGAAGCAGGTGGTTTCAGGAGGGCGCACTGACTGGGATTCCTTGAAACAACCGTGATCTCCAGCCTTTTTAAGGAATCCGGATCCGGGCATGTCTCTATAATCAGAGGACTTCCTTAAATGCATGTGTCAAAGAGTCACTTTTAAGGAATCCCGGTAATTCAGCCGCACACCCAATAAAAAAGAGACTGCCGAAACAGTCTCTCTCTTTTGCTCTCAATCAGTGGTGCCGCGTGCTTCCCTCGGCGACGTTGGTCCGGGTCAGGGCCTTGGCGAGCATGATCTTCGCCTTCAGGACATCGTTGGGATCACCGTCATCCTCATGCTTGGTGAGCCAGTCTTCCGCCTTGGCCTTCTCACTGAGGACTCGATCCATATCGATGTCTTCCGACCACTCGGCGGCATCCGTGTAGATCATGATGCTCTCTTTGATCTCGATGAAGCCGCCGGCAACCGCGGCAACCCGCCACTCGCTTTTGTCGGCGCCCTTCTCCTGGATCCAGAGTTCTCCGATGTCCAGGAGCTTGCAGCCCCAGCAGTGGCCTGCCATGAAGCCCTCGTCTCCTTCTAACGTCGTCACGATGACCAGGTCGACTTCGCCCCGGTAGAACAGCTTGGACGGCGTGACTATTTCAAGTTTGACACTATTCATTGCACTTTCCTCTTAACTGCCAGCTGGATCAGTCCGCGTTCTTCTGACTCTCTTCGTACTTGGCCACGACCTCGTCAATGCCGCCCGCCATCAGGAACATCTGCTCCGGAATCTGGTCGTGCTGTCCGTCCAGGATCTCCTTGAATCCACGGATCGTCTCCTTCAGCG